>CAYXSA010000036.1:30121-38701 GCA_964467315.1 uncultured Saprospiraceae bacterium | reverse complement strand
TCATTCGTCATTCGTCATTCGTCATTCGTCATTCGTCATTCGTAACTCGTCATTCGTAACTCGTCATTCTAACATATGAAAAAATCGCGCCGCGACTTTCTGCAATTTCTTTCGCGCACGGCTGTAGTCGCTGCCGTCGCCCCGCTCGTAGCGAGTAGCTGCAAAAGCGAAAACACAAGCAGCACCCCGCCCGCCCCTACACCTAATGCCGAAAAACCTTTCCCGCTCAAAGCCATAGCGCCCTCGCTGGAAGATAAATTGCAACTTACGGAAGGGCTGGAATATAAGGTTATCGTGCGCTGGAACGACCCCATATCGGAAGCACACCAATTCGGTATGCACTGCGATTATCTGGCATTCGTGCCGCTTGACGGCGCAAACCCTAACGACGGGCTTTTGTGGTCAAATCACGAATATCTGCAAGCACTCTTTGTTACGGGTTTTGCCGATGGCGATTTCGCCAAAAAAACGAAACTCGACGTAGAAAAAGAAATGTATACCGTCGGCGGTAGCATCGTGCGTGTACGCAAAGACGATAAAGGGCTTTGGGAACTCGTCAAAGAAGATGCCTACAATCGCCGCATCACAGGGCATACGATGATACCCTTCGCTTGGAGCGAACCCATCGGCGGAGCGACCGAAGGCATGGGCACGCTGGGCAACTGCGCGGGCGGCGTTACCCCTTGGGGCAATGTCCTCACCTGCGAAGAAAACTATGATATGTTTTACGGCGAAACCGACTACACAGACCCCGCCAAACCGAAACACATACAAAGTACTTACTACGGCTGGGAAAAACATTTCCCACAAAACAAGCCCGAACACTACGGCTGGGTCGTAGAAGTAGACCTGCGCACAGGCAAAGCCAAAAAGCTCGTTGCCTTAGGGCGCTGCGCCCACGAATGCGCTACCTGCTTCGCCCTACCCGATGGGCGCACCGTCGTCTATACGGGCGACGATGCCAATAGCGAACACCTCTACAAATTCATCAGCGACAAACCCAATAGCCTCGAATCAGGCAAATTATACGTCGCCAATACGGAAAAAGGCGAATGGATTTCGCTCGTCTACGACGAACAACCCGCCCTGCAAGCGAAATTCAAAAACCAAACGGAGGTACTCGTGCGCCTGCGCGAAGCTGCCAAATTGGTCGGCGCTACCCCCTTAGACAGACCCGAAGACATAGAAATAGACCCCATTAGCGGGGCGGTCTTCGTCTCTCTGACCAACAACAAACCCAAAGGCAATTATACGGGCACTATCCTCAAAATCGAAGAAGCAGGCAACGATAAAGCCGCGCTAAAATTCAAATCCTCCAATTTTCTCACAGGAGGCAAGGAGCTAAATTTTGCCTGCCCCGATAATCTGGGTTTCGATAAAAAAGGGAATTTGTGGTTTACTTCCGATATGTCGGGCGAGGCTATCAACAAGGGCGCTTACGAGGGTTTGGGCAATAATAGCTTATTCGTCGTGCCGACTACAGGCGAAAACAAGGGCAAACCCCTACGCGTAGCCAATGCACCGAAAGATGCAGAATTTACGGGTATTTGTTTTGCGCCCGACGGTAAAACGCTGTTTTTGAGCGTGCAGCACCCTGGCGAGCTCACTCAAGACATCACGAAACCCACCAGCCAATTTCCCGACTACGACGGCAGCCTGCCAAAATCTACAGTCGTCGCCATAACAGGCAAGGCGCTGGAGGAATTGTGGGGGTAGTTGCGAATTATGATTGTGCTTTGTGTCGTAATTGTGCTTTGTGTATAGGTACTGCGCCGCTCGCCTTTGGCTCGCGGCGCTTGTACAAGCTCGCTGCGCTCGCTGGTAGTAAGTACTATTCACTTCGTAACTCGTAACTCGTAACTCGTAACTCGTCATTCCTTGCGTAGGCGCTTATATAGGCGCACACCGAGCAACAAAAGCAGCGCAAAAACCGCCAAAACGCCCAGCGCGTAGAGCCAATTGAGCCCATGCCGAAAGACGGCGAGCAGTACGATGGCGAGCATGAGCAGGGTCGGCAATTCGTTGAAAAGGCGCAGGCGCATGGATGTCCAATACGAAATATCGCCCGCTTCGAGCCTGCTAAGCACGCGGCGGCAGGCAAGGTGAAAGCCGACAAGCGCGAACAAAAAAAGCAATTTTACTTGCAGCCAAATTTGAAGGCTGAACCATTCCCAGCCGTATAAAAATATCATCGCAAAGCCCGCCGCGAAGGTGATAATCAGCGCGGGCTGCATGATAATACTGTACAAGCGGCGCGCGTAAAGGCTCAAAGCAGGCGCGAGTACCTCCCTAGCGGCGGCGGGTTGGTCTTGGGCTTCGCGCAAGTATACGAGCAGTCGCGGCAGGTAAAATAAGCCTGCCATCCAGCTAATAAGCCCAACGAAATGGAGGGTTTTGGCGAATTGAATCCAAAAAGCTAAGTCTAACATGAACCTGTTTGTGGTGCGCAGAGCGCTTTTGTGCTGTTTTTTCTTTGCGGGTTTGCTCCCTGCGCTGCCTGCACAGAGCGATAGCTTGCCTTCGGAGTACAAAATATTGTACGCGGGGCTGGAGCAGGAATTTTTACCTTATCTACTGGGCGGCTACTCTTTGGGTGGCTGGCTGGGCTTGGGGCGGGTGCGTATGCGCGTGGCTTTGGTGCGGGTGAATATGCCCACGTTTTTTTTGGACGCGCAGCTAAGACGTGAACGCATCATAGCGAATACGGTTTACGGCGAGTTTTTTTTGCGCCCCGATTTTGTAGGCTTTTACTTTGGTGGGGGGGGCGGCTACTGGCAGCAACGCATCTGGTCGATAGCCAATAGCGGCGGCGAAGGTAGAGAATTTCAGTACAACAGCCTCATTTTTTCGGGGGGCTGTGGCTGGCATATTTTTTTGTGGCGGGGGCTTTATTTTTCTCCGCATCTGGCACTACATACCCGCCTATCGGGCAATGGCGCTATTGATTTGGGGGGAGGAGAGGAGTACCGCCCGCAGATGCTATTGCCCGAAATCTCCCTAAAAATCGGCTGGCGCTTCGGGCGGGAAAGGGGGTAGTAGGTAGTAGGTAGTAGGTTATTTCGGGGCGGTAGCGTTTTCCAAAAAATGCGTCAATTTTGCCCAGTCGCTATAGTCTTTCAAAAGGCAATGCGCGCCCAATAATTCTTGTCGGCGGGCATTATTATCTACGTCGATACCCACAAAGGGTAGGGCTAAACTTGCACAAGTGCGCAAATCCCAAACTCCGTCGCCGATATAAACCGTATGCTCAAATGCCGATTGTGCGTAGGTTTCTTGCGCCCAATGTATCGCATTTTTCACGATGTCTTGGCGCGAATAGCCCTCGCTTGCGGTGGAAAGGGGTGCATTTTCAGGCAATTTTACGCCCGCAAAGCCCAATTTTATCTGCGCCGACTCTCGCCAGCAGCCCGTAGCCAAAGCTATAGCCCAACCTTCGGCGCGTAGGCGCAAAAGTACCTCTTCCGCCCCGCGCACGGCAGCAAAATGGCTCGCATCTTCGTCCCAAACCCGCCGCAACATCTCAAAATATCGACTTTGAAAAGCCGCCGTTTGGGCAGGACTTGGCGCAGCGCCCGCATAACGCTCATGCAGTTCCACGACCATGCAGCTATCGGTAAAATGCGTGAAACTTTCCTCCTCATAGTGCCGAACATCGGGGCGAATTTGCTCCCTGATGGTGCGCAAATAGCAGTCCTTATCGGCAAAATTTGTGTGCGTGAGCGTGCCGTCGATATCAAATATGGCTAATTTCATTGCGTTGTGCTTAGTGTCGTAGGTACTATGCCACCTTGCGGCGGCAGTGGTAGCAAGTACTATTTGTCATTTGCGGCGTGTTCACTTTTTACTTTTTTTTTGCGTGCCCCCGCTGCGCGGGGTCGGGCTATCCGTTGCAGCGCTTGGCAGCGCTTCCACTTCTATCCCTCACGCGGCAAACCTTCGGAAAAAAGTCAATCAGTATCGCGCCGAGTATAAAGCGTTTCGATGCTCTGCGTAAAGGTGTCGTAAATTTCGGCTGCTGTGTGGGGGAGTCCGCTTAGTATTTCTTTATGCCGTTTGATGGTTTGCGTGTCGTGGCGGCGGGCGGGACCCGTTTGCGCTTCAGTAGGCGAGAGGGTCGCCAATTTATCGATGGTGTTTTGCATCAGGGGGCGCAGGATAGACCAATCTACGCCTTTTTGCACGCAAATTTGCTCCGCCCAATAGCATAAATGATTGCTAAAATTATTGACGAAAACGGCGGCGAGGTGCAGGCTTGCGCGCTGCTCTTCTTCGATGCGCTGCACGTTGTTGCTAAGTTGTAGGGCAAGGGTACGCAAAGCATCGGCATCTTCTGCTCTTTGCGCAGATACCAAAAATGGCACTTGCTGCATATCGACTGCTGCCCCCAGCGTAAAACTTTGCAAGGGGTAAAATAAACCTGCCCTTTCGATGCCCGTTGCTGCGAGTGTCTGCAAGGGCGTAGCGCCCGAAGTATGGGCGATGATTTTGTCGCTCAAATGAGCTTCCTTCGCTAAGCCTGCCCCGACTTCGGTTATGGCGCTGTCGCTTAATGCCAATAAAATCAAATCCGTATCGGCAGAAAGCTGCCCGATAATTCCCACGACGAGCCGCGCCCCGACTTGCTCGGCGAGCTTTTGGGCTTGGGGCGAGCTTTGGCGAACGAAAATATCGACTATCGACAGACCTGCACGATGCAGATGCGTCGACAGATGCGTCGACAGATTGCCTGCGCCGACGAGGCTGATGCGATGTATGGGGGGCAGATGCATGGGAGATGGAAATTGCGAAAGGGTAGGATACCGCTTTATTTCTGTGCTTTTTTTGCGTGAGGGATAGTAGGGGCGAATCAACATTCGCCCATTTGGGCGATGATGATGCGCCCCGAATAGCCCGACCGCCCGACCTTTAAGCCGCCTTTGGCGGCGGGGAGGGCGGGCACGCCCAAAAAAATCCTTTTAAGCTGGCACTACTGCCAAGTGGTAGCGAAAACGTAGCGCACGGACAAGCCGAGCCCCAAAAGCGAGGAGCGCGGCACGCCCAAAAAGGGTCGCCAATCGAGGGCGACGTTTATCGGCACATGCGTAAAAGTGTACTCCATGCCGATAGCCGCCGTAACGCCGCCGCCCCAGATATTGGGCTCGCCCGTCTCCGTATAAATGCCTGTAAAGCCGCCCAAGCCCGCAAAGGCAGAAAAACCCGTATCGAAACCCACATCGAGATGCACATTGTACAGGGCTTCGAGCACGTAGCCATTTTTTCGCTTATTGCGCACATCGAAGTGCACGCCGCCTAAGACCTCTACAGCCTGTTGTATATGTGTCGGCTGGTAAAAAACGAAAAATTTGTAGCTCGCCTGCATCGAAGTTCCCGCCCGCACCCCCAAAACATGGTCGTAAAACTGCGCCCGCAGCTTAGACCCGCTTCCCAGCCAAAAGCCGAAAAGCAGGGACAAAAGCAGCAGCGGCTTAATGAAGTTCCTTTGCATAGTATCCTTTTTCGTTGTATGCGCGCTTCATGGGTGCTTTTTGGCATTGTACGCAGCAAGCGCCATCGAAGGCGATGCCGCAATCTGCACACTGCACAAAATGGTCGTTGCAATGCGGATTGGCGCAGTTTACCATGCGCGCCGTTTGTTCGCCGCAGCCCTTGCAGCTTGTGATAAGGCTGGGATTTACGGTATTGACTTGCACCTGCACGCGCCCATCAAAAACGTAGCACTGTCCCTCAAAATCTTCGCCGCCGACCTGCTTGCCGTAGTTGATGATGCCGCCTTTGAGCTGATACACCTCCTCAAAACCGTGCTGGCGCAAGAACGCTGAAGCCTTTTCGCATTTTATACCGCCCGTGCAATAGGTCAAGATTTTTTTGCCCTTGTACTGTTCGAGCTCCTCCAATTTGTCGGGAAACTCCCGAAAATTCTCCATATCCAGCGTTACGGCATTTTTGAATTTGCCTAATTGATGCTCATAATTGGAACGAACATCCAAAACGACCACATCTTCAGCGTCTTTCATCGCCAAAAAATCCGCAGGCTCCAGATGATTGTCGGGGAACTGCGTCGGGTCTAAATCGGGCAAACCGAGATGCACAATTTCGCGCTTTAGGCGCACATAGAGTTTAGTAAAGGAGGGCTCATCGACCTCATCGATTTTCCAATGAATGCCACTAAAACGCGGGTCAGCTTCTATATGCTCCATATACACGCGGCATTGCTCGCGGGTGCCCGACACGGTGCCGTTTATTCCTTCTTCGGCGATGAGTATACGCCCCTTTAGCCCCAAATCTTTGCAAAAGCGCAGATGCTGCTCCGCAAGCTCCGAAGCGTCTTCAATACGCAGGTACTTGTAGTACAACAGTGTCTGATACATAATAAATTATGAGTTACGAATGACGAATGACGAATGACGAATGCGCAGCAACCGCGTAGCGCATTTTGCACATAATATATTGATAGTCAAATATTTATACAAATGACAATCGTGATTTTTGGCGTGTCGGCGCTCCCCGCCGCAAAGGCGGCGGAGCCGTAGCATGCTACGGCTCTACGGGTCGCGCCGTCGGGCTATCCGCTGCGGCGCTTTGCGCCTATGCTACTATCCCTCACGCGGAATATGGCGCACGCCGCCCAAAGGAGGCGGCGTGCATTGATTATGAATGTCTTATGTGCAAATTCATCATTCGTTATTCTTATTGTTTTTTCAGCCCAAATTTTTGCATATACTTATCGTATAGTACCTGTTGGCGGCTGACCAGCGGCAGTGCTCTGCCTTGTACGAAAGCAGTCGTGAGTTGATTGCTGCGCATATCGAGGGCATCGCCTATGGATATAAAAAAGGTTGCATCTTTGCCGACTTCGAGGCTACCGACGCGGGCAGAGATACCCAGAATTTCGGCAGTGTTGAGGGTGATGGAGCGCAATGCCTCTTCTTTTTTTACCCCATAAGGGACGGTATTGCCTGCCAAAAACGGCAGATTGCGCACCTGCCAAGAGCCGCCCAGACCGATGCAGTATTTTACGCCTGCTGCCGCCAGGAGGGCGGGCGTTTTGAACATTTGGTCTACATCGCTATCGGGCGCGCTGGGCAATTCGTGTGTGCCTGTATAAACGACGGGAATGTTGTCGGCGCGCAGTCTATCGGTTATTAAATAGCTTTCGCCGCCGCCGATAAGGACGATATCCAGCTTGTAAGGGGCGAGCAGGTCGAGCGCGTCGATGGTGCTTTGGGCTTCGTCGACATGCAAAAATAGCTTGGTTTTGCGGGCGAGCAGATTGCGCATAACCTCAAATTTTAGGTTTTTGCCCTCTGTTTTTTCGCGCTGCACATAAGCCGCCGCCTCATCAAAATATACTTTTATGGCTTGTACGTCCTTATCGTAGCCCTTCACTCCGCGCAAAGGCCCTGGCTCTGCCCACCAGCCCGTATAATGAAAGCGCTGCGGAAAATTGAGATGTACGCCAATATCGGCGCTTACTGTAGCATCTTCCCAGTTGTAGGCAGAAAGCTGCACCACGCTCGATTGTCCCGAAATGCGCCCGCCTTGAGGGCAGGTTTGGGCTATCAAAACGCCGTTGAAGGAGATGGTAGGCAGAATTTCGGAATCCGTATTGTAGGCGATAAGCGCGCGCACATGCGGATTAAAATGCCCCACTTCGTTGAAGTCGCGGGTAGCGCGCACTGCCTCTATTTCCGTCAGCCCAAGCTGCGTATTGGGTGCGATAAAGGAGGGATATACCTGCAAGCCTTTGGCTTCGATGATGCGCTTGTATTCGCTTTCTTTGAGTGTGCTGGCATCGGGGGAAACGAGGGATATTTTTCCATTTTTTACCCCAAGCACGCCGTTTTCTATGATTTGCCCGTTGCCGATGTGTATGGTAGCGCCGCGCAGGGCAAAGTCTTCCGCTTTTGCGCCGACGGTATTGGTTTGTGCGCCGATGGCGCTGGCAGCGAGCAGCCAAATCGCTGCTGCTGCAAAAATGCTGTATTTCATAATTAGCTGATTGTCAGGAAGTTGGAAGAGGCTTGGGCGATGAGTTCGCCTTTTGCGTTGCGGAGTTGGCAGCGGAGGGTGGCGGTGCGTCGCCCCTTGCGCACGACTTCGACGGAACTAATCAGCTCTTCGCCGAGCTTTGCCGATTTCATAAAATCTACAGTCAAGTTGAGCGCTAAATAGGCTTCATCGTCGGCGCTTTTTATAAAAAGCTGCATACCCATTGCCTCGTCCATCATCGCCGAGAGTGCGCCGCCATGTGCTACGGCGAAGGGGTTGAGCATTTCGGCGCGTACCGTAAAGCCCATTTCTACCTCGCCCGTTTCGGCGACACTGTGTATTTTTCCGTTGAGCCAGTTGGAAAACGGTGCGGCATTGCCTTCGACGTGTTGCCCTATTTTAGTGCGCAGAAATTGGATAAATTCGGTTTTCATCGCTTCGATTTTTGTAACTGCGGCAAAGGTAGGCTTTTTTTTTGTTTTGGGCGTGCCCGCGCCCCAATAAAGGGGCACGGTCGGGCTATGCGTGCCGGGGGTTATGAACGGTCGCAAAGACCCACCCCCCAACAACCCCCCCCCCACCGGGCGGCGG
>CAYXSA010000036.1:0-30111 GCA_964467315.1 uncultured Saprospiraceae bacterium | reverse complement strand
TTGTTTGGGTTTTTTTTTTTTTGGGCGGGTCCGGCGCCCAATTACTGGGGCAGGGTGGGGATTGGCTTGCGTTTTTTTATACGGGCTCGCATAGCCCGACCGCAATACACCCCGCCGCCAAAGGGGCGGCGGGCATTCTCTGCTATGCGTGAGGGATAGTAGGGGCGAATCAACATTCGCCCCAGCGGGGCGATGGTGGTACGCCCCGAATAGCCCGACCGCCACCCCTTTTGCACGCCTTTTGGCGTGCGCCCGCGCGCTTTTCAGCGCGGGCGGGGTGGCGGGCACGCCCCTCAAAAAAAACTTTATGAACGCAACAAGGTAGCAAAAACGGAATTTTGGCGAACCGTTTGGGCTTTTGTTTGTTTTGGCTCATATTGCGAAAATGATACTTTAACTTTTTATTATAGCATACAGGACATGAAAAAGCGCAAAATGGCAGAAAAAAACGGACAAACGGCAGAAAAATGCCCTTTTGGGATAGATTTTGGGCAACTTCGGCAGGCGGTGCTCTCGCTGCGTGCGGTCAATCATGCCACGCGCAAGCAGATACTGGGTATGCTGCATGAGCGTGGGGATTTGAGTGTTACGGATATTTATTTGCAGTTGCGCATCGAGCAATCGGTAGCTTCGCAGCATTTGGCGATTTTGCGCCGAGCCCAGCTCGTACACGCCAATCGCAAAGGCAAGCAAATTGTTTATAGCTTAGTGCCCACAACGCTGGAGCATCTTGGCAAATTTACGGCAAAATTAGCGTAGTCCTTTTTTTCAAAGCACCTATTAAACAGTTCCTACCACGATCATTATGAGCAATCTACCCGCCTCGCCTGTACATTTTTCTTTACCCTTTCTAAAAGAAGACCTATTGGAGCATGCTTCCGAGCTGATGCGCGCACTTGCACACGATTTGCGCTTGGATATTTTGCGCTTTTTGGAGCGCGAGCAGCAGGCAAGTGTCAATGAAATACATCAATTTTTGGGCTTAGAGCAGTCCATCACCTCACAGCATCTGCGGGTGCTGCGCTTGGCAAATCTGGTGCACACGCAGCGCAAGGGCAAGCAGATTTTTTATACGCTCCACAAAGACAGGATACTGCGCACAGCCGATGCGGTGAGCGACTTACTCAGGGCGCTAAAATAGTGCTGCTTATCATATTGCAGCGATTAAAAATAAGCGTATCTTTGCGGCACTTTTTCGGTTTTAATTAAGTAACGAACTTACAGCAATGAAAAATTTCGGTCTGAAAAACGCGAGTGCCGACTTGGGACAGCTTGGTTTGGAGCAGTCGGGCAACGTTTATTGGAATTTCTCGCCCGCCGAGCTAATTGAGCGCACCATACAAAGCGGCGAAGGCACGCTTGCCGACAACGGCGCTTTGGTCATCAAAACAGGCGAATTTACAGGGCGAGCGCCCGAAGACCGTTTTATCGTCGAGGACGATACCACGCGCAATAGCATCGACTGGGGGAAGGTGAATATCCGCTTTTCTACAGAGAAGTTTGAAGCGCTCTACGGAAAAGTATGTGCCTATTTGCAGGGGCAAGACCTGTTTGTGCGCGATGCCTACGTTTGTGCCGACGAGAAGTATCGGCTTTCTTTGCGCGTAGTGGCGCAAAAGCCTTGGTCGGCGCTGTTTTGCTATAATATGTTTATGCGCCCCAGCGAGGCGGAGATTTTGAGCGCAGAGCCCGAGTGGACTATACTTTGCGCGCCCGATTTCAAGGCAAATCCCGCTGTAGATGGCACACGCAGCCCCAATTTCGTCGTGGTCAACTTTACGCGCCGCATCGTACTTATCGGCGGCACGGGCTACACGGGCGAGATGAAAAAGAGCATTTTCTCTATACTCAACTATATATTGCCCTATCAACGCAATGTGCTCTCTATGCACTGCTCTGCCAATATCGGCAAAGACGGCGATACGGCTGTATTTTTCGGTCTTTCGGGCACGGGCAAAACCACCCTTTCCGCCGACCCCAATCGCTATTTGATAGGCGACGACGAGCATGGCTGGTCAGATGAGGGCATATTCAATTTCGAGGGTGGCTGCTATGCGAAGGCTATCAATCTCTCTAAAGAAAGCGAACCCGATATCTACAACGCCATACGCTACGGCGCTTTGGTAGAAAATACAAACTACCACGCGGGCACGCGCAGCATTGATTTCGCCGATAAAAGCATCACGGAAAATACCCGCGTATCGTATCCGCTGGATTTTATCAATAATGCCGTTTTCCCCTCTGTTGGAAAAACGCCTACGAATATATTTTTCCTTACTTGCGACGCTTTCGGCGTGCTGCCTCCCATCGCCAAGCTGACCCCTGGTCAGGCGATGTATCATTTCATTTCGGGCTATACCGCCAAAGTTGCAGGTACAGAGGCAGGCGTTACCGAGCCGCGTAAAACCTTCTCGGCTTGTTTCGGCGCTCCTTTCCTGCCCCTGCACCCGACCCGCTACGCCGAAATGCTGGGCGAACGCATGAAAAGCAATCAAGTCAATATCTGGCTCGTCAATACGGGCTGGTCAGGCGGCGTTTATGGCGTAGGCAAGCGTATGTCCATCAAATACACCCGCGCCCTCATCACCGCCGCACTTAGCGGCAAGCTCGCCGAAAGCGAATTCCAAACCCTGCCCTTCTTCGGTCTACAAGCGCCCACAAGCTGCGAAGGCGTACCCAACGAAATCCTTAATCCCCGCAATACTTGGGCAGATGCAAGCGCCTACGACCGCAAAGCGCAGGAACTCGCAGGCGATTTTGTTAAAAATTTTGAAAAATACAAGGCTCAAGCCAACGAAGAAATTCTCGCCGCCGCACCCGATGCCAGCGCGGTAGCCGTATAGTCGACTTTTGCTGAAAATAAGAAGCTGCTCCCCCTATGATGCGAAAGCGGAGGGGGGGTGGCTTTTTTTATACTCTTTTTTCAAAAACGCAACCCATGCAAGAACCAGAATTTAGTGAAAAAACACGCTTTTACCTCTCGGATACCTCTTTTTATTTGTCTACTTTAGGAGGATTTGCGCTCATCAACGCAAGCTTGAAAATCGCGCTCTTGGGGCGGCTGCTCGGAGTAGGCATAGATTGGTCGCTAAATATGATATTTGAAATATTTACGCTTTTTTTGTCGCTCTTGGTTGGGCTGCTGCTGTTGCCGCAATATACGCGCATACGCCGATTTTTGCAAAGCAAGGACTATAGCGATTATGCCAGCTCTATGACCATTGAACGCAATATCTTGATAATCACCTTTGTATGGATGCTTTCCCTATTCGCACAAGCTATCTTCAAACAATTACTCTAAAAACATGAGCAAAATACTCGACGAAAACGAACAACAAAAGCCCAATCTAATCCAGCAACGCGCGGGGCAGGTCAGCGATTTGGTGCTGGCAAACGCTATTTACATAGCGATTTTGATGCTACTCGTGTTGGTTGCGGTGGTATATTTCCTTTTCAATAGCTCCGAAAGATTTTCTTTTTCCCTTCTTTTTCGCTCGGAGCAGTCCTTACGCACCTTTGTTACGGCTATGTTTGCGCTCTTTGGCTTCGTTTGGGCGCTTTGGGCGATGTTTCGCTACGCGAGCCTACTCAGCAAATATAAAAAAAGCCCAAATCCCGAAACGCTGGAATTGGCCATGCAGCAAAGGCGCATTTTTACAGGCATCATCACCCTTATTTTTTGTATTAGCCAAAGCGAAACCATTTTAACAACGATGGCACACCTATCTCGCTTTTGACGTTTAATTTTTTTTGGGCGTGCCCGCCTGCCTAAAAAGGGCAGGCGGTCGGGCTATTCGGCGCAGCCCTGTGCTGCCCCAAAGGGCAGACACATGGGTCTGCCCCTACTATCCCTCACGCACTCGCTGCGCCCGCAAAGGGCGGGCGCGCAAGGGCTATTTCGGCTTCGATGTATCGGGTTTCAAATCCTCTGGCTCAAAAATTCGCCCCGATTTGGTCGAAGGAATAATGCGCAAATCCTCATCCGTTAACGCACTTTTAGCCGTGTCGGGCGCTTTTTTCGGCTCTATGATGCGCCCCGATTTGCTGCTGTGCACACGCACAGGGGGGGCGCTGTCTTTTTTCGGCTCTATAACCATGCCCGATTTGGTGCCGCCCATGTGCGTATTGGGGGCGATTTTCTTATCCTTTTCGCCCACTAAACCCGCCTTACAGGCAACAAAAAAAGCTATCCCCGAAAAAAAGCAGAGCAAAATTAGCCCCCGCAAAAAAGAATTTTTGATTAGCATACCGCTGTAAATTTGTGTAGGTGTACAGCCCAAAGATGCAAAAAAAAACGCATTCGGCGCAGCCGACCCATACAAAAAAACGCCGCCACCGATAAGAATTATCCTATCGGCGGCGGTATTATACTATGCAAAAGCATAAGCTTAGAGATGTGCCTCGATTTTTTGACGCAATGCCTCTTTGCTCGTAGCACCGACTTGCTTGTCGATGATAGTGCCGTTTTTGAGTATCAAAATCGTAGGAATGCTGCGTATGTTGTATTTAGCAGAGATTTCAGGATTGCTGTCTACGTCGACCTTACCTACCAGCACACGACCAGCGTACTCGGAAGATAGCTCCTCGATGATGGGGCCAACCATGCGGCAAGGGCCACACCAAGGAGCCCAAAAGTCCACAACCGTCAGTTGGGAAGAGGACAAAACAGTTTCTTGAAAATTGCGGTCTGTGAATTCGCGTGCCATGATAAATGGGGGGAGATAGATGGTTACAAAATGATAGCACAAAGATAAGACTTTATGCGGAACTAAGCAAGGCTTTGTTGCCTGCTTATGAATAAATTAACATATATTCGTTTTAAGCTTTGCTGACGACCGTATGCAGCCCCTTCGGGTAGGAGCGCTGTAGATGCGTTTTGATGGTTTCGTAGTCTTGGTGATTGTGTACGAAATCCACGCCTTGCACATCGAGTATCAGCACAGGCAAACGGGAGGCGGCTTTATCGAGTTGCTCAAAAAAGCTAAAATACGCGCGCTCTATGCCTTTTAGATATTCGGCGCTTATATTTTGTTCGTAAGTGCGGGCGCGCCGATGTATATTTTCGAGCAATTCTTCTACGGGACGATGCAGATAAACGAGCAAATCGGGCAGGGGCAGATTGGCATTTAGCGCCTGAAAAAGCCGTTCAAATAGTGCCCAATCGCTATTCGGCAGATTGCGGCGCGCAAAAAGCAAGGTTTTGGCAAATGTATAATCGGCAATGCAATAACACTCCTTTCGCAAGGATTGTTCCATAAGCCAACGACGCATTTGCTCGTGCCGTTCTGTCATAAAAAACAATTCTACCTGTAGAGCATACTGCTGCGGTTGCTCGTAGAAGAGCGGCAAATACGGATTTTCATCGAAATTTTCCAGCAGTAGACTCGCTGACAGTTCGTCAGATAGTCGACGGCAAAGGGAGGTTTTCCCTGCGCCGATATTGCCTTCGATAACGATATATGGGGCGGTTTCTTTAAGCACTTCGGTTCATTACATTTCGCAAAAGAAAAAAAAGCAGCCGCAAAGATAGCATTTTGATTGCCGATTAGCCTGCAAATGCTTGTTCCAAATCCTTGTTGCCACCATAAAAATAATCCGATAGCCATTTGCGCAGGGCGGGGCTTATCGCTTCTGCTTGTAGCGGATTATCAAATAAATGCAAATCAGCATACTCGCAACCCTCAAAATCATGCGTCAAAATCGATTTTAGCTGATGCAGCGTTTCGGGTAGTTTGCGCAGTTGGTTTTTGCCCAAAAATAAACGCAGCAAGCTCCGACATTCCCCCAGCCAATCGGGTAAACTCTCCAATTTATTATCCTCCAAAGAGCAGTACGATAGCGCACTTAAACTACCCGCAGGAAGCGAGGGCAAACTTTTTAATTCGTTTTTATTCAGCGATAAATGCAGCAAATTCGACCAAGCCGAGAGTAAAAAATCGGGCAATTCCGTCAGTTGGTTGTTGTTTGCGCTAAACGCTGTCAAGGATTGCAGTGCTGCCAAACCTTCGGGCAAGCTGCGCAAACCATTGCCCGATATATCCAGCGTTTCGAGTTTGGGGAAACGCTCCCAGCCTGTTTCGGGCAGGCTTTCTACGCCGATATTATGCAGATAGAGCTTGCGTAGGGTGCTCGGCAATTTTTTCAAATCTAAGGTACCCAGCCCATAATCTTCGATAGTGAGATACGCCAAATTTTTGGTTTTGGCTATCGTTTTCAGGGGCGAAATGCCAGAAAAATCTGCTTTTCCCGACAATTTTAGCGCTTTTTCTTTTGGAGGCATTTTTTGAGTTACGAGTTACGAATTACGAGTTACGATTGTGTAGCGCTGTCTTTTCGCTACGCGTTCACTTCATCTTCATTCTTTTCTTTTTGGGCGTGCCCCCGCTCCCCGCGCTAACGCGCTTAAAGGTCGCGGGGTCGGGCTATGCGTTTCAGCGCTACCACGGCGTGCTTACGCACTTGTGGGCGCTTCCACTGCTATCCCTCACGCAAAAAACATTTAAATAAAAATCTAATGACGAATGACGAAGCAGATAAATACTTGCTACCACTGCCGCCGATAGGCGGCATAGTACCATATAGACACAAAGCACAAGTTAGACACAAAGCACATATTCGTCATTCGTCATTCACAGCCAGCCTGCACGGGCTACGCGCATGAGCGCATCGATGCGGGCGTAGGCGGCTTGTATATCGGGCGGATTGACGATAAGGGCGGCTTCTTCACTGTAGGCGCGTATTTGGCTTAGGTAGAATCGTCCGCGAAAATATCCTTTATGCCGAAAAAATAGGGCGCAAAATTCGCGCGTAAGCATTTTTTGAGCAAATTCTATGCTGCTACAGCGCCATTCGTAATGCCCATCGACTTCACCTATTTCGGTGCGATAGGGTAGGAGTTGTTCCCAATTTTCGGGTCGCTGCTGCTCCGACAAATCGCGGGGCAGAGCCAAGATAAAATCGCCCTCGTTTTCGGCTGTGTCGCTGCTGTTGCGATATAGGCTAATGCGGGTAAAGAAGCGTCCGCGCCGTCGGCGTATGCTGTGCAGGCTTGCGCGATAGTTGCCCAAATGGCCTTCGAGATGGGCGTATTGGCTGCTGCTGCCCTCAAAAATGGGATTGGCTGCGGCTGATTTTTGCCAGATGCTGCCTGCTGCGGGCGCATTGATGAGCTGCCAGCCATATTTGCGGGCTATCTCGCTCAAGGCTGCTACGCTTTTTTTGTAGCCCAAGCGATTGAGCCAAGCCACAAAAGCCAAAAATACGCCGAGCACCAAAAGCGCCAGACCCAACTCCAATAGCAAATCTTGCATGAACAAATGGAAGCAATGATGCGAAAAAAATAAGCGCTTAACTTCGCAAAGATAAGCGCCTATTTGGTAGGAAGGGGCAAGAATTTGATAATTGTTTATGGTATGCGCCGCCCTTTGCGGCGCATACGCCGTATTTGCGTGAGGGATATGTAGAGCCGTAGCATGGCACAAGTGCGTAAGCACGCCGTGCTACGGCTCAAATAGCCCGACCGCGCCCCCTTTTTTGGGGCGCGGGCACGCCCAAAAAAAAATTACCAGTCTTTTTTGACGAGTTTTTCTTGAAAGACGCGCCCCTGCGTTTGACTGACGATGCAGACCGTATATACGCCTGCTGTGAGCGTGTGAATGTCGATAGTTTGGCTATTTTGGGCGATATGAGGCAAGGCTTGGCGCTGGATTTTGCGCCCCAAAGCGTCGTAAATCTCTACAAAATATAGCTCATTTTCGGGCAGGCTGGCATGTGCACGCAGGGTGAAGGCAGCGGTGGCGGGGTTGGGAAAGAGGCTAAAACCGTAGGGCTGTTCCTCGAGATTTTGCAAAACGGCGATGCTCGAATAGCTGTATGCGCCGTCGTTATCGACTTGCTTGATGCGGTAATAGTTGAAGCCATAGAGCGGATTTGCGTCCGTATGCGTGTAATGCTGGCGGCTCGTGCTCTGCCCCGCAGCGGCTCTTGAGCCGATGCGCTCAAACTGCAAAGCGTCGGCGCTGCGCTCTATTTCGAAATGTGAGGTGTTGATTTCCGTGCCTGTTTGCCAATACAAATGATGCTTTCGGTCTATGCGTTCGGCGCGAAAGTCGAGCCAAGTGAGGGGCAAAAGCGGGGCTATATTGAGTTGCAGTAAGCCGCCATCGCCCTGCACGCCGTCGACGAGTAGAAAATACGGCGTATTGGGGGTAAGATTTTGCAGCTCTACGACATTGCCCAGCCCATTGCCCTCGAAGCAGCCGACCAGCGGATGCGTGGCGCTTGCCCATTCGTTGGGAGCGGGGCAGGCGGTTGTTGGCGCTTGAAAGAGAAGTATACTAAAGCCGTTGCCGCAGGTGGATTGGTTGAGAATAACGTCAATTTGCAGCTCGGTGCTATTGAATTGTATGGGCAAAAAGGTCGAATTTTCCCAGATTACATCGGTGCTAAGACCGCAAAGGCTATTGCTGGCGGCGGCGATGGCGGCGCTGCTGGCGGCGTTGGGGTCGCTGCCTCCTGCGCTATGGGGGCTAAGGCAAAAGTTGTATACGTCGTGCCTATTGGCTACAGTCCCGTTGCATTCGTCCGTGCCGTCGTAAGCGGGCGCAGGGCAAGTTTCGGATATGCGGATGCTGGTTGTGCCCGTACTGCCACCGTTGCCATCGAGCTGGAGGTAGTATTTTTTATTGGGGTCGAGGCAACTTAAGGTTATGCGGGCATTGTTGCCTGCGCCGCCCGATTCGGCGCTGGCTATCTGGCAGGCGGGGCAATTGGTCGTTTCATTAGCCTCGTATACGGCTATTTGGGGGTCGAAATTGCTATTGAAGGTTTCGATGCTGAATGTACCGAAGGAGGGCGGATAAAACTCAAACCAAAGCGTATGCTGTATGCCGTCGAGCGTCCAAGCCTGCCCGCTGGGTTCGCCTAAAGCTGCTTGCTCGCTTGTGAAGGCATTGCAAAAGCTGCCATTGTCGCGTATGCCGCAGGGCGTGGCGTAGAGGCGTGTTTTGGTGATTTCGCAGTATTCGTCCGATACGTTGCGGGCGGAGGCATAGCCGTCGTTGGCTACTCCTGTGAAAAAGCAAATATCAGGGGAACGCCCTATGCCAAAACCATCATTGAAGCCTGTGCCGACATTCATCACGCAGTTGGTAGGGGATATACCGATGCCGTAGCCGTCGGCATAGCCTGTGCCGACATTCATTACGCAGATGGTAGGCGATGCGCCGACGGCGTAGCCATCGGCATAGCCTGTGCCGACATTCATCACGCAGACGGTAGGCGATGTGCCGACGGCGTAACCATCGCCGCCGCCCGTGCCGTTATTGAGTATACAGACGGTAGAGGAAGTACCTACAGCGTATCCATCGCCCGCGCCACCCGTAAAACGCAGGGTATCTTGCCCAAGCAGCAGCAGCGGAGCAAAGAAAAAAACGAGAGAAAGGAGCGTTCGTATAGTCATAGCGAATAGCATTAAAAAGTGCTTGTCCCGCTCACCGCACGCCGCACGCCGCGACCGCCAAGACCTGCAGCGCGACCGAAAAAACCGCTATTGGTATTGCGGGTGCCAACGAAAGACCAGCCTCTGTAAGATACCATAGCTTGATTAGCAAGCATATTCCAAGCCCCTCCGCGCACAGCAGCAAAATCTTCATTTGCGCCGACAGTACTTTGAGCAGGCCAACCTTGATCGGAGAAACCCGAACCGCTTATTTCGCCATCGCCATGTGAGCCGTTGTAATTGGACACATCACTATGCGTAGCCGAGTTCCAGATAGCAACCGCGCGCTCAGCCACATTGCCTGTTAATTCCATCGCACCGTAATAACTTCCGCCCGTCTGAACGCGCAAAGTGGTATTGGCAGTCGTAGCGAACCCAACCCGATAAGGCCCTAAATGGTTGCCATCGTTGCCTACGTTGATGGGAGTTGTATGGAAAGTAGTGGTATCTGTTGATTCCATTGGTGTGCCATCGCTGATAAGCGTGTTGATATCCGTGAAACTCGTGGTAGAAGTGGCAAATTCACCTGCTACGGGCGAGTTTAAGCCCCTGCATAGTTTTTCGTATTCTAATTCTGTCATAGGTGCCAGCGCAGCCCAGTCGAGATACGCCAATAAACCCGCCCAAGATATCCCACCGCAAGCTCGATTTGGGGTAGTGGTAGTATAAAAGGGGTAATTGCCTGTTACAGGGTTGCGCCCCCCCACAGGAGTTGTATAACCGTGTAGAGCAGGGCTACCAGCCGCACCATTAGCTGAATTGAGAAAATCCAAAAATTGCCCCAGAGATATTTCGTACTTCATCGCATAAAAAGCGTTAAATCCCTTAGGATAAGCAGCGCCTAAAGCGGAAGTGGCTGTGCCTGTGTTTGTTGTATTGGAGGTGAGAAAGCCCGCACCCGCACTTTTTTGTCCCACAGGGATTGCTGCTTCACTTATTATTGGAAATGGATTGATAGTACCTACAGCTCGAGAAAGTACGCCGCTTGCAGTCGTGCTATCCCCCACATAAAACGCTCCCGATGGCACCAAAACCATCTCTATCCCCACGACCTTATAGTCGTATTCGCCCGCAGGCGGATTGTCTAAAGTGATGGTAACGGGCACGCTGACGATATTGCCTTGACCAGGTGTGGCGCGATGAATAAACAAGCCCTTTTTGTCGGTGGTTGTGGTCGCCGTGAGCGGCGCGCCAAAACTATGGTCGCCAAGCGTGCTGGATACGTTCTGATGCCGATAGTCGATAGAGGCGCAGTCCCTACGCTTGACGATAAGCCAAACGGCATCGTGATTGGCGGGCTGCGCTTGCACGCGCCAGCTATTGTCCCAACTAATCGTAAATTCCAAAGTTGCGCCGCCATTCGTTACCGTTACGGCGGAAATTTGCAGATTATTCGCCTGCAAGTTCATACCTAAAGCAAAAAAAAGTACCAAAGTACAGATTGCGAGTTTCATACGCGAAGCCATTTTTAATAGAAAAATAATAGCTGTAAATCTACAAAAATAAATCTTTAAGCGCCTATAAATAGTGTTTTTTTTAGAATTTATTTTTTTGAAAGTTTATTTTTTTGTTTTTTGGCGTGCCGCCGCTCCCCGCCGCTAACGCGGCTTAAAGGTCGCGCCGTCGGGCTTTTTGAGCCGTAGTATGCTACGGCTCTACAATCCCTCACGCATAAAAAATCCCCGCCCGCAAAGGGCGGGCGGGGCGGTATTGCAAAAAAACGCTACCATTTTATTAAAAACTGTATATTTGCATCTTAATTTTTTAAACTAAAAAACGATGATAGAAAAAATTAGCATTGAAAATTTTACGGGTTTCTCTGCTCTCAATCTCAATTTTTCCAGCGGCATAAATGTAATTATCGGACAAAATAGTTCTGGAAAATCGCATCTGCTTAAATTGATGGCGGCAAGCCTGAAATCTCAAGAATCAGAAAAAAATACATTGACAGAAACGCTTTTAGGATACTTCAAACCCGATTCACTGGGGCGTTTAGTCAAACGGGCACAAGGACGCGCTAAAGCCAACGTAAACCTGCAAACAAAAAATGGACACATCGCTTTCAGTTTTGCAACAAATGCTCAACAAGTTCAAATAGAAAAAAGCCTCCAATACAATCTTCTAAACAAATCAATATATCTACCGCCAAGAGAAATTATGTCTTTCTTTGAGGGGTTTATAGCGCTTTACCAGAATAGAGAATTGAGTTTTGACGAAACTTACTATCGTTTGGCTTTATCACTGGAATTGCCCATTTTGAAAGGGAGGCGCTGGGAAGAAGTACACAATTTGCTCGACCCGCTCGAAAAAATCATTGGTGGTAAGATAGTAAAAGAAGATGGCAAATTTTATCTGCGCAGCGCAAACGGGAAAATGGAAATGCCTTTAGTTGCAGAAGGCTACAGAAAAATAGCTGCGCTTATGCACCTTATAGCCAACGGCGAAATTTCTCAAAATTCTGTGTTTTTTTGGGACGAACCTGAAGCCAATCTAAACCCCAGCCTAACAGCAGTCGTAGCAGAATTTTTAGAAAAATTGACAGCAAAAGGAGTGCAAGTGTTTATTGCAAGTCATGACTATTTGCTCACGCATTTGCTTTCTTTACGCGCAGAATACGGAAAGATAGCTCCCGAAGATTTGAAATTTTTCGCTTTATACCGCGACGCAAACGAGCAAATAGACTGCGAGCAAGGCGCAACATTGAGCGATATATCGCAAAATTCTATTCTCAATGAATTTGTAAAGTACTATGATTTGGAACAGCGTTATTTCAACGAATCTTTACACGCTACAAAACATAAATAACCTATGCCGACTATTTTTGAAGAAAGCGATATGCGCTTTGAATTTGATGACAGCTACACGCTACGAAGCAGCGATACGCTTGTAGATGTAAAAAAGGTAAAAGACCAAGTCAGTGAAACAAAAGACACCGATTTTTTTGGCTACAAAACAACAGCCGAAGAAACTGTTCTTTTTTTTATGGAGCTTAAAAATTTTAGAGGCTACCAATCAGAGAAAATCGAAGAATTGGTGAAAGAAGTAGCCCAAAAACTGCGTGATATGATACCTATTATTATGGGCGGTTTGCGCAATAGCACTAATGAGCAAGAGTTTTGGGCAGAATTGGCTGCTTATGTTGCTGATTTGGATACGCCCATTCATCTTGTTTTTTGGCTCGAAGAAGACCGTCCTGCAAATTCTAAGCGCCCAATTAAGCCAAGACTAGCTACCATTTGCGAGGTACTGCAAAAAAAATGTAAATGGCTCGGCGCAAAGGTTTTTGTAGTCGACAAATCAAGTAGCGACCTAAGCGGCATTAAGGCGGATTTTTTACCAATTCCTCCACAAGTATAAGATAGTTTTTTATAAACGCGCCGCTGCCTGCGCCCCGCCGCCCTTTGCGGCGGGGCAAGCCGCCTGAGGGATAGTAGGGGCGAATCAACATTCGCCCCAGCGGGGCGATGATGATACGCCCCGCATAGCCCGACCGCCTGCCCTTTTTAGGCAGGCGGGCAGGCCCAAAAATTGACAGAAATAAAAAACCGAAAAAAGGTTGGAAATGCGAAAAGGCTATCTTATCTTTGCGCTCTCATTTGTTGAACGCACAGATATAAAGTAAAAATGTACGCAATCGTAGTAATTCAAGGCAAACAATTCAAGGTCAGTGAAGGCGCGTCTATCTTCACCAACCGTATGAATGCGGCCGAGGGCGATAAAGTTACCTTTGACAAGGTACTCCTCGTAGCCAAAGACGGCGGCTTCGAAATTGGCAAACCCACAGTAGAGGGTGTCAAAGTAGAGGCAACCGTTGTTCAACACCTCAAAGGCGACAAAGTCATGATTTTCAAGAAAAAACGCCGTAAGGGTTATCAGATACTCAAAGGACACCGTCAGGCGTTGAGCAAGCTGACAATCGGCAGCATCGGCTAATTTTTCTGCTCTTCTTTAATCTTCTTTAGCAACACTCCAAAATCGAGTATACAACACTATGGCACACAAAAAAGGCGTAGGTAGTACCGACAACGGTCGCGACAGTATGAGCAAACGCTTGGGCATTAAATTGTTCGGCGGTCAGCAAGCGACAGCAGGTAATATCCTCGTGCGTCAGCGCGGCACGCGCTTTCACGCAGGCGAAAACGTCTACGTGAGCAAAGATTTCACTTTGCACGCATCTGTAGACGGCTTAGTTAGCTTCAAAAAAGGCTACAAAAACCGCACCTTCGTACACGTACAACCCTCCGTATAAGGAGCGCATACCGCGTACTGCGAAAAATTAAAAGCGCGCTGCTTGTCCAATAAAGACAGGCGGCGCGCTTTTTTTTGTCTAAACAAAAGGCTGGATTTTTATGCCCATAACTACAGGGCAGCAGGCGCGAGCGTAGCGAGCCATGTTAACTGCGCCGATAGGCGCACCTTATACGCGTCGGAACGCCGAAGGCATCCGCGAAGCGAACTGTTTGAGGGAGGTCAAAAATTGCCTGCAATTTTTGACCGAGCGAGTTTTTCGACGCAAAAGCATTTTTTTTGCTTACTTTTTTTGTTGCGACAAAAAAAGTAAGAAAGAAACATCGAAAAGCTAAAACTACCGAAAAAATCCCCCTCGAAGCCACTAAAAAAATCCAGCCTTTTATTTAGACACAATGCAGAGGCTAATTAATTCAGAACGCGGGGCTCTGTCCAAACGATTTTTGCCTTCGGCAGCCAGTTGCGATACTCAATACGCTCGGCTTTGTCTATGTTTTCGTTGCCTATCAGGTAGATGGTTTCGAGGTTTTTTAGCGCCTTGATGCCTTCGGGAAGGTGCTTTAGGTCGTTGTGCCGCAGGTCGATTTGCCGAAGGGTAGGAATCTGTAGCAGGACTTCGGGAAATTCCGTAAATTTGTTGTGGCTTAAGTCGATTTGCTCCAGCGCCTGCGCTTTCGACAAAGAAGCAGGCAGAGCAGAGAGCTGATTGTAAGATAAATCTATATCGTTGAGCTTATCCAAACTGCCGATATCGTCGGAAAGCTGCGTGATTTTGTTTTCGTCGGCATAGAGGCGCTGTAGCGCCTTGTAGTCGCTAAGGTCTTCGGGCAAAGCCGTCAAACCCTTGCGCGATAGTTTCAGTTCTATGCTGGTCTTGGCTGCGCCGCCGCCACTCTTGCCCACATCACAGGCAGCCGAAAAAAACATAAACGCCACGAAAAAAGGTAAAAATAGTTTCATAGTTACGAGTTACGAATTAGCGTACAGAAGCTTTATTTATTATTTAAGCGTGAGGGATAGAAATGTAGGCGCATTTATGCGCCGAAATGTATAGCCCGACCGCCCGACCTTTTAAGCCGCGTAGCGGCGGGGAGGGTGGGCACGCCCAAAATTTGACATTTTTTCGCATAAATTGCAAAAAAATGAAAAAAACTCCGAAAAAATTTGGAGTATATGAAAATATCTACATATCTTTGTATTGTCAAAACTAAGCAACCCCGTTGCAGAAGATATTTTTTCCACCACAACAACAAAGGTCGCAAGAAATTTATGAAAGTCGAGCAAATTTATACGGGCTGCCTCGCTCAAGGCGCGTACTATATCGAAAGTGAGGGCGAAGCTGTAATTATTGACCCCTTGCGGGAGGTCTCGCCTTATATCGCGCAAGCAGAGCGCAGAGGCGCAAAATATAAGTACATCTTAGAAACGCATTTTCATGCGGATTTCGTGAGCGGGCATCTCGATTTAGCCAAAAAAACAGGCGCAAGCATCGTCTATGGCCCCAGCGCGCAACCCGCCTTTGAGGCGCATATAGCCAAAGACGGCGAGGAATTGAGTGTGGGAAAAATAAAAATTCGCGTGCTGCATACACCAGGGCACACGATGGAAAGCACTTGTTATTTATTGATTGATGAAATGGGCGTAGAGCGCTATATTTTCACGGGCGATACCCTCTTTATCGGCGATGTAGGTCGCCCTGATTTGGCACAAAAGGCGGCAAGCATGACTCAAGAAGACTTAGCGGGCTTGCTCTTCGATAGCTTGGAAACCAAAATAAAACCCCTCTCCGACGATATTATCGTCTATCCAGGGCACGGCGCAGGCTCTGCCTGCGGCAAAAATATGTCCAAAGAAACCTTCGATACTTTAGGCAATCAAAAGCGCACAAATTACGCGCTCTTGGCGAAAACGCGGGAGCAATTTATAAAGGAAGTAACCGACGGACTCACGCCGCCGCCTTATTATTTTCCCGAAAATGTACGCCAAAACAAGCAGGGCACTACCAGCATCGACAGCGTTTTGGCTCGCGGCACGCAGGCACTCAGGGCGGAAGCCGTAGAACTCTTGGTATCGACTCAAGATGCGCTGATTTTGGACGTTCGCACGCCCAGCGAATTCGCAAAATCGCATATTCCCCGCTCTATAAATATCGGCATCGACGGCGAATTTGCCCCTTGGGTCGGCACGCTTATCACCGATATACAACAGGGCATCATCATCATCGCGGCTGAAGGCAGGGAGGAAGAAGCCGCTTTACGCCTCGCTCGCGTCGGCTACAACAACACGCTCGGACACCTCAAAGGCGGCATAGCAGCTTGGACAACAGCAGGCAAGGAAACCGATAGTTTCCAAGAAGTCGATGCCGCCACTTTCGCCGAATACGTCAAAAATACACCCGAGAGCGAATTGCATATATTCGATGTACGCAAACAAACGGAATACCTCTCCGAGCATGTCATCGGCGCAGAAAATACGCCCCTTGCCTACCTCAATGACCATTTAGCGCAGTTCAAAAACGAAAACCAAACGGCATATGTCCATTGCGCGGGCGGCTACCGCAGCGCCATCGCCGTATCCATCCTCAAATCGCGCGGCTACCACAATTTCATCAACGTACAAGGCGGCTTCAATGCCATCAAAGCCGCAGGCGCTCCTTGCACAGACTACGTCTGCCCCAGCACCCTGTAAAAGTGAAAAGTGAAAAGTGAAAAGTGAAAAGTCGCTTCGTAATCCGTAATTCATAACTCTATGTTAGATATTTTATTGGGGCCTTGGCATTGGTCTGTGGCAGGTCTACTCGTAGGGCTTACCGTGCCTGCGCTCTTGCTGATAGGCAATAAATCTTTTGGTATTTCTTCTTCTTTGCGGCACGCTTGCGCAGCTTGCATTCCTGCCAATATCCCTTTTTTTAAGTATGATTGGAAAAAGGAGCTTTGGAATATGGTGTTCGTTTTGGGCATTTTGATAGGTGGCATCATAGCGGCTATCTTCTTGCAAAATCCCGAACCTGTAGAAATTGCCCCTGCTCTCAAAGCGGAGTTGGCAGGCTACGGCATCAGCGATACAGCGGGTTTGATGCCAACCCAACTATTTAGCATAGAGGGCTTGTTGAGTGTAAGGGGGCTGATATTTTTTGTTTTCGGTGGTTTCTTGGTGGGCTTCGGTACGCGCTATGCGGGCGGTTGCACCTCTGGGCACGCGATAATGGGGCTTTCTAATCTGCAATTGCCATCCCTAATAGCGACCTGCTGTTTTATGCTCGGCGGTATCTTGGCGGCGAATTTCTTAGTACCCATTTTGATGCAACTCTAAAACGGCGCGATGCTGTAGGTACTGCGCCCCTCGCTACGCTCGCGGCGCTGCTACAATGCCACCAATAGGCGGCATCTGTAGCAAGTATCTGTAAAATATATATATAAAACCTATGCGCTGCCTCGATAGCAGTACAAGAAGTTAAAACAGGAAAGATATTTTATGTCAACTATCAGCGAGATAAAAGAAATAGCCGCTTCTGCGCCTACAGCAGCGGGCGACCATAAAAGCCCACAAACCATACCCAACAAAAAGGGCGGCATATCTACGGCTGCTTCCTACTTTTTATATCTGCTTATCGGTATTTTCTTCGGCATTACCTTCGTAAAAGCCGAGATAGTAAGCTGGTTTCGTATACAAGAGATGTTTAGATTTCAGTCCTTCCATATGTACGGGGTTATCGGTACGGCGGTAATGGTGGGCTTGATTTCGGTGCAAATCCTCAAACGCATAAAAGCGCG
Organism: uncultured Saprospiraceae bacterium; assembly: GCA_964467315.1. Classification (GTDB taxonomy): domain Bacteria; phylum Bacteroidota; class Bacteroidia; order Chitinophagales; family Saprospiraceae; genus JAAFIM01. Next base: position 12,591 of record CAYXSA010000036.1, on the reverse strand, counting down.
CTCCCTCACAGGCGAGCAGGTAAAAGTATCCGATAAAACCTTCAATAAGGGGCAGATATTCGGCGGGCTGATGTTTGGCGTAGGCTGGGCGCTTACGGGTGCTTGTCCAGGTCCCTTGTTTGCGCAGATAGGCGCGGGCTTTTTGGTCGTGGGCGTTACCTTGCTGAGTGCGGTGGCGGGGACTTGGCTCTATGGGGCATTGCGCGAGCGCTTGCCGCATTAACCGAAGATTATTTTTATTTGGGCGTGCCCGCCCGCCCCGCCGCTACGCGGCTTAAAAGGTCGGGCGGTCGGGCTATGCAGGGCGTATCATCATCGCCCCATTGGGCGAATGTTGATTCGCCCCTACTATCCCTCACGCAAATTTTGCGCAGCGCCCGCAAAGGACGGGCGCTGCCTTTTTTATATATTTTTCAATATGTGCCGCGCCCCTTTGGCGCGGCGTACCGTATTCGCGGGAGGGATAGTAGGGGCGAATCAACATTCGCCCATTGGGGCGAATCAACATTCGCCCATTGGGGCGATGATGATGCGCCCCGCATAGCCCGACGGCTGCCCCTTTTTTGGGCAGCCGACCCGCCCAAAACAAAAAAAGCCAGTCTAAACCGTGAGCGCCTTTTTTGCGTTATAGCCCCAAACGAAAAACCATGTACAAAAGCCTGCGAGATAGCCTCATAGACCTCGAAAAAACGGGGCAACTGCGGCGCATAGAAACGGAATTAGACCCAAATTTGGAGATTGCGGAGGTGCACAGGCGCGTATTTGATGCGGGTGGTCCTGCGCTTTGGTTTCAAAGGGTGAAAGGCAGCCCTTTTACGGCGGCTTCCAACCTCTACGGCACGAAGGAGCGCACGCGTTTTTTGGTGCGGCATACTTTGGAGCGCGTGCAGCGGGTCATTGAGCTAAAAGCCGATTTTTCTAATTTATTCCGCAAGCCCTTGCGCTACTTGGGTACGCCTTTCGCGGCGCTCAAAGGTCTACCTACGAAGGCTTGGCTAAAACCCGTGCGCTACGGCACGACGACCATAGACCAACTGCCCGCTATTCGCTCTTGGAGCATGGACGGCGGTGCGTTTATCACCCTGCCGCAGGTCTGCACCATGCCGCTCGATGAGCGCAACATTATGCGCTCGAATATCGGTATGTATCGGATTCAGCTCGATGGCAACGAGTATAAGCAAAACGAAGAAATAGGCTTACATTACCAACTGCATCGGGGCATTGGCGTGCATCATACGCAGTACAATCAATCCGAAAAGCCTTTCAAAGCCAGCATTTTCGTAGGTGGCGCGCCTTCGCACGCCTTTGCGGCTATCATGCCCTTGCCCGAAGGGCTATCGGAGATGACCTTTGCGGGTCTGCTCAATGGGCGCAGATTTCGCTACTTTTGGGAGAACGATTGGGTCGTATCTGCCGAAGCGGATTTTTGCATCATGGGCACGATAGAAAAAGGGCGCACCCTGCCCGAAGGCCCCTTTGGCGACCATCTGGGCTATTATAGCCTTACGCACCCTTTCCCTGTGATGAAGGTGCATAAAATCTACCATCGCAAAGATGCGGTTTGGCATTTTACGGTGGTCGGTCGTCCGCCGCAAGAGGATACCAGCTTCGGCTACCTGATACACGAGTTGGTAAAAGGCTTGACGGCTTCGGAGTTTCCAGGACTGACGCAGGTGCATGCCGTCGATGCCGCAGGCGTACACCCCCTCTTGTTGGCAATGGGGCAGGAGCGCTATATGCCTTTTCGGGAGCGCAAACCCGAAGAGATTTTGACCATAGCCAATAGGCTTTTGGGTAGCGGGCAGACCTCACTCAGCAAATACCTAATCATAGCCGCCGAAGGCGATGCGCCAAACATAGATGTACACGACATTGAAGCCTTTTTTGGGCACGTATTGAGTCGGGTGGATTGGTCGCGGGATTTGCATTTTCAGACACGCACGACGATTGACACGCTCGACTATTCGGGTTCGGGCTGGAATGCGGGTTCAAAATTGGTGATAGCCGCCTGCGGCGAAAAGCGCCGAGAACTATCTACAGAACTACCGACTATAGAAAACGATTTGCCTGCGGGCTTTCATGCGCCTGCGCTCGCTTTGCGTGGGGTTATGATGCTGCAAGCGCCGAAATTTGTGGACTATGCGCAAGCGGCAATAGAAATAAATGCCCTTTGCGATGCCCTCGCCCAAGAAAAAGGTTTAGAGGGGCTACCGCTGATAGTTTTATGCGACGATAGCCAATTTTCTGCTGCTACGCTTAATAATTTTCTTTGGGTAACATTCACCCGCTCCAATCCCTCTCACGATATTTACGGCGTAGGCGCTCGCACAGAGTACAAACATTGGGGCTGCATAGGCAGCCTAATCATCGATGCGCGCATAAAAACGCATCATGCGCCTGTGCTGGAAGTCGACGCAAAGACAAAGGCAAGCGTCGACAAACTTTTTGCAAAGGGGGGCGAATTGTATGGCTTGGGTTAGCGGGCAAGTGTAGACTCCTTCACTACCTTGCTGCTTTGCAGGGGCTGCCTTATGCTTATATTTTTGCGTTGCTGGGTCGTAAAGCTGTTTTTTTTGGCGTGCCCCCGCCAATGCCCGCAAAGGGCGGGCGGCGGGGTCGCGTGTTGCGGGGTTTTAGTATGCGGCGGCAAGCCGCCGCATACCGCGCCGACGGCGCGCCCCTACACCCGCTCACGCGGTCGGTAGAAAAACATTTTACGATATTTCTATGCAAATCTGCGTAGAAAATCCATAGACCACAAGCCCCAGTTTGCCGACTGCGCAGTTGGCTTTGTAAAGGCAAAAAACAGCGCTTAACCCTCGCCGAGCATCGCAAAAAAAGCCGCTCTTCTATCTCTGGCAAGGTCTATCAGCTTGCCGCTGCGCATCGTGATAATGCCCCTTTCCTGCCTGCTGAAAGCAGCCATCAGATTAAAATTTATCAAAAAAGAGCGATGCACCCGCAGAAATTGCGGATACACTTCCAAAATCTGCTCAAAATATTTTAGATTTTTCGAGGCGGTTTTTTGCTTCTTATCTGCTAAAAAAATATGCACATAAGAGCCATCTGCCTCCAAGTATTCGATTTGCGATAAGGGCACAGCATCATAGCCGCTAAGGGTCGGAATACATAAAACATTATCGGCAGTAGATTTTAGATTTTGCGTTAGTGTCTTTAGCCGCATTGCTGATTGACGTAGCTGCAATTTTTCCTTCACCTTTTCTACTGCCTCTACCAACTGGCTTTCGTTGATAGGTTTTAGCAGATAATCTATAGCCGACAAACGGAATGCCTTGATAGCATACTCGTTGTAAGCCGTCGTAAAAATGATTTCGCAGCTTATATTTTTGGCTATCAACTCTTGAGCAAGCTCTAAGCCCGATTTATGCGGCATTTCTATATCCAAAAATACAAAATCGGGCTGATGCTCCTCTATAAATAGCAAGCCCTCTTCGCCGTTGCGCGCTTCAGCAAGCAGGACGATTTCGGGGGCTAATTCCGCCAGCATCAGCCGCAAGAGCTTGCGCGCCTGCGCCGAATCATCAATTATTAAGGCTTTCATAGAATGACGAATGGTTCAGTAATTCGCAACAACAACCAAATGGCGTGCGCAAACGCCGATTTGCGCTATGTTTTAATCTGTATATCGTGTTAAGATATATAAAAAATAACAGCTAAAAATTTGCGAATTTGACGAAAAAAATGCACTTTTCACTTTTCACTTTTCACTTTTCACTTTTCACTTTTCACTTTTCACTTTCAATATAACCTTTGTTCCCGCAGCCTGCCCCATTTCATCAAAAATATCGACAATTTGCAGACCGATCATTTCGGGCGCTTCGTGATTTAGTAGCTCTATTCTTTTGCTTAAAGCGCTCATTGCGAAAGAGGTGTGTGCATTGGGGGACTTGTTTTTTTGGGCTGCCTCTCGCCCTATGCCATTATCTATAATTTCTACGAGGAGATGTTTGTTTTCGATTTTGAAATGAATTTTAAGCATGTTTTTTCCCATTTTATTTTTCAATCCATGCTTAAACGCATTTTCTACGAAGGGCTGCACCAGCAGGCTGGGAATTTTTATATTATTTTTATCCAAATCGCTGTCGATATGTATTTCATGGCTAAAATCATCTTCCAGCAACATGGCTTCGAGCTCTATATAAATTTTCAGAAACGTTATTTCTTCTTCCAGTTTTATATACGATAGATTGCTTTGCTCTAAGACTTTTCGGGTAAGCTCAGAAAATCTACCCAAATATAAAATAGCATTCTTTTTGTCGTTTTCGTAAATATAGCCCTTGATAGAATTTAGCACATTGAATATAAAGTGTGGGTTCATATACGCCTTCAAAGCGGCTTGCTGCGCCGCTCGCAACTCATTTTCGAGCATCAAATGTGCTATTTTTTTTGCTTGCGCTGCTTTCAAAATTTCTATTCTCTTTCTAAAAATAGCCAAAAGGACAAAAACATTCAAAGCGCTAAGAGCCAAAAAAAACCACCATGTTTTCCAGAAAGGCGGACGCACCAAACCCCGAATGGATATGGTATTTTCTGAATCTTTCCCGCTATGGTCTATAATTTTTAGCTCTATATGCAAATCCCCAACAGGCAAATTTTGCAATTTAATTTGCTCAATAGAGGCGGGCAATTTTACCCATTCATGGGCATTTATTCGGTAGGCATATTCAAATTGTTGATGGCTGCTATAGGCGCTTGCTTCGGGCAATAAGGTCAATTCTTGCCCATAATCAAGCAAAATGTTTTCGTGATACGCAGTTTTGAGATATATTTTAGCAAGCGGCGGCGTATGCTTTTTTTGCAAGGGGACTTTTTGCAAACCCTTGCCCGTTGCCAGCCATAAATCATCATTTAGCAGCAGCAAATCTTGCACATTATCGGAAACCAAGCCCGATAGATGATTAAAAATAGCCAATTGTTTATCCTGCAGATTATAAATATATACGCCTTTATTGCTGGCGATATAGATGCTATTTTTGTATAGTTTTAATTTTTGCGCTTGCGCATTTTCGGGAATTTGGCTTATCTTTTTTAGCTCGTTTTTTTCGTTGAGCGCATATATTTTTCCGTCGAAGGCGAGCATATACATCGTATGATTTTGCCTATCATCGTCTATGCAAAGGATTTGGCTATTTTCTAAAATCGTATCTATGCAGCGCCACAGATTTTGCCGTCTTTCAAATATCTGCAAGCCCCTATTGGAAGCCGCATAAAGCCTTTGTTTATCGGCATTCCATATCAGTTGCCGCAGCCAAGTATTGCTTACTTTCGTTTCTTTTCCATCATATACAAACAAGCCTTGCGAAGTACCCAAAAAGTAATAAGGCGCAGAATAGGCTATAGATTTTGTTGCCTCTATACGAAATGGTATCTTGCTGACTTTTTCATTTGATAAGCAAAAACCCTTATTTTTTGTATTGAAATATAATATGTTTTGCGCGGTATCGAAGTCGAAACTTTCTATATCTGCCTGTTCTCCCGCATACAATAGCTTTAGCGTGCTATTTTTTGCATCTACCCCAAATATCTGCCCCTTGATGGTCGAAAAAAATACCGTTTTGCCATCTGTAGCCAAATTTGTCAATTTATCCTCTACGATGTTTGCATTTTGGCTGTTCCAAATCAAATAATCCAAATCAATGACCCGAAAAATGCCCGCTTGCAAAGTGCTAAACCAGTAATTGCCCGCTCTATCTATGAGACAATCCGAAAATGCTTGCTCCTCAAAAAAAACCTGCGCCTCGTCCTTGCGCATATTGTAGCGCATAGCGCCGCTATAGGTCAAAATCCATAAATTCCCGTCAGTTAATTCTTTTAGTGCCGTTATTTTTCGATTTTCTAAGGCTTTATGCAAATTTTGGCTTGGGTTCTTTCGCAAGCTGTCGCCATCAAACATATAAAAAACGTTCTCCATTCGGGAAAACGCCCAAATTTTATTATCTGCATAGCCCAGTAAAAAATAAGCGCTTGCATTTTTCTCGCCTTCAGGAAAGGGGATAATTTCGGTAGTTGTTGGGGTTGATTTATGCATTTTGCCGATGCCGCTACCGTATAAAAAGTATACTATATTATCTTTCCCTAAGCAAATGGAGCGGGTAAATAGCGCACTCGCCTCAATAAAATTATCGACCGTCTGCCATTGCTTAGTTTGCGTTTTATAGATGGAAATGCCGCTATTGTGGGTGGCGTATAAATCGCCATTTTTGTCGACGGCGATATTGGCTATTTCCGAAAAGGGCTGCTGCAATTCATGTAAACTATCGCCTTCGATATAAAAAATTTGGCTCTGAAAATTCGAGCAATACAGCCTGTCAAAAGCCGATATGCTCAAATTGGTTAGCGATTTTGATTTTTGTGTAGCGCAGCGATACAAGCGATAGCGCAGACCGTCAAACTTATACAAACCTGCCGCGCAGCCCAGCCAAATAAAGCCTTTTGCATCTTCTACAAGACTATAGACCTCATTGCTGGGCAGCCCGTTTTCGTCATCATATAAAAAATGCTGCGTCGTTTGCGCCGACAAAATCCGCGCAAACAAGGCAGCAAAAAGAAAAAATAGGCAGACTATTTTTATCAAAATTTTAGGCTTCTGCCTTTTCGTTGATTTCTCTCGCCCAACGGTCGCGCTCGTCGCGTGGGAAAGCCCAAGGCGCGCCGTTGTTGTCCAGTGCGTTAAACATACCGTTCCATGCTTCGGGCGATTTCGATTGCTCCAAAATCAAATTGCGGCGCAACTCCACGATGAGCGACATGGGGCTAATCAACACAGGACAGGCTTCTATACAAGCCGCACAAGTCGTACAAGCCCGCAATTCCTCTTCCGTGATATACGAAAATAGATTTTTCTTATCGTCGTAATTCTCTGCTGTGAGCGTGCTGGTTGTTCCTTTTTGGTCTTCGCGGATAAATTCCGTGCGATTGGCATCTATATTTTTGCCGATTTCGTCCGCTCTATCGCGTATATCCATCATGATTTTGCGGGGCGAAAGCGCCTTGCCCGTGATATTGGCAGGGCAGGAGGAAGTACAGCGCCCGCATTCGGTGCAGGTATACGCCGCCAAAAGGTCTTTGCGCTCCAAATCAAATACATCTTTTACCCCAAATTTGGGCATGGGTGCATCGGCATCTACGGGCTGCATCGCCGCATTCGGGTCGAACATCGAAGCCACTTCCTTCTGTATATCGGGCATATTTACCAGCTTGCCCTTCTCGCCCAAAGACGCAAAATACGTGTTGGGGAAGGCAAACATAATGTGCAAATGCTTCGAGTAAGGCAGATAATTCAGGTAGCCAAAGACCAATAAAATATGTCCCCACCAGCCGATGCGCTCCATGAGATGCAGGGTGTTTTCGCCCACCCCGTCCCAAAGCGTATAAAACATTCCGCTAATCAAAAAATTAGGCTCCCCGTCTTTCAGCGCCATATCCGCGCTATTCATCAGCATAATAAAGGTGATGAGCGCGATTTCTGCCGCCAAAATCAAATTGGCATCAAAGGTGGGAAAACCCTTCAAATCCTTGCTGGCAAAACGCGGCAGGCGTAAGAGATTGCGGCGCGCCAAAAATATAATCGTCGCCACGAAAGCCAAAACAGAAAGCAATTCTATGCTGCTGATAATCAGCGTATAAAGACCGCCTAAGGGCTTCATGAAAAAGCGATGCGAACCCGTAAGCCCGTCCACCATTATCTCCAAAAGCTCAATTTGCGTTACCAAAAAAGCCGAATAAATAAACAAGTGCATGACGGCAGAGAGCGGACGCGCAAACATTTTTTTCTGCCCGAAAGCTATCAAAAACACATTTTTTAGCCGCTGGCTCGCGTCCTCTGGCTCTGTGGGCGTAGGTTTGGCGAGGCGGATATTGCGTATAATGCGCGAAAAACTGCGATAGCCCAAAACGAAAGTTGTGAGCAAAACCAGCGCGAAAAGAATTATCTGTATATTCATAGTTGTAGTGCGGTGCTTAGATTTGAGCCGCAAAAATACGCCTATTTCGGACTTTTTTCGTTATGAACCTGCTTTTTTTATGGCGTGCCCCTGCTACGCCGCCTGCGCCAAAGGGGCGCAGGCGAGGGCAGCCACAAGGGCTGCCCCTACGCGGTCGCAGGGTCGGGCTATACGGGGCGTTTCACCATCGCCCCTATGGGGGCGAATGTTGATTCGCCCCTACTATCCCTCACGCAAAAACGTAGGCAAGGCGCTGCGCACCTGCCTACGTTTCTTATTCCTCTTCGTTTCCTGTCTCTTCGTCTTCTTCCTCTTCCATAAAATCCTCTAAGGAAGGAAGGGTGAAGGGTAAATCGTTTTTCTTCGGTTTGGGTCGGTAAGGGGGGAGCATCTTTCCGAAACCGTGTTGAATGATTTTTTCGAGATAATCTATAGCGTCTTCGCCGAGAATGATAAACTCTTTGGGTGTGGCTTTGTATATCTGCTCTATGCCGTCTTTGGCGGTGAAGATGCCGACGACTTCAGCGCCTGCACCGCCCCAAATTTTATCTTGTTCTAAGGCTTTATGTGCGGCGCGGGGATAGTTTTCGAGTACGACGGCGTAGTCCTCGCTCTCGAGTTCGGCGGGGTCGTAATCGTATTCGCTTTCTCCTGCAAAGATATAATTGGTGTCGCCGCTGACGAAAAGCTGTCGACTATAGCCGTAAGTTAATTTGCTTTCTACGCGCTCTATAAAAAGTTGGTTTCTGACCTTTCTGGCGGCATTGTATAGATACTCAAAAGGGGTAGCGCGCTCTGCGGAAATGGCTTGTAGCGTGCGCTGCAAGCGCTCGCCGTCTACATCTGCCCATTGGGCGATGCGCAGTAGATATTCGTCTATTAAGGGCTTGAAAACGGCAGGTTTGCGGTGCTCGGTGCGGCTCATTGCGAGTTACGAATTACGAGTTACGAGTTACGAAAAATTGTATGATGGGGGCGTAGGCGCGATTGCGTGAGGGATAGCAGTGTAGAGCCGTAGCATGCTACGGCTCGCAACGGATAGCCCGACCGACCTGCGTGTAGGGGCAGCCCTTGTGGCTGCACCCTGCCCGCGTCCTTTGCGCGGGCAGGCGCAGGGCGGGCACGCCAAAAAAGTGAAAAGTGAAAAGTGAAAAGTGAAAAGTGAAAAGTGAAAAGTGATTTTTTTACTACTTCCTACTTCCTTCCTACTTTCTACTTTCTTCCTACTTCCTGCTTTCTACTTTCTACCTACTTTCTACTTTCTACTTCCTACTTCCTACTGAAGCAGGCTTTAATTAAATTCGTACTTATAGACGATGTATTCTTGCAGTTGTTCGCCGCCGCGTGTGTAGGTAGCGCGCGCCTGCTCATCGCCCAAAGCGCCATAAGAAAAGACTTCGCGGACTTCCATCTCGTGCCCATTGGGGTAGATGCGCTGCTCGCTGATGCGACCGAGTGCGTCATAATAGAAGGTCGTTTTGCGGAGCATCTCGCCCGTGAGTTGGTAGGAGGTTTCCTCTGCGGGCAGCCCGTCGTCGTTGTAGGCGATGACGACCTGATGCCCTGTATTGGATAGGTGATTGGTGTGCGTTTCGATGCAAGTATTGCTTTCTTCTTGGTATTCGTAGCTTATTTCGTAGGCGAGTTGCATTTTTTGCCCGCGAATTTGATGGGATTGGTGATTGATGACCTTTCCGAGCGCGTTATATTCCCAAGTTTTGCGGCTGATGGGTTGTTTATTGCCATCGATAAAATCCTCGCGCTCTACGAGCTGCTGCAGGCGGTTGTAAGTTTCGACGTATTCGAGTTGGGTTTGTTTGTCTTCGGTTTCGATGAAGCAGCGGATTTGATTTTTGGAAACGTCGTGGTCGTAGAGGTAGGTATATTTGAGTGTACCCGACTCGTTGTAGACTTTCCAGCGGTCTTTTTTGCCTTTGTCATTGTAGTCGATGGCGGCGATTTGCACGTATTCTTCGGCGAGTTGCCCGTCGAAAACGGCGTACTTATGCCAAGTTTCAGCTTTCTTCTCTTTTTTGAGGGCGACGGTAGTAGCAGTAGCGAGCGCGTTGTTTTTTCTTTTAGAGGAAGTTTGCGCATGAGTGTAGCCAGTTGCCAGCAGCGTGAGCGCGAGCAAGGCAGAAGTCCAGATAGTTTTTTTCATAACGAACAAGATAAAAATCACACAGAAGATAAGCAATAAGATAGGGCAACAAGATAGGGCAAATTTGAGGATTTTTGCTTAGGCAAGCACTTTTTTAACACAAAATCGTATCTTTGTAGTGTTGCAACTACCACACAAGGGTTAAAAATTCGCTACAGAATATATTATTATGTCTATTGCTTTAATAGGGTTGGTTTTGGGTCTGCTCTTTGGTGCGGGTCTAATTGCTTGGTTGGTTTTGCGTGCTGCGCCTGCGCGTTCTGCACCTCAAGAAATCGGAAAGGGCTTCGATAGCAGCGCGCCCGTCATCACGGGGAGTCCTGTGGAGCAGAAATTGCGGCAAGCGATTTATGAGGTAGAGCAGCAGTTGCTCGCCTGCGAGGACGAAATAGAAGAGCTTTGCGAGTACCAGCAAGAGCTATTGCGCGAGGTAGGCAAGCCCTCCTTTATGCTGATACAAGATAAGCCTTTGTATTTTCATTTTGCCAATCCGCTGCGCAAGGAAGACCGTTATTTTTATGAGCGCGACCTAAATACAAACTTAGGCGAAGAGGAATTGCAGCGTCGAAAAATAGCGCTCAATAATTATCAGGTGCACGTAGATTTGTATCGTGCGAAATGGCAATTTTTTCAAAAACTGCTTTCTTCGCATCAGGAAAATTTGCGCAGATTGGAAGCCATCGACGATAAAAAGTACAAAGAACGCCAACGCAAAGCCGCAGAAGGCAATAGAGAAGAACGCGAATTGAAAATGAACGCTACGGCGATACATAGCACAGAACTGCTGAAAATTATCAACGATGAGTTGGATTATCAGGAAGAATACCTGCGCCAATATGCCGCCCTCGACGCAAAATTTAACACCCAACCCGACTTGGAAGCCTATCAGGCACAAAAAACGCAAATCGACGACATGATAGCGCATATCGAAGATAAGGATTTGAAAAACCAAGAAGGGAGTTAAGTGAAAAGTGAAAAGTGAAAAGTGAAAAGTGAATTTTTTTTTTTGGCGTGCCCCCGCGCCGCCGCCCGCGCCAAAGGGGCGCGGGACGGGGGCAGCCACAAGGGCTGCCCCTACGCGGTCGCGGGGTCGGGCTATCCACGACGCGATAAATCGCGTCGCTACTATCCCTCACGCAATATTATTAAAGCTCTATCCGTAATTTGTAACTCATATGGCACGCAAAAAAAATACGCCCAATCAAGAAACGGGCGACGATACGCAAAAAACACCGCTAAAAGGATTTGATATAAAAATCAATGAATTTGGGGAAATCATCTCTTCGATGCCGATAGAGCGGCTGAATGAATTTTTGAACGAAGAGACAGAAGACAAAAAGCTGAAAAGTCAGCGTCCAACTGCGAAGGATAGTGAGGAGGGGTAACCCTATCCCCCAACCCCTTTCCCTTAAAAGGGAAAGGGGAGGCGCGATGTATTCGCCTACGGATATGAAGATAAAGCCCCTTTGGGGCTTTTTTTGTTAGACGGAGAGCCTTTTGATGTTTTTGTATTCGGCGGATTTTGCGCCGAAGCTGGCGAGAATGTGCGCTTTGATGAGCAGGAAGCGTTGGGATAAGACTTGGAAAGCCTCGTCGCGCTTGTTTTTTTGAATGCTGGAGTTGGCAAGGGCAACTTGGGTATTGGTGTTTTCGGCGCTTAATTCGTTGCTGATGTTTTGCAAAACGTTGATTTGTAAATGCGTTGCCGTAGGCTGATAACGCGCACCGAAAGAAGCTAAAAGCTGTACTAAAGTTGCAAAAGTGTGCGAGACAGAGCCATAAGAGGCATTGCTGCGCGAGATACTGCCCGTTTCTACGACTTCATTGGTCGTGGGGTCAAGCTCCGTTAGCTTGGTAGGGCGATAGCCTCGTATTTTGTTGGTGAGCTCCGTAGTTTTTTCGAGTTCCAGAGATTTTTTGCCAAACGTTGCCGTAACTGCTGCGCGGATATTGCGCAAATTCGCCATAATGCCCAGCGTTAGTTCATCGCCTTGCATGATTTTTTTGCGCTTATTCCGCAAAACTGCTAACTGGTTTTGGAGGTCGGCAAAACTGCGCTGCGCCTGTTCGGCATCTGCTAAAAGCTGGGCAAAGGCAGTAGGGTCTAATTCAGGAACATGGGCAGAATAGGCAGGCATTCCCGCAAATAGTCCCACAAGTGCACGAGCATTTTCTAAGCGTGTGCCAAAAGTATTTTCGTTTCGCATAAAAAAGAAGGGTAAATGATTAAAAAATGATGTGTTTATGGGCAAATTTAATAAAAAATCTAAATGATTATACCCCAAAAACCAATTTTATTTTAAGGGTTAAAGTTATAATTTGTACTAATGCTTGATGTAGTTGTACTGATGCTTAATGTAGTTGTACTGATGCTTGATGTAGTTGTACTGATGCTTAATGTAGTTGTACTGATGCTTGATGTAGTTGTACTGATGCTTAATGTAGTTGTACTGATGCTTGATGTAG
>CAYXSA010000035.1:0-39135 GCA_964467315.1 uncultured Saprospiraceae bacterium | reverse complement strand
GTCATTCGTCATTCGTCATTCTGTGGCGTGCCCGCCGCCCGAAAAGGGGCGGCGGTCGGGCTATTCGCTGCGGCGCGAAACTGTAGGAACAAGGCATACCTTGTCCCTACAGCGCGCCTACACTGCTATCCCTCACGCGTTTTGTATCCCGCCGCAACAAAGGTTGCGGCGGGCATTTTCCTAACTTTTTAACCATTAAAAAATGTCCGAAACTATCTTTCATATCCGCGAAGATGGCACCCTACAAGAGCTACAAGAAACAAGCTACGACTCTGAATACTTGTTGCAAAAATTGCTTTTCGACTACCCGCAACTGCTTGCGGGCGCACAAATCGACAGCGAAAACCCCCGAAATTGGCTACTCATAGCCCGAGAAATGGGCGTTCCCGACGCTGAAGCGGCGGCAGGACGTTGGTATTTAGACCATTTGTTTATCGACCAAGACGCTATCCCTACGCTCATAGAAGTCAAACGCAGCACAGATACCCGCATACGCCGCGAGGTCATCGGGCAGATGCTCGACTATGCCGCCAATGCCGTCGTTTACTGGAAAATCGAGGAAATTATCAGCGCCTTTGAGTCTACTTGCGCTACCAAAAATCTCGACCCAAGCCAAGAAATACAAAATCTCATCGGCTTCGAGGAAAGCATAGAAGCATTTTGGGAAAAGGTGCAAACGAATATGCGTGCAGGCAAAATCCGCTTGCTCCTCGTTGCCGATAGCATTCCCAAAGAAATGAAGCGGATTATAGAGTTTCTAAATATGCAGATGCAGCCCGCCGAAATTTTGGGCGTAGAGATAAAGCAATTTTGCGCAGGCGACTCCCGCGCCCTCGTGCCCCAACTCGTCGGACAAACCGCCCTCACACAAAGCAAAAAAAGCGCCGCCCTGCGCAGCAGCACAGGCATCAAACGCGACGAAGCAAGCTTTTTTGCAGAAGCACTGGAGCATACAGGCGCTGAAAAAACCGCCGTCATGCGCAAAATTTATGATTGGGTACAGGGGCGAGGCTTTAGTATAGACTTCGGCAGCGGGCAGTTGGGCAGTGGCTCTTTTATTCCCTACAAATCCCATAAAGGCAATAAAACCAGCGTGCTCTGTTTTACGGTTTCTCTTTGGGCAAAAGGCGTAATAGAAATAGGTTTTCAACACGCCTCCAATAGACCGCCTTTTGATAGCGTCGACTTGCGCCAAACCCTTAAAGAAAAACTAAACACCATAAACGGTGTGGATATTCCCGAAGCGAAAATCGACAAGCGCCCCAACTTTGATATTCTCTTGCTCAAAGAAAAAACAGAATACGATAAGTTTGTAGCCGCTTTTGAGTGGTTTTTTGCCCAATACGGCGTTTAAAACCGCTTTTTTTAGCTTTTTCTGAATTTTTTGCGAAAATTTTTGCTTAAACATTTGGAAGTTCAAAAACCCGTCGTATATTTGCACTCGCAATAAGCAAACAAGCTATTACAAAATACAGATGCAGTAGCAAGCGCGCTTAATTACGGATTGGCTCCGTAGCTCAATTGGATTAGAGTCCCTGACTACGGATCAGGAGGTTAGAGGTTCGAACCCTCTCGGAGTCACCAACAAAAACACGCCAACGCAGCTTTCGGGCTGCGTTTTTTTGCGCCTCTTTTTCAAACGCCCCGCCTGCACTACCGCGACGCGGGGCGTTTTGAATTTAATCAACCACCACAGGGCTCTTGCGCCCGAAGCAAAATATAAGCGATATAGACCATGTCAAAAATTTGCCAACTTACCGGAAAACGCGCTTACGTCGGTGCGCAAGTGTCTCACTCCAACCACCGCACCAAAAAACGCTTCGACCCCAATCTCCAAACTAAACGTATCTTCGTCGCCGAAGTACAAAAATGGATTGTTGTCAAGCTTTCTACTCGCGCCCTGCGCACTATCTCCAAAAACGGCGCTTTCGCCTTTTTGAAAGAACAACTCGCCAAAGGCTTCAACCCAGATATCTGGATCCTCGATGCCAATGCCCCCGATACGAGCAAACTCCAACGCGGATACCGTCGCGTAGAAACTACCGACAAAACAGGCAAAAAATCGTATAGCATCACTTACGACCTCGACCTGCCCGCTCGCCGCAAACAAAAACTCGCTACCCTCTTCGCTTAAGACCGATAGCAATCCTTATTTTTTCCAAAACTTCTCCTCTCTCCCCATATCATGGCTAAGAAAAGCAAAGAAAACCGCATTCAGGTGATACTCGAATGCACCGAGCACAAAACCTCTGGTCTACCAGGCATGTCTCGCTACATCACCACCAAAAACCGCAAAAATACGCCCGCTCGCCTCGAAATCAAAAAGTACAACCCTGTACTCAAGCGCTATACCGTGCACAAAGAAATCAAGTAAGCCAACCCGCGTACACACCTTCCTTTAACCTTCTTTCTCTCTCCATATCATGGCAAAAAAAGTCTCCAAAAATGCGCAAGTCGCCAAGCGTACCGCTAACCCAGGCGCAGGCAAAGACTTCGTAAAAGTTATCAAAAGCATCAAAAACCCAGAAACGGGCAACTACTCCTACAAAGAAGTAATGATGCACAAAGACAAAGTTCAAGAGTTTCTCAACGCGAAATAATTTCGCCCCCAAATACCAAAGCGCGCTGCCCTACCCAAAAGAAGGCAGCGCGCTTTTTTTATTCAAAAAATTCCCCATCATGCACGGACTATACGAAAAAATAGAAGAAGCCCACCAAGCTCTACGCCAAATCATCGGCGACTACGCCCCCCAACTTGGCTTTATCTTGGGCACAGGCTTAGGAAAATTAGCCCATGAAGTAGAGATTGATTTCGAGATACCCTACAGCGAAATTCCCCATTTCCTACGCTCTACCGTCGTCGGACACGCTGGGCGCTTGATTTTCGGCAAACTCGAAGGCGTTCCTGTCGTCATGATGGCAGGTAGATTCCACTATTACGAGGGCTACGAAATGCAAGAGCTAAGCTTCCCCGTGCGCGTACTGCATCGCTTGGGCATCTTGCGCCTGATTATCTCCAACGCCGCAGGCGGCTTGCAAGCAGCCCAAGAAATGGGCGATATCGTATTCATCGACGACCATATCAATCTGCAAGGCGCAAACCCCTTGCGCGGCTTCAACGACGAACGCTTAGGCGTTCGATTCCCCGATATGCTCCGCGCTTACGACCACAAATTAAACGCCCGCGCCGTAGAGATAGCACAATCTTTGCAGATACGCGCGCACAGAGGCGTGTACGTCGGCTCTATGGGGCCTAACTTAGAAACTCCCGCCGAATACGCATTCTTTCATCTCATCGGCGGCAGCGTCGTCGGTATGTCCACTGTGCCCGAAGTCTTAGTCGCCAAACACTGCGAACTGCCGATATTCGTCCTCTCTGTCGTTTCCAACAAGTGCTATCCGCTATCCGCCCTCGTCGAAACCTCTGCCGAAGATGTCGTAAACGCCGTGCAAGCCGCCGAACCGCGTATCATTCACCTCGTCCGCGCCCTGCTCCCCGATTTGCTCCAAATCCGAAAATAAATAATTATGCGCATTTTTCCCCTGCTTTTCGCGCTCCTGCTGCTCGCCGCTTGCAGCAAAGAACAACGCACCATCAATAAACTCGATGGCATTTGGCAAATGGTCGGCAGACGCGTCGATGGCGTGCCCGATTCCACCTTTTCCGATATGATTATGAGCTTCCAGCGCTGCAATATCAGCGAATTTGATGACTGTCAGGGCAGCATCCGCCGCGTTTTTGCAGGCTCCGGAAGGGTCGAAGAAAGCGATTTCAAGTACAATAGCAATTTTGCCAGCGATATCGACATAGATTTCGACTTCGATAACCCGTTTTTCTCCGATATGGACTGCGAAATACTCGAATTGGACAAAAGTACCCTTACCTTCGAGTACACGGATTTTGACGAGGGGTTTGCCAATATAAAACTCGTTTTCCGTCGGGTAGAGTGATTTTTTTTGGCGTGCCCGCCGCGTATTCGCCTGCGCCAAAGGGGCGCAGGCGGAGCCGTAGCATGCTACGGCTCTACATACGCGGCGGTCGGGCTATCCGAGCCGTGATAAATCACGGCTCTACTATCCCTCACGCATTGTATACAGTTCTATCTTAGGCTGCTTATTGTAGCGCCTGTATGCAGTAAAGCCCTTTGCAATGCGTCTTGCATGGTCGCCGTTGTATTTACTTCGTCGATATCGATGCCCAATTCTACCATCGTTTGCGCTACAGCGGGTGAGATGCCCGAAATTATCGTCATACAGCCCATGAGCCGCGTCGCCTTTGCCAAGCGCAAAAAGGCATTGGCTACCGAAGTATCCACCAGCGAAACCCCGCTAATATCCAAAATCAAAGCCCGCGCCTGCTGCCCGCCAATGCGCGAGAGCGCCGCGCTTAGCATCGTTTGCGCCCTGATGCTGCTCACCGTCCCCACCACAGGCAATAATAAAATCCCCTCCCACAACTGCGTTATCGGCGTAGATAATTCATTAAATAAGCGCTCCTGCTGCTCCTGCATCTCTCGCTCTATGCGCTTTTGCTCCGCTAAGTCCCGCCAAATGCAATGCAGCATCGACCGACCCTGATAAACAATAGAAGTTAAAGATACTTCTATGGGTATTGGAGAGCCATCTGCTTTTAGATGCACACACTCAAAACGGTTGTAGCCCTTGCGTATGGTTTCCGCATTCATCAACTCCGCTAAACGATAAGTGGAGATGCCCGAAGGCTGAAACTCTGGAGATATAGCGCCTGGAGGCTTCATCAAAAAATCTGACTTATTGGCATAGCCCAAAAGCCGCGCCGCTGCGTCATTGCATTCTATAAAGACTGCATTTTCTATCAATAGCATAGGGTCTTCGCTATTCAGCAAAATGCGCAAAAACTGTTCGTCAGCTTCTGTCGTTTTATCTTTAGTGGCTATGATGCTGTGCGCGTCTATCTGTATTTGCTTGGTTATGTCTACGAAGATGACCCATATATCGCCGTCCTTTGCTGTATACAATACATCTACCTTAAACTTGCGTTTGGTGATAGGTGAAATAAAAAATACCTGAGGTGGTATCTCTTCCCTTACCTGCGCCAATAAATCAAAACCTTCCAGCCCGAAGGGCTGCTCCAATACCGCTTCTATTGGTTTGCCTACCAATTCCGCAAAACGCTCATTTACCTGCTGACAAATCAAGTATGCTGGCTTGTTGGTGGCAGCATCTAATACTGTTGAGCATAAAGCATAAGCAAAAGGTACAGGCTGTGAGAAAAACTTTTCTAGTGCCGAAATAGACATAATTTACATAAATTTTGGGGTAGGTTGCCAAACCAGTTTCATATAATACACAGCTCCAAAAGTAATTATTTTAGGGGTTTTTAGGCTGATTTGTCATGGTTTTTAATGAAAAATAAAAAAAACTAAAAAAAATAGAAAAAAAACTGCGCAAACATTTGCAGGTATCAAAAGTCGACGTATATTTGCATCACAATTAACAACAACGGGTGGTTAGCTCAGCTGGTTCAGAGCATCTCGTTTACACCGAGAGGGTCGGGGGTTCGAACCCCTCACTACCCACAATCAAAAAAACGTCCGACAAGGCTTTAAGCTCTGTCGGGCGTTTTTGTTTTTGGTGGTCAAACCGGAGGGGCTAAATAAAGTCCCGAAGCAGCTATCTAAAATTTTTATTCAATAATTAGCTGTTTATACAGGACTGAAGTTTTCGACTCAAGGATTAGAATATAAATTCCTTGGCTTATTCCTTGTAAGTCTATAGTATTCACTTCTCCGATAAAGGGGGTTTCGTAGATTACCCGACCTACTAAGTCGACAATTCTACAATGGTAATTTATAGGCGTTGAGGCCTGCATACTTACCGTAAACAACCCCTTTGAAGGATTTGGCATTACTGTAAAATCTGCCTCTGAAACTTTTTCTTCCACAGCTATATTTAGCTCTCCCGTTGTACAAGAAAAAGAAGTGCGTTGAATGGTCGAATTATCGCCGAGTTGACTTGTGTAATTAGCTCCTGCTGCGCATATTGAGTAACTGGGCGCTTGCAAAGCCAAGCTATGTGCTCCGAAAACTGTTCCGCCGCTGAGCGCACCCGCTGCACAAGAGATGTATCGCCAATTTGTTTCAACGCCTATTTGGGTAGGAGCGTTTTGTGTTGCGAGATTTCCTAAGCCAAGCTGACCATTTCCATTGAAGCCCCAGCCATATAATTCAGAATTTGTATTGATGGCAAAGGCAAAAGCAGAGCCTGCTTCGATAAATTGCCAATTTTGTGAATTTCCGACTTGAACGGGGAAAAGGCTTTGGGTGGTATTACCAATTCCAAGTTGTCCATTTCCATTAAAACCCCAAGACCAAATTGTGCCATTATCCATTAAGGCTAAAGAATACTCAAAGCCAGCGGATACAGAAAGCCATTTTTGGGTGCTTCCAATTTGGACTGGGCTTGTTCGTTGGGTGGTAGTGCTATCGCCGAGTTGCCCATTAAAATTATAGCCCCAAGCCCAAGCGCTGCTATCTGCTTTCAGGGCTAAAGAATGTACCCCACCGCAAGCAGCGCTAATCCAGCTGTGTTCGTTTCCAATTTGAACGGGAGTGTTTTGTTCTGTCGTGTTGCCCAAACCTAATTGCCCATTGGAGTTGTAGCCCCAAGCCCAAATGGTACTATCGTTTTTTATGGCGATGGAATGCCCTTGCCCTGCCCGCACTTCTTTCCAGTCGGATTCGGTGCCAACTCGAGTAGGGGCATTTTGTTGATTGTTATTGCCTATACCCAACTGACCATTACCATTAAGCCCCCAAGCCCATAAGGTGCCATCATTTTTAAGCGCTAAAACATGGAAAGCGCCTGCAGACACTTGTTTCCAATTGGCATCTATGCCGATTTGAGTTGGTGCATTTTGCGCTGTGGTATTTCCCAAGCCCAATTGCCCATTTGCATTAGTTCCCCAGCTCCACAGGGTGCTATCTGACCTAATTGCTAAAGAAAACTCTGTTCCGCTTTCTACACTTAGCCACTGGTATTGGGCGAAAGTATTTTGAGATAAAGCGGTCGCAATAAAAAAACATAGAAGGCTAAAAGCGGTTTTCATTGTGTGTTGTAGTCTAAGTTTTGGTAGGTTGTGCGTTGTTGAGTAAGTATTTGCAATTTTGGCGTGCCCGCCCTCCCCGCCGCTGCGCGGCTTAAAGGTCGGGCGGTCGGGCTATGCGTTGCAGCGCCGCAGGCGCTTCCACTGCTATGCGCTGCGCGTTCACTTCGTGTTCCTCACGCAATAAAACATTAGGGTTACAAAATATGAGGACATTTTGGAGAAACCAGAAAAATTTTGTTTTTTACAAGGCATTTTTTAAGTCGATAGCAGCGCTATCGACGCAAAAAATAACGCAGTAACAAAATAAAATTTGGCGGTTTATACAAAGTTGTAATCGTATGTTGTAACCCTATTAAAGCATTTAATTGACAAGGTAGTTTGTGCGTTATTTTTATGGGTGCTTACTGCTGGGCAGGCGTTTACCTTTTTTATTGATATAGTACCAATTGCCGTCTTTCAGGCTTTCGCCCTCTTCGTCGCTGACCATAGCGCGCCCTTTCTCAAAGGGCAAGGCACGGACGTATTTAGGCTCGATAACTATAGCGCCCGTTTTGGCGTTGGCGAAGCCGATTTTATGGTCTTTGCCGACGATGCGAAAAAGTCCCTCGCTGGCATAATCGGGGCCATTATCGAAATTGACGATGCGGTATAGCTCTCTGCCTTCGGCATTGATGGCAATGATGTATTTATCGGTAGCTACGGCGGCGTAGTGTTGCAGCTTTTCGCTGAAAGCCATCGCGTATTGGGCGGGAATGACTACCAAACCCGCTTTGTCTTTGAAGCCGTAGAGGTTGGTAGTAGTATCGTGGAAAGACCAAAGCGTTTGCGCTTCTGCATTGGCAGCCGCAAGCAGCAGCAAAATGAAAAATAGTAGAGATTTTGGGAGCATAGAGAAAAAAGAAAGTTGGGTACACGGATAAACGCAGATGAAACGGATATGGATTGCCGCGTGAGGGATAGAAATGTAGAGCCGTAGCATGCTACGGCTCGAAATGGATAGCCCGACCCCGCAACCCCCGCCCGCCATCGGCGGGCTGCCCCCTTTCAAGGGGGCAGGGGCGCGGGGGCACGCCCAAAAGAAAAAGCTAAACGACGGAAAAAACTACAAAACCTGCACGGATTCGTCGGCAAAACGCACCCAATAATCTTCGCGGGGTAGGAGGAATGCGCCTTCGCCGAGTATGGGGCGTTCATTTTGGGGTAGGAGCATGGAGGCGGCGAGTTTATCGAATTGCATTTGGTAGGCGGCGAGCGTCCATTTGCCGTAGAGCGTATGCCCGCCCTCGTAGGACTGTGTGCGGTACTCCTCGCGGGTGGTGATGTAGCCCGCGTAAGAGTTGGCGTAGGGGCACATGATGATAGTTTCGATGCCTTTTTGGGCGAGGGTGGGGGCGAGGGTTTGGCGGAGGCGGCGCGCGGCGACGGTGGTAATTTCGGACGGTATGCCGATGAAGGCGAGCGTGCCGATGGTGATGATTTGTAAGGGCAGGCGTTCTGGTGCCCAAGGAGCGGGAAGGAGCGTGCCGTGCTCGGTGCGCATCATTTTGATATACTTCAAAATGGGGTCGAAAAAGCTGGGGATAGCGAGTTTGTCGTGTCGATTGGTGCCGATAACGCTGCCTTCGGAGAGATTGAGGGCGATGGATTTGGGGCGTTGGGCGAGGAGTCGGCGTATGGTGAGTTCGCTGGCAGCTTTATCTTTGCGCATACGCGCGGCGAGTATTTCGAGTCGGTGTATGGGCTGAAAAATGGCTTTTAGCAGGGTGCCCGCGACTTTCGACATACCGCGCCCGTCGGTCGTGCCTTCCAAAAAGGCGATACCCATACAAGCGCCGCCCGTGTACTGATTTTCCAAACCGTCGGCAAAGCGCGGGTCTATGTGCACATCGGTCATATCGCCATAACAAAGCGCGTAATCTATGCCCAATTCGGGGGAGATGTTTTGTCCTTTTGTGGGGGCTTCCTCGAAAATTTCACGGGCTTTATCGGCTTGGAGTCTGCCGTTGTAGGCGGCGCTTTCGTAGTCGTCTTCGTGTTTTCCCTTGTAGATGCCTTTGCGTATGGAGTAGCGAAAGTTGGGGCTAATATCTCCGCAGGCTTCTTGGGCGAAGGTCGTAAAAATGCCTTCTGCGCCGTATTTTTCTTTGAGTTCTTGCTCCAGAAATTCGGCGGCATAGCCTTTATTGTCGTAGCAAACTTTGCGCAGATGGTTGCCGACGCTGGTGGTATGTACGCCAAACCAATTGAGCAAGCCTATGGGTTTGCCTGTAGTGGCATCATCAACGCGCAGGAGTTGCATGGTACGGTCGGCGGCGAGATGGCGCTGTTTGTAGGGGATTTTTTCTTTTACGTCGGGGTTTTGGTTGAAAGCGTCGATGGAGCGATT
The DNA here is from genome assembly GCA_964467315.1 of uncultured Saprospiraceae bacterium. Taxonomy (GTDB): domain Bacteria; phylum Bacteroidota; class Bacteroidia; order Chitinophagales; family Saprospiraceae; genus JAAFIM01. Next base: position 29,662 of record CAYXSA010000035.1, on the reverse strand, counting down.
GAAGGCTACTTCGGCATCTTTGTCAAACTCGCCCGTATGCCAGCTTAGGCGCGCACTGCGTAGGCGCTCGTAGGCTTCGGCGATGGAGCGCACTAAACCGTCGCGGTAATGCTCAAAGACATCTTCCTGAAAGCCCGGAGTGGTGAGGTTGTAGACGGCATATTGTCCGTATCCGCCTGCGGTGCTGTGCGTGTGCTGCCCCAGAATCATGATATTTTCGTCGCGCCAGCCCGCTTCGGGCTGCATTTCTTGCAAAAGACCCACAACGGCGAGTTTGAGTATATCGGTGCAAAAGCAAAATTCGGCGCATACTATAGCCGCTGTTTTTCCTGCTTGCTCAAAGACCCAAGCGCGGACATACTGCGGGGTTTCTACCCCTTGCATATAATGAAAATGCCGCCCGTAGCCGAGCATACCGCAGTTTTGCCGAAAAAAAGTAATCTCTACCTTGCTGCTGCCGACGCGATAGTTTGTAGCCGAATTTGTAGCCATTTTAGTTGTTTTTAGACGCTAAGAAATACGCATAAAACAACGCAAAAAAATCGCAAAAGGCGAAGCAGCCAAAACGTTAAAAAAGCATTTTTAGCCAAAAAGTTTTTGCATATCCTCCAATATCTGCCGCTTGGATTTGCGAAACCATTGCCCGCGCTCGGCATCGCCTTCTGGGCATTCCTGCGCCCAAGTCAGCTCTTTGCTCATGGTGCCCAATATGTCGCCTATAGTATCGGCTACAGCCTGCTGCTGCTTGGCGGAAAGCTGGGTGTAGTCGCTCGAATTTTGCAACTTATTGAGCGCGTACACGGCATTGTTGGCGAGGGAAAGCAACATCTGCAAATCCGCCCACTTGTCGTTGAGTGCCTCAATTTCCTCGAAAATAAACGCTAATTCAGCAGTCAAAGGAATGACGAATGACGAGCGGCGAAGCCACCACGAAGTGAATGACGAAAACGAAGTGAACGCGAAGCGAATGACGGAACATACTTGCTACCGCTGCCGCCGCAAGGCGGCATGATACCAACGACGCGAGCCTTAGGCGAGCGGCGTAGTACCTACGACACCAAGCAGAACCGCAACTAACAAAAGTTTTTCAGTAGCAAGTGCCGCGCTATCTGTACGGCATTGGTCGCAGCGCCTTTGAGTAGATTGTCGGCGACACACCAAAAATGCAGGGCATTCGGCAAAAACAAATCCTTGCGCAGCCTGCCTACAAATACCTCATGATTGCCCGCTACGCGCATCGGCATCGGGTAAAGATTGTTTTCTGGCTCGTCTTGCAGGACGATAGAGGGCGATTTTTCCCAAAGCTGGCGCGCGCTGGCGATGTCTATTTCTTGCTCAAATTCAGCGTTGATGCTCTCGCTATGCCCCACCAGCAAGGGCACGCGCACCGCCGTAGCCGCTACCTGCAAGTGGGGCAGTTGCATGATTTTGCGCGTTTCATTGACCAGTTTCATCTCTTCTTTTGTATAGCCCTCGGCAGCAAAATCGTCGCACTGCGGCAGACAATTCTCAAAAATCGGATGCCAGTACGCAGGGTCTGTAGCCTGCTCGCCCTTACGCTCCTCCTTGTACTGCTGCACCGCCCGCACACCCGTACCAGACACGGCTTGATAGGTCGATACGACTACGCGCCGCAGACCAAAAGCCCGATGCAAGGGCTGCAAGGCAACCACCATTTGTATAGTCGAACAATTTGGATTGGCAATAATATGGTCTTGCACCCGCAAAATATCTATATTCACTTCAGGCACCACTAAAGGAATACCCTCCTGCATACGGAAAGCCGAAGAATTATCTATCACATAAGCCCCAGAGCGCGCAAATTGCGGCGCAAACTCCCGCGCCGTGTCCGCATCTGCCGCAAAAAGCGCAATATGTACGCAGGCTTCTACAGCCTCCTGCATCGATACAATCGGATATTCAGCGCCCCGCCAAGTCAAGGTTTTACCTGCCGAACGCGAAGAAGCCACTAAAACAAGCTGCGAAAGTTCTACGCCCGTTTCGTCCAACACAGCGAGCATTTTTTCGCCCACCATGCCCGTCGCACCCACGACCGCAATCCGCAAATCCTTACGCCCCAATCCACGCAAATCTAAATCTATTTTCATCTATATTGTTGCCTGCTTGCTGCAGTTTTTTTTCCGCCACAAAGGTAGCTTTTTTTTATAAAGTAGCCAATTTTCCATTTTTTGGGGCGTGCCCCGCGCCCTAAAAAGGGGCGCGGGTCGGGCTATTTGAGCCGTAGCGTGCTACGGCTCTACATATCCCTCACGCGCTTGCCCCGCCGCAAAGGACGGCGGGGCGCAGGCGCTACCCCTATCGATTAAAGAAATAAACCTTATTTTAGCAGCAAAATATACAAAAAATGCAGCTTCTACAATCTCCACAGCAGGGCGCTTGGACTATCGCCGATTTTCTGCCCGCCCACGAATGCGAAAATATGATTTTATTTAGCGAGCAACTCGGCTACGAAGAAGCCACCGTAAGCCTCTCCACAGGCGCAGAAATGCGCAAAGGCATCCGCAACAACGAGCGGCGAATGTATCAAGACGCAGCCCTCGCCGAACGACTATGGCAGATGCTCCGCCCCTTTTGCCCCTCTACGCTCGACGGCGTTTGGCAGGCAGTCGGACTAAACGAACAGTTTAGATTTTATCGCTACGATATAGCGCAGCGATTTAAGCGGCATATCGACGGCAGATTTAAGCGCAACGAGCGCGAAGAAAGCCGCATTACCTTTATGATTTATCTCAACGACGACTATACAGGCGGCGAAACCGCCTTCGATCACTGCGCCATACAGCCCAAACAAGGCAACGCCCTTTGCTTTTTTCACGAACTCAAACACGAGGGCTGCCCCGTACTTTCGGGCACAAAATACGTCCTGCGCTCCGAAATAATGTATCGGCGCGATTAGAACAAAACAACAAAATATAAGACTGGAACGTAAATAAATTAAGGAATTTTCGCTCGCGTAGCGAGCCAATTATTTGCGCCGATAGGCGCACCGTTGACGCGTCGGAACTGTTTGAGGGAGGTCAAAAATGAAATTCATTTTTGACCGAGCGAGTTTTTCGACGCAAAAGCGTTTTTTTGGTTACTTTTTTTTCGCTTCGGAAAAAAAAGTAACAGAAAAGAAAACGATAAGACTGGCTTAACCCCAAAGCCTTATTTTTAAAATAGATTAACTTATTTTTGTCTTACTGCTTACCTATGAAAACCGCATTCCTGCTGCTTTCCTTCCTTTGCTTTCTGCTCTGCAAAATCAAGGCACAACAAGAAGAAATTCGCACCTATATAGATTTGCAGATACACCCGACCATGCACGTCCCTTATGGCTTCTTTTCCGATGGCTTGACGTATTTCGACGAAAAGGCTAAGAAAAAAAAGCGCCCCAAAGAAAGCTGGAAACACCAATTCCGCAATGTCAATTACGCCAATTATCTGCGCAAAAATGCAGGTCTACGCGTCATGGTCAGCGGCGCACTCAACCGCGAAAATGTGCGCAGTAAGAAAAAAGCCCGCCGCCGCATCCTCCAACAAATCGAATACGTCAATAAATTTGCTGCCGAAAATGCAGAAGATTTTGTCGTGGCGCGCAGCCCCGAAGAAGTCCGCCGCTATGTGCTCACTACCGATAAAACCGTTATTTTGCACTCCGTAGAGGGCGCGCGCAGGCTCGTAAATAGTCAAGAAGATGCCAATTTTTGGGCGGAACAAGGCGTAGTATTCATGACGCTTATACACTTGGTCGACTGCGAAAATGGGGCTGCAGCGATACTCCCCAGCCTGCCTACGCGGCTGATAAATTGGAAGGGACTTTTTCGGCGGGAGCGTCGACGCGGCTTGACGGACAAGGGCAGGCAGATGATTTTATGGCTCGCCAATGCGGGCATCATGACGGATATTACCCACATGAGCGACCTCACGCGCAAGGACGCTTTAGACTTTATGCAAGAAAAAGGCATACCCCCCTTATCGACACACGATATGTTTAAGCCCCTGCACAATCACCCGCGCGGCATCGACACCCTCGACATACTGCGTATCTACGAAGGCGGCGGACTTATGTCCTTGCCTATTAGCGGTATATCCTGCAAGCCGTACCGCCCGCAGGGCATTTACAAAACCCAATACGATAGCCTACGCCGCACAGAAAACTATTGCGCGGGCAGTGTCGATGATTACGTGTTTTCGTATGAGGTACTTCGGCGCTTTGTAGAAACGAGTGCCGCCGCCCGCGTTTTCGGCAAGCCCTTCGCCGAGCTGACAGAAAGCGAAAAAGTACAGCTATCTATTGGCTTTCAGAGCGATTTCAACGGCTGGCTCAATCACAGCCGCCCCAAATACGGCAAGCAGGGCTGCCTTCATGCACAGCCCGATTCGGCTTACTACGAGATAGAGCGCATCGGTATGCCGCACGCGGGTTTGATGTCTTCGCAGTGGGCGTATATGGAAGAAAAAAAGGGCATAGATATAGCCCCCATTCGCCGCTCATCGGAAAAATTTATGCAGATCTGGCAGTTTTTTTTAGACCAAAAGGGCAAATTTTAAGCAATTCAGGGCGTGCCCGCAGCCCTAAAAAGGGGCTGCGGTCGGGCTATTCGGGGCGTTTCACCATCGCCCCGCTTGGGGCGAATGTTGATTCGCCCCTACTATCCCTCACGCTTTTTATCCCGCCGCAAAAAGTTGCGGCGGGCTTTTACTTAATTTTGAGCATTAACAATAATTTAACTGTTTTTTTTAGAAATGGCTTTTTTTGCCGTTCATTTGCTGCCGATTTAAATTTCATCATCTTTTCAAATCGCTCTACACATGAAATTATTGGCATTTTCGGCGGCTGCATCGCTCTTAGCTTTCGCTGCCTGTAGTGCGAACAAACCCCAATTTGTAGGCTCTATGCCGCTTGGCAGCCCGCCGCCCACTTCACCCTTGAAGTACAGTTTGCAGGTTGACACACATAAATTGAGTTTTGCAGTATTAGATACGCCAGACGTATATTTTTGGCAAGTCAAGGATATAGGCGATACAAGCTATTTATTTGCAGTAAACAGATTTCGTAAAAGGCTGGGCGTATATAATTTAGATGCGCCGCGTATTGTTTGGGAAGTCCCCTTTTCGGGAGAGTTGGGCGAAGCGCTGAAAAATGGAAAGGTTAAAGAAATTAGCTTTTTACACATGGATACGCTCGTAATTCATGCCGAAAGTTTTCTTGGATTAGCCAATGCAGAAGGTCTATTTTGCAAAATAGATGTATACTATTATTCTGAAAAAGGTAAATTGTTGCCCTACCTTTTGGGTAGTCATCAAATAAAACCTGTTTGGGATACAAATCGCAAAGGCTTTTGGGTGCAAGGACGTTCAGGCAAATACAGTCCTGTGAAATATCCAAACCAATATTGGGGTACTCCAATAGAAGTATTTATACCTGTAGATAGCACAGTTGCTTGGGATACAATACCTCAGGCTTACCCTGATAGATATAGCGCTTGTAGACATGGTTGGGTAGAACAGGTGCAGCGCTGCATTGGCAAAAAAGGTGTTCATGCTTATTCTTTTGCTGCCGAGTCTAACCTTTATGTTTGCGACCCTATTAGTAAAGAAAAAAAGGCTTATCCTGCTCGATGTACAGCGGATTCTGTACCTTTTCCTTGTTTAACCCAAGAACAAGACCTGGGCAGGGATACGGATATTCGAGCAAGACATATGTCTACTTCGCCTTGGTATAGCAGCATCACTTACGACCCCTACCGCGATGTCTACTATCGGATATTTTCCCCTGCTTTGCCTGAAAAAGATAGCAGCGGCTATTATAATACGCTGAATGAAAAGAAATTTGTGTTGATGGTATTGGATAATAGTTTTCGGCTTATCACGGAATTTGAATTACCAGATAATTTATTGGCATTTCAGCCGCCTTCTGTAGGCAAAAAAGGGCTTTATTTTGTGCATAGACAACGCAATACAGATGAGCAAAAACACAGCATCTATAATTTTACTTTTTCTGCTGATTAGCGTATTGGGGCTGGGCTGTGGCGGTAGTGCGCAGTTTGAGCGAGCGGAGGATTTACGCAGGTATTTGCTAAAAGAACAAGGCATTGACCTCGCTAAAATGAGCAAGGCGCAAGTGGTGATATTGCAGGTCGGCAACTGTGGGGCTTGTACACAAAGCGTACTACAGTTCCTTGACGAAAAAGTGCCTAAATGGGCGGATAGTACCTATTTATTTTTGGCGCATCCTGATGCGGAATTGGCGGCGCGGCTTGGGCAGTTGCCCAATAGCAGAGTAGTGGAGGATAAAAATAATATGGTATCGCGCTACGGTCTGCGCTATCTCAACGACCTACTTTTTTTGGTCGAAAACGGCAATATAAAGCACTACTTTAAGCTGGACGAAGGCGGTATCCGTCAGGCACTGCGTCAGGGATAGTGTGCCGCCCGCGCCCGCCCGCCCTTTGCGGGCGTGGCAACTCGCGTGAGGGATAGTAGGGGCGAATCAACATTCGCCCAATTGGGCGATGTGGATACGCCCCAAATAGCCCGACCCCGCGCCCTTTTTTGGCGCGGGGGCACGCCCAAAAAAACGAAAAAAAACAGGCTCAACCCCCAAAAAGCAGACCCCGCCAAGAGCCAATTTGCAGCAAAAATAGACCCGTCGGCAGCTTTGCGGGTAGCCTATTTATGCCTTTTTGTAGTTGAATTTTTTCTTGCATAAGTGGCTGACTATCAGCCGAAAGTGCTGAAATTTTTAGCTCGCAAGTCAGGGTATCTTGAGCATGAATTGTCAATTCGCCCGCAGGCGAAAGCCAGCTATCTGCCCAGACCGCAGGCGCGCCCTCGCCATAGGCACATGCCGTATGCGTGTAGCTGTAAATGCCGATTTCGCGCACTACGCGCAGCCGATACCAAAGCGGGCGCGCAGCGGGCGCAGCCCTATCCCAATGCCGATAAGGGGCGGATTTTTCGCGCCGCTCTTTGAGCGTGAGCGTCGTGATGGGCACGCTTTGCAGAGGCGACCAAGTCCGCAAATCCGTGCTGCGCTCAACCACGAAAAATGCTGCGTCAAACTCCTCGCCCGCCTGCCAATAAACCATCGGCGCGCCGCCGTAATCCTGCGCATACAGCGTGTCAATCTGTATGGGCAGGCGCTGCGCTGCGGCGATTTGCGCAAAAAAAAGGCAAAAAAACAGACTATTTAACCACCGTACCATTGGGCGTACTTTTCGTGGGCGACATGAAAACCAACTTGCCTTCTGCGTCTGTCGCCATCAAAATCATGCCCTGCGATAGGATGCCCATCATCTTGCGCGGCTCCAAGTTGGCGAGTAGCAAAACCTGCTGCCCGACGACCTCTTCGGGCGCGAAACTCTGCGCGATGCCCGAAACGACCGTGCGCAATTCCGTGCCCAAGTCGACGGAAAGTTTTAGCAATTTGTCCGATTTGGGTACGCGCTCGGCGCTTTTGATGGTGGCAGTGCGCAAATCCATCTTAGCGAAATCGTCGAAGGTCGTCATGCCTTTGGCGGCGGCGGCTTCTGCCGTTTTTTGGGCTTCGGCTTTGGCTGTGGCTATCTTTTCGGCTTCCATAAAGCTCTTTTTTAAGGCTTCGAGTTTGGATTTTTGCGCATCGACGAGCTGCATATAGGCGGGATTTTTTTTGTCGACGATTTTGGGGAACAAAATCTGCGCCTCGCCCAACTGATGCCCCACCAATAAAATCTCATGCACGCGCAAATGCCCCTTATGCTGTAGATAATTTGCCTCTATGCCGAAATTGAGCATAGCCGCTATTTTATCGCTTACGCTTGGCATAAATGGCTGAATAACAACGCTTAATAAAGCGGCAATTTGCAGGGCTGTGCCTACGCTTTGGGCTATTTCTGGGTTTTCGGGATTTTCTTTATAAAGCAGCCAAGGGGCTTTTTCTTGCAAAAATCCGTTGCCGATGCGCGAAATCTCCATGACGGCTTGCAGCGCATCGCGGAAGCGGAAACCCTTAATTGCGCCCTCGATAATCTGCATTTGCTCATAAATCGGCTCCCAACAATCAGCCGCCAAGGTATAGGCAGGCACTACGCCCCCGAAATACTTATACGCAAAACTCATGACCCGATTGAGGAAATTGCCCAGATTATCAGCCAATTCATTATCGTGCATGGCTACAAAATCGTCCCACTTAAAATCCGCGTCCTTTTGTTCGGGCGCTATGCGCGTGAGCACATAACGCAAGACATCGGCAGCATTGGGGAAGGCGGCAAAATCCTGCAAATACTCGTGCTGCTCGATAACCCAGCCTTTGGATTTGGAAAATTTACGCCCTTCCAAATTCAAAAATTGATTGGCGGGCACTTGTACGGGCAGGGTAAATTCGCCGTGTGCGCGCAGCATCGCGGGGAAAATAACCGTATGAAAAACGATATTATCCTTGCCGATAAAATGCAGCAAATTCACATCGTCGCCCTTCCAATAGTCCTCCCAATTTTTATTATTTGCTGCTGCCCAAGCCTTCGTAGCCGAGATATAGCCGATGGGCGCATCAAACCAAACGTACAAAACCTTGCCTTTTGCGCTTTCCAGCGGCACGGGCACACCCCAATCCAAATCCCGCGTGATGGCGCGGGGCTGCAACTGCCCATTGACCCAAGATAGGCATTGCGCCTTCACTTGCTCGCGCCAGTCGGAGGATTTTGCCCATTCGCCCAACCATTCGGCATGCTTATCGAGTCGGAAATACCAATGCGAGGTAGGGCGCAAAACGGGTTTTTTGCCGCTCAAAGTGGAGCGCGGATTGATGAGTTCGGTAGGGGAGAGGTCGCTGCCGCAGCTCTCGCATTGGTCGCCATAAGCCTCCTCGTAGCCGCATTTGGGGCAAGTGCCCAAGATGTAGCGGTCAGCCAAAAACTGCCCAAATTGCTCATCGTAGTACTGCTCGCTTTCTTTTTCCTCAAATTCTCCGCCCTTTTCCAAGAGTTTTAGAAAAAATTCCTGCGCCGTCGCATGATGCACAGGCGAAGAGGTTCGGTCAAAAACGTCGAAGCTAATCCGCAGCTTTTCAAAGGTTTCTTTGTTGAGCGTATGATATTTGTCGATGATTTCCTTTGGAGAAATGCCCTCTTTTTTGGCGCGCATGGTTATCGCTGCCCCGTGTTCATCGGAGCCACAGACAAATAAAACATCTTCGCCGCACAGACGCAGGTAGCGCGCATAAATATCCGCAGGCACATACACACCCGCCAAATGCCCCAGATGCAGCGCCCCATTGGCATAAGGAAGGGCTGCGGTAATGGTATTGGTATTTTTTTTCACTTCGTATTTTGTCGGTTCTTTGGTGTTTTTATTTTTTTTGGGCGTGCCCCCGCGCCGCCGCCCGCCGCAAAGGACGGCGGGCGCTGTAGGGACGTAGCATGCTACGCCCCTACAGTACGCGGCGCGGGGTCGGGCTATTCGGGGCGCATCACCATCGCCCAGTAGGGCGAATGTTGATTCGCCCCTACTATCCCTCACGCAAATCGCGCAAATTTACGAAAAAACCTATCACTTAACGCGATGAACAACTTAGAATATAGTGTACATCGGTATTTCAAATAGTTTTTGGCATTTATACCCACTACTGACGGCAGCTATTCAAACAAATTTGTAGATACTTGCTACCGATGCCGCCCTAAGGCGGCATTGTACCAGCGCGGCGACAGCCGCGCAGTACCTATACAGTTCGTTCACTTCGGCAAATCATTCCCCAACATGCGCCTATGATGCTCCTGAATGAAGGCTTTTAGCTTTGAAGTCATCCATTTTACGGTTTGAGGCTGCGCGTTTATATGATTATCCATGCAAAAGCTATCGCGTTTGTAGTCGTACAAACCCAAGACCTTTTCACCGTCGAAATGCAGCGCCCAAGCCGTATCCAAAAGCTGATAAATGCCCTCATCGTAGGAATAATGATAGTTCTCGAAACTCGTATCTCTTAGCAAATTTCGCCCAAACGCCTCAAAATCGAAGGGATAGCCCAAATAGCACAACGCCGTAGGCAAAATATCGATTTGCTGGGCAAGCTGGGCGCTTTGTCGCCGCTGAAGTAGGCTATCCTTCGGCTGAAAAAAGATAATCGGTATCTGATACCTGCGCGGGCGCACGCTATACGAGGGCGCAAACGCCGCCCCTACATGGTCGGCAGTGATGATAAAAAGCGTATTTTCGTACCAATCTTGCTGCTTGGCACGCGCAAAAAACTCCGCTACTGCCGCATCTGCGTAGCGTATGGAGCGAAATACGGGCGGCTCTTGCGAATAGCGCGCCGCAAATTCGGCGGGTATATTGTGCGGGTGATGCGGATTGATGGTAAAATAAGTCGCCACAAAGGGCGTATCCAATTCGCCAATCCGCTCTATAGTGTACCTAAAAAATGGCGCATCAAAAATGCCCCAAGAACCATCAAAATGCGCGCTTATGGAGTCAGGAAAACGCGCCGTGTATTCGTTTCTGCCTACATAATGTTGGTAGCCTGCGCCCTTCGCATAGCTATCGAAGAACATAGAGCCATTGGTAGCAGGGTGAAAAAACGCCGAACTATAGCCCCAAACGCCCAACATCGAAGCGAAGGAAGAAATGCGATTTTGTTGGAATGCCGACAAAACAAAGGGGTCGGACATCAGCGCAGGTACGCCGCTGCTTACCGCGACTACGCCCTGCGTCGAGCGCGTGCCGTTTGCCTGTGCCTGCGTAAAAAGCAAGCCCTGCCCACAAAGCGAATCCAAAAAGGGCGTAAGCTTTGGCACGCTTGGATTTAGGGCGTGTATGTATTCCTTCCCGTAGCTTTCTATTATCAAAACGACTACATTTAGGCGACGCGGGGGGCGGGCGAGGGTGTCGGCTCGAAAACGGGCTACCGTATGTTGTTGACTTAGTTCTTCGGGGCTGTAGTAAGTGGGTAGGATTATATTTTTTTGCTGGGTGGAGTGTATGAGGTTGAGGGTGGCATTGCTGGGCAGGGCGGCAAAGCGCGGATTACTCACCACCGAAAGCGCCGCTATGGAGCTTAGCGGGCGTTGCTGTATGCCGCCCCGCATTCCCAAAACGAGCAAGGGCAGCGCTAAGGCAAAAATTGCCCATTGCGCTGCTGCGCGGGGTTTTTCGCTGTTTTGGGCGCGGGCTTGCATCTTGCGTACTGTTTTGCCGTACCATTTTCCCAAAAGCCAAGAGCCGAAAACGAGCAGGAGCAGCACCCACCAAAAAAAAGCTATCATCGTAGGCAGCAGCGGCAAAAAATCGCCTTTCATTTCCATATCGCTAAGCGTCAGACGGCGGAAAGAATAGGGAAAGTATACAACATCCGCCAGCTCTATCAGCAAAAGCGCCGCATTAAGCAAGACCCAAATCGTGCCCATCGCGGTAGCAAAGCCCCGCCGCAGTCTATAGGGCTGCGGCAAGAGCCAAAGCAAGGCAAACAAGCCTTGAGCATAACAGATCGCCGAAGTATCAAACCATAAGCCCGCCAGCAGGATATAAAACAGCTCGCCCCAAGACAAACCCACGAAAGCCAAGGAATTGTAGGCATACATCAGCAGCCGTATCAGCGCAAATGCGAGGTACAAAGCCAGCCAGTTAGCCGCCACCAAACGCAAAAAATATGTTTCTCGAAGCAATGGCATTTGTATACGTTGAATGATTGGTGTATTTTTGCGTGAGGGATATGTAGAGCCGTAGCATGCTACGGCTCAAATAGCCCGACCCCGCCCCCTTTTCACCCCGCGCTTTGCGCGGGGCGACTGCGCGAGCCGTAGCAACCACAAGTGCGTAAGCACGCCGTGGCTACGGCTTTTTCGCGCAGGCGGGGGCGGGGGCACGCCCAAAAAAAAAAGGATAAATCAAGCCCACAAATCTACGATAAAACCGCAATGAGTAAAAAAATGCTGCCCCAAAAGGGCTTGGAGCGTGCCGATATTTGGGCGCAACTGGAATCGAAAAAAACGGGCGACCTGCCTTGGGCATCGGGGCGCGCCTTCGCCTATGTGTATGAGCCGCCGAAGGAAACGAAGGAGCTTGTAGCCGACGCGGTGCGCTTGTATCTGTCGGAAAATGCCTTAGATCCGACTTCTTTCCCCAGCCTTTTGCAGTTGGAAACGGAAGTAGTTGGCATGGTGGCGAACCTGCTCAACGGCGCGACGGCGGTGGGCAATTTTACCTCTGGAGGGACGGAAAGCATCATTTTGGCGCTGAAAACGGCGCGGGATTATATGCGCGAAGTGCGCGGTATAGAAAGGGGCGAGGTGATTGTTTGCGAGACGGCGCACGCTGCCTTTCATAAAGCCTGCTATTATTTGGGCTTGAAAATCGTGGTCGTGCCAATGCGCGAAGACTTTACGATGTCTATGCAACACCTGCGCGCCAATCTGACGGATAGCACGATTATGCTCGTGGGCTCCTCGCCCAACTATTCGCACGGGGTCATAGACCCTATCGAGGAGCTGGCGGCACTGGCAAAGGAGCGCGGTATTTTATGCCATGTAGATGCCTGCGTAGGTGGGTTTTATCTGCCTTTTGCGCGTTTGGCGGGCGAGCAAATCCCGCCTTTTGATTTTAGTGTAGAGGGCGTTACCTCTATGTCTTGCGACCTGCACAAATACGGCTACACCGCCAAAGGGGCTTCGGTTATTTTGCACAGAGATGCGGAATTGCGCAAATATCAGATTTTTACCTGCTCGGATTGGACGGGCTATAGCATCATCAATCCTACCGTTTTGTCCTCAAAAAGTGGGGGGACTTTGGCGGGCGCATGGGCGGCGCTGCATCATTTGGGCGTGGAGGGCTACACGAATATGGCGCGAACGACTCAAGCCGCTACGCGCCAATTTGTAGAAGGTATTGGGCAAATTGAGGCGCTCGAAGTGCTGGGCGCGCCCGTGATGAATCTCGTGGCGGTACGCTCAAAAAAGCCAGAAGTGAGCGTTTTTGCGCTTTCGGATATGATGAAAAAGCGGGGTTGGTACCTTCAACTGCAGCTTGCCAGCGAGCGTTCGCCCGAAGCCTTGCACCTGAATATCAATCATGCCAATGCCCCTTGGGTCGCGGATTTGTTGAAGGATTTAGCCGAAGCGGTGCGGGTATTGGAAGCAGCTGCCGAAGTTTTGCCAACTTTCCCGCTGGAGATGCTATTGGAAATGCTTTCGGGCGGTATAGATGCGGCGGCGGGCGCTTTCGGTATGGGCGAAGATGGGGCGCTGCCCGAAGACTTCGCAGTCATCAACAACGTGCTGAACCAACTGCCCAACGAATGGCGCAACCGCATACTGACGGAGTTCGTCAATCGGATGTATGTGTAAATTCGAGGGGCTACTTGCGGTAGCGCTGATGCGGGAAGTACCAAAAAAAAGCCCCTTCGTTTAGATATTTGCCCTTGTCGTCGAGCCTGACCATATTTAGTGCTATAGAAAAAACATTTACGACGAGCTGCCGACGACGAGCGTCCCAAGCAAAGGTATGATTTGCGCGAAGGCAATGAAAACTTTTGCCTGAAGCGTAATTGACCACAGGGGTAACTATGTCCTCAAACGTAGTAGGGGAAAACGTAACAAAGGTATCAACAGTGGTGCCTGTAGTGCTGACCTCTGCTATGCTTTGGAGGTAATTGGGGTTGTCATCTTCCATAGTTTCAGAGATACACCGAGTTGCCCCTTCTCTGCGTATTGTTGCTAATAGCGTATCCGTGCAGTTGCTTTGTATTTGCTTTTCGCTGTGTACCTCAAATTCGTCGAAATACATGGTCATATCGACACCACGAATATACGGCATATCGGGCGTTGCGCTAGGGTCGATGGGCTGCGCGCTCAGAGCTATAGGCAACCAAAAAAGAGGCGTTGCAGGCTCGTTTTTTTTCTTTTTGTAGGTTGCTCTTGTTATCTTGAGGGGCGCGATAGCGAGCGGAATGACTTTATAGAGGGCTTCTTTTTTGTCGAAATATACCAACTCGCGCATTCTATAGCCGCGTATTAAATACGGTATTTCATTTGAAAAAGCTTGCATCGTATCCCGAAAAGTATCAGGATTGAAAACAAGCATTGTGTCCCGCTCTATCACCAATTCGGCTTTTTCTTCCTTCTTGATTTTTTTGCTCAAGTCGGCATCGGCAAAGACTTCAACTTCCGCAGCGCTCATTTGATACCAGAGCCAATAGTCCCATTGTTGGCTTTGCTTATGGGCAGTTTTGTTGAGGCTTTGTAGTTTGAGGATAGAATAGCGCTGTACGTGTGTGCGTTGTTCGGGGGGCAAGCTAAAATTTTTTTTCCACTCTTCCATGTCTGACGAAAACTCCTTCAGCCCGTCGAGGTGGCTGTAATCGCGGTAAATTTCGCCCAACCAGAGCACATTGGGGTCTTTTTTTAGCTGTTCGATAAGCGCCTTCGGGTTGGCGTTGATAGCAGGGGTTTGTGCCGATGCAGCGGCAAGCCAAGCCATACAGGCAAGGCAAAGAAGAGATGCTTTTGGCATAAAAAAACTGTGTTTGGGTGTATATAAAAAGATGTAAAAAAGCGATAGAAAAATAGGGTAGAAGGGTGTTTCAGGGTGTTTTTTGGGGCGTGCCCCCGCGCCATCGCCCGCCGCAAAGGACGGCGGGCGGAGCCGTAGCATGCTACGGCTCTACATGGCGCGGGGTCGGGCTATCCATTTCGGGACAAGGCATGCCTTGTCCCTACATTTCTATCCCTCACGCAAAGCTTATTCGGGTTTTACCCTACAAATATACTTTATTTGGTCAAAAAAGCAATAAAAAAAGCCGCCCCTGTTAAAAAACAGGGAGCGGCTTTTTCACTTTTCACTTTTCACTTTTCACTTTTCACTTTTCACTGCTACTAAATCAGGTCTTTAGCGGCGGTGTTGGATAGACCGAGCGTAGTGGCTTGCTCTATGAGTGTGGAGATGATATTTTGGTCATTGCCTTTGGAGAGGGTATAAAGGCGATTGAGCAGGGTAGCGATGCTTAGATTTTTGACGGTTTCGGAGCTGATGCCGTAGGTTTGCATCATTTGACGAACGCGCTCCAGGAGCGCGCCTTGTGAGCCGTCGCCGAGCAAGGCATCTTTAGCCTGCATAAGGGTAGGTGAAGCGGTGATGGTGCGTTCTACGGATTTGCCGCGTTGTATGGCATTGAGCATAGAGTCGAAGAACTGCGTTTCGCCGCCGACGATATCGATTTTTGCGTTGCGCATAGCTTCGGCGAGTACGGTAGCTTGGGCTTGGGCGATGGCTTTTTGGGCTTCGATTTCGGCGATTTTGATTTGGCGTTCTTGGTCTAAGCGGAGTTTGAACTCTTCGTGTTCTCTGCCTACACCGTCGAGCAGTTTCATGGCTTCGGCTTTTTGGGAAAGTCCTTTGGCTTCGGCGCTTAGGCGTTGTTCGATAATTTTTGCTTCGGCTAAGCCTTTTTGTTCGATGTTGGTGGCATCGGCTTGCCCTTTTTGTCCTGTTACTTTGGCTTCTGCGAGTCCTCTGCGTTCGATGATATTGGCATCGGTATCGCCTTCTAAGGCTTTCACTTGAACGTTAGCGGTTTTTACGTCGACTTCCGCAAGACCTTTTTTGCGTTCTGCGTCGGCTTTTAGCTCGATGGATTTGGCTTCGGCTGTGGCTTTTTGTTGGAATACTTTGGCTTCTGCTTCGCCTTGTTTTTCCATTGCTTGTGCTTTAGCCTCCATGACTTGGGCTTCTGCGAGACCGACTGTAGCGTCTTCTGCGGCTTTGGCTTCGGCTTCTATTTTTCGGGCTTCGGAGTCGCGTATGGCTTTATCGCGCATGGCATTGGCTTCGATGACCATTTTTTGGGCTTGGGCTTCGGCGGCGATGCGTTCGGTATCGGCTTTGACTTTGATTTCGATGGCGAGGGCTTCGGCTTTTTCGTGGGCTTTGATGATAGTAACCTGTTTATTGCGGTCGGCTTCGGAGACTATTTGTAGTTCGAGGATGCGTTGTTCTTCCTCGATAGTTTTCTTTTCTTCGGCTTTGCGTTCTTTGATAACGGCTTGTATTTCGCGGTTTTTGTTTTCGAGTACGCGTTCTTTGTCGTAGCGTATTTCGCCGACGATGCGTTCTTTCTTTTCGATTTCGGCGAGGCGTTCGGTGTCTACGCGTTGGGTTTCTACGACTTCGGTTTTTTCGTTATTTTTGGTAACGATGATGCGTTCGCGTTCTTTATTGGCTTCGGCTTTTAGTACTTCCTGTTCGTTTTCGATTTGTTTGAGGCGGGTTTCTTTCGCCTTTGTATCGGAGACCATGCGAGCTTCGGCGTTTTGTATGGCTTCTACTTCGGCGATGGCGCGTTTTTGGCGTTCGATTTTTTCGCGTTCTTTGAGGTCGAGGGCGAGGGTAGCTTCTTTTGCGTCTACGTCTTGTTGGCGGACTTTGAGGTCTCTATTGCGGATAATGAAGTTAGTTTCTTCCGCCTTTTTGCCTGTGATTTCTTGGATTTTGCGGATACCTTCGGAGTCGAGGATGTTATCGGCTTTGAGTTCGCGCAAGGGTGTTTGCTCCAGGTAGTCGATAGCGCAGTCGTCGAGGGAGTAGCCGTTGAGGTCTGTGCCGATGATGCCCAAAATTTCTTTTTTGAAGCCATCGCGTTCGCTATAGAGTGCCTCGAAATCGAAGCGGCGACCGACGGTCTTGAGAGCTTCGGAGAATTTGGCGTCGAATAGATTGTTGAGGGTAGCGGGGTCGCTGGCGCGGGAGCAGCCGATGGTTTGGGCTACTTCCAAGATGTCTTCTTTGTTTTTGTTGACGCGAACGAAGAAAACGACTTTGATATCGGCGCGTAGATTGTCTTTGCAGATAAGACCGTCGCCGCCTGCGCGGTGTACTTCTATGGTTTTCAGCGAGATGTCCATTTCTTCTACTCGGTGCAGGATAGGGATAACGATAAGACCGCTATCGTATTCTATTTTTACCCCGCCGATGCCTGTACGCACGAGGGCTTTACCTTGTGGGACTTTGCGGTGTGCGCGGGCTACGAGCACCAGTAGACCGACAACAAATAGCGCCACCGCGCCAACAGCAATAATGAGAACTTCCATGTTGATTTTTAAGAGAAATTAAGTTGGGTATGGATAAATAGAAAAATGTAGGAATGATAGATTTGCGTGAGGGATAGCAATGTAGAGTCGTAGCGTGCTACGGCTCGCAATGGATAGCCCGACCGCCGCCCCCCGCATTTGCGGGGGCGACCGCGCGTAGCGCGGGCGGGGGGCAAGCGGCGGGCACGCCCAAAAAAAACGTTTTAATTGGCGCGCTCGAGATGATGTATGGCGAAGTCGCTAAGCACGAAGCCGTTTAAATCTACGCCGATGAATTGGAGCACGGCGGTTTTGAGCTTTTCGCGCTCGCTGTACAATTCCTGAAAATCGCGTTGGCGAACGGCGACTTTTAGGGCTTCTTCGAATTTCGGCGCGAAGAGTGAGTTGACGAAATCGGAGTCGCTGGCTCTGGTGCAGCCATATTTTTGTGCGGCTTCGAGTATGCTTTCCAAATCTTTCGAAATGCGCACCTGAAAGCTTGCCTTTAGGTCTACTTGTTGATTGTCTTTTGTGAGGAGGCTATTGACCTTGCTGTACAAGAATTCTATATGGATGAGGTGCATCGAGATATTGATGTACTCTACTGTGTGCAAAAAGGGTATGGCTATCATGCCGCCCTCGTAGGCGATTTTTACGCCGCCCACGCCGTAGCGTAAAATTGCCTTGCCTTGTGGTATTTTGTGATTGGCTTTTGCAATGAATATCAGCATCGAGATGATAAAGACGAACATCGCCCCCAACATAATCAGCATCGGCATCGGCAGGGCTTGGAGTAGTGGTATCATATATGCAAATCGGCGTTAATCCAAGCGCTCATGGCGTTGAACGATGAAAATTTTGCTGCTCTGTATTTCTTCGACGATTATCACGGGCGCGCCGCGCTCTATGGGTTTTTCGTCTGCATTTTTCACGCTGATGGTCATCACGGAGCCATTTATTTCTACTTTGGCTTGTCCTACCTCGTCTTTGTTGACCTGAGTCATCAGGGTGGCGATATGTCCGCGCACGTCTATTGGGGCTTTCGAGGAGTCGAGCGCGCGGAAAAGCGGCACGAGGGGCAGCGAAATGAATTTGGTAATGAAGAGCGAAACGATGAAATTCGGCATAAGCCAGACCAGTGCCCAGCCCGCGGACATTTCGGGATTGAACCAGCTTGCGGGCTTATTGATGGAGACGGAAATCGACCACATAGAGAGGATAAGAATGGAAAAAAGCACCATAAACGGCACTTGTCCAAGATTGAAAAAGCGCAAGATTCCGAGCATGAAACCGCCGCTTTCGCCTACGGGGATATCTATATTTTTGTCTACGTGTAGGTCGGTTTCTATGTCTACGTCTACATCAATAGAGTTCATATCCAGCGCGCCGAGTACGACGGACAACCAATAGATGAGCACCAGTACGAGGAAAATGCTCAAAAACAGGTTGGCTGTGGCGAAGGAGTTGTAAAAAAGCTCAATCATATTTTTTTTGGGGTGGGAGAAATTTATTTGGCGGGTTCTTGTAGTAGGCTGACGATGCCACCGACGGGCATAATGCCTCTATCGAATACGAATTCTTTGCCCGATTTGGTTACTATGCGAAAGCGCTGGAAGATAAAAAATCTGCGAAAGCTTTCGACGCGGGCTATATCTTCGCGGGGTATCGTGAGCATGCCCTCGCCGAAGTATACGTTTTGATTGCTGATGACAAGGGAGCTCAAAATACGCTCATCGCCAATAAAACTAAGCGTCCATTGGTCGATAATTTTTTCGCCTTCGTTGAGTTGTTGTGCCATTGTTGATAAATTTGCTAAGGGGCTATGCGGTTGGTCGTCTGCAATAGTAGCGATTTTTTGCCGAATGTGCAAATTTTTTAAGCAAAAGCCGCCCTTCTGCTTTATATGTGTAGTTTTTTCTGCGGCTTGCTTGCTTTTCAGCCTAAAAAAAGCGATATTTAGCCCCTGTTTTATAGCGTTTCCCCATCACCTCATTTAGCCCCAATTTTTCCGCGTATGTTAGACCTTTTCAAAGAGCAAATTATGTCGCTTTACGAGCAATATAAGTCGCTCACCGCCAGCAATACCCCCAATACGCCCCCGCCTGCTGCGCCTGTGCGCAATATCAGCGCCCCTGTCGGCAAAGGCGGCGCAAATCTGCCCGACGATGTGCGTTTGGTGCAAGAATTACTCAATAAACATGGCGCAAAGCTCGTCGTAGACGGCGCTTACGGCAAAAATACTCTTGCCGCTATAGTGGCGTTTCAGCGCGATAAAGCAGGTTTCCCGCAGCCCGATGGGCTTATTTCCCCAGGCAAAAAAACTTGGCAAGCCCTCACAGGCGGCAGCGTAACGCCTACGCCCAATCCCAACAATGGCGGCGGCGGCAATGTTACGCCAAATCCCAACCCCAACAACAATACCACCCCGCCCAAAGGCTCCAACGTCTCGCCCACGCGCGGCGCAGAAATCGCCGATAAAACCTCCGATAAAACGTCCCCGCTCTCAAGCTCCGTTGGCGAAGGTTGCACCAACAATGCCGCCGATGTGAAGCTAATTCAGGAACTCTTAGGACTGCCTCAGACAGGAAAAGTCGATGCCGCACTCACGGAAGCCATCAAAAAATTTCAGTCCACCATAGGGCTTACCGCCGACGGCAAAATAGACGCTATCGGGCACACCATGCGCTACCTTTCCGCCTACCAAAAGGCACTCAACGATATTCCCGATGTGCCCGAAGCTACTGCCGTCAAAATCCTGCACCCCATACCCGGCGGGCGACCCACCAGCCCCTTCGGCAAGCGCTTTGGGCGTATGCACAAAGGCGTAGACCTTGCCAAAGGCGGAGGCGCTGCCGTACTCGCTATCGCCGACGGTGTGGCGAGCGTCAAATCGCAATTCGGCGAAGGCGGCGGCGGCGGCAATTATGTCGTCATCGACCATGGCGGCGGCTACCAAAGTCTCTATATGCACCTCGCCAGCGCCAGCGCCACAGGCTTCGTTACCGCAGGGCAAAAAATCGGCGTAGAGGGCGGCACAGGCTACACGGGCGGCAAATTGTACCCCATACATCTCCATTTCGAGGTACGCATCAATGGCACACCCGTCGACCCTTGGCCCTTCCTCTCGGGCGCAAAAAAATTCCCGCCCACACGCAAAGCATAGCGGGTAGACAGGCTTTTTTTATTTTTTTTGGCGTGCCCGCCGCCACGCGCCGCAAAAGCGGCGCGCGGCGGCGGTCGGGCTATACGCTCCATCACCGCGCAAGCGCGGTGGTTCCGCTCCTATCCCTCACGCGCGCTCAACACCAACTGTAGTACCTCTTCCATGCGGCGCACGTAATGAAACTGCATACCCTCAATATAAGCGGGCGTTATTTCTTTTACATCGCGCTCGTTCTCGTAGCAAAGTACTATTTCCTTTATCCCCGCCCGCTTCGCTGCTAAAACCTTTTCCTTGATACCGCCCACAGGCAAAACCTTGCCGCGCAGGCTTATCTCGCCCGTCATCGCCACGAAGGGGCGCAAAGGGCGCTGCGTAAAAGCAGAAGCCAAAGCCGAAAGCATCGTTATACCCGCAGAAGGTCCATCTTTGGGCGTGCCCCCCGCTGGTACATGCAAATGTATATTGTTCGTATCGAAGGCTTCCGAAGCGATACCCCAGTCCTCTGCATGCGCCCGCAGATAACTCAAAGCCGTCGCCGCAGACTCCTTCATCACCTCGCCCAGATTGCCCGTAAGCTGTAGCGTGCCCTTGCCTTTATGCAAAGCCGCTTCGATAAATAAAATATCGCCGCCCACCGCCGTCCAAGCCAAGCCCACCGCCACGCCCGCCTGCTGCGCCTCCTCGTAAAGGTCAGCAAATACCCGCTTATTTCCCAAAATCGCTTCCAACTGCTCGGGCTGCACTGTCGTCGTATATTCCGCGTTTTTGGCTACCTGTCGGGCAATAAAACGCATCACCTTCGCTATCTCCCGCTCCAAAGAGCGTACACCCGACTCCCGCGTATAATCCCGCGCTATGCCCAATAAGGTCGCATCGGGTAGCGTTACCTGTGCAGGCTGCAAACCATGCTCTTTGAGCTGGCGGCTTATCAGATGCTTGCGGGCGATTTCTATTTTTTCCTCTATCGAGTAGCCGCTAAGCTCGATTATCTCCATGCGGTCGAGCAGCGCAGGCTGTATCGTATTTAGCGAGTTGGCTGTAGCAATAAATAAGACCTTTGATAAATCGTACTCCAGCTCCAAATAATTATCGTAAAAGCTGGTATTTTGTTCGGGGTCGAGGATTTCGAGCAGCGCCGACGAGGGGTCACCCTTGTAGGAAACGCCCATTTTGTCGATTTCATCGAGGATAAACACAGGGTTGGAGCTGCCTGCCTTTTTGATGGATTGTATGATACGCCCTGGCAGCGCGCCGATATAGGTTTTTCGATGTCCGCGCAATTCGGCTTCATCGCTCAATCCGCCCAGCGACATTCGCACATATTCCCGCCCCAGCGCTTCGGCTACGGAGCGACCTAAGGAGGTTTTACCCACACCAGGGGGGCCGTACAAACACAAAATCGGCGCTTTCATGTCGCCGCGCAGTTTTAGCACGGCGAGATACTCCAGTATGCGTTCCTTGATTTTTTCCATACCGAAATGGTCGCGGTTGAGCAGGTTTTCCGCCTCGTCGAGGTCGAATTGGTCGGCAGTGTACTCGCCCCAAGGCAGCTCAACGAGCATTTCGAGATAGTTGAAGGTAATGCCGTAGTCGGGCATTGCGGGGTTGATGCGGCGCAGTTTGGTGATTTCTTTATCGAAGCGCGTGCGCACTTCTTTCGACCATTTTTTGTCTGCGGCGCGGCGCAGCAGCTCATCTACGTCTTGCTGTTGGGGGTTTTGCCCCAATTCGTCTTGGATGGTTTTTAGCTGCTGACCGAGTATGTACTCGCGCTGCTGCTTGTCTAAGTCGCTGCGTACCTTTGTTTCTATCTGCTCTCGGAGCTGCAAAATCTGCAATTCGGTGTGCAGATGCTGTAGGATTTTTTCGGCGTAGCCGTCTTGGCTATCCATTTCCAAAAGTGCCTGTTTGGCGGGCAGTTTTATATTGAGGTTGGTAGCGACGAAATTGAGCAGAAATTCATCGTTTTTGATGTTGCGCAGTATATTGGCTGCCTCGTTGGGGATATTGGGTGCAAGCTGTATGATGCGCTCGCTGATTTCTCTGATGGAGCGCAGGGTAGCACCAAATAAGTCGGCGTTGGCAGTGCCTTCGCGCTCTATGGGCTGGATGCGGGCGATAAGGCAGGGTTCGTTTTCTATGATTTCCTCCAGTCGGGCGAGGCTACGCGCTTGTATGAGGGCGGTATTGGAGCCGTCGGGCATACGCACGGTGCGCACGATTTTGGCGATGGTGCCGATGGGGTAGAGGTCGGAGAAATCGGGATTTTCTTCCTCTTCGTCGCGTTGGGTAACGACGAAGACCCATTTATTATAGATTTCGCTGGCTTGCTGTAGGGCTTTCACCGATTTTTCTCTTCCGACACTGATAGGCACGACGACGCGGGGAAAAAGCACCATGTTTTTCAGGGGCAGAAGGGGCAGGGTCGTGGGTAGGATTTCTTCGGGCTTGTTGGCGGCGTTGTCTTCTTCGCCCTCCGTATCGCCTTCTAAAGAAAGCAGGGGCAGAAGGTCTTCCCGCTCATGGTCGCTATCGTAATCTTCGATTTGGGAAAGGCGTAGCAAATTTTGATAAAGCATATTTTTGGAGTTACGAATGACGAATTACGAGTTACGAATTACTACAATGTTAATTATTTTGGCGTGCCCCCACTCCCCGCGCGCCGCAGGGCGGCGCTTGTAAAGCCGTTGCATGCAACGGCTCTACAGGGTCGTGGGGTCGGGCTATCCGTTGCAGCGCTACGCGCTTCCACTACTATCCCTCACGCAAAAAAACATTAAAGCATTTAGTTAACAATGTAGTTACGAGTTAGGAATTTTGCGGCTTTGCGGCTAAGGAATTGCCAAGCAAAGCGCTACTTTTGTTTTTCGATTGTTGTATATAGCAGACAAGTCGGCAGGCGAGGGCTGACAAAATGTCGACAGGGTAGCGTATACGGCTATATCTATGTACTAAGGCAACTGCTATGCCAAGCGCGCGCAGCGCGCCGCGTGAGGGATAGGAGCGGAACCACCGAGCAGCCGCGAGGCTGCGAAGGTGATGTAGCGGATAGCCCGACCGCCGCCCTTGGCGGCGGGCACGCCCAAAAAAACGAAAGCAAGAAATAACGGACAAGCTAAATTTTACAAAAAACAGTATGCGAGCAGAAATTATTGCTATAGGCGACGAGTTGCTGATTGGTCAGATTGTCAATACGAATGCGACTTGGATAGCGCAGCGGCTCAACGAATTGGGCATCTCTGTCGTGCGTATGACGACGGTAGCCGACGAGCGCGAAGCGATACGCGCGGGCGTACAAGAAGGTATGCAAAGGTGCGATTTGGTCTTAATTACGGGCGGTTTGGGACCGACTAAAGACGACATTACGAAGCATACTTTAGCGGAGCTTTTCGGTATGGAATTGGCGTTTCACGAGCAGAGTTTTGCCAATATCGAGCGGCTTTTTGCGAGTTTCGGGCGGGTGGCGGACGAGCGTTATCGGGTGCAAGCGGCGATGCCTGTGGGCGCGACGGTGCTCATCAATACGACGGGCACGGCTTCGGGTATGTGGTTTGAGCAAGGCGGAAAAATCGTGGTCTCGATGCCTGGCGTGCCGCGCGAAATGCAGTATCTGATGCAGGCGGAGGTATTGCCCCGACTTTTGGAGCGGGGCGGGCTGCCTGTTATCGTGCATCGCACCCTGCAAACGATGGGCAAGGGCGAAACCGACCTTAGCGATATGCTGGAGGAGTTGGAAACAAAGATGCTGCCCGCGTATATCAAATTGGCGTATTTGCCCGATACGGTTTTGGGTCGGGTAAGGCTGCGATTGACGGGCAGAGGCGCGGATAAAGCTGCGCTGGAGCGCGAAATAGACGACTTGCAGGCGTATATGCTTCGCGTTTTGGGCACTTATTGTTATGCCGTCGGGGAGCAAAGCATAGAGGAGGCTGTGGGGCTTTTGTTGCTCGAAAGGGGCGCAACGCTGGGCAGCGCCGAGAGCTGCACGGGCGGCAATATCGCCCGCCGCATCACCGCCCTATCTGGCTGTTCTGCCTATTTTCAGGGCTCGGCGGTGGTCTATAGCAATGAGTTGAAAATGCGTATGCTCGGCGTAAAAGCCGAAACCCTCGACGAATACGGCGCAGTCAGCGAGCAAACCGTTAGCGAAATGGCTAAGGGCGTTTTGGAGCGGCTTGGTACGGATTATGCCGTAGCGACTTCGGGCATCGCGGGGCCTGGGGGCGGCAGACCCGACAAGCCCGTAGGCACTATCTGGGTCGCAGTAGCCAGCAAAAATGAAATTCGCAGCCGCCGCCTCCAACTCGGCAATGATAGACACCGAAACGTAGAACTCGCCAGCAGCACCGTGCTAAATATGCTGCGCCTGATGATGATGGGCGTGGATTTGTAGGTTGTGTTTGGTGTTTAGGTTATGCTTTGCGTTTAGGTACTGCGCCGCTCGCTTTGCTTGCGGCGCTGGTACAATGCCGCCTTGCGGTGGCATCGGTAGCAAGTATCTAAATTTGTGTAAAGAGCTGCCGCCTGTGCTGGGCTTACTCCGCCAAAAACTCCTTCACATCGCTCTTGATTTTTTCGACCAAGTTGCGCGCCGTAACCTCAAAATTGCTTTCTGCGTAGATGCGTATGATGGGTTCGGTATTGGAGGGGCGCAGGTGCACCCAGTTGTCGTCGACGAAGATTTTCAAACCGTCTTCTACGTTTTTGGGGTAGGCTTTGTATTTTTTCGTCATCTGCTCCAGCAGGCTCGGAATGCTGATATTGGGGGTAAGTTGTATTTTATCTTTGACGATATGGTAGTTGGGTAGCAGGCGACGCAGGTGCGAAACGGGTTTCTTTTCTTCGACCACATAGGAGAGGAAAAGGGCGATACCGACCATCGCGTCGCGCCCATAGTGCAGAGCGGGGTAAATCACGCCCCCATTGCCTTCGCCGCCGATGACGGCTTGGACTTGCTTCATTTTTTGCACCACATTTACTTCGCCGACGGCGGCGGCATAGTACAGACCGCCATGCTTTTCGGTTACCTTTTGCAGGGCTTGGGTAGAGGAAAGATTAGAAACCGTATTGCCTTTTTCATGGCGCAAAACATAGTCGGCGATGGCTACCAGTGTGTATTCTTCGCCAAACATTTCGCCATCTTCGCAGACCAGCGCCAGCCTATCTACGTCGGGGTCTACGGCGATGCCCAAGTCGGCTTTATGCTGCAAGACTGCCTGCGAAAGCTCTACGAGATGTTGCGGCAAAGGTTCGGGATTGTGCGCAAAGCGACCGTTTACGTCGTCGTTGATGGCTATCACCTCGCAGCCCAATTTTTCCAAAAGCGGCACCATCGAGAGCGCGCCTGTGGAGTTGATGCAGTCGATAACGACCCGAAATTCTCGCTTTTTGATGCTTTGCAGGAGCACCAATTCCAGCTCTAAAATCAGATTTATATGCTTTTGGATATAGCCGACCAGTTTTTGGTGGGTGCCGATTTGTTCGACGGGGGCATACTCTACAGCGCCTTCTTGGCTTAGTTGGAGTATCATTTCGCCGTCTTCGCCCGATATAAATTCGCCTTCATGGTTGAGGAATTTCAGCGCGTTCCACTCCTGTGGGTTGTGGCTGGCGGTGATGATGATGCCGCCGCCTGCGCCTTCTTGCTGCACGGCGATTTCTACCGTTGGGGTGGTGGATAAGCCCAAATCCAAGACGGCGATGCCCATCATGCGCAGGGTACTACAGACCAATTCGCTCACTACTGCGCCCGAAATGCGCGCATCTCTGCCTACGACGACCGTCGCACGTTGTCTCTTTTTCAATAGCCATTGCGCATAAGCTGCTGTACTTTCTACGATGTCTTGCGCCGTGAAGTTTGCGCCTACGCGCCCGCCAATGGTGCCGCGTGTGCCCGATATTGTTTTTAAGAGTGCCAAAATTTGCGCTGTCTAACTGGTGATAATCTTTTCTATTCTTTGGGCGTGCCCCCGCGATGCGGGGTCGGGCTATTCGGGGCAGACCCGTGCTGCCCCAAAGGGCAGACACATGGGTCTGCCCCTACTATCCCTCACGCAAAAATACGCTTTTTCCGCTAAAAATGCAGCCTGCCACAAAAAACAAGCATTTGCAATGCCTGATTTTTTTGTGTATCTTTGCTCAAAATAATTTAACTCTAAATTTTATGATAGGACAAGCCGCAGAGCTTTTTATTAGCTCTTTACTAATGACCCAAGCGCCACAAGGCATTTTATTTAATCCATTATTCATAGGCGGAAATTTTCCTACGATAGATATATATGCGGAAATAATTACCCCCAGCACTCCTGTAAAATTTTGTTTTTTTCAAGTAAAAGCAACAGAACGAGGCTACACAAGAGGCGGAAAATTGCAAGTAGTTGTTGAAAAAAATGCTATAAATAGGCTATCATCTTTTTTGGCCCCCACCTATTTAATTGGCGTTGATTGGAATGCTGTAAATCCACCCAATTCAAGAGCTTATATCCAAACGATTAAAGGGGCTTACAACACAGGCAAAAGTAGTATGTCTACCAATTTTGTGTTAAATGCAGCCAATTTAATTATCTTAAAAGATGAGGTGCTTGCTTTTTGGGATAGCACCAATACCAACACTATCAAACAAATTTATACAAGCCATTTCTTATGAAAAATAACCAAACAGAGGCGCTAAAAGAGCGTAGAGCCGAAATGATTGCGGGGCTTTATCTTAGCAGTACCCAACTGCTTAATTTAGTGCCTGACTCCAGCGGGGAGTTTGATTTTTTAGCTATCGGGCACGATAACCCGTCTTGTATTATGGCTGTAGAGGTCAAATTAGTACAAGTGCTGAAGAAAACGATGCTAAAAAATAGCATAGAAAAGGTAGCAGAGCGCATAAAGCCATCTTGGGGCTTCCCTATTTTGTTGGTTTTTGTCAATAGCGAGCAAAATAAGGGGCATTATTTATTGTTGGAGCTACAGCAAATACAAGACTTGAAAGCAGCGCTTTCAAGCGAGGATAAAAAGGCGCAATTAGCCGCTTTGCTGAAAGATGTTGAAGCCTCCGTTTTGGACGTTGAGGCGCTAAAAATTAGGCTACAGCCTTTTTTCAAGGATTAAGTTGCAATAGCGGGATAGGCTTTCTAAACCTTGCGTGAGGGATAGTAGGGGCGAATCAACATTCGCCCTATTGGGCGATGATGATAAGCCCCGAATAGCCCGACCCCGCCCCCCTTTTTGCCCCGCGCATTTTTGCGCGGGGTGCCTGCGCCTTTTTTGGCGCGGGCAGGGGCGGGGACACGCCCAAAAAAAACGCTCTTACTACCCGAATATCTGTTTCAAAAAGTGCTGTAGCAGTTGCGGCGCGAGCGCAATGGTGAAGAAAAAGCCCCAGACCCCGCCCCAAAAATGCGCATCATGCCCGATGTTGTCGCTGCCCCGACGCGACATATAGGAAGAGTACGCCAAGTACAAAACCCCCATCACGACGGCAGGCAAGGAGATAAACGGCAAAAATAAAAACTGCAAAGGCAAGAGCGGCGCAAAGACGATAGCCGCAAACAAAACCCCTGAAACCGCCCCCGATGCCCCCAGCGCCGCGTAACCGTAATTGTCGCGGTGCTTGAAATAACTGTAGGTCGAAGCCGCCACCAGCCCGAAAAAATACAGCGCCAAAAAGAAGAGCGAACCCATCATTTTGCCGTGTATTTTCACGTATGCCAGCTCTACAAACCTGCCAAATTCCCACAGTACAAAACTGTTGAAAGCCAAGTGCAGCCAGTCGGCGTGTATGAAACCTGCCGTAATAAATCGATGCCACTCGCTTTGCCCCCGCTCCTGCATCAGCGCAGGCACGAAGAGCAAACGGGCGCGCAAATCGGGATTATTGAAGGCGAGATAAGACACAAAAATGGTAACCAAAACAAGCAAACCCGTCAAAGGCGCTTGCATGAATTGGGCGGCGATATTGTCTTGCATGGGGCGCTATACGGGTTTATTTCTTGTGTCTTTGGTGCTTGGAGGTCTTTTTCTTGCGCGGCTTGCTCGGCGCGAAAGAGGTATTGCGCCCTTTGTGCGCGGTGAAGGTCTTGCGCTCCTTTTCGCTGACTTTGAGCTTATAGTCCTTTTTGTCGTGGAAAGCGCCCTGAAAAGTCGGGTCTTCGCGCTTGCGCTGCGTATCTATCGCCCTATCCATGTCCTGATTTTCCTCAAAGGGCGTTTCATACACGGGCAATTCGGCAGGCAGCGGCAGGCGCGCTACTTCCATGCGGATTTTCTCCTCGATGCGACCAAAATTATGCTCATCGCCCTTGTGTATGAAGGTCAAAGCCGCGCCCGTGCAGGTCGCCCTGCCCGTTCTGCCGATGCGATGCACATAATCTTCGGGCATGATGGGCACATCAAAATTGATGACATGGCTCACCAGTGGTATATCCACGCCCCGCGCCATCACGTCGGTAGCTATCAGCAAACGCACGCCGCCCTCGCGGAAATCGTCAAAAGCATTGATGCGCGCATTTTGGCTTTTATTGGAATGTATCAGCCTGATAGAGCCCTTTATGCGATGCGCGCAATAGTCATAAACTGCCGTTGCCGAAGTCTTCGTTTTTACGAAAACAATCACGCGGTGATAGGTCTCGGTGTCCTCCATCAGGTGGCGCAGCAACTCCAATTTGGTCTGTATATTGGGCACGCTGTAGGCGTGTTGCGTTACGGTTTCTACGGGGGTGGCTTCGGGCGTTATCTCGATTTTAACGGGAAAATCCATAAAATTCCAGCTCAATTCCTCGACGCGGGGCGAGAAGGTCGCCGAAAAAAGCAGATTTTGTTTCTTGCGCGGCAGCAAATCCAAGATGAGATTTATCTGCGGCAAAAAGCCCATATCCAGCATTCTATCGGCTTCATCGAGCAGAAAAACCTGTATATATTTGACGATTAAGCCTTCCTCTTGGTACATTTCCATAAATCGGCGCGGGGTGGCTACGATGATATCGATGCCTGCCTTGATTTGCGCCGCCTGCGCCTTTCTGCCCACGCCGCCATAGAGCGCCACGCAGCGCAGGTCGGTAAATTTCGCCAGCGCGCGCACCTGTTCGCTCACCTGCAAAACCAGTTCTTTAGTCGGTACGAGTATCAAAGCGCGGGGGTCTGTGCCCTGTGCATATTTCAAATTCTGCAAAATCGGCAAGAGATAAGCCGCCGTTTTGCCTGTGCCCGTCTGCGCGATGCCAATCAGGTGCTGCCCCGAACGAAGGGGCGGTATAGCCGCGATTTGTATGGGCGTAGGTTGCGTATAACCCGCCTCCTGCACAGCGTCCAAAAACTGCCGCGTTAGCCCCAAATCCGTAAATGTATGCTGCATAAAATAAGGGAGATTTTGTTCCCCGCCGCAAAAATACGAAATAATTACGAATGTGCTTTGTGTTTAGTTTGTGCTTTGTGTTTAGGTATTATGCCGCCTTGCGGCGGCAGTGGTAGCAAGTAC
>CAYXSA010000034.1:0-39410 GCA_964467315.1 uncultured Saprospiraceae bacterium | reverse complement strand
TTTCACTTTTCACTTTTCACTTTTCACTTTTCACTTTTCACTTTTCACTTTTTTCGAGCAGCTTTAGGCGCAAAAGGACGTTAAAACTTTCTGCATCTTCCTCAAATTGTAGTTCGTGCGCATCGGGATAAAGCAGTTCCAAACGGCGGCGCACATTGACGAGTCCGATGCCGCCCGAATAAAATTGCGGGTCTTTTTGTTGGGCTTTGCTGTTGGTAATGTTGAGTTCCAATTCGCCCTTTGTGGCTTGCAAAAAGACGGCGACATAGCCGCTGTCGATGCTATGACTTAGCCCGTGTTTGAAGCTATTTTCCAAGAAAGTGATGAAGAGCAGGGGCGCGACGGTGTATAGTGTGCTGTCGCATTCGTGTTCAAACTCGATGTGGGCTTTGCTGCCGTAGCGCACGCGTTCGAGGGCAAGATAATTTTCGATGTATTGTATTTCGAGGCTGAGGGGCACGTATCTTTCGTTGCATTCGTAGAGCATATAGCGCATCATTTCGGAGAGGCGCAGGACGACTTCGGGTGCTTGTTCGGATTTTTTGAGCGTGAGCGCGTAGAGGCTATTGAGGGTATTGAAGAGGAAATGTGGGTTGATTTGGGAGCGGAGGAAGCTTAGTTCGGACTGTAATTGTCGGCGCTCTAAGTCGCGCTGTAGATTTTGCTGCACAAACCAATACTTGATGATGCGCATCGCGGAGGCGATGAGGGCAATGGAGAAGAGGAAAAACCAATGGCTAATTTGATTGTCGATAAGGCTTTGTTGGGCATCCAATCGACCTTGCAGACTAAAGAAGAGGGTTATCAATTGCAGGGGGCTAACGACGACGCTGGCGACAAAGAGCAAAAGGAGATAGGTCAGCGGGCGTTTGCGCTGCAAGAAATGGGTCTGTAGATAATAGAAATTGAAGTAGAGCAAGCCTGCTACAAATATGCTGTGTATCAGCACATTGCGCAGAGAGAGCCATTGCAAACCGCTTTCGCTGGCAATGAGCACCAGACTGACATAAAGCAGCCAAAGCAGGGCATGATAAAAGGCTCGATGGGTCAGAATGCGGCTAAGTCGGCTCATGCGAGGCGTTGTAATCGGTGGCGCAATCGGCGAAGTTCTTCGTTGATTTGTTCGTGGGCGGCTTCTTGGGCTTTGCGGCGTTGTTGTATTTCGTACCTTTCGGAGATGAGGGTATAGAGGGGGTCGTGTTCGTCTATATTGTCGAGTTGGGCGGCTTTTTGGATTTTTAGCACATTTTGGCGGATAGCCTCTTGGAGGGCTTTTTTCTGCTGCTGGGCTTGCTGTTTGAGGTCTTGGTGTAGCGCAGCGTACTGATTTTGTATTTTGCTAATATCTTCATGCAGATTTTGCTGCATGATTTGCAGGTCTTGGCTTAGGGAGGCTTCGCGCTGTTGGCGTTCTTCGCTGGTCAGGTCTTTTTGAGCTTGGAGGAACTGCGGGAGTTGAATGAGTTTTTGCTGTGGGCTACCGCCGAGCAGTTGGGAGAAAATGGGGTGATTATCGAGTTGTTGTTTGGTTTGCTGATAGAGGCGATTGATTTCGTCGGCTTCTCGGCGTATGAGTTGGGTGGCTTGCTGGTCGAGTTGGGTGGGGTCTTGGGAGTTGGAAGAGCTTGCTTTTTGTATTTCCTCTAAAGTGATATTGATTTGATTGAGTCGGGGGGCGAGTAGTTCGCGGCGGCGTTTTTTGTAGATTTGCTCCAATATATCGCCCTCTGCGTTGGTTTGTCGCAGGGCTTGGCGCAGGTCGAGTCGCTTGGCGAATAGTTCGTGTTGTAGGTCTTCGAGTTGGCGGGCGTTGGTGATTTTATCGTAGTTTTGGCGCTCGAATTTGGGAATTTTCCAATTTTCTTTGGCTTCGGGGGATTCTATAAGACGAGAGGCAGCAGCAGTTGTGAATTTTGCGCTAACCGTGCCTCCTATACCGAGAACTATAGCGAGCATAATTAGGCTAATGCTGCTTAGTGCGAGCCCCAGCGCCAACATCAATACCCCAGCGACCATGAATAGGATGGTTAGTGTATTTTTTTTGTTATCTATCGGTGGGGGGATTTCGTTGCTGGGCTTGGTATTTTCGTCGTCAAAAAGGCTATTTTGTGGGTATACGGCGAGTTCGTAGGCTTTATCGAGCCATTGCATTTGCTGGGGGGAGGGCAGGTTGATTTGTGTGGTGGGCAGGGGGCGTTGGGCGAGGAGTAGGGGGCTATCCTGCAAGAGATTGAGCCAATGGGCGGCAGTAATGCGCATACTGGGCTCGTCGTGCCCTGCATCGAAGGTACGAACAAAACCAAAGCGCAGCCCCTCGTCCAAATTCGAAAATGCGGCATGTGGTGGCGGGACTACAGAAAAGTATTGCGCCTTGCCCGCATCGTGCACGAAAAAGCCCATGCGAATCTTATCGGCGAGGCTTACGATATCGTCGTAAGGAGCTTTGCAGCTTGCTGCGAAGGGGTGCACGCCGAGCATAATGCGGTAAAAAATAACCGCCAAGCTAAATCTATCCCAGCTCTCTTCTATGGGCTTTTTGCCTGGCTCTATGCCTTGTGTGTAGTATTCAGGCGGGGTATAATCGGGGGTGGCTACCGTAGCAGCAAAGAGGGTGCGCCCGCCTTGCCGTATCTCCATAGAGTCTAAGTCTACGAGCGATACGCTACCATTGGGGCGCACCAGCACGTTGTCGGGTTTGAGGTCGGATAAAACATATAAACCCGTAGCATGCAGTTGCGCGACCAGCTCCGCCAGTCTATAGCAGACTCTGAGCCGAATTTGCTGCCCCTGCGTGGTGCCGCGCTCGTAGGGTTTCCATTCGGGTTTGGCTGTGCGGGGCAGGCGCGGCGAGCAAAGCAGCTCCAGCACCTCGCCCTCTACGCGGGGCATGATAAAGCCGATAACCTCGCCCTTATCGTCTACAATAAAATCCTCGACCCAAATAAGTCCAGGCGTTTCGCCTTCTGCGTGCTTAGAAAATTCGGGGCGATTTTGCTGCAAAAAGCGCAATTTGGCGACCCGCTCCGAGTTGCGTTTATGCGGGTGTATAATTTTCGCCACATAGCCGCTTAGGGGCTGCGGAGAAAGAATATCGTGTATATTGCCCTCGCCGCCCGCTGCAAAGGGGCGCGCCTCTAATTCTATACTTTCTTGTCGCTCTTGTAGTTGATAATTCATAGCGGAGGGTAACTGTGTTTTTTTGTAGTAGCGCGTATGCAAATATATAGTAAAAGCCGACAAAATGGCTTAGTTTTGTATAAAACCTGCCCCCTATATTGCTATGACCGAAAAGAAGCTCAAAACAATACATCAAGCCACTACAGTCTTGCTTTTTGCGGCTTTGCTCTACAGCGCCTTTGCACATTTGCCTATCGAAATGTTCAAAATCAATGCGACAACGCTGCTGATATACTATATTTTTCCTATTCTGATAGTGCTTCATCAGCTCAATAAAGAACACTATATGGCGCGCTTATTATTTTTGCCCTTGCTTTTTGGGCTTGTGTTTTGCGCCTCTGCGATGCCGATAAACACTATTACAAATTATTTTCACCATAGCAGCGGATTAAATACTATTTTCATCTCCGCCATTACGGGGCTTGTTTTTACGATATTTTACCGCTTTTTTCGGCTTGGCGATGCGCAAACTGAAATGATTGCTGTAGGTTTATATGCGGTCTCGCCGCTTATTTTTTGGTTTTTTTAGCAGCTTCTAAGGGCTAAATTGCTTACCAATCCTTCCCATTCGCGGGCTTTTTTGTGCCTGCCCCCTCGTTCTTTTTGGCTGGCTGCGGCTGCTGTAGGGCTTCGCGCTCGACCAACTCCATGAGCTTTTCGGTATTATTTTTCGGCTCTGCGGGGCGGGGATTTTCGACATTATTTTTGTCGGGATTATCCTTGTCTTTTTCGGGATTATTGGGGTCGGGATTGTCCTTTTCGTCCACCTTTTCGCCGTTTGCTTTGGTTTGGTTGATTTTCGCCTGCTGCTCTTGGGCGGCGATTTGTCGGAGGGCGAAGGCAAGATTATTTTTGCTGTCGAAGTCGTTGGGGCGCAGACGCAGGGCATTCTTATAGGCTTCTACGGCTTCTTTGTAGCTTTGATTTTGCAAATGCGCGTTGCCAAGATTGTGGAAAGCGTCGGCTTTTAGCGTTTTATCGCTTGCTAAGGCTGCCGCTTTTTCGTAATTGGCTGCTGCATCTACAAAATTTGCCTGCCGATAAAGGCTATTGCCGAGATTGTAATAGCCCACCGCAGAGGCGGGATTTTTCGCTGCTACGGAAGCATAATTTTTCGCCGCGCTGGCATAATCGCCCGCCTTGTAGCGCTCGCCGCCTTGCACCATGAGCGCGCCTTCGCTTTGCGCCTGCGCCGTTTGCCACTGCAAAAAAGCAAATATCCCCAGCAAAATATGCTTGATTTTCAAGCCTTTATGTATCCCCTTGAACATGGCTAAGTCCCTATTTTAATCATTTTTCTTTGGGCGTGCCCCTGCTCCGCCGCCTGCGCCAAAGGGGCGCAGGCGGGGGCGTATATTTATACGCCCCTACGCGGTCGCAGGGTCGGGCTATTCGTTGCAGCCCCACCACCTTGCGGCGGTGTGGCTTCCACTGCTATCCCTCACGCTGGTATCATTCAAGCATTAAGGGCGAGTATGCCGCGAGCACAACGCTTTTGTAAAAAATGCTCGCGTAGCGAGCCAATAAATTGCGCCGCAGGCGCATCTTACTGCGTCGAAACTGTTGAAGGGAGGTCAAAATTGTGATGCAATTTTGACCGAGCAAGTTTTTCGACGCAAAAAGCGTTTTTTTGCTACTTTTTTGCCGCTTTGGGCAAAAAAGTAGAGAAAAAGAAACGATAAGCTGGGCAAACCCAAAATGCCCTTATCGAAGGCAAAATAATCTAAACAAACTGAATCAAGTAGCGCCCCCAACGCTATTGCGTAACATCAGTTACTGATTGACAGGTTCGGGCAATCGCTCATATACGAGTATCGTCCAAATGCGCTGTTTCGGGTCTGCCGACTTGGCAAACTGATACAAGGGCGCTTGCTGCTCATCGAGCACATAACGCGGCTGCCCTGTGCCCACCAAATCCACCACGCCCACAATGCGATAATGCTTCGGAATATATACCGTTAGCAGCTCGTTTATCATCGTAAAATTGGCATTGGGATTTGCTAAAATGGAAATATCGTGATTGAAAAAGACGATGTATTTCGGCTTGCCCGTTTCGATGTCTTTGCGGTACTCCTCCTGAAAACGCATAACGTCCGTCGTCATCGAATCCTGCATAAGATACGAAAAATAAGCGTGTCGGGTTACGGAGTTTGCGCCCGTGTAGATGAATAGTTGTGGCTCCGAGCCTATCATAGCCAGCTTATCGCTGGGAGACATCCGTTTTTTGAGGAATTTACCAATTTGGAAGGCTTCATTGAAGGGATTGCCGCCATAGGTTTTCATCACGATTTTATCGGCTTTGGGCGAGAAGTAGTAGCTGCCGCCTAAAGTTTTGTCGGCGCTGATGCTGCTCGAATGAAAACCCAAAGATACGGCTACCGCCGCCGATACCACTATGCCCGCCATCATCGTTTTGCCCATCAAGCTATGCAAACAATGCAAAGCCGCCGCCGCCGCAAAGGCGATAGAAGGCACAAACATAATCCAGTAATGCCCGTAAAAGGTATAAGATGGCGTTATCGTAAGGAAAGAACAAAAAATGAAGAGCGGCAAAGCGATTTTTTTTGCCGTGCTGTTCGCCTCTTTCGAGGGTAGAGCGATATAGGCTATAGTCCCAATCAGCGCCATTATCCAAAACAGCATATAATTGGCAGTTACCCCCTTGAAAGTCGGCATAAAGTACTTCGCAAACCCCTCCGACATATCAATACGGCTCACATAACCCGCCGAATAAGTTACAGACCAGTAAAACATATCGCCCAATACGCCTTGCATCAGCATCAGCAAGCAGATAACGCCGAATATACCAAAGACCCCAGCCGAATAAATTCCCGCCTTCGCTACCGTGCGCTTGAATTTATCGAAAAAACTCGCCTCTATGCCCTCTCTACGCTCCAAAAGATAGTACGCCACCAACCAAAAGCCACCCAATAGGATGAAAAATACCCCATTCGGCTTGGTCAGCATCGCCAAACACATGAACACACCCGACCAAAGCAGATATTTCCATTTGTCTTCTTCCATGCCTTTGAGCAAAAAATGCAGCCCCCCCATCGCCCAAATCATCACGATATGCTCCGATTGGCGGGTGAAGCCCGATATTTCGGGCGCAAGCGCCAGCACTGCCGAAAAAATCGTAGCCGCTATCGCCACAGGCTGACTGCCGAAAAATCGCCTTGCAAAAAAGTAGGTAAAAGTCAGCGTGCCTATATTGAGCATCGTGATACCCAAAGCCAAGCCCTCAAACTCGCCGAAAATGCCCACCAAAACGGCATACATATAAAAAATACCAGGCAAACGATGCTCGTAAAAATCTCGATAAGGCACCGCCCCGTCCAGCACTAAGCGCCCAAAATAGGCATAAATGCCCTCGTCGCGCTCCATCGGTATCTCAAAGAAATTTTTGCGGATAAGGATATAAACCAGCGCCAAAATGCCCAAAACGATATACTGCGTATAAGGCGGCAACTGAAAAGGCGCAGCCGCTACCTTCGTAGGAGGGGCGGCTTGTATGGGCTCTTTATCTTTAGAGGTGAGTGGCTGCGGCGCATCCAACGGCGTAGAGGGCAACGGATTGTTTTTCTGATTTTTATGCTGTTTCGACATAATCGGAGCGGAAACGATAGACTAAAAGACAAATTGGGCTAGCGATGCGGAGGGCGCGCGTAGCGCGGTGCAGCCGTGCAGGCACGGCGCGTAGAGCCGTTGCATGCAACGGCTGTACTATAACCCGTAGCGTAGCGGCACGACGCGCTTTTGGCGCGGCGGGCAGCCCCCAAAAAAAATAAAAAAATTAAGCACCAAATTGCTCCGACAAGGGGCGCAAAGCGGGATAGGCAGTGAGGTCGTGCATGGACGGCACCACAGAAACGTAACCGTTGTCGAGCGCCCAAATGTCGGTATCCTCGCCCTCGTCTTGGCAGATGAATTTGCCCGTGAGCCAAAAATATGGGCGACCCGCAGGGTCTTTGCCTTGCAGAAAATCCTCCGTCCAATAGCCCCGCGCCTGCCGACAGATGCGAATGCCTTTGAGCTCTTCCAAAGGGCGATTGGGTATATTGACGTTCAAAAGTCGGGTATTGGGGATGCCTTTTTCTAAAACGGAGGCGACTATTTGGCGTACAAAATGTTTGGCAGCCGTGAAATCGGCATCAAAACGGAAGCTCGTAAGCGAAAAACCCACCGAATTGATGCCCTCTACGGCGGCTTCCATCGCGGCGGACATGGTGCCCGAATAAAGGATATTTATCGAGGCATTGGAGCCGTGATTGATGCCCGAAAGGCAGAGGTCAAATTTTTGGTTTGCCGAAATAACGTTTTTTGCGAGCTTGACACAGTCAACGGGCGTGCCGCTACACTCGTAAGAGGGCACTTTTAGCTCGTCGAAAATGCTGGTACTATGCAGGCGCAATGGGCTTTCTAAGGTGATGGCGTGCCCTTGCCCCGACTGGGGGCTATCGGGCGCGACGACTATCACGTCGCCAAATTCGGCGGCGACCTCTACGAGTGCGCGTATGCCGCGCGCCGTGATGCCGTCGTCGTTGGTAACTAATATAAGTGGACGCATGAACGGATTATTGAATAGGATTACAAAATATGAGGACATTTTGGAGAAGCTATAAAAAATTTGTTTTTTACAAGGCATTTTTTGAAGCGATAGCAGCGCTATCGCTGATAAAAATAACGCAGTAACAAAATAAAATTTTGCAGCTTATACAAATTTGGACTCGTATTTTGTAATCCTAATAATTAAAAAACAAACAAAGGTAAGCCTATTCGTTGAAAACTAAGGAAAATAAGCGTTTTTTTGCGGCGGAATAGAACCGCATACCAC
This sequence comes from uncultured Saprospiraceae bacterium, assembly GCA_964467315.1. Classification (GTDB taxonomy): domain Bacteria; phylum Bacteroidota; class Bacteroidia; order Chitinophagales; family Saprospiraceae; genus JAAFIM01. Next base: position 31,399 of record CAYXSA010000034.1, on the reverse strand, counting down.
AAAAATAATGATAGAAACAATCTTACAAGCGCAGGCAGCCGCTGCGCTTTCTGCTGCCTTCGGGCAAGAAATCAGCGCCGATATGGTCGCCCTACAGACGACGGACGCAAAATTTGAGGGCGATTTTACTATTGTCGTCTTCCCATTCGTAAAAATGCTGGGGCAAAAGCCCAATGTTATCGCCGAAAGCTTAGGCAAAGCGCTCACGGAAAACGCAAATGTGCCCGTCATACGCTACAACGTTGTGGGCGGCTTCTGCAATTTGGTACTTTCGGACGATTATTGGCTGCAATTTGCTGCCGCAAGCGCTCAAGAAGCCCCAAAAAACGCCCAAAGCAAGCAAAAAACCATCGTCGTAGAATACGCCTCCCCCAATACGAATAAGCCCCTACACTTGGGGCACGTGCGCAATATCCTACTTGGCTACTCCACCGCCAATATATTGGAGGCGGCAGGCTATAGCGTCAAAAAGGTGCAAATCGTCAACGATAGAGGCATACATATTTGCAAATCTATGCTGGCTTGGCAGAAATTCGGCGAGGGAGAAACGCCTGAAAGCAGCAAAATCAAAGGCGACCACTTAGTAGGCAAGTATTATGTGCGTTTTGAGCAAGAATTTCAGGCGGAATATAAGGCTTGGCAGGAAACAAGCGCCGCTACTACCGCTTTGTACGAATGGCGCAGCTCCAATTACGAGAAAATTCATAAAAAACTCGCCCCCGATAATGCCGAAGAGCAAATAAATACGCATTTTTTTAAGGAAGTTTTCAAAAATACCTACTTCAATACGCGCAGCCCACTCGGCGCAGAGGCTAAACAGATGCTCCAAGACTGGGAAGAGGGAAAAACGGCAGTTGTAGAGCTTTGGCGCATGATGAATGGCTGGGTGTACGAGGGTTTTGGCAAGACTTATGAGCGTATGGGCGTGAATTTCGACAAGCTATATTACGAATCCGAAACCTATCTACACGGAAAGTCGCTAATTGAGGAAAACTTACAGAAATCTGACTCGATTTTTTATAAAAAAGAAGACGGTTCTATTTGGATTGACCTAAGTTCGGCAAAGCTTGACCACAAGGCAGTATTGCGCTCTGATGGGACTTCCATGTACATTACGCAGGATTTGGGCACGGCAAAATTGCGCTTCGACGATTTCGACATGGATAAGATGATTTATGTCGTAGGCAACGAGCAAGAATATCACTTCCAAGTGCTGTTTGAGATACTTCGCCGCTTAGGTTTTAAGTTCTCGAAGGACTGTTATCACCTCTCTTATGGTATGGTGCACCTACCCGAAGGTAGAATGAAGTCCCGCGAGGGTACTGTAGTCGATGCCGACGACCTAATGAAGCTGCTTTACCACTCCGTTTGCGAAAGTTCTTTGGAGCGCAACACGCTGGCGGACTTATCAGAGGCGGAACAAGCGAAAATCAAGGAGCAAGTAGCGCAGGCGGCGCTAAAATTCTTCATGTTGAAGGTCGAAGCCGTCAAAAATATGGTATTCGACCCGAAGGAATCGATAGATTTGCAGGGGCATACGGGTCCGTATATCCAAAATGCCTACGTGCGCACGCAGGGTGTAGAGCGCAGATTGGCAAACGCCGACTTGCCTGCCCGCGCGCCGCTTGCGGATTACAGCCCGCAGGCGCAGGAGAAGGAGCTTTTGCGCCTTTTGCACGCCTTGCCCTCCATCATACAGAAAGCCGCCGACACGCAAAACCCTGCGGAGTTGGCAAATTATATGTACAATCTCGCCCGCGCCTTCCATCGTTTTTACAACGATTTGAAGATTATCGACGCGCAAAATGCGCCCCTTACCTATTTCCGCATCGACATCGTGCGCGCTACGGCGCATACGCTGCGTTATGTGGGCGATATTTTGGGGATAGAGATGCCAGAGAGAATGTAAAAGTGAAAAGTGAAAAGTGAAAAGTGAAAAGTGAAAAGTTGTTTTTTTTCAATAGGCAAAATTTTCGCTACGCGTTTACTTTGTATTCACTTTTCACTTAAATATGGGCGTGCCCGCGCCGCTAAAAAGGCGGCGCGGTCGGGCTATCCATTTCGGGGCGCAAACGGCATCGGTAGGGCGAACACATTGGTTCGCCCCTACACTTCTATCCCTCACGCGAAATGCGGTGCAGCGCCCAAAAAGTGGGCGCTGCTTAGAAGCTGTTTGAAAATTGTGCCTTAGTTTACAACTCCTCTGCTTCTTTCAAAGCAGCTTTTTCGAGTTCGGGAGATATTCTAAAATTAGTGAGGCGTATTTTATCTAAAATTGGCTTGACTAAATCTATAATGCCCATTTTTTTGGCTCTAATCACCACACCAAGTTTGTCGGCAATTTTTCGCGCCTTAAAATCATCTAAAATAATTTTGCTGCCTGTTTTTTCCAATGCGAGGGCAATAGCGCTAGATTCTCCTTTGTCGAGATAGATTTCAAAAAGCTGTTGTTTTTGAACATCTTGTACAGCCTCTGTATGTACCCAATCGGGCAGGGATTCTGCGTATTCGGCTGCTACCTCTGGTGTTGTGGTAATAGAGCCATAGACCTTTTGCAATAAGTCTAATTTTTCTATTTTCGCCAAAATAATAAAGCAACTTGCATCTGCAATAACCACAACCGTTTCAAGCATTAGCGACCTCCTTTGCTAAGTCGGTGCTGGGATAGTTAAAAATAGAAACATCGTAGCTGCCAAGCATTTCGGCAAATGCCTTTTTGCTGTATCCTGCAATTTCGGCGGCTTGCCCCAGCGAAATTTTAGCTTGTTCGTAAAGCGTGCAGGCAAGCAAGAGCGCCAATTCGCGGTCGCTCATTTCTACAGTTTCGGGGATTTGTACGGTTATAGTGCGCATAGCATTCGTGTTTAGCTAAAATGAAAAATTAGCGTTGAGGAACATACACAAATGTACATCTTTTTGCCGAAAGTGCCAAATAAACCACCTTGAAGGCAGCGCCCGCCTTTGCGGGTGCTGCACCATATTTCGCGTGAGGGATAGTAGGGGCAGCCCCCTGTGTCTGCCCTTCTGGGCAGCACAGGGCTGCCCCGCATAGCCCGACCGCGCCGCCTTTTTAGCGGCGCGGGCACGCCCCCATTTAAGTGAAAAGTGAAAAGTGAAAAGTATCGTACTTTGTGTGTAAATACTTGGTTATCAGTTATTTATAATAAAAATAAGTGCTCAAAAACTTGCAAAATTTAGCAAAAAAATGCACTTTTCACTTTTCACTTTTCACTTTTCACTTTTCACTTTTCACTTTTCACTTTTTCTTCTTGCCTTTAGTGGGCAGGTACTGCGGTTGGTCTTTGGGTAGGCGGAAGAAATAATTGCCATCGGGCGTATCGTCGTAGCCCAAGACGCGCTGCTTTTTCTCGTCGAAAAAGGCGGTAAAATGGCGATGCGTGTCGGGCGTTATCTCTACGTGAAAATTGACGTGTTTGATTTTATCGGACATATCAAAATGATGCGGCGCGGGCAGCGGATGCAGGCGAAAGATATTATCTTCCAGTTCCGTGATGACGTATTTGCCCTCCTCAAAAATCAGGTCTTTAGTGCGCAGATTGGCGAAGGGTTTTTCCTTTTGCCACTCGAAGGCGTAGTAATTATTGTCAGCCTCATTGGGTAATTGGTAAAAATTCAGCTCAAAAGTATCGCGGTTGGGGCGGGTAAGTTGCAAAACGCCCTGCGCCAAGCTTTGTTCGGGCTGCCCGTGTTTGAACCAGCCCCAATAGAGCCAGTATTCGTTTTTGCGCTCGCGCCAGATGGGCACGCAAATCAGGTCTTGATGCTGAAAAAGTGCCGTATGATGCGTCTTTGCTTGCTCTTCGTTGCTAAATTCGCCCGCAAACATATAGTACAAGCGTTCGAGTTTATTCTCGACTGCGGCGATTTCGGCGGCGGTTTTTGTGTCGCTTAGGTAGTGCCAAGCGACTTTTTTGTTCTTTTTGCCCTTGTCGCGCTGTGCATAAGCTCCAAGCGGTAAGAGGAAAAAAAGGCAGAGAAATAAAGATAGGTATGGTTTCATCATAAAGGGAGTTACGAATTACGAGTTACGAATGGCAAAGCCCTCCGCGTAGCGAATGACAAATAGTACTTGCTACCACTGCCGCCGCAAGGCGGCATAGTACCTATACACAAAGCACAATCGTAACTCGTAACTCAAGTTATTGTTTGCTGATAGCGAAGATCATGGTCAGCGCGTTTTTGCCTTGGGTATCGCCCTCGAAGCTAATGCCTTTGTTGTCTACGTCCCATGCGGGGCTTTTCATGGCTTGAGTACCGACGGCTTCATTGACTCGAGCGGCGAAGCCTTTTTTGCTACTTGAATTGATGCGTTCGAGGATTTTATCGGCATCTAAGGGTTTTTTGCTGGCGATGATTGCCATATAGTCTTTGTTTCCTACATCATCGACGGTAAAACTTTTGGTTTTGGGGAATAGGCGGGTGCCTGTGATACCAAAATAGGGGGAAGTTTTTTCGTAGGGAAAAAGCAGGTAGCTTTCGCCCGTTGCCTCCATGCCGAAGATATAGATATAGCAATCAAGGGAGTTATTGACGGCGATTTTGAAAGATTCGCCTTTATTGAGGGGCTCTATGTTTTCAAAAAGATTATTGCCTGTTTGCTCCATTTCTATGTATTTGCCGCTGCTGCCTTGTCGCAGCCAGAGCCCCAATTTGAGATGGAACATATTGGGTTTGATGGTACGCGAGGTGGTGGGGTGTACGGCGTAGGCTTCGCGGGCGAAGGTCAAAAAGTCCTCGTATTTTACCCAAATCAAGCCTTTATCGCCCCAGTCTGCGCCCCAACTGTTCATAATTTGCACTGCTCCGCCGTGTTTGTTGTCGTCGTAGCCGATAACGCACATCGCGTGCCCGCCGTGTTTGTCGATATTATCGCGCTCGCCGCTGCGGGGTTCCCAAAGTTCGCCGCTGGCATAGCTAAACGAAGGCGGCACCATCATCGCTATAATAACAGGCCCACCGCGCTGAATGTTTTGTTTTAAGGCTGTGAGGTCGATATCGTAGGCATTGCCCGATTTGGAAATGCGGGTATAATCGCGTATGCGGAACTGTTTGGCGGCTTCGAGTTGCTCGCGGTCGGGTTTGCGGGCGCAGGAATTTACATCATAGGGAAAATCTTCCAAAGGCAGCGCGCCGCCGTCTTTTAGCTTTTCCAGCGCCTGATAGGTATAGGAGCCGTTGCAGCTGCTGCTAATAGCGATTTGATTATACATAAAAGCGGGACTAAAGACCAGAGAATTGGGGTCTTTTCCTGTTTCTACGGCTTCGACGATGGTACGCGCGGCGTAGGCGCTTGCCCAGCCGACGCAGGAGCCTTGATGCCCTTGCGAACGGCGAGTGGGGGCATATTTTTCGAGTGTCGTGGCGCTGGCAAGCGTATTTTCGCCCGTCGTTGCATCTAAGCCCTCGAAAACGGGCACTTTATCGTATAAGGATTGGTCTAATTGGCAGCCCATCGCCTTTTGGTCGCCGCTATCGCGGTTAAATTCTATGCCCAGCCATTTGGGGTCGCCATAAAAATAAAAGAGCGTGCCGCCGATGGCGAGCAGGAGTATCGTGGTTTTGGGGTAGCGAAACAAGCCGAAGAGAATCAGCAGTATGATGGCTATTGCGCCGCGACCGTTGCCGCCGCCATTGCCGCCGCTGCTACCGCCGCTTGTGCCTCTGTTGTTGTTGCTTCTGTTGTCGTTGTCGTCTGTCAGTCGGATTGCCATAGAGGGGATTTGTATAGGTTGGGGAAGGTTATTTGCGCAGCATCACAAAATCGTTCATAAAATAGCCGCCGCCGATGTCAAAATCTGCGACGCGCTCAATCACAAACTTTTTGCGAAAATAAAAATTTATCGCCACATAATTCGCGCGATTTACGGTAAGTCGCAGGGCTGCGGGCGCATAGAAGCGCAGCAAATAATCGAGCATTTGGCTGCCCAATCCTTGCCCGTGTCGGGCGGTATCGACATAAAATTTATGCAAAAAATACGCCCCTTTGCCTGCCTCTTTATCGGGGCTGATGGAGCAATAGCCAGCGGGCTGCCCCTCTACAAAAAGCAGATGAAACTCCTGCCCTTGCTGCATTTGCGCGCGCAAATTCTCGGTCGAATACATGCGCTGTAGCATATATTCAATCTGCTGCGTCGATATAATTCGCGCATACCATTCGCGCCAAATCCGCTCTGCCAGCGCGCCTATTTCGGGCAGGTCTTCCGATTTGGCGGCGCGCAAAAAAACTGCCTCCTGTTTCATTGCGCAAAAATACGCAAAAAAATAAAAAGTCGATAGGACTTTCTTTGTTGGTTTTGGGCGTGCCCGCCGCGCTAAAAAGGCGCGGCGGTCGGGCTATTCGGGGCAGCCCTGTGCTGCCCTAAAGGGCAGACACATTGGTCTGCCCCTACTATCCCTCACGCTTTTTATCCCCCGCGCCAAAAGGGCGCGGGGGCGGTGTGCTATCATGCCCCCTCCCCCGATGAATAGGCGTGTAGGGGGCGGATTTGTGTGGCTGCTCGCCGCACGCCGCACTGCGGAAAAGAGTACAAGTGCACGCTCAACACACCAACGGGTATCTAAACCATTGCCGACTATGTTGCGTGAACTATGCGAAATTCCGAATTTATATCACTACCCTCAAAAGATGTGAAAGCAGTTTCGTATGTTGGATAATTATCGCCTTTGCTGCTATTGTTCTCCCAATACAAAGGCTGTAGGTTTTCGATGTTATCGCCTCCGTTAGGATTTATATGATCTATCTCCCAACCAAAATTTTCTTGTTTTCCATAACCAGAACGGCGTATCCATGCGCCAGCAATGTCCACACGCCACTCTGTCGCAAAGCGTCCATTCCACCCTTCCTTGCAAATTCGCGCTTTTTCCCATACTGCTTGAATTTCTTCGTCCGAAAAATTTGCCATTTTGTCTGTTTTAAGATTGTGAATAATAGTAGCCATACGCCTGCGGAATGCAGATGAGGTTTATTTTTTTGTCTCATCACCTGCCCCATGCTGCATGGGTTCGGGCGGTATGCTGCCTGCATAGGCGGTTTATGGTATCCAGTGGATAGTGTACTTATACTCTGAACTATTGCGGAAGGGATTAATTTCATCAACAACACACTCTTCAATATTAAATACTGGAACTCTCGCCTCCTTCTTTCGAATAACCTTCTTTCTCGCACGAGATATAGGGCTTTTTACCTTTTTCTCCCAGTAAGTCCACTTCCATTCCCATTCTATGTCCCAAAATTTATTGTTTGCATTCGATTTTCGAGATACGAAAGACACTTTATTTGGCGTATTGGGGGTAACACAGACAAAAACATAATACGGAGTGTTAAATTTTTCAATTTGACCGTTTATATCAGCCCAATACTTTCGCCCCCAAATATACTTTTTACAATTTTGTGTAGCTATAGTTGAACGCAAAAAATCGTAATTTCCCAGCATATCAATAGTGTATTTTCGCTTTTTTTTGTTAAAAAAAACTCGCAAAACTTGGTCATCTCTATGAAATACACCGACCAGCTTGGATCTTAAAAAAAGCACTTCGGGGTCATTGGTGCCTAAGGTAACGCTACTCATAGAAAAGGTAACGTAAATTGTGTCTTCCCTCCAGTAAAACCCATCCTTACTTAAATATGCCCCTGTGTAAAGCCCTCCAACGCCATCTCTCATCGCTTCATTTCTGATAAAAAAAGATTGCAAAACTGAACACACTTGTATCAATTTTTCGGCAGATGCTGTATGATTTTCAAAACCGAAAGATGCAAAATTGTCTGATAAATCTGGCAAATCTTCTCTAACAGACAGCATACCAAGCTTAACAACATTCTTATCCTTTAAGCCAGACGAATCAACTTCCACAAGCTGGGGCTTTCCGTCCTCAAAAAAGCCAAAAACAAAACTCGTTGCCGTTATATCGTTGCAACCTGCAGCGAATCTAATAATATCTCTTATTGTATAATTGCATGGGGTTTCTCTGATATGTTCAATTATATCTTTGACTACTTTTACAGCGTGTAAAGCTGATCCAGCATAGCCGACTATTATCTTATCATCAATATTCTGTATTTTTACGCACTTCTCCTGTATAACAGTTTTTTTGTAATTGCCTCTAATGGGTTCATTTGGGGCAATTGACTCGACTCTCTTTACTGTTTTTTCACCAAATGCGGAAGCATCTCTGGTTATTGATATGGCTTCGTTGGCTTCTTCTAACGTTTTGCAGCCTACATTTGAAGTAATAGCAGTATCGCCTGTAATATAAATATTGTGTTCATCTTTCCAAGCCAAAATATAAGTCATAGCAACAAATTTTGAAATCGTTTAGCAAAAGTGCCTATTCAAAAAATAATTGCAAATATACAGCATACCACGCCCTAAGTCAAGATTTATTTTCAACAACCTTCAATAGATTATTCATTAAGATACCACTCGTGTTGCCTGCGTGAGGGATAGCAGCGTAGGCGCGTAGCGCCGCAGCGCATAGCGCCGCAGCGCATAGCCCGACCCTGCGACCTTTAAGCGCCGTTAGGCGCGGGGAGCAGGGGCACGCCAAAAAAAATCCCTCGCAGTACCCAAAAAGCACCACAAGAGACACATGAACAAACGTTTGGATAACAAATTATGATAACAAATCCAAACAAAAAACCCCGATAAACACTAGGTTTTCGGGGTATTGGCGGAGGCTGAGGGATTCGAACCCCCGTTAGTGTTACCTAAGGCAGTTTTCAAGACTGCTGCAATCAACCGCTCTGCCAAGCCTCCTGTTGATTTGCTATTGTAGATAGGTATCTAAAAATTGCAGTGCAAAGATATGCGAACTTTTTGTACCCTGCAAGCTTTTGCGCAATTTTTTGCAAAAAAAAGCTATTTTTGTGCGCCAATAGCCGTTTTTTACCTCCAAAATGCCTTTTTTATGATGTCGCTGCCTGTATTTCGACTTTGTTTTTTGCTCCTTGCCCTATTTATTTGCTTGCCTGCCGACTTATGTGCACAGCGCAAAAAGCCCAGCCCGCCCAAACTCTCGCCCATCATGCAGATGCCCGAAAGCATCATCGCCCTGCCCCCCGACTACGACCCCGCTATATCTTATCCGCTCTTAGTCCTTATGCCCTACACGGGCGGCAGCTCCGTCGATTTCTTCAAAAAATATCTGCGCGAAGCCCGCTTAGATACAAGCAACATCCGCGCACAGTTCGCCGAATTTCTCGATATATACCGCGCCCAATATGGCGAAGACCGTAGTTTTATCCTCATGCTCACGCATGGCGACGGCTCCAAAGCGCACCACAATTACGAGGGCTTTCATAGCTGCATCGAGCAGATGGAGCGACGGCTAGAAAAAGACCTGCCCAAATTTTTCAAAAAATACAGCATCGATACCACCCGCGTTTTCATCGGCGGCGTATCCTTAGGCGGCGACCTTAGCTGGGCACTAAGCCTGCGCCGACCGCATTGGCTGCAAGGCGCTATCGTCATGGGCAGCCGCTGTAGCTACCCGCCACCCGCAGGCGTATTAGACCAACTCGCCCTGAAAAACTATTCCTTCTTTATGGTTATGGGCATGAACGAATCCCCCGACCGACTAAACGGCATTCACTATGCCCGCCAATTTCTAAGCGCGTCGGGCGTAGAACATTCCTACCGAGAAATGCCCTACCTCGAACACGACCGCGCCCCGATTTGGCTTTTCATGGAAGGCATCGAATACGTGATGTTCCAACCACATCGCCCCATCGACAAAATTACCGACTCCCTTACCCTTAGCAGCCTCTGCCAATCCTTTAGCGGCGAATGGATAGTCAAAAAGTACCAAATGGAGCAGCAAGAGGAAATCCTCCGAAAAGGCGGCGGACTCTGGCTCCTAAAAGAAGAACAAGTCAACCGCACAGGCGAATGCCGCCTATTCATCGACGAAAAAAAACAACTCCGCCTGCGCCTACAACACGCCCAACTCGCCGCCTCTACGCCCCTCGACTTGCTCGTCTACCTCACCCGCACCAAAAGCAACGAATACGCCCTCGTCATTCCCGAACAAAATATCGGCAACTTCAAGTATAAAGGCATCTCCGCCGATATCGACGCACAAACCCATGCCTTTTGGCTCGAAGCGGGCAGAGATAAACATTTTTCCTTCGATATAGAAAAATTCCGCATCGGACAGCCCAATCAGCGCAGCACCTTTAGCTTTTTTTCCAATCCGATAAAGTGATTTTTTTAGCAGTCCTCAACTCCCCAAGCCCCTTCCATACTAAAGTACCACTGCCGCCGCAAGGCGGCATGATACCAGCGCTGCGAGCATAGCGAGCAGCGCAGTACCTACGACACCCAGCGCATCACTTCCGCGCCTCCTCAATCGTTATCCGCGTGCTGCCCCGATACGCCACCACAAAAGCCCCCGCAAAACCCTGCGCCCGCCAATGCCGCTGCGCTTCTACCGCCTCCGCGTATGTCTTATAGTCGCCCACCATGTACTTAAAAACGCTGCCTTGCTGCTCGCGCTGTATCTTGCCTACCTTTTGCCATTGGGGCGTGTGTAGGTTCATATCTCCGCCACCCGAAGCCAACTGCACCTTATACAAAACCGCATTCGGCGTATAAGTCGGCGCTACGACAGGTTGCGCGGTTTTTGCGCTTGTTGCGGTCGTTGTGGTGCTTTTCGCGCTTGCGGCGGGCGGCGTATACACGGGCAAGGGGCGCGTCGTGGGTACTCTGCCGCTTTCGACCTCTTCCACATAGTCGCGCACAGCCCTATAAATCGAGGTCGCTATATAGACTTGCCCCTTTTGCGAGCCTATAAATAGCTCGTCCTCGTCGTGGCTCATAAAACCCGTTTCCACCAAAACGCTGGGCATTGCCGTAGCGCGCAAAACCATAAACCCCGCCTGTTTTACCCCGCGTGTGGGTCTGTCGGAGTTTGCAATGAGCTGATTTTCAATCTTATTTGCCAGCGCGATGCTCTGCGTGAGATAGGCATTTTGATACATCGACAGCATAATATGCGCTTCGGGCGAGTTCGGGTCGTAGCCCCCATAATTGCGCTTATAATTATCCTCCATCAAAATTACCGCATTTTCGCGCAGGGCTACGTTGAGATTTTCCTCCGCCGTATGCAAGCCCATCACATAGGTTTCGCTGCCCGAGATGAGCGGGTTGCGCTTCATCAAGGAATTGCAATGTATGGACACAAACAAATCTGCTTTTTGGGCATTGGCGATGTCGGCGCGCTCGTATAATTCCAAAAATTTATCGCTTTTGCGCGTGTATACGACCCGCAAATCGGGCAAATTTCGCTCGATATAGCCGCCCAGCAGCAGCGCAATTTTCAGAGTTACATCCTTTTCCTGATGTTTTTTGCCCAGCGCGCCGCTGTCTTTGCCGCCATGCCCCGCGTCTATCACTATCGTGCGCACCTTCGTAAAGTAGCGCCCCGCCTCAAAAGCCTGCGTCGGCAGCCCCATCAACAACAAAGTGCCAATGGCGCAAAGTATCCGCTCTATATTCATGCTGCTGTGCTAAATTTTATGCTTTCTTTTTTTTTGGGCGTGCCCGCCGCTTTGCCCCCCGCCGCGCCTTAGAGGCGCGTCGCCCCCACGCTTTGCGCGGGGGGCGGCGGTCGGGCTATTCGCTTCGCGTTCACTTCGTGGTCGGGGCGCATCATCATCGCCCCCTTTGGGGCGAATGTTGATTCGCCCCCTTTGGGGCGAATGTTGATTCGCCCCTACTATCCCTCACGCTTTGGTTCTTTTCGACAAAGGTACAAAATAAGGGGGAATGCCCGCTGCGCCCTTTGCGCAGCGGGATACAATGCGTGAGGGATAGGAGCGTAGGGGCGAACCGATGTGTTCGCTCTACTGATGCCGTTTGCGCCCCGCAGCGCATAGCCCGACCGCGCCCCCTTTTAAACAAGTGCCTTCAGGCACGCCGTGGGGGGCGCGGGCACGCCCAAAAAAACTATCTCAATCTCAACTGCGTGCCCAGACTCAAGGGGGCATCGGGCTTGTATTTGGGGTTCATTTTTTGCAAGCTCCGCAGGCGCAAACCGTAGTACTGCGCTACGTCGTACATGCTCTGCCCCTCGCGGCAAATGTGCCGCGACGCACCCTCGAAGCTGCGCGCCTTCGGCTCCAAAAAGAGATATTGTCCCTCTTTTAGGGGGCGTTTTTTCAGCTCGTTGTACTTGATGAGGGCATTTTTTTTGAGCCCCAAGCGCTGCGCCAAAGCGCTCAGCGTTTCGCCCTTTTGCGAGAGTACGACGCGGCGTTGGTTCATCAAAAAGGGCTGTTTGCCCCATTCGATACGCTGCTGCTCCGTAACCATATCCGCCCAAATGGAGGCGACGGCAGGCTTATTATTGTCGCTCCATTGCACATTATTCGGCTCCGAAATGCCGCCAACCAGCGTATCCTCCTCTGTTTTTCCTATCAGCAGGGTATCCATATAACGCGGCTTCGGCTCCTTGAAAATGCGCTCCGCCTCCGCCAAGGTTGGCTCTTGCTTGCGCAAGGTCAGATGGTCGAGTTTGTACAATTCGTAGCGCTCTATCAGACTTATCAGTTTGACGGCATAGGTCTTAGAGGTCGCATAACCCGAAGTTTGCAACCCTTCAGCCCAAGCCTTGTAGTCAGTGCGGGGCAGCAAAAACAAATGCCCATAGCGGAAAGCCTTAGCGGGATTGAGCAAAAATTCGCTGTGTGCGATGTAGGATTCCTCCACTGTGCCATAGACCCGAAAGCAGGATTTTACAGGCTCATCGTCCCAAACGAAATGTGTGCTACCCGACCAGTCGCCCCCGCATTTGATACCAAAATGATTTTTGGCAACAGTCGCCAATTCCGATTCGCCGCTACCCGACTCCAGAATGCCTTGAGCCATCTTGATGCTGGCGGGCACACCCGTCCTATCCATCTCGGCTATGGCAATATGCCGATACTGCTCGACGTAGTTCGTTATTTTGTCTACTTCCTGCCACCACCATTCGGCACTAAAATCAAAATCATTGCCCGCCCAAGCCTTCTGTGGGCAACACAGGGCGGTAGTTGCCGCCAAAACGCAAGCTAATAAAGTGTTTCTCTCTAATCTCATCATAAAACAAGAAAAATATGGCAAGTTGTGTGGTTATTTTATAAGGATATCAGGGTCTTAAAAAACAGGGGGAGGGCTTAGGCTGCGCGTGGTATAGCGTGGTTGCAAATATACGCCTAAATTTGTTGGGCTGGGGCGTAGCAGCAAACTCAAATCATCGCCAACATCGAAACTCATCAAATGCGCATCTACAAAGGCATCAGCAGCGCAGAGCGCGTAAAACGCAAAAAAACCCAGCAAGGCGTATTCCGATTGCGAGCGATAGTATTGGCTCTGTAGCTCCAGCGTGCGGGCAGAAGCCAGCGGCTCGCGCTCGCAGATATAATTGGTATTGGGGTCATCGTCGGCTACGGCGATGTAGGCTTTGCGATAGCAGCGATAAGCTATGCGCGAACTGAGATACCAATAGCCCAAACCGCCCAAACCCGCATACACTATAGGCAATTTCCAGTATCTGCGGTTGTAGATTTGTCCACCACCAGGCGCTATGAGCGCCCACATAATGGCGCGTTTGGGGCTATGCGCGCGGGCTTGTTTTTCTTTTTTTATCTCTATCGGCGGCTTGGGGGCGAGGGTATCGACGCTTGCCGTTTTGCTGCTATCGGTACGCAGGGGTTGCGGCGGGCGCGGCGTGCCGCCTCCACCCATTTTGCTGCCTTTTTTGTTGATTGGCACAGTGTCCGTCGATATTGTCGACAGGCTATCCGACTGCTGCCCCCAAACGGAGGCAGCAGCAAAAAGCAAAAACCAACTAAGCAGACATAGCCGCAAAGCAGCCCTCAAGCCCGTACAATTCATTCGAAATTTGTCATTCGTCATTACTCCTCGCCTTTATCGAGAATATCCAAAATCCTATTCAAATCCTCGTCGCTCTGAAAATGTATGACCATCTGTCCCTTGCCTGTGGGGGCGCGTTGCACGACGACGCGGGTGCTGAGCCAGTGCGCAAAACGGCGTTGCAAATCCTCGTGGGCGAGGGGCAATTTTAGCGCGGGCTTGCTTTGTGTAGTCGTTACGGCGGCTTCTCGGTAACGCTGCGCCAGTTGCTCTACGGCGCGCACGGATAAATCCTTATCGATTATCTCGCGGAAAACGCTCATTTGCAGGGCAAAATCGCCGATGCCGACTAAGGCGCGGGCGTGCCCCATCGAAATTTTTCCCTGTTGCAGGGCGAGCTGTATGGTTTCGGGCAGCTTGAGCAGCCGCAGATAATTGGTAACGGTTTCGCGTTTTTTGCCGACTTTCTGCGCTACCAGTTCCTGCGTTAGGCTAAATTCCTCCATCAGTCGCTTGTAGGTGATAGCGACTTCTATGGCGTTGAGGTCTTGGCGCTGTATGTTTTCGATGAGCGCCATCTCCATCATATCTTCGTCGTTTGCCTCTCGCACAAAAACGGGCACTGTTTGCAGACCCGCGAGCTTGCTGGCGCGCAGTCGCCGCTCGCCCGATATCAGCTGATAATCGTCGCCGCCCAGATGCCGCACTGTCAGCGGCTGTATAAGCCCGTGTTGGCGGATAGAGTCGGCAAGCTCCGCCAGTGCCTGCGGGTCGAAGTCTGTGCGCGGCTGGAAAGGATTGACCGTTATTTGATTAACGGCGATTTCTTGCACGCCGATAGCGGCGGGCTGCTCTATTTCGGGGTTGATATTCGAGAGCAAAGCGCCGATACCCAAACCCTTGTTTTCTTTTTTATCTTTGCGTTTATCGGACATAATCTATTGGCTACATATATTTTACGAGCGCAAAAATAACAATTTAATTACGAATGAAGAACACGAAGTGAACGCAATTCGCAATTATGGCGTGCCCACCCTCCCCGCCGCTACGCGGCTTAAAAGGTCGGGTGGTCGGGCTATCCGCTGCATCAGCCGCCTGTGGCGGCTGGTTCCGCTGCTATCCCTCACGCGCAGCGCCCGCCTTGCGGGCGCTGTGTCCGCAGGCAACGCTTCGCTCGCCTGCGGCTATTGGCAAATAATATAATTTTTCACTTTCTCGCAGCGGGCAGACACATAGGTCTGCCCCTACTTTTCACTTTTCACTTTTCGTTTTTCACTTTTCTGCGGCTTTAATGCTAATTTTGCGCCTATACTTCTACCGTCGCCTATCCGCCCCCAACATATGACTACAAGCGCAACGCCCGCTTCAGCAGCGGCAGCCAACAAAAATTTGACTACAGTGCTAATTATAGCGCTGCTCCTTGCTGTGATTAGTTTCGTAGCCTATCAGCCCGCTTTGGACAATGATTTTGTCGATTGGGACGACTATACCTACGTCATCGAAAACGATTTAGTAAGAAACGAGAAAACGCCCGTTTCGGCGATATTCAAGCGCCCCATTTCGCTAAATTATCATCCTCTGACGATTTGGTCGATGCGTCTACACAACAACAAATGCGCTAACTGCATGGAAGGCATTTCGGCGCGTCCGTTCATTCTTGGCAATATACTCATTCACATCATCAACGTTTTGTTGGTGTTTGGTTTATCGTTTTATTTGAGCCGAAAAAGTTGGCTTTTGGCGGGGGTGTTGGCTTTGTGGTGGGCAGTGCACCCGATGCACGTAGAATCTATCGTATGGGTTTCGGAGCGAAAGGATGTGTTGTATACGTTCTTTTTCTTGCTGGCGATGGCGACTTATTTGCGCTATTTGCGGGGGCAGCAGTTGCTATGGCTGGGTTTAACGCTGGTTTTGTTTGTGCTGGCGATACTCTCCAAAGCGATGGCGGTGGTTTTGCCTGTGGTGCTCATTTTATTGGCATTTTGGGAGCACCCCAATCCATCGGGGGCGAGTAGTTTGCGGGCGGCTTTTGCGCCGCGTCGTTTAGTGGAGTATATACCGTTTTTTGCGTTGGCGCTTTTTTTCGGTTTGATGGCGGTAAAAATACAGTCGGGGCAAAACTTTATGAATTTACTCGATGTGTCTAAAAACACGCCCGTAGCCATCAACGATTTCGGCACCTTCAAAATCAGCGAGCGCTTCAATTTTGCG
Source organism: uncultured Saprospiraceae bacterium (assembly GCA_964467315.1). Lineage (GTDB taxonomy): Bacteria > Bacteroidota > Bacteroidia > Chitinophagales > Saprospiraceae > JAAFIM01. Next base: position 15,317 of record CAYXSA010000034.1, on the reverse strand, counting down.
GCGTTTGGCTACAGCAACTACATCGGCAAGTTTTTCTTGCCTACGGATTTGTGTACCTATTACCCCTACCCTACCCGCCCCGCTTACGAAGCCTCTATTGGTTACTATATGGGTATGTTTTTTCTGATGCTGGGGAGTTTGGTCATGGCGGCTATTTTTGCGTTTTCAGGCAAGCGCGAATGGCAAAAAATGTATGTTTTTGGCATCGGGTTTTATTTTATTACGGTAGCGCTGGTGCTACAGTTTTTGTCGGTGGGTTTGGTTATTGCGGCGGATAGGTACACGTATTTGCCCTATTTCGGTTTGTCCTTTGCCTTGTTTATGCCGCTGACACTACTAAGCAAGCAGGCGCAATACATTGCTTTCGGCGTATTGGCTGCCGTAGCACTGGTCTTTATTCCGATGACGCGCAAGCAATCTGATACTTGGCAAAACAGCGAAGCCTTATGGGGGCAGGTTATCAAAACGCAGGCTTATACCAACAATATCGACCATGCCTACAGTGTGCGTGGACATTCCTACGGAAAGGCAGCCGATAAACTGATGCAAAAAGGCGAGAAAGCCAAAGCTGAAGCGCTATTGAACAAGGCATTTGCCGACTTTGAAACCGCCGTGAAGATGGGCAGCAAAAAATGTGAGGTCTTTGAAGGTTTGGGCAATATATATGGTATGCGCGGCAATTATGCGGAGGCTTTACGCCTCTTTACGGAGGCTACCAAAATAGACCCGAAACGCTCCTCCACACACTTCAATATCGGCGTAACCTATGCTATACAAAACCAATGGGCAGCGGCAGCCGATGCCTACGACCGTGCGGAAAGCATCGGATTTGATAGGCTGCGCGATTTGTACAGCAACCGCGCCATCGCCCGTATCAACGCCGCACGCTATGCCGATGCCCTCAAAGACCTCAAATGGCTGACCGAAAACGAACCCAACGTGCATAGCCACCATACCAATATGGGCATTTCTTACGCCCTACTCGGCGATAAAAACGCCGCCGTAGCCGCCTACCAACGTGCCCTACAAATCAACCCCCAAGACGCACTTACCCAACAAAAATTGCGCGAAATAACGCAGTGAATGACGAGTTACGATTGTGCTTTGTGTTCAGGTACTATGCCGCCTTACGGCGGCAGTGGTAGCAAGTACTATATAATTCGTAATTTCATTATCAATTAAATGCTTTATGTTTTATGCGTGAGGGATAGCAGTGGAAGCCGCGCAGCGGCTGCAACGGATAGCCCGACCCTGCGACCCGTAGAGCCGTAGCATGCTACGGCTCCGCCCGCCTTTGCGGGCGGGGAGCAGGGGCACGCCATAGTTACGAATTACGAGTTACGAATTACGAGTTACGATTGTGCTTTGTGTATATACTTGATTATCAATGGCTTATGCGCAACATTCGTAACTCGCAACTCGTAACTCGTAACTCGTAACTATTCTATGGCTTTGATGGCGCGCTGTACGAGTTCGTCGCTTTTGTTGATGATGCGAAAATACGCGCCATTTTGGTAGAGTTGTTGGGCGATATAGGCGCGAAAAACGCTTTGCAGGCGGGGACGGATGATATCTATATCGGCGATTTGTCGGGCGATTTTTTTGCTTTCAGCATACTGCACAAATTCCTCTATGAGGCTTTCGGGCAGTGTGTAGCCCTTGTCGAAATCGGCGAAAGTCGGGTATTGGGCGAGCAAGGCGGGGCGTAGCGTATTCATGCGTTTGTAGATGAATACGGATAAATGCGGGTAAATTTGCTGATAGTAGCGGTTGCGAAACAGCGTATCGAGGGGCACAAAAATATCGGGCATGATGCCACCGCCGCCATAGACGACGCGCCCCGCTTGAGTGTAGTACTTGGTCGTATCGGAGAATTTTACGCTGTCGCGGTGATAGAGTTCGCCCGATTCGGCGCGCTGTTTCATGTCATCGTTGTAGTCTTCGTTGTCGCCATTTTTGTAGGGCTTTTGTATGAGCCTGCCCGAAGGTGTGTAGTAGCGGGCAACGGTGAGGCGCATGGCGGAGCCGTCTGTAAGCGGGTATTGCTCCTGCACTAAGCCTTTGCCGAAGGAGCGCCGTCCGACGACTACGCCCCTGTCGTTGTCTTGTATAGCGCCTGCGAGGATTTCGCTTGCGGAGGCGCTGCCCTCGTCGATGAGTACGGCGATTTTGCCGAGTCGGTAGAAGGTTTTGCCTGTGGCGTGATAATCTCTGCGTTCGTAGCTGCGTCCTTTGGTGTAGACGAGCAATTTTTTGCTATCGAAAAGCTGATTGAGTATATCCGTGGCGGCGGTGAGGTAACCGCCAGGATTGTCGCGCAGGTCGATGACGAGATTTTCCATTTTCTCGCCGTCGATAAGCTTTTCGAGCGCTTCCATAAACTCTTTGTAGGTCTTATCGCTGAAGCGGTTGATTTTGATGAAGCCCGTTTTTGCATTGAGCATATAGGCAACGTCGACGCTGCGTATGGGGATTTGTCCGCGTGTGATGGTGATTTGTTCGACGGCGTTGGTAGTAGCGCGCAAGATACCGACGCTTACGGGGCTGCCGCTTGCGCCTTTGAGTTTATCCATCATGCGTTTGCTGTCGATGCCAACGGCGGTGCTATCGCCGATGCTGATGATTTTGTCGCCAATGCGTATGCCTGCCTTATCGGAGGGCCCATCTGCGATAACGCCGATAATATAAACCGTATCTTCGATGATAGAAAACTCTACGCCGATGCCCTCGAAGCCCCCTGAAAGAGATTCGTTGACGCTATTGATTTCTGCCAAAGAGATATAGCCCGAATGCGGGTCAAGTTCTTTCAGGAGGGCTTTGGCGGCTGCGTCTTCGAGTTTGGCGAGATCGGCGCTTTCGATGTATTTGGCTTCGACAAAGCGCAGGACTTCATCAATTTTGCCGCCTTGTACGATGCGGGTCGTCGTGCCATCGGGCTGTACGACATAAGTAGTGCGGGTGCGGGCGTGCAACTCGAAGCCTATCCACATACCCGCCGCCATTGCTGCCGCCACAATCAAGGGCAGCCAGAGGCTTATACGGATACGCAAAAGAGATGCGTCGGGAGATTCGGGGCGCTGTTGTGGGGAAGAATGCTGGCTCATGATACGATATTGGCGGCTACAAATGGGCGTAGCAAATATAACAAGAAAAGATTGCGCAAAGATGCGAAATAATTACGAATGACGAATGACGAAAACGAAGTTAACGCGAAGCGAATGTTGCGCATAAGCCAAATTATTTTCACTTTTCGCTACGCGTTCACTGCTTGCTCGCTTTTCGCGCAAATAGACAAATATAAAGATAGCCCAAAAAAGCGAAAAAGCCCCCGCTGCCCTTTGCAGCGGGGGATAAAAGCCTGAGGGATAGGAATGTAGGCGCATTCATGCGCCGAAGTGGATAGCCCGACCGCCTGCCCTTTTTGGCAGGCGGGCAGGCCCAAAAAAACAAGCCCGCCTTCGCCTATAGACGCACAAATCGCCCTTGCGCGCAGATAAATTCCATCTCGCAGATTTCCAATGCCCGATTTTCGCCTATGACCAAGGGAAGCGAGAGTATGATAAAATTTTGGTCGCTGTAATAGGTCGCGCTCCAGACCGTCGGCAGGCTATCCGTATCGTTGAGGATGCGATAGCCATGCAGTTGCAACATCTGCGGAAACTCGGCATAAGTACTCACGGAGTCCGAAAATGCCCATACTTCGGAGTTTGCAGGCGGTTTTACGCGCCCTTTATTGATGCATTCTTCCAAGCTCCAGCGGCTATTTGCGAGCCGAGCCTGCAAATCTGCCAAACTTAGCTGCTCTTGCTCGCAGCTCAAAGAAAGCGATTCTTTTCGGCAGCCGCTTGCCACTGCCAAACAACAAAACAAAACAAGTATCAAACGCATATTTAAGTAAGTTTTTTTTATATACGAACGCACAACAACATGCAAACGTTGGGATTAAAAAAAAAATGATACCTTTGTAATCTTTCGACACAAAACCATTTTACCCCATTTTATCCACCCAATTTATGAAATTTCTATCTCTGCTTTTGCTCTTCTGCGTGCTCGCTTTCGCTTCTTGCAGCAGCGACCCTTGCGGCTCCAGCAAAGACGCTTTCGTGAAAAACTACACAGCTTTCTACGAAAAAATCAAAACCAATCACAAAACCATGCAGGCGGCAGACTGGGAAAAAGAAGACCTCGTCATGCGCAAAATGATTAAGGAATGCTCGCCGAAGTACAAGGCAGACCTTAGCTTAGGGGAGCAAAAAGACTTTTGGATAGGCGCTATCCGCTACTATAATGCGCGCTATGGCGTGGTAGAATTGGGCTTGCAGATGATGAAAGGCGGCGAAATGATAGACGATGTTGTCAAAGCCATCAAAGAATTTGGCTTGGATTGGAAGAGTTTGGTCAGCTTTTGATGTGCTTGTGTCGTAGGTGCGATGTGCCTATGCTGTAGGTATTGCGCCGCTCGCTGTCGCTCGCGTCGCTGGTATCAAGTACAAAACAAAATCGTACATAATACTTGCTACTTGCTACCTACAGCATGAGCACATCGTACCTACAGCATAAGCGCATCGTACCTACAGCATAAGCGCATCGCCCTCTACCGAATCGAACGGAATACCGAATGTTTCCCCCTCACGCGCTAAGTCCGTGCGGGGGAAAATGCTTTGTGCCTCCTGCAAGAGTGGCGTGAGGTCGTCGTAGCGAGAAGAAAAATGCCCCAAAATAAGCTGCCCCACATTGGCGCGGCGAGCGATTTCTGCTGCCTGCATAGCGGTACTGTGCTGGGTGCGCGCTGCTTGTTCGGCGTGCCGCTCCGCAAAAGTCGCCTCGTGATACAATAAATCCACATCGCCCAACAAATCCACCAAAGGCGGCAAAAAAGCCGTATCCGAGCAAAAGGCATAAGCCCGCGCCCGCGCTGGAGGATAAGTGAGTAGGGCATTCGGAATGGTTTCGCCCGCCGAATTGAGGAAATCCGCGCCCGTTTTTATATCGTTGTAGAGGTTGAGCCCTACACCATGCGCCTCCAAAGCGGCGCGGCAAAGTCGGCGCTGCCCCATTTTTTCCCTAAACAAAAAACCATGCGCCGCTATGCGGTGCTGCAAGGGCAAGGTATGCACCGTGAGCGCCGAGTTCTCGAAAATTAAAGCAGGCGTTTCGGCTTGAGTCGCTATAAAATGCAGCTCAAAAGGCAGGGCGCGCGCCCCCGTTATACGCAGTTGCACCTCTATCAGTTCCCGCAAATCGGGCGCGCCGTACAAGTACAAAGGCAAAGTGCGCCCCGATAAAGAGTAGGTATTTATCAAGCCGATAAGCCCAAAAACATGGTCGCCGTGCAGATGGCTGATAAAAATATGCTGAATGCGCCCCGCTTTTATGCGCAGCGCATTCATTTGCATTTGCGTCCCTTCGCCGCAATCTATCAAAAAAAGCTGCTCGCGTATATTGAGCAACTGCGCCGTGAGATGCCGCCCAAAGGCGAAGGTCGCCGAATTACTCCCTAAAATCGTAAGCTCGAAACGCATATTTTTGTGTTGGTTAGTCCTCGTCGCCCTCCTCGTCGCCCTCCGTTTCCGCCTCGCCATTCACCTCTTCCGCCAGCGCAGAAAACATGACTCGTTTTTCGGCTTCCGCCATTGTGGGCGCGATATTCAAAATTGTATCGAGGCGCGAAATAGAAATCAACATTTTTACGGTCGGATTCTCGACACCCGTGAGCACAAAGCTCTTTCCGTCCTCTTCCCACAAGCGATTGCCCGCCAAAATCGCGCTCAAACCCGAAGAATCCACGTATTTTACCTTCTCCAAATTCAAAATCAAATTGCGTATGCCCATGCCTTTGAGCATGACAAATTCCGACTTCAAATTGGGCGCTTTCAGCGAATTTAGGTTCTCTTCTTCCAGCGTCAGCGTCGCGTATTCTTCCTTGCGCTCGATTGCGTATTTCATAAATGGCTTATTTAGTTGTGTAGCGTACTATTTTTTCGGGCGCAAAATACGAATTTAATTACGAATGACGAATGACGAATGACGAATTTTGCGCTAAAGCTTTAGTAGTCAAGTTTCTACATAAAGCACAGAATCGTAATTCCTAATTATGGCGTGCCCGCGCCCCAAAAAAGGGGGCGCGGTCGGGCTATGCGGGGCGTAGCACCATCGCCCCAAATGGGGCGAATGTTGATTCGCCCCTACTATCCCTCACGCGTTTTTATCCCCGCTCGCAAAGGGCGAGCGGGGCGGTACTGGGTCGAATTGGTTTATTTTTTAGTTTTGCCCTTCCTTTTCATAAATAGAAAAAAGATGAGTTTAGCAACAAAACTCGACGGCATTCACGCCAAAGTGAAACTCAACAAATGGTTTCGATACTTCGCCAACTTCAACCGCATTGCTTTAGCGGCAGGTTTTATCCCTTCTGGCATGACGAAGATATTGGACGAGCGTTTTACGTCCCTATCCGTCAAACACCCACTGGGCAACTATCTGGAGGCGCTTTATCATACGGGCTACTATTATCCGTTTATTGGATATGTTCAGGTGGTGGCGGCGCTACTCTTGCTCATTCCGCGCACGGCGACGCTGGGGGCGCTTTTATATTTTCCTATAATCCTGAACATCTGCATTTTATCGCTGTCTGTCGGCTTTGATGGTTCATTGATTAGTTCGCCGCTTATGGTTTTGGCGAATTTGTATTTGCTTTGCTGGGATTACGACAAGTTAAAGTTCATCTTTCCCTTCAGCCAAGCTCCCGCTTACGACAGCAATTTGATACCCGATGAGCAGCGCCATAAATTTCCGTTCAAGTTTTTTATAGGCGTTTTCGCAACGGTGATTTTGACCATCTTTATAGTAACAAACGCCTACACCAAAAAGACGAGAAATACTTTTGAGGATTGCGCAGGCGACTGCAAAGAGTCCGACGATACTCAAGCCTGTTTCGATTTTTGCGACTGCATTCATCATCAAGGAAAGCCCTTTAATGAATGCGGCGAAGCGCTTAGAAACGCTAAACAGCAATAAAAAACGCAGGCTGCAACTTTTCGCTCCCTTTGGGTCGCGTCTACTCGTAGCTATGCTACTTCGTGGTGCAGCCTGCGCCATATTCTGCGTGAGGGATAGCAGCGAAGGCGCGTAGCGCCGCAGCGAATAGCCCGACGGCGCGACCTTTAAGCCGCGTTAGCGGCGGGGAGCGGCGGCACGCCAAAAAAGTGAAAAGTGAAAAGTGAAAAGTGAAAATATTGCGCTTTGTGTATGTACTTGACTATTCAACGACTTATGCGCAACACTCGTAACTCGTAACTCAAAAAGTGTGTGCGTATTTGAGGGAGATGGTGCGGGGCGCATCGACGCGAGCGGGGCGGAAGGCATAGACGCGGTTCGCCAAATTGCTGACGACGAGATTGAGGCGCGATTTTTCGGAGAAGGCATAGCCGATGCGCGCATCAAAAACCCAGTCGCCATTGGCGCGCTCCTCGCGGAACTCGGTAAAGCCTGGTAAAATGCCCAAAGTGAAAACCATATCTACGCCATGCACATAGCTATTGTAATTGACGGAAGAGCCAAAAACGAACTTGTTCCATTCCGTTTCTACGTCTAAGCGAACATTGTGCAGGCTGCGATATTTTAGCAGTCTATCGACGTTTTCGGTATCTTCAGCATCAATGCCATTGGCGAAGGTGCGCATCATAAAGCCGAGATAAGTGCCGACATTATTGAGGGTGCTATCGGCGGCGAGATTGGCGGGGCAAGAATACGTGTAGCCGCCCCAGATGCGTAGGGGCGTTTTGCCCAATTTACCTTCGGCGAGGGTGGAAACTTCCCAGCCTGCAATGCGCGCTTCGGCGATATTGATAGATTTGAAGCCCAAGCCTTCGGGATAGAAACCAAGCTGAAATTCGACCATATCGTCGTATTCCATCCAAAATAGCGCTGCATCGACATAGTAGCGGAATGCTCCCGCCTGCGGGCGGAAAACCTGCCGATATGCCAACTCTGAAGACCAGCCCAATTCGGGGCGCAAATCGGGGTTGGGAAAGGCGCTCAGGGTAAAACCGCTAAAGCTCGTTATCGGTTCGTTGATAAAGCGCTCGGCAAGCGAGGGGAAGCGGAAACCCTGACCGAAGGAAGCCCGCAAATAACCATCCTCGCCAAAGCGATAGTTAGCACCGAAGCGCACAACGGGCGGGGTAAAGTACAGGGCAGTATCCGCCGAAAACAGCTCTCCGCGCAGACCCGCCGTCCAAGTAAAGCGCTCTCCCCAGCGATGGTCTACTTGCGCATACAAAGCGCCATTGCTCCCCGTAAAAAGGGCGCGTTGCTGTTCGGGGTTGGTGTTCGTATTGAATAAGATACTATTTACATGGAAGTACTGCCCCAGAGCGCCCAGCGTAAATATCCAATCGCCTATTTCTTGCTGCCGCTGATATTCGAGGCTAAAATTATGCCCTATAGAGGGTTCGGCAGTGCCGCGCAGCTTGCTGATAACGAACCAACGCCCGTTGATGCTGTTTTTTCCGCCGAGTGGGTCGTAGATGGTAGCATAGGGGTCGAGCGAAACGGACATATATTTATCGTCGCCCGTCGTAACATTGATGGGCGTAAAAGCGCCTTCCTGCATATCGCGGGGCAGGAAATAGGTAAAATTTTGGTGATACATGCCATTGGCGCGGATGCCTGCCTGCCATTGGGCGCTGGTATCGCTGGGGCGATAGGATAGATGCAGATTGCCGCGCACTCGACGCTCGTCCAAATTCTGTATAAAGCCATTGCTCAAATGCGCATTAGCGCCTGCGACCAAGCTCAAATTGGGCGTTAGCCAAGAGCGATGCGCAAAGAAAACGCCCGTAAACATGGGCATTTTGGCGGGGGCATCGGCGAAGCGATACCAGCGCATAGAGTCGGCAGCGGGCTGGTTATAGAAGCCCGTGTAGACGGATATGGAGGTGTGCGGCTCGCCTTTGATGGCGGGCGCTGTGCGCACATTGATAACGCCGTTGAGGGAGCCAGAGCCGTAGAGCACGGAAGCCGAGCCTTTGATAACCTCGATTTGGGCGGCATTTTCCAATGGGACAAAATTCCATTTGATGTCGCTTAGTTCTGCCGATAGCATGGGCTGCCCATCGACCAAAAAGCCGACCCGACTGCCTGCGCCGAAGGCATAGCCTGCGCCGCCGCGAATGTTCACTTGCCCATCCATCATCTGCACGCCCGACACCTTTTTGGCGGCTTCGTCTAAGGCGGTGATGACATTATTTTTTATCATATCGGGCGTAACTACGTCGATAGATACGGTACTTTTTTCTAAGGGTTTTTCGTATTTGCCTTCCGTTACGATCACGACATCTGCCATAGATAAAGGCATATCTACAGATAAAACATACTCAGAAGAGCCATCTACTTTGAGCTTACGTTCTTGCTGTTGATAGCCGACGTAGCTAAATTGTAGTCGATATTCGCCCGCTGGCAGCCGCAGTTGATAATTGCCCTCTAAGTCGGTGGAAGCACCCGCACCCGTTTCGCGCACCAGCACATTGAGACCAATGAGGGCTTCGCCCGTTTCTTTGTCGCGTAGGCTACCCGAAACGAGGCTTTGCGCATAGGCGAGGCTTGTCAGCCCCGATAGCAGCAGGGTAAAAAGAAAAAAGGAAATTAAGCGCATTTGTAGATTTAACTGTCCGATGTGAATGTGAATATCTATTGCCGAAAAAAAAACTTCGTACCGTAAAAGTGGTTTTTGGGGGATATGATTTTGAAAATTTGCAAAAAGTAAGGGCGAATAATATATTCGCCCTTAGGCGCAACTCCTAACTATTTCTCTATCAGCTTTAGCAGCTCTTCCGTGCCGCTGCTGTCTTCGCCTGCTTCTTTGGCGATGGCGATGGCTTCTTTGGCGGTGGCGAGGGCTTCTTTATTTTTGCCCATGCGGTAAAGCAGCCAAGCTTTAGTATCGAGGTTATAGAAATTTTTGCTGATGCCGACAGAGCGGTTTATCCATTTGAGGGCGCTTTTGTACTGCTTTTTGTTTTCGCTCTCTACCACGTCCCAAGCCATCGCATTGCCCCAAGACCATTCGCGGCAGTGCTTGCTTAGGAAATCGTCTTGCGCCTTCATAAATGCCGTCAATTTGGCGGGATTGGCTTCTACGGCATTGGCATAGTAGAGAAAATGCGTTTGGCTTTTGATGTAGTCGGCTTGGGCGGGGTTGACTTTCTGCATTTCTTTGACGAGTTTGGGCAGGTCTTTTTTCTCGTCTTTGATGCTGCCCGCCGCTATGGCTTCGTTGATGCCTGCTTGTACGACGTTTTCGAGGTAGCTATCAAAAAGCGCATCGCCCACGATGCCCTTGTATTTATCGCGTCTGCCCGACACGTATTCGTAAATTTTCGACTTTGGCGAGCTGCCATAAGCGGCTATCCATTGGAAAACGTCTTCGGCGAGGCGCTCCTCGTCGTTGAGGCTGCCCCAGAAGGTTTCGAAAACGGTTTTTGCGCTGGTTTCTTCAGCAGCATTGGAGAGCATGAGCAAGAATTTTTTCAAAAATTCCTTATCGCGTTTGCCGCCATCGTAGTGTTTTTGCTGCGTGTATAGCTGCGTATCCTCTGCTAAAGCCTCTTTCGAGCCTTTCAGGAAGGCTTCAGCGCTGGCTCCGCCTACGGTCTTGTGCAACAAGGTGCCGTCTGGCGCAAAATAAAAGAGCGTAGGCAGCAATTTTACCCCGTATTTTTCGGAAAAAGCCGCTCCGTCGCCCTTTTGCTCCACGTCGAGCTTGTAGTTGATGAAATTTTTATTCATAAACGCGCCAACTTCCTCTTTAGTAAAGACCTCTGCCGCCATATATTTGCAGGGTCCGCACCAAACGGCATAAGCGTCAATAAAAATCGGGCGATTTTGTGCCTTTGCATCGGCTAAAACCTCCTCCCAAGTGCCTTTATGGAACTCCATGCCCTGCGCGCGCGCCTGAGTTGCATACAAGCAAGCCGCCGTAAGCAGCAAAAATACAGCATTTTTCATGTGCGTAAATGGTAAAATGTCCTAAAAATTTCCACAAAACTAACTACTCGTATCACAAAAATACGGTTTTCGCCTTGCTTGTTGCGTATGTTGGGGATTTTTTGTAACTTTGGTTGTGTTAACGAAGTGAAAAGTGAAAAGTGAAAAGTGAAAAGTGAAAAGTGAAAAGTGAAAAGTGGTTTTTTTTCTTCAAACTCGCAATTTTATAAGCACTTGCCGTATAAGCCCTTGAAAATCAAAAATTTCCACTTTTCACTTAATTTTGGCGTGCCCCCGCCGCTACGCGGCGGGGTCGCGTGTTGCGGGGTTTTAGTACGCGGCGGCAGGGCCGCCGCGCACCAGCGCTACGCGCTGCCCCTACACCCGCTCACGCAATCTGTCCTTCCATCGGTATACGCGTAGATGAAACGGATACCGTTTGTCGGGCTAGCGATGCGGAGCAGTGGCGCGCAGCGCCAGATGCAAGCCTCCCGTAGGGGCAGCCCCATGTGGCTGCCCCCCGCGCACAGCGCGGAAAAGGGAGGCGCAGCAGCCGAGCGAATAGCGAGCTGCGTAGCGTAGCGGCGGCGCGCCTTTTGGGCGCGACGCAGCCCCCAAAAAAAAGATTTTATTCCCTCCACCGCCCAATATACACAGAACCAAAACCAAAATTTATGCTTTCAGACAGAGAAACCAGCAACAACGAACTTAATCCAGCGCTTGCGCGCGGAAACGCTTTCCCTACTTGGCGCTGTTTTGCCAAAACGGGCGCTTTATTTGCCACTATAGCGGGCTTTTTGCTGCTCCAAAGCTGCGGCGGCAAGGCTCGCAACCCCGAAGACGATATGGAAACGGTCGAAATCGTCGATACCATCAGCGTCCAAGAACCCACCAAAGGATTGATAACCACCGTAAAAGAGGTGCAACCCAAGCAATTTGCGATAGAAAACGAAGAGGTCATCGACAATAAGGACTCTTCCCGCGTGATTGTGAAGTATCTCGACGGGCGAACCGAGCGGCTTACAGTTGCCCAAGCCAAAGCCTTAGTTGCCCCCCAAGATAGCGCAGCAGCCCAAGACACCGCCCTACACGTACAACTTTCGGCTCAAGATAGCGCCGCTTTGCTGGCGGTCGGCGATACCAGCGCACAAAAAAATACGACCATCATCGTCAATAATACCACGCCGCACACCTATAATAGCGGCTATTCGCCCTCCTTGCATACGCTGGGCTATGTGCTGATGGGTGGCGCTTTGGGCTATTATATGGGCAAAAGCATGAACACGCCCCCCAACCCAAATATCTACCAAAACCCGCGACAAACTTACTACAACAATCGACGCGATGAAAGGGATTCTACCCGCCGCAATAGCTCCTCTTACTCCTCCCTGCGCTCCACAGCCAAAACCGCCGTCGTGCGCAAAAGCTCTTACCAGACCGTACCCCGCGCCACTGCCAACGAAATGAAACGTAAAGCCGCCGCAAGCGGACGCACCGTAACGACCGTCTACAATAAACCCTCCAAAAGCAGCTACGGCAATAGCAGCAAAAGCGGCTACGGCAGCACAAAAAGCTCCAACTACAGCAGCAGCAAAAGCGGCGGCTATTACAGCAGCGGCGGCAGCAACTACAGCGGTGGTTCTACCTACAAATCTACCCCCTCCAATAGCAAATCTGGCTATTTTAGCGGCGGCAGCAGCAGCAAATCTTCTTCCTATAGCAGCGGCGGTAGCAGCTACAGTGGTGGTAGAAGCAGCTACAGCGGCGGCAGCAGTTACAGCGGCTAACATAAAATATATATACACACTCAAGCACCAATGGACAAACAGAATTCCAACCTTAGCCCGCTCAATACCGAACTACAACGCGGGCAATCTTTCCCTACTTGGCGTACCTTCGCTAAAGCGGGCGCACTCTTCGCCACGCTTACGGGGCTTTTATTGCTGCACACAGGCTGCGGCGGCGACGGCTACGAAACCGTAGAGGTGATTGATACCATCGTCAGCGAAAAACCCACGCAAGGCGTTATCACCACCGTAAAAGAGGTAAAACCCAATCAATTCGCCATCGAAAACGAGGAAGTCGTACCCGACACCAACGCCACCAAAGTCGTGGTAAAATACCTCGACGGACGTACAGAAAACCTATCCGTAGCCGAAGCCCGCGCCCGCGTAGCTCCGCAAGACAGCGCCGCCGTGCGCGATACCGCCCTGCACGTAGTCGCCGACACAGGCAGCAGCAGCGATACCAGCACCAACAAAACGCCGAATACCAAATCGGGCAAAATAACCACCTCAGGCAACACGACCACCCACACCACCGACGACGGTAAAACCATCGTCGTCGTCAACAATACCACGCCCCAATACCATAGCAGCTATTCCCCAGGTATGCACACACTTGGCTACGTGCTCATGGGCGGCGCAATGGGCTATTATATGGGCAAAAGTATGTCCATGCCCCCCAACCCCAACGTATACCAAAACCCGCAACGCACTTACAATTCCCGCGTCTACAGCGGTGGCTCAGGCGGCGGCGGCGCTTATTCCTCCCTGCGCTCCACCGCTACCAAAACCACCAGCTATCGCAGCAGCTACAAAAGCGTACCTTCTGGGCGTAGCGGCTATTTCGGCGGCAGAAGCAGCAGTAAAAGCGGCGGCTACAGCAGTTAATTACGAGTTACGAGTTACGAGTTACGATTGTACTTTATGTAAATACTGATTGTCAACGTCTTATGCACATTCGTAACTCGTAACTCGTAACTCCTACCAAGGATTTTCCTCTACGACAAAGGGATTTTGCCACTCGCGGCGCGAAAAATAACTGGTATCCGTCAAAGCGTGTAAAAATGCGATGATATCCGATTTTTCTTGCGCCGTGAGCGTCGGCAGCTCTTGTGCCGTAAGCAACTCAAAACCGACATTGGGTGAGGGGTGCCCGCCGCTGACATAGTGGTCGAGCACCTGCTCCAAAGTCGTAAATCGCCCGTCGTGCATATAGGGCGCAGTCAAAGCGATATTGCGCAAGGTTACCTCCCGAAAACGACCATTATCTTGTTCCAAACCCGTGATAGCGCCCAAGCCTTTGTCTATAAAATCGTTGAGCGTAGCCGCAGAATCTAAGCCGTTGTTGCTAAAATCGTTGCGCGCAAAGGTCATAAAATCGCGGGTAAAATTGTGGCAGTGCGCACATTCGGCATCTCGCGCAAAGGGATTGCCGCCCGTATCGCCAATAAACAACTCCATGCCTCTTTCAGCTTCAGGAGAAAGGCTATAAAACGCCACCCGATAAAAAGAATCTACGGGCGCAGCCGCCGAATTGAGCGTGCGCAAAAATTGCGCTATAGCCCGCGTCGCATACTCCCTATCAATTTGGTCGATATGCTCCACCCCAAAAGCCGCCCGAAATAAGCGCGGATAATGCGCGTGTGCGCGCAATTTTGCCTCTACATCTACCCAGTCCGCATTTAGCTCCAATGGGTGCTGCACGGGCATAATCGCCTGCGCTTCGAGGGTCGCAAATGCGCCGTCCCAATTAAAATTTGTCTGCCGATTGGGCTTCCAATTATAGCCCACATTGATAAGCGTCATCGCATTGCGCGTGCCCGCGATACCCGCGATGCCCACGCTACGCGGCAGCCCGTCCGTAAAAGCTTTCTCAATATGATGGCAAGAGGCGCAAGACATCGTAGAATCGCCCGATAAAATCGGGTCGTAAAACAAAAGTCGTCCCAATTTTATGCCCTCTACCGTCGTCGGGTTTGCGGCAGGCACAGGCATAGTCGGCAAGCCCAAAGGCGAAATTATCGCAAAAGGGGTCGGATTGTAAGGCAGCGTGTCGAGCCGCCCCACTGGATTGAAAGGGCTAAGCGGACCGATATGATAGTCCTCTCGGCAAGCCACTACGAGCAAAAGCAGCGCGCCCATCAAGCGCAAATAAGTACGTTTTTGCATAATGACGAGTTATGAATGACGAATGACGAACACGAAGTGAACGCGCAGCGAATGTTGCGCATAAGCCATTCGTAATCAAAGTGTACACACAGAGTGTAATTTGTCATTCTATGGCGTGCCCCCGCTCCCCGCGCCTGCGGCGCTTAAAGGTCGCGGGGTCGGGCTATCCGTTGCAGCCCCGCCTGCGGCGGCGCTTCCACTGCTATCCCTCACGCTTTTTAAGTGAAAAATGAAAAGTGAAAATGGTACTTTATGTATAAATACTTGATTATCAAGCACTTAAAACTGAAAATAAATGCAAAATAAGTGCTGAAAAGTTTTAAAATTTGAAGAAAAAAATGCACTTTTCACTTTTCACTTTTCACTTTTCACTTTTCACTT
>CAYXSA010000033.1:0-40978 GCA_964467315.1 uncultured Saprospiraceae bacterium | reverse complement strand
CGGGACAAGGCATGCCTTGTCCCTACAGCGCCCCTACTATCCCTCACGCAGGCTCGCCCCCGCGCCAAAGGGGCGCGGGGCGCAGGCTCTATACCACTACCCCACGCTCTCGAGCATACATCAAAATTTGCGCTATGGAGGTCATACTATTCACCAAACCCAAGACCTTGCCAATGGGCACTACCTCCGTTTGTATAAATTCCTGCTCCCCTGCTGCGCCTGCCGTTTTGTCGTGAAAAGCTTGCATCTCGGCATGCGTTAGCTCGATTTCGCACCAATACAGATAGCCGCCCTCATCGAGCAAACCAGGCGAGGAGAAAATCATTTGCTGGTTCATCGCGTGCAATTGCTCGCGCTGCACCTCGAAGCCTGTTTCTTCTTTGACCTCTTTCACGGCGACAGCAAGCGGGTCGCTTTCGCTATCGCACATGCCCGCCGCAAATTCGTAGCAGATAGCGCCGTTGGCAACTCTGTATTGTTTCACCAAGAGCACATACCGCGCCTGCGTATCCTTATCTATAAAGACTATCAGCACGCTCACGAAATGCCCGCGCAGCAGGGCTACGGGCAGCAATTTTTGCCCATCGGCGGCGGTAGCATCCATCTTTACCATCGAAAAAAGCAATTCTCCGTTGGGTTTGCGTATGCTGTGAAGCTCCTCCATACGGCTAACGGTTACGCCGTTTTCGGAGAGCGTAGACTTCCACTGTTGGTATTTTAGCGAATCTTCGAGCGCTTGCATCTTTTTTTTTTGGTTGGGGGGTTGCTTAAAATTTTGGACAGTTGCAGCCTTTTTTGCTTTTGCTATTGTAGCCATAGCCTTTATGGCAGCTGCTCAGGCTGGTAGATAGAAAAAGAACTGCGAAGAGCATAAAAAGGATATTTTTCGTGCTGCGTTTCATTGGCTGATAGTTGGTTGAAGTGCTGAAAAATGGTATTTTCACGGCTTAAAGATAAGCTAAAACCTTTGACTAAGCAAAATTATGCCAAAGCCGCGTATTTTATTAGCGCCTCTTTGTTGGGGTCTGGGGCACGCGACTCGCTGCCTGCCGATAGCTGAAGCATTAACGGCGGCGGGGGCAGAAGTCGTATTGGCTTCTGATGGGGCGGCTTTGGATTTGTTGCGTGCTGCCTTTGGGGAGCGATACGAATTTTGGGAATTGCCCGCCTACGATATTAGCTATAAGCATAGCAATATGATATGGAGTATGGCGGGGCAGTTGCCGCATATTTTGCGCACGATGCGCAAGGAAGGGCGCGTATTGGCGGGCTGGATACAGAATAGGGGCATCGATGGTTTTATTTCCGACAATCGTTACGGCTTGTTTTCGCCGCTTGTGCCTTCGGTTTTTGTAACGCATCAGTTGCATTTGCGTATACCTTTTTTCCCTTTGCAATGGGCAATGCGTCGGCTCAATTATAGGCTAATACGCAAGTATACGCATTGTTGGGTGCCCGATATGCCGCCGCCACTGCCTGCATTGAGTGGCGAATTGGCGCGCCCTGCCAACTTAACCAATATCGAATACATCGGGGAGCTTTCGCGGCTGCAGCGCATAGAAAGCAGCGAGCGCACACCGATTGATGTGCTAATTTTGCTTTCGGGCGTAGAGCCTGCGCGGGCGAACTTAGAAGCGGAGCTTTTGCGGCAGGCTGCCAAGTTACCGAACTGGCATTTTCGATTGGTGCGGGGCGTACTCTCCGCGAATAGGCAAACCCCGCAATGGCAAAAAACAAGCGCAAATATAGATAGCATCGACTATTTGGGGGCAGAAGAATTGGCGCAGCAGCTCGCCCAAGCGGGGCGCATCGTTTGCCGCTCTGGCTACAGTACCCTGATGGATTTGCGGCGGGTGGGCACTGTAGCCCCTATCCTAATCCCCACGAAAGGGCAAACAGAGCAGGAGCATTTGGGCGAGGACTGGGCGCGCAAGGGCTGGGCGGTCTGCAAGAGGGAAGAAAATTTAGACTTAGCGGCTGCTTTAGCCGCTGTAGAAAAATTGCCGCCGCTCCCCCTTTCCGACTCCGATAGTGGGCTGCTTCAAAGGTCGGTCGAGCGATTTTTGCGCCCCTTTGGCGCAAAAATGCGTGAGGGATAGTAGGGGCGAATCAACATTCGCCCCTTTGGGGCGATGATGATATGCCCCGAATAGCCCGACGCTGCGCCCTTTTTGGCGCAGCGGCACGCCCAAAAAAGTGAAAAGTGAAAAGTGAAAACGAAGGCAGTTTGCGTATCTTTGCGCGACAAATGCAAGCCGCGAATATTCGTTATTCGTTATTCGTTATTCGTTATTCGTCATTCGTAACTCGTAACTCCCTTGAAGGCTATAATTATTGATGATGAGGAAGGCGCGCGCAGTGCCTTGTCGGCGCTTTTGCGCGATTATGTGCCGCAGGTGGAGCTGGTGGCGCAGTGCCGCAATGTGCCCGACGGCGTGTTGGCAATCAATAAACACGCGCCCGATTGTATTTTTTTGGACATCGAAATGCCCGAATATAATGGCTTTGAGCTACTGGATTTTTTCAAGGAACTGAGTTTTGAAATCATCTTCGTTACGGCTTATAGTCAGTACGCGATTAAGGCGTTTGAGGTGTCGGCGGTGGATTATCTGCTAAAACCCATCGAAATCGAGAGCCTTCAAAATGCGGTGGGCAAGGTGCAGCAAAAGCGGCAGCAAAACCAGCTTTTGCAGCAATTAGAGCTGCTAAAAAATGCCTATCACGGCGAAGAAATACAAAAAATCGCCCTGCCTTTGAGCGATAATTTATTATTTGTCGATGTCAATGAGCTGTTTTTTTTCGAGGCGGATAGAGCCTACAGCCATGCCTATCTTACGAATGGCAGCAAAATCACCGTATCGAAGCCTTTGCGAGTTTTCGAGGACATACTCGCCAATCGAAGGGGCATTTTTAAGGCGCATCGCTCCTATCTTATCAACATCAAGTACATCAAAAAGTACCTGCGTGGCGAGTCGCTGATTGTTATGGAAAACGGGACTCAAGTGCCGCTTGCCCGCGAGCGCAAAGCAGCGTTTTTGCAGTTGCTCAAAGACCTACAATTGTCGATTTAGCCGAAGGCTGAAAGCTATCATTCGTCATTCGTAACTCGTAACTCTCGATGCTTGTCTTTTTCTACTTCTCCAAGAATCCCACGCCGCAGCAGTTGGCGCTACTTTCGGCGCTCAATTCTGCGATTTTGAGCCTGCTAATTTTGGTGGGTGTGCGGCTGTTTTTGCCCGATAGCATAGATTGGTGGCTGGTTTGGGGTTTGCCTGTTTTTCATCTGCTGACGGCTTATTTTTCGATGTACGAGGCGTTGCGGCGCTATATTTATCGCAAAATAAAGCTGATTTACAAGGCGATACATCGGCTAAAAGCGCCCAAAAGCGCCGACCCTTTGCAGGTAGATATGCGCAATCACGTCATCGACCAAGTAGAAAGAGAGGTGGTAGAATGGGCTGTGGACTGGACTCAAGAGATAAAATATCTAAAAAAGAACGAGGTTTTTCGCCGCGAGTTCATCAGCAACGTATCGCATGAGCTAAAAACGCCGATTTTCAACATTCAGGGCTATTTGTACACGATTTTGGAAGACGATACGGACGATGCAGAAATGCGCCAAAAGTACCTACAACGCGCCATCGACAACGTAGAGCGCATGGCGACCATCGTCGATGACCTCAACGAAATCGCCCGACTCGAAGGCGGGCAAATCCAACTGGAACGGGTACGTTTTGACCTTTTGCCGCTTGCACGCAGCGCAATGGACGACCTCGAATTGGTCGCCAAACAGCAGCGCATACGCTTAGAATTCAAAGACGAGGTAAAAGCGCCGATTTTCGTGCTCGCCGACCGCGCACGCATCTTGCAAGTATTCAGCAATTTGCTCATCAATTCCATCAAATATGGCAAAGAAGGCGGCAAAACTTTAGTCAGTTTTTACGACTGGGAGGGAGCCTTGTGGGTAGAGATTAGCGACGACGGGCGGGGCATAGAGGAGGAGCATCTGCCGCGCTTATTCGAGCGCTTTTATCGGGTCGATAGGGCGCGGGCGCGCGATGATGGTGGTTCGGGGCTGGGTCTTGCCATCGTCAAACACATCATAGAAGCGCACGGACAAAGCGTACACGTGCGCAGTCGGCTCGGCGTAGGCACTACCTTTGCCTTCACGCTGGAGCGCGCCAAGTAAGTACATTGTTAATTAAATGCTTTAATTTTTATTGCGTGAGGGATAGAAGCGAAACCACCGAGCGTAGCGAAGGTGATGTAGCGGATAGCCCGACCACCCGACCTTTTAAGCCGCGTAGCGGCGGGGAGGGTGGGCACGCCCTTTTTAAGTGAAAAGTGAAAAGTGAAAATGGTACTAAAAGTATTACACTTTTGGTATAAAAAATTGATTATCAATTATTTATGGTTAAAATTAAGTGCAGAAAAATTTGTAAATTTCGCAAAAAAATGCACTTTTCACTTTTCACTTTTCACTTGCTCGTTGAGCTGCCAGTCGTAGGGTAAAAATTTTATAGGGGTTTTCAGTCGACGCGGGCGATAGGTCATATACTCCAGCGCAAAACAAGACTGTAGTAAACAAAGCAGCAACAAGAGCGATGGTAGACGGCAAAGCGATTTAGAAACCTTCGTCATTCGTCATTCGTCATTCGTCATTCGTCATTCGTAACTCCTTCTGCATATCGTGGTGAGCGATGCCGATTTTGCTGTAGCCCTCGCTGCAAAGGCGGTAGCCCAATTTCGTATAAAAAGGAATTGCCTCATCTCTTGCGGCGAGTCGTATGCTGGCAAAACCCAAGCGCAGCGCCTCCCGCTCAAAAGCGGCGACCAGCTTGCGCCCTACACCCTTACCTTGATAAGCAGGCAATACAGCAACTTGGCGCATAAGGGCTACACCCTCTCCCCCATCGCTCAAACTCGCACAGCCCAAAGCGCGATGATTGGCATCAAAAATACCCAAATGCAAATCGGCGTGCTCTTTCGCCAAATCTTCTACCTTAAATTCTAAGCCCAAAGGCTCGCGCAAAACTTTGTATCGGAGGTCGAGCAGCTCATCGTATTCGGGGCTGGCAAAAGGAACGGAAAAAGTAGTGTACATGAGTTATGGAGTTGTGCTTTGTGTCATAGGTATCATGCCGCCTTGCGGCGGCAGTGGTAGCAAGTATTATGCGCATTCGTCATTATTAGAGGTCATTATTTGCTGAATCTTGCGGACAGCGAAGTTAGGAGAAAAAAATTAGGTTGGCTGGGGTCGCCTGCCGAATTGATAAAAAAATCGTCGCGGCTGCGCAAGTATCGCCCCTCTATGCGAAAGGCTATATCTGCCGTCGGCTTATAGTCGAGGTTGAGCGAGCTACTAAAGACGCGCAAAACAGTATTGGCGGGCAGGGGAACTATAAAACCGTCGGGCGAATGGTAGTACTCGGCGCGGGCGGCGACTCTCCAGCGCTTATGCCATTGATAGGCAGCGATAACAACGGGACTATACCAAGGCTCATATACTTGGCTTTGTGGCGCGATTTGCTGCATGCCGACATCGAAACCTACAGTGTATTGAAATTTGCCAATAGTGCCCAGCGCATACAGATTTTGAAAGTAGCGCATCTGTCGGGCGCTGTCTGCCCTTTCGCTACAGATAAAAGTGCTCCAATTGAGGGCAAAGGCATCAGAAAATTTGTAGGCGAGTTGCGTACCGAAGGCAGGCAGGGAGTTTCCCTGTAGGCGCTGAATGCGCTGCCAGCCGTTGCAAATGAGCGCTACGGCTGTTAGTTTGGCATTGGGGCTATAAGTCAGTTTTGCGCCCGATAAAAAATACGGCGAATTATCGGCGAGTAGGGAGCGGGTGAGGGTGAGGTTATCGAGGGAGATAGCCGATTCGAAGCCGATATGCGAGGCAAAAATGCCCGCATCGAGCCAGAGGGTATTTTTTTTATTGAGGCTTAGACCGATATTACTCTCGAAGAGGTGCCGCAAGGCGAGCGGTTCGGCAGCGTAATTATCCTGCACATAAGTACCCGCTTGGAGGGCGAGATTGGCGCGCCATTTTTGATGCGTGGCGCTTAGGCGAAGGAAACCTAAGTTTAGATTAAACTCGTGGTGGCGGTTGTGATTGCAAAAAAATACCTGCCGCGCTTCTTGCTGCGGTTTTCCGAAATCGTAGGCATAAAAAACATCGGCGAAGGCGCTAAATTGGATAGTGGGCGGCGTAAGCCATTAGTTGCGGCTGCTGTCGGCTGCATCTTGCGCTTGCAAATTTTGGCAAGCGAGCAGCAAAGAAAAAAAACTAAGTATACGGTGCATGGTTATTTTTTCGGATATGGATTGATGGACGCTTGCGTGAGGGATAGGAGCGAAACCACGCGTAGGGGCAGACCAATGTGTCTGCCCTTAGCGTGATGTAGCGGATAGCCCGACCCGCCGCATCGCGGCGGGGCACGCCCAAAAAAAGAAAAAGCCCCAAATATCCGAAAAAACGGTATATCTGGGGCTTGAGTTGCTCTGCGCTTAACTACCTTTGAAAAAGTCTTTCATTCTATCGAAGAAGCCGCCGCCTTCGTCCTTTTTGTTGGCGCTGGCATTGGGCGGGGAGAAATTGGCGGAGCTACGGAGTTTGTCGATGAGTTTGCGCTCTTCGCTCGTGAGGTCGGACTCTTTGGGTACGTGTATGATGACTTGTACGAGTTGGTCGCCGACTTCGTAGCTTTGCAGGGAGGGAAGCCCTTTGCCGCGTAGGCGGAAGACCTTGCCTGATTCTGTGCCTGCGGGTATATTGAGTTTGAAGCTGGATTGGAGGGTGGGGACTTCGATGGCAGCGCCTGCTACGGCATCGGCGAAGCTAAGGGGTAGGTCGTACCAGATATGATTATTTTCGCGGCGGAAGTATTTATGCGGTTTTTCGACGATGTTGATGAGCAGGTCGCCTGCTGCGCCGCCGTTCATGCCTGCATTGCCTTTGCCGCTATCGGAAAACTGTACGCCTTCGTGTGCGCCTGCGGGGATTTGTATATCGATGGTTTCTTCGCCGAAGGTACGCCCCTCGCCTTTGCAGCTTTCGCAGGCGTGTTTGATGGTTTTGCCGCTACCGTTGCAAGTAGGGCAAGGCTGCGTGGTCTGCATCTGCCCCAAGAAGGTATTTTGCACCTTGCGCACATAGCCCGCGCCCTTGCAGGTAGAGCAGGTGATAATAGAATTTTTATCCTTTGCGCCTGTAGCTCCGCAGGGTTTGCAGGGCTGGTATTTTTTGACCTTGATGGTTTTGGTTACACCCTTTTCGACTTCTTCGAGGGTAAGTTCGGCTTTGATGCGGAGGTTGCTACCGCGCTGCCCGCCGCCTCTTTGCTGTTCGCCACCGCCGCGCCCTGTACCAGAGCCGAAATTGAAGCCGAAGCCGCTAAAGATGTCGCCGAATTGGGAGAATATATCATCGACCGAGAAGCCGCCTTGTCCGCCGAAGCCACTTTGTCCGCTAACGCCTGCGTGTCCGTACTTATCATAGGTTCGGCGTTTTTCTTCGTTGCTAAGGATTTCGTAGGCTTCGGCAGCTTCTTTGAATTTGTCTTCGGCTTCTTTGTCGTTGGGGTTTCTATCGGGGTGGTACTTCATCGCAAGTTTGCGATAAGCCTGTTTTATTTCGTCGGCTTGAGCGCTTTTGTTTACGCCCAGCACCTCGTAGTAATCGCGTTTTGACATGATGTTGATGTATGTTTTATTCGCCTACGACGACTTTGGGGAAGCGGATAATTTTGTCATAGAGCGTATAACCGCGCTCGACGGTGTCTATGATTTTGCCTTTTAGTTCGGCAGTGGGGGCGGGTATTTTGGTGATAGCCTCGTGCAAGTCGGCGTTAAATTCTGCGCCATTGGTTTCCATGGGGCTAAGTCCTTGCGATTCGAGCGTTTTGGTAAGTTTCTCGAATACGAGTTTGATGCCTGTGGGTAGGATTTCTTGGCTATCGGGCATTTCGGCGATTTTCACGGCGCGGTCGAAGTCATCGACAGCGGGGATAAGGGCTTTTAGAACGGACTGGGCGGCGCTTTTTTGCATTTCGAGCATTTCGCGGTTGCTGCGTTTGCGATAGTTGTCGAACTCTGCGTATAGGCGCAGGTATTTATCTTTCATTTCGCCGAGTTCTTCTGTCAATTTGTTGAGGTCGGTTTCCAATTGTTTGACTTTTTGTCCCTCGCCTTCGCTGCTGGCATTGCTTTTTCCGCCACGTCGACGGCGGGATTTGCCGCTTTTTTCGTCGTTGGCTTCTGTTTGTTTGTCGGCTGGCTCGGTAGTGGTATTATCTTGTGTGTCGTGGAGGTCGTTGAGTGGGCTATTTAGCTCGTCTTGGGGTGGGGTTGGAGGCTGTTCCATGATAAATGATAGCTTAAATGTATTGTATAGTGTATGTATCGCTTTGTGCGCGTATATAAAACTGTGCCACTGGGCGGCTGGCTGCCATTTTGACAGATTGCGTGAGGGATAGGAGCGGAACCAGACCGCGCCAGCGGGCTGATGCAGCGGATAGCCCGACCGCCGCGCTTGGCTCCCCCCTTTCAAGGGGGGAAGCGCCGTAGGCGCGGGGGGGTGGGCGGCGGGCACGCCCAAAAAAAGAAAAGCCCAAAAGTTAGCTATATCCTGCTTCGGAGAGAATTTTTTTGCTGCGCTGCAAGCGGCGATAGAGCCAATAAAAAAACATAGCGGTAAATGTGCCGAGTATGGAGCCGCAAAGTATATCCAGCGGATAATGCACTGCCACGTAAGCCTGCCCGTAGGCGATGCTTGCCGCCCAAAAAAGCAGCCCAAAACGCCAAGCTCGGCGCTGTCGGAAATAAGGAATGAAAAAAATCAGCGACCAAGATAGCGCAAAATGATTGGTGGCGTGCGAGGAAGTGAAGCTGTAGCCAGAACTGCAATCCATATTTGCCATTGTGCGCACTTGTATAGCGGCTTCTCGGCAGGGGCGAGTGCGTTGCACGGTTTTTTTGATTAGCTCGCTGCTTAGGGTATTGGCAATGCCAACGGTAATGGCGAGGGCTGCCAAAATCTGCCCGCCAAGCTTGCCGTAGCGATAAATAACGAACGCCACAAGCGCCACATACAAGGGAATCCAAGTCGTGCGCGCCCGCCAATACGGGTACACCGTATCCAAAAAATCGCTTGACCATTCGCCGTTGATTTTGGCAAGCAGCCAGCGGTCGAAGTCAATCAAGGTAGGCAATAAATCGAGTAAGGGGGGCATAGGTAGTAGGTAGTAGGTAGTAGGTAGCAGGTAGTAGGTAGTAGGTAGTAGGTAGTAGGCGCAAAAGTCTTACTGCTTACTACTTGCTACCAATTGGTACATTATCCAAAAGGCGCACGCCATCGATGCGCACTACGACACAGAGGCTAACGCCATTGGGGGCATCTTCCCAGCGTAGGGCGGGGCGCAGGCTGCGATTGTCGACAGCGCTAACATAATCTACGCTTAGACCTAAATCGGTGTAGCGTTTTTCTACGAATTGGCGCAGGGTGTCGGGCGTATGTGTGCGTATATGCGCCAGACCTTGCGCGATGAATAGGCTTTGCGAAATGGCGGCGGCGGCGGCGCGTCCGCTTTCCGAGAGCCGCACATTGCGCGAACTCATCGCCAAACCGTCCTTTTCTCTTGCCGTAGGTACTACGACTATACGCGGCAGCGCCCATTGCAACTGCCTTTCTACCATATCTTTGATGATAGCGACTTGCTGAAAATCCTTCTGCCCCAAATACAAATTGGTAGGCTCTACGATGGACAATAATCTATGCACCACCTGCCCTACGCCCGCAAAATGCCCCTTGCGCTGCGCCCCTTCCATGACGGTATCAAGATAGCCGAAATCGAAGGCAGGCGTTTGCCAGTCGGCGGGATACACCTCCTCGACTGTAGGCATAAAAACCGCCTGACAGCCTACGGATTGGAGTTTTTGGCAGTCGCTTTCCTCCGTGCGCGGATATTTCGCCAAATCGGCAGCATCGCCAAATTGGGTGGGATTGACAAAAATCGAACAGACCACAAAAGCATTGGCATCGTTCCTAAAGGCAGCCCGAACCAAATCGAGATGCCCCTCGTGTAGCGCGCCCATCGTCGGCACGAAAGCCACAGAGCGCGTAGCGCGCAACAAATCCAAACGAGCGCGTAGCGCCGCCGCAGTACGAAAAACCTCCATCGAGTTACGAGTTACGAGTTACGAGTTTGCGCTCAAGTACTTGCTACCAGCGCCGCGACAGCGGCGCAGTACCTACAGCATAAGCACAACACCTACAGCATAAGCACAACACCTACTTCAGTGCTGCCTTTACCTGCTGTGCGAGTTGGTCGCCGCGTAGGTCTTTGCCGATAATTTTGCCCGATTTGTCTATGAGGAAGGTGCGTGGAATGGAGTTTACGCCATAGAGGGCGGCGGCGGTACTGCTCCAACCTCTTAGGTCGCTGACATGGTTTGTCCACTCCAAGCCGTCTTGTTTGATAGCGTCCGTCCATTTGCGGCGTTGGGCTTCGCGGGCGCGGTCAATATCGGCAGGGTTGCCCTGCATGCGCATCATGGTATTATTGTCTAAGCCATCGAGCGAAACGCTATAGACGGTAAAACCTTTGTCTTTGTACTGCTTGTAGATGTTTACGACGTTGGGATTTTCGCGTCGGCAAGGTCCGCACCAAGAAGCCCAAAAGTCCAGCAAAACGAGCTTTCCTTTGAGCGAAGAGAGGGAAATTTCTTTGCCATTGGGGTCGGATAGGCGAATATCAGGCGCTTGCACGCCTACATCTATCGCCTGCGCATTTTTGGCGGCGGCGAGGGTAGAAACTTTGGCGTTGAGGGCGAGCGTAAGCGGCGAATTGGGGTATTTTTTGGTCAACAAAACCAAAACGGCTTCGTAAGCGGGCAAATTTTTATCCATCGGCAGGCGCTCTACGAGATAATAGTGCAAAAACGGGTTGGCGCTGCCGTCGTTTGTTTTCAAAAAATCGACAATGGCTTTTTCGCTAACTTTTTTCGTGTCCTGCCATTTGGGCAGCTCGGCAGAAAGGGGGGCATTTTGTACGGACATAGAAAGCAGATTTTCGCCCTTGATTTCGGCGCTAATTTCCATCGTTTCTGTGCCTTCCAAAATGAGGGGCATAGCCGCCAGACCTACGCGCAGTCGATAAATGCCCGCTTCGGGCAGGGCGGCGCGTATCTCAAAACTCCCATCTGCATTGAGCGGCACGGAGGCTATAACGTCGTGCGCATCGGGCATTCTGCGGTCAAAAAACACCTTATCGCTCGTAGCGCCCGTGATTTTCCCCTTCAGCGAAAAGCTGCCCGTTTGCGGGGCGGGAGCGGGGGCGGGAGCAGGCGCGGGCGGCTGGGTAGTGCTGGTAGTCGCGGCGGTATTGCCTGCGGTTTTATTGGCTTCTGCGCCGCCGCAGCCCGCTAAGAGCGCGAGCAGGCAAAGCGTAGAAAAGGCAGTATGTAGTTTTTTCATCGTGTGGAGCTTCATGTCTGCCGCAAAAATAAAAAACTTCGCCGCCTTTTTCAAGGTTTTATTTTTTGGGCGTGCCCGCCGCCCGAAAAGGGGCGGCGGTCGGGCTATGCGGGGCGTTTCACCATCGCCCCTATAGGGGCGAATGTTGATTCGCCCCTACTATCCCTCACGCAAACAAGCAGCCTGCAAAAAACGGGGCTACTCTTTCAAACAAAGCAGTTTCGCATTCTTAGCATTGACGAAGTAAAACGTTTTTCCGTCCTCGCTGACCTGAAAAGCGCCGCCTACCTGCTTGCGCACTGCCTTATACTGCGGCTTGATAAGCGTTTCTTGAGCCGTATAGATGCCCCAAAGCCCCTTTTCCTGCGCGGCAAAATGCGTGCTTGATAGGGGCAAAACGGCTTCCCATTTATTGTTTAGCAGTTTTGTGCTGCTGCTGCCTGTGCTTTGCAGATGATAGCGCGGGGCTGTGGGGCTGCTGCTGCTGCCCGCCTTTTCGCTAAGCGCAAAAAGTCCTTCGGCGAGTGCGATTATCGGCAGTTCGCGCTCCGCAAAAAGCAGGCTGCGCTTTTCCGTATCGTAGAGGCTGTATTTGGTGCCCTGCTGTAGCTGCAAAAACTTTGGCTGCATAGCATCTGCATATATCGTATCGTATTGGCAGGGAAAAACTTCCTTGCCATCGGTAGCGATAATCCCCCATTTGCCGTTCTGTTTTACAGCCCAAAGGTTCAAATTTAGGCTGCGCAGCGCATCGTAACGCGTATTGCGTTGCTGCTGTTTGTCGATATCAAAGCCGAAAAAGGCGGCTTCATTTTCTATAAAAAGTATATTGCCCCTTGTATAGTGTAGCAAATATTTTTGCGCTGTTGTGAGCAGCGGTTTGCCATTGGCGAGGTCGATGAGTTGATAGCTATCGCCCTCTTGTACAGCAATAGCGCTGAGGGAGGCAGCGGCAAGGGCTGCGCTGTGTGTGTGTAAGTGCAGCGTTTGTAGCTGCTGTTTGGGGCTAAAACTCAGCCCTTTGGCGGGGCTGCCGTCGAGGGTGAAAGCCGCCCACTGCGTGCCGCGCCGAGCAAGCAATAGGGCAGGCAGGCGCAAAATCTCATCGTACTGCGCAGGCAAAATGCCCGTGCCGCTGGGCGATATAAGCCCCTGCTGATTTGCCAATTCGACGAGTAGCATATCCGCACCCAACCATTCGACCTTATTGTACTGTAGGGGCTGGAGTTTGCTGCCCGCCCGCAGATAATAGCTAATTTTTCCGCCGCGCTGTGCACGCAGTAGCCCCCCACCCAAAAGGCTGATTTCGCTGTATCTCGGCATCAAAATTTCGCCGCCCTCTGCATCGAGTAGCGCCCAAAGGCAGGAGGTATCCCGAAACACTGCAGTCAAAGAATCGCGGGTAGGCGCAAAATGATTGTATTTGCTGCCTAACTTGGCTTTTAGGTTAATATGTAGCTGCTCATCGGCGCGACGGGCGGCATCTGTATAGGCAGGCTGGGCGAAGCTGACAGCCAAAAAACTTAGGGAGAAAAAAGTAGTGAAGTAGATAGCGCGCATTGTTTCGTATTTTGTCTGTGTCTTTATAGAACCCTCTACTGCCCTCCCTTGCGCGGCAAGGGAGGGAGAAAAAGCCTGAGGGATAGGAGCGGAACCAGCCCGCGCCAGCGGGCTGATGCAGCGGATAGCCCGACCCCGCGCCTTGCGCGGGGGCAGGCCCCCAAAAATACGAAAAAACGCGCAAAAAGGCTTTTATATTGTACTTAAAATGGCACATCGTCGCTATAATCCAGCGAAGAGGGCGGCGGCGCTTGCTGAAAATTGTTGGTATTGAAGTCCAAAGGGTCAGCCTGCGCGGGCGCTTGCCCCTGCATATTGGAAGAAAAAGTCTGCCCGCTATCAATAAAACCGCCGAAACTCGTCCCGTCGCCGAAACCCGAGCCGCTAAAAACCATATCATCGTCTTGCAGATTGCCAAATTTGGCATATTGCCCGTCCCATTTGAGCCGCACGCTATCTACAGCGCCGTTACGGTGCTTGGCGATGATGATTTCGCCCACGCCTTTGAGCGAATTGCCGTCCTCATCCTCCGTGATGCCATAGTATTCGGGGCGGTAGATGAAGCCAACGATGTCCGCATCTTGCTCAATACTGCCCGATTCCCTCAAATCCGAGAGCTGCGGACGTTTGGAGCCGCCCCGCACCTCTACGGCGCGCGAGAGCTGCGACAGGGCGATAACAGGCACATTGAGTTCCTTCGCCAAGCCTTTGAGCGAGCGCGAGATGTTGGCTATTTCTTGTTCGCGGTTGCCCTTGCCGCCATCGCCGCCCGCCGTCATCAGCTGCAAATAATCGACTATAATTAGCTGTATATCGTGCTGCATTTTCAAGCGGCGGCACTTGGCGCGCAGCTCAAAGACGCTCAAGGCGGGCGTATCGTCGATAAAAATCGGCACATGGCTCAATTTGGATATGCCGACATGCAGTTGCTGCCATTCGTAGCTTTCCAGCTGCCCTTTGCGCAGTTTTTCGCCCGAAATCTCCGTTTCCAGCGAGATGAGGCGATTGACGAGCTGCACGCTCGACATCTCCAAAGAGAAAAACGCAACGGGTTTGCCGAAATCGGCAGCGGCATTGAGCGCTATAGCCAGCGTCAAACTTGTTTTACCCATCGCAGGGCGAGCCGCTATAATAATCAAATCCGAAGGCTGCCAGCCCGAAGTCAGCCTATCCAGCGCGATAAAGCCCGTCGGCACGCCCGTAAGCCCGTCTTTTTTCTGCGATAGCTCCTCGATTTGTTTGATAGCGAGATTTACGAGGGTGCTCATAGGCATGACCCCGCGACTCATACTTTTTTCGGTGATGCTAAACAGATTTTGCTCCGACCTGTCTAAAAGGTCGAAAACATCGGTCGTATCCTCGTAAGCTAAATTTATCGTTTCGGTTGAAATGCGGATAAGTTCCCTTTGTATATGCTTTTGGGAGATAATGCGCGCATGATACTCCACATTTGCCGAAGAGGCGACATGGTTCGTCAGTTCGACGAGATAATACGCTCCGCCGATAAGGTCGAGTTCGCCATTTTTGCGTATTTGCTCCGTCGTGGTGAGCAGGTCTATAGGGCTGCTTGCCTCAAAAAGTTGGGTTATCGCGCGGTAAATTTTCTGATGCCGCTCCTCGTAAAAACTTTCGGGGCGCAAAATATCCACCACTACCGCTACCGCATCTTTATCGAGCATGAGCGCACCCAAAACGGCTTCCTCCAGCGCGCGCGCCTGCGGCTGCACCTTGCCTAAGCCTGCGGCGAGGGACAAATCCATTTTTTTGGGGGTACTGGTACGCAGGGCATTTTTTTTCGCCGCGTCTTTATCGTTATGCTCCATAATATATGCTTGCGCTTGCGTCCTTGTTCTTCGTTTTTTTTGGGCGTGCCCCCGCCGCCGAAAGCGGCGGGGTCGCGTGTTGCGGGGTTTTAGTATGCAGCGGCAAGCCGCTGCATACCGCGCCCTTGAAGGGCGCGCCCCTACACCCGCTCACGCGAGGTACACCCGACAAATGTACGCAAATTCACGCAAAACCGCACAAAAAAAGCCATTTTTTTACAACTTTTTTTTGTTTTGTATTTTTTTTGCGTATATTTTACTTTTGCGTAAAGGCTTGATTTGTAGCGAATTGCGCTATAAGTCGCCCCAAAAATCGGGGTTTGTTTTGCTTTCCAATTCCGTTTGTTCCGACTGGGAAAGGGTCGTAAAGAAGTCTAAGCCTGTGAGTTGTTCTATCTCGTCGATGCTTACGATATGTTCTTTTAGGCTTAGTTCGCTTTTTTCGTTGTCGAAAAGAAAGGCGATGCCGCTGCGTTTTCCCTTGCCGCCGTCAGCGATGACGATTTTGAAAAATTGTTGGGGGACGAGTATATCCTCGTTAGCGCCAATGTATTCGAGCGTGCTGGTTTTTCTTTTGGGGAGGATTGCGCCCGAAACGATATGTATTTTTTTGTGTGCGACTGCCCATTTGCGGGTTCGGTCTTCCAGACTTTTCCAGATGCCGCGATTTAGGGCGGGGTCTTGGGGGCTGACATTGGTCATAAAAAAGCTCTCTGCCATCGCTGTCGGGTCGAAGCTCATATCTTCGGCGGCGACGATATGCCCTCTATCGTAACCTGTGCCTGTGTATTCGGCTGTGGCGGGGCAGTTGGTCGCGTTGGGGTCTTGGCGGAAGGTAGAGGAGCGCTCGGCGGCATCGGTGCCGATTTTATCGGCAGTTAGGGTATAAGTCGCCCATTGGGGATTGCGCCATTTGGGGGAGAAGGATATATCGAAGAAGTTGTATTTGAGCAGTTGACAGTCGGCGCAGCCTGTGTGTCGGAGTTCGATTTTGCTGCCTGTGGTGGTCGTGGTGGTCGTAGTGCCGCCTCCGCCTTTATTGGTGTAGGGGTCATTGACCTCGTTCATGAGGAGGTCGCAGGCACTAAAGGAGAGCAAAAAAGCGAAGAGTAGAATTTGACGCATGACGAATGACGAATGACGAATGACGAATGACGAATGACGAATGATGAATGATGAATGATGATACGCTTGGGCTTTATTGCGTGAGGGATAGAAGCGGAACCACGCCGCGCAGCGGCGTGATGTAGCGGATAGCCCGACCGCCGCCTATGGCGGCGGGCACGCCCAAAAAAAAGAAAGCCCGAAAATTTAGAGCGGCGAGGGGCAGAGCAAAAAATTCATCGTATCGACGTTGTCGGCGAAATCGGCGAGGCTGGGATTTTGCGCTGTGCCGAAGGGGAGGAAGGGCAGTCGGGGGATACTTTTTTGCAGTTTTCGGCGTAGGCGCGCGTCTTCGACGGGGCTGCATTGGATATACTGCGTGTCGCGTGTGAGCTTGTCGATGAGGTCTTTTTGTGTGCTGTAATGCTCGTAATGCAAAGTGGCGATGCGCGAGAGGGGCGAGGCGTTTTCGAGCACCATGAGGCAATCGTTGGCGAGATGCGGCACACTGTTGATGAGATAAATGGAGCGATTGTACTCGAAATTATTGCAGTATTTGACATGATTGATGATGTCGCGGTAGTTATCGAGCGTGCGCATAAATAGCTGAAAATCATAGTTTTGTGGCACCATGATTTTGGAGACGGAGCGGCAACCGAGTCCAAAAAACCGAAAAATATCTATGCCTAAGCGCATAATTTCGGCTTCTGTTTCTTTGCCTGTCAGTATGGCGACGCTGTTGCGATTGTGGCGGATGATGTGCGGATATCTGCCAAAATACTGCTCAAAATGCAGGGCGCTATTGTCGCTGCCTGTGGCTATGACCCGCGTAATAGGTTGCTTTGCCTGCTCAACGATTTGCAATAGTTCGGCTGCCTTGTAATCGATTTTTTGCAAAAAATTCAGGCAATAGCGCATCAGGGGCGCATCTTTTTCGGAGAGTTTTATCTGCGTGGGCAGCCCTATGAGATAGGCGCAAAGGACATCATGCAGACCGACCAGCGGCACATTGCCCGCGAGCACCAGCACTAAGGATTCTTTTTTTCGGCTACCCTGCGCATAGATTTCGCCCTCGTAAGGGCTCACAAATTTTTTGAGTGCGGCAAACTGCAGCCAATTTTCGGCGATTTGGGTCAGGGCGCGCAGGGCGTTATCGGCTGTAAACCAGCTATTTACGGCTTCTGCCTGTCGCAAAACGGCTTGGCGCTCTTCGCTATCTTGGAGCAGGTATTTGCCCAAATCGGCGAGGGCATGGAGGCGGAATTGTAGTTGGCTTTCTGGGCTCATCGAGGGCAATATATCTTTGATTAAGACACGGCAAGAAGTCCAATCTATTGCTGTTTCTCCTACTGCTTTATCGATTTGTTGCTGTTTTAGGAGCAAGGAGTTTATGCACAAAGAAACAGCCTCTTGTTGGTCTTCCTCCCATTTTTTGCTATTGCCGCTTTGTTGGAGCAAGGCGCGCAAAAGTTTTGGCAGTTGGGTATACTGGCGCTCTTGAGCGAGCAGCTGCATATATCGGCTTAGGGCGATAATATGCTTGGGGTCGAGTTTTATAGCGTTGGCAAAATGCTCTAAGGCTTTGGCTATTTCGTTGTTGCAAACCCAATAGCAATGGGCTAAGGTTTCTTGCAAATCTGCATCGTCGGGCATTTTTTTGGCGGCGGCTTTGGCATGGCTAAGGGCGCGTTTTTTGAGTTTGGGGTCTTTTTGCTGTACATACAAGCAGGCGAGATTATTGCGCACCCACCAATTATGTTGTTTGGCTGCACCTTTGAGGGAGAGCATTTTTTCAAAAACCTCGCAGGCTTTGAGTTGGTAGCTTTTGTCTTTTGCAATGAAGGCATAGAGCACGCCCAGACGGCTGTAATGTGGGTGCTCGTTGTACTCAGTAGCAAGGGCAATGAGGCGTTGCGCATCGGCTTCGAGGTCTTCAAAGCGGATGCACTCATCGCCTGCGCTGTATGCCAGCTGTGTCGTTTCGTAGCGCAGTTGCAAAGCCTTTACATTGTTGGGATTTACGGCAAGAGCGGCATTGGCGAGGGCTTGGGCGGGCGCAATCTGTGCTTTATGGTAGTTGGGCGTTTCGTCACTAAATATAAACCGATCTACGCAGTGCTCCAGCGCTGGGTGTAGGGTGGCATTGCGCAGGATGATGGGCAGATAAATATGTTCGTAGGGTAAAAATGTTTGATAGGCTTTCCAAGCCTCTTGCTCGCTGCTAAAATAGCGGCTATGGCGAAAAAGCTCCAATTGCTGCTGAAACGCCTTTTGCAATTTTGCGCCGACGGCTTTTTGCACCGTTTCGTGTGCTATGCTCTGCCCGATAAGGGCTAAGTACTGATTTTTCAGCTCACTGGCGCGTGCTGTCTGCGTGTGCATGAACGCGCCCAGATTGAGCACATACATGAGATGTGCGGGGGTTTCTTCGCGCTTGCATTGGCGTTTGAGTAGTTCGATGCCAAGCTGCATCATATCGCCGTCGCCGCTCAATAAGAGCCGCTCCAAATTTTCTATTTCTTCCGTGCTAAACGACATTATCGGTGATTTGTGGGGCTGTTTCTTCGATGGTCTGGGGCGTTTTCGGCTGCTGCTTTTGCTGCTGCGCCAATTCTTTGCGCAGTTGTGCCGCCGTTTTTCGGCTGCCATCATGCGACCAGCCAGGCGGCATGAAGATATACTTCAGTCGGGCAAAGAACGGCAATTTTTCCTGTGCCGCATCGGCATATATTTTTTTCCACTCATGGAATACGATATTGACAGGGTCGCGCTCGATGTCGCTGCTGTGTAAGCCGTATTTTACGGGTTCTTCAGGCAATTCGGCTTGAAAAGTGCCGAATAGCTTATCCCAAAAAATCAGGCACATACCCAGATTTTTGTCCAAATACAGCACATTCGAGGCGTGATGCACGCGATGATGCGAAGGCGTAACGAGGATATGCTCCAAAAAGCCCATTTTATCTATGTACTGCGTATGCACCAAGATACCATATATCTGCGTCGCCGCATACATGAATATAATATGCTCCACCTGAAAGCCCAAGAGCGGTAGCGGAATAAAGTACAAAAATCGATACAGGGGCTGAAATACCGACGAACGAAAACCCGTCGTCAGATTAAATTGCTCCGAAGAATGATGCGTAACGTGCACCGCCCAAAAAAAGCGCGAAGAATGGTCTACGCGATGCAGCCAATAAAAAGCCAAATCCTCCGCCAAAAAGAGCAGCGCCCAATAGCCTATAGTCAGCCCCCAACCCGCATTCGCCAAATCCCAATCAAAAAACCTATACCCGTACAGATAGCCGAGCAAAAAAATCATGGTAAAACCCCGCGTCAGCAAGTCTAAGCCCATATTTAGGAGCATCAAGTAGACGTTGGTCAGCGTATCGCGCATCGTATAAAAATGGCGATTTTCCCAGTGGCTGGCGATCATCTCGCCGCCGATAACGATGGCATATAATGGCGTAGAGATCAGCACAAGCAGCGTTTCAGAGAAAGTGGTGTCGGGCATTGAGCAGTGAAGGAGGGTGTTTTTTGGTGAAACATTTTTTGCGGGGCGAAGTTACGACAAAATACAGCTTTCCGCAAGGAGAAATACCCTTTTTCCCTAAGAACTGCCCGCTTATTTTTCGCGCATCAAGTCCCGATAATAGCCTATCATTTCCGCAATTTCTGCGTCTTCTACTTCCCTCCTATCCGTCTGATGCGCCAGCACGCAAAACAAGACCAATCTAAGCCGACTGCGCGTATGCTCAAATCGCAGCATCATCGGCACATACAGCTCGGCATAGGGGCGAAAATGCCGCTCTATCAGCTTGACATGATAGGCATTTTTGAAATTCTCTTTCAAAAAATTTATCTTCTTATGCAGTTCGTTTTGTCCTGCGATGCCCGTGCCGCCTTCGCCATGATGCCGAAAATGTTGGCTCATCAAACCCAAACTCTGGTTGTAAATCCCCAAAACGCGCAAGGGCTGCTTCGCATTTTTATCAATGCGCAGCCGCGCCAAAAAATGCAAGCTGTGCAGCATTTGCGCCGTCAGTGGCTCGCTGTCTATGCGCGCCGCTATCAAACGCAGCCCCAATTCTACATTTTCCCAGCCCTCGTTGAGCAGCAATTCCGCGATGCGCTGGCTTTCTTCTTCTGAAAATGGCATTTTTTTATGTTTTTTCTTCGTTTTTTTTTGGCGTGCCCCTGCGCCGAAAAGGGCGCAGGGTCGGGCTATTCGGGGCAGCCCTGTGCTGCCCAAAAGGGCAGACACATTGGTCTGCCCCTACTATCCCTCACGCATTTATCCCCGCGCCCAAAGGGGGCGCGGGGCGGAGTTACGTGTATATTTGCAGCGTCCGCAAAAATAACAGTTCCGTTTTATACACATTTTTCAAAAAAGCAATAAATATTTGCAATATCTATATACAAAATTTGTAACTTTGTGCTAAATATACTTGAACGTATTAAACTATCCCCAAATGGTCTCCAAACAACTAAAATCACCGCTCAACTATATAGGCGGCAAATCTAAACTTTTAGCACAAATTTTACCTTTATTTCCGAAAGAAATAAGCACTTTTGTCGATTTATTCGCAGGCGGTTGCAATGTAGCACTAAACGTAAGCGCAGAAAAAATAATTTGCAACGATAATCTGAAATTTTTGATAGAAATGTATCAAGATTTTCAAAAAAATAGCCTATCCGAAATTATCGAGCATATAGACAGCCAAATAGTCCATTTTGAATTATCTTCAACAAATGAAGAAAGTTATAAAAAAATGCGTGCCCATTACAATCAATATAAAAACCCTTTAGATTTATTCGTTTTGATTGCTTTTTCCTTTAATCACCAAATCCGCTTTAACAACGCCCACCAATTCAATAACCCTTTTGGGCGCGAAAGAAGTAGCCTCAACAATACAATGCGAGCCAATCTTTTTCAGTTTGTGCACAAAATTCAAAATGAATATACCAAATTTACTTGTTTCGATTTTGATAAGTTTGATTTCAGCTTTTTAACCGAAAACGATTTCGTTTACTGCGACCCTCCTTATCTAATCAGTTTAGGCACTTACAACGATGGCAAGCGTGGTTTTACTGGGTGGAACGAGACGCAAGAACACAAGCTTTTAGCAATTTTAGATAATCTACATCAAAAAAATATCCGCTTTGCTTTATCCAATGTACTGGAGCATAAAGGCAAAAAAAATGAGCTCTTACAAAGATGGCTACACAAAAATAACCATCTAAAAACACATTATTTATCTGCTGATTACAGCAATTCTAACTACCAAACGCTGGTAAAGGAAAAGAAAGCAAGCATAGAAGTTTTAATAACGAACTACGAGCCTAAAAAACCTAAAAACTTATTTGATTAGATGCGATTTATAGGAAACAAAGAAAATTTGGTAGAAAAAATTTACCAAATACTGCAAAGTAAAAAAATTAGCGGCAATTCTTTTTTCGATTTTTTTGCAGGCACAAGCAGCGTATCGCAATTTTTCAAAAAAAAAGGCTATCAAATTTTTTCTTCTGATTTATTGTATTTTTCATACGTCTTACAAAAGGCTTATATTCAAAACAATGAAATCCCCACTTTTGAAAACCTATTTTCAAAAATAGAAATAAAAAACAATTCACTTTTTGAAGATCCCTTAATACAAGTAGTTGATTATCTCAATAAATTGCCTTCTGAAAAAGGTTTTATTTTCAACAATTATACTCCTGAAGGTACAAAAAATTTAGATATTCCGAGAATGTATTTTAGCAACGAAAACGGAAAAATAATAGATAGTATTCGTTTGCAAATTGAAAATTGGAAAATCGAAAATTTATTAACTGCAAACGAATATTATATTTTATTGGCTTGCTTGATAGAAACCGTACCTTTTTACGCCAATATATCTGGAGTTTATGCTGCATTTCAAAAAAAATGGGACTCAAGAGCAATTAAAAAGCTGACATTGAGACCTATTGAAATTCTTGTTGCTGAACAAAAAAACAAGGTTTTCAATCAAAATTCTGTTGACTTGATTACAGAAATCGAAACAGACATTTTGTATATAGACCCTCCTTACAACCAAAGACAATATGCACCAAATTACCATTTGCTGGAAACTATCGCTAAGTATGACAATCCAAGCATAAAAGGCGTGTCTGGTATGCGAAACTATGAACATCAAAAATCACAATTTTGCAATGCGGAATCTGGGCTAAAAGAACTCCATAATATAGCCAAAAGTGCTAATTTTAGATACTTGGTTTTAAGCTACAATAATGAAGGCATTATGCCGCAAAACAAAATTTTATCAATTTTGGGCAGCTTTGGCGAAGTTGAATTAGTAGAATTCGACTATTTACGGTTTAAGTCTAATTCTAATGGTGAAAGCAAAACCAAAAAATTCATAAAAGAACAAGTTTATATTTTATATAAAAATGAAAAACAATCTAAATCTTTGGCTTCTCACAGAAGAGAGACCTAAAAAAGAAGTTTTGTTGACTATCTTTCAAAAATTCGCAAAGGATTATGGCTTTGCTTATTTTAT
Source organism: uncultured Saprospiraceae bacterium (assembly GCA_964467315.1). GTDB lineage: Bacteria > Bacteroidota > Bacteroidia > Chitinophagales > Saprospiraceae > JAAFIM01. The sequence goes on along the minus strand of CAYXSA010000033.1, from coordinate 18,479 downwards.
AGATAGTTTGCGAATTTTGCCTATCATAGAAGACGGAAAATTTACTTTTACATACAAAGTAATGGGCTTCTCTTGCAATAAAGTAAATACAGTTTTTATAAAAACGGTTTCAGGCAATTCCAGTTTTACAGATTTTTTAATTTTTTACCAAGAAAATGAACCCATCCAAACAGATACGCCAATCTATGCCATAGAAGAAACCAAAACAGATGATAAAGAAAGTCGAAATACAGGAGTATACCAGCGCTGTAGTAAATTCGTTTTTATAAAAAATTACTACCCATGCGTAAAGATGATAATGCTTTATAATTTGCGCGTAGAACAAAAAGAAATTCCAACCAAAACTTATATTTTTGGGACAAAGCTTTTATTAACTTTGGGCGTTGAAATTTTAGGAAAAAAATTAGACGACAAAATATTCATACCTTTCCAGAATATAGATGAAATTATCGATTTCAAAGCAAATATGGGTAAAGCGCCTGCGGGTAATGTGCCCATTTTACTAACAAAATCAGAAAACAAAATCGAAATTTCTGGTAAACTCGTTAAAAACGAAAGCCTTGCCCATGACCCCAATATCGGCGCTTTAAGCATAATTTGCGCCGCTTTGCGACAATTAGGCTGGGAAAAAAAGTTGGAAATTACGCAACATGGATTAAAAAAAGAGCATATAGGCAAAACTAATAAATTTATCCAAATTGCCAATAAATTAGGTATTTCTTTGCAGGGCTTGGAAGTTCCTTTAGCAGAACTAAACATAAATTATTGGAAATATGATACAGAAGGAGAAAAATTAGGAACTATTTTTATTCATCTGGTTGTAGAAAACTTTACGCAAGGCTATTCTATTTTTGAAAACCACGCAGGCAGCGAAAAAGGCTATTTTGTAACCCCAGAAGGTAACGCTATCCCTTTAGCAAAATATAAGGATAGAGAAAAATACAAAGCAGGCGACAAAGAAGAAATAAACCATATTCCTGACCTGATTTTGATAGATTTGAAGCTTGGCGAAATAATAAATATCGAAGGCAAAAAGCATAAATTTCGCTCAAAGGGCATTAGCGAGCTTAAAAACTATGACTCTATAGAGCAAAATTATATCAAAAAATACTACCCAAAATTCAAAATTTTGCGAACTGTTGTGCTATACGGCAGCAAGGAGCAAGAAATCATTGAAATAGAAATAGGCTTTTTGCTTAACGAAAATGGTGAATTGATTTTGGGCATTCAAGCCCCTGCACTCTTCCAAGAAGCCATCAAAAATTTGCTAAACTTTTGGAAATAAAATAATAAAAAACGCCCGCCGCAACTTTTTGCGGTGGGCACCATATTTTGCGTGAGGGATAGTAGGGGCGCTGTAGGGACAAGGCATGCCTTGTCCCTACAGTTGCGCCCCGCATAGCCCGACCCGCGCCCCTTTTTTGGGCGCGGGGCACGCCCAAAAAAACGCCCTTCCTCTACCCTATCCCTCGAAATGAAAGGAAATAGCGAAGCCCCGCGAAAAGAGCTTGGAGATGGGCGAAGAGTAGATTAAATCGGGATTGCGTGCGTGTAAGTTGAGCAAACCGTGCGAAAATTTGATTTCGGGCGAAAGTATGAAATACGGGAAAAATATCTGAAAACCCAGACCGTACTCTATCACAAAATCGTTGGGCATGACCTTCACTAAGTCCTCCGCCTTGCGTGCGCGCGAATTGCTCGATAAATCTATACTGTACTTTGCGCCCGCCACTACAAACAGCCGCACATCGTTGTAGAGCGCCGATTTGTAGCGAAAATGTACGGGGAATTCCAAAAAGACGGACTCAATTTTTTTGGTCGTTTCCTGCCTGTTGGTCATTTTGTAATAGATTTGCCGCTCTGCAAAGGAGATAGCGGGAAAGAGAAAGCGGACATCGAAATTTTTGCCAAATTCGATATTGGTTACCATGCCGATATTAAAACCAGGTCCGCGCAGAGACTCCATTATCAAAACACTGTCGTTTTGGATGAAGCTCGTATGCGGGGCGAGGCGATAATTGGAGGAATTGTAGCCGAGCGTGATACCAAAATAGTAGCCACGCTGAAAATTATTATAGTTAAAATTACCCCTTTGGGCGCTCGCCGTCTGCGCGGGGACAAAAACGGCGAGCAGCAGGGCGCAAAATGCGCTTAGTCCTGCGAGGAAGGAGCGGCGGGGGCTTGGGGTTTTATCCCCGTATAAATGGAGCAAATGCCCAGCGTTAGTGGCGTGCATGTGGTGTCTGTTAGTCCGATGTGATGCAATAAATCTACAAATTGCTCGCCGTCTGGGAACGCTTGCACCGATTCATACAGGTAGCCATACGCCTTTTTATCTTTGGAGGTGAGCCGTCCGATGGTGGGCAGCACGTACTTAAAATAAAAATTGTAGCCCTGTTTGAAGGGGAAGGATTTGGGACGGGAGAACTCCAAAACGACGGCTTTACCGCCAGGGCGCAGCACGCGCACGATTTCGCGCAGCCCTTTTTCTACGTCCGCAAAATTGCGCACGCCGAAGGCTACCGTTACCGCGTCGAAGCTATTATCTTCGTAGGGAAGCACTTCGCTATCGCCTTCTTCCAATAGTATCGCGTCCTGCAAGCCGATTTTTCGGAGTTTTTCGCGCCCGATTTCGAGCATTTTTGTAGAAATATCTATGCCAATAAGCTGCTGGGGTTGGAGTTGTTTGTGTGCCTCAATGGCGAGGTCGGCAGTGCCTGTGGCTACATCGAGCAGGCTTTGGGGCTTGTGTTCGAGCAGGGTGGCGATAGTTTTGCGTCGCCAGCGGCGGTCGATGCCGAGCGACAAAAAATGATTGAGGAAATCGTAGTAACGCGAAATGTTGTTAAACATTGCGGCTACTTGGTGTTTTTTGTCGGCTGTAGCGTCATACGGTTTGACTTCTTCCGACTGTATGGGGGTCTCTGACATGGTAAATTGTGTTTCAGCGTAAACGCAAAAAAGTGGGCGAAGGTTTGGGCGTGCCCCCGCTCCCCCGCCCGCGCTCTGCGCGGGCGTGAAAGGTCGCGGGGTCGGGCTATTTGCGGTTTTATACCGCGCCCCCCAGTGGGCAGCCACACGGGGCTGCCCCTACGGGAGGCGCGGTACGGCGCCATGCGCCGCCGCACCTATCCCTCACGCAAAAACGCGCCCCGCGCCCGCAAAGGCGGGCGCGGGCAGCCTGCCAAGCCCCATAGCGTTAAACTTCGAGCGTTGGGGGCGCTGCCCCAACGCTATTTGTTGTACACTTGGACGGGGGACGCTGCCCCCGCCCAAGTGCTGCCGCAAGCAAAAATGTACGAAAATCATACAAAAGAAGCGGGGCGGGGCAGCGCCCCCGCTACGCTTACACAACAAGTAGCGTTGGGGCAGCGCCCCCAACGCTTCAAGAAAGTGCCTAAGCTCATACGTGTCCCCCTAATCCCAGATATTGATAAAGCGGGGATTGCGTTTGCGGGCTTCGAGGAGGATATCGGCGGCTCCCGAAGGCAGGGCTGTGGTCTTCGTTTCGGTGCTGCTGACGGTGGTAACGACGGCGGTCGGGTCTGCTTTTAGGAGGCTATCGCGTTTGCGGGTGGCTTCGGCGAGGGCTTTGCGCTCCTCGTCTTCGACGCGGCGCAGGCGAGCGGCTTCCTTGCCTTCGAGCAGGGTGTAGACGGTCTTGTAGACGTTGACGTATTTGAGGGTATCGTTGCTATAGCAATACGTTTCGGAGTGGTAGCCCGTTTCGTCGTAGCGCTTAAAGATGCCATGTCGACGACCTTCCGTATAAAAAATCGTATCGCAGGCGCGTTTGCCATTGACGTGAAAATTCAGCTCATAGATACGGTTGCCGATGCTATCGTAGACGATAAACTCGTTCATACTATATGGTACGGTATCGTGCCAGCTGGTAAAGGTATCAATCATAACGCCCTCGTTCCACTTTGATTGGTGAATGAGCACGCCTTTATTGTTCCAAGCATATTTGTAGCCGTGCAATCTGCCGAGTTTGTAATGCTCTTCTTGCTTTTTATACAAGCGATTGCCGAGCGCATCCATCCAATATGTATTGATGTCGTAGCTGGTTTTTGTTTTCAAAAACTGTACTTCCGTATCGTCGGGGTGAATAGAGGTAACGAGCGTATCGGGCGTGGGTTGTGCGTCGAACTCTCCAAAGACAGCGTTGTAAAACTGGCAGGAGCTTAAAACGAAGGGAATTAAAAAGCTGAATAACCAGAAACGTTTTTTCATAGCGGTATACGGTCGGGGTAAAAATGCGAGAGGGATAGAAATGTAGGGGCGAACCTATGTGTTCGCCCTACCACAAGTGCGCAAGCACGCCGTGGGGCGACACGTAGGAGCGCCCCGAAATGGATAGCCCGACGGCGCGCGTGTAGGGGCAGCCCTTGTGGCTGCCCCCTGCCCGCGTCCTTTGCGCGGGCAGGCGCGCGGCGGCTCGCCCTAAAAATAAAAAATTTTCGGCTAAGTCTGCTGCTTTTTCTTGCGTCGAGCTGTTTCTCGATAAATAACTGTAGCGATGATGCCCGTTACGAGCCCCGCGAGCATATACCAATATAGGCGCGTTTGCTGCGCGGGCGTTTGGCGCAAAAAGTCGGCAAGGGCATGCGAAAGGGCTGCATTTTCGCATAAAAGCCTGTCTGCTTCCGCAGGCAAATGTATCATTTCGGAGAGCATAATCCCCTGATAATCAGCGAATTTACGCAGCTCCGCGCTATCGGCATAATCGCTGGTCAATACGATGCGCTCGGCAGCATATTTTTGCAAAATTTTTGCGGCGAGGGGGGCAGAAAAGGGACGCGGCAGGGTATCAAACAGGAGTTCGTAACGCTCCGCCCAAGCCGATAAGCGCGGCGATGTGCTCAAAATAACCCGCTCTTCCAGCGGCAGGGGCGCGAGTTTTTTCTCTATCGTAGTCGCCAATTCCGTCTGTGCGCCCGCCCTCGTAGTCGCCCAAAAAGCGATTAGGAGGGCGGCAAAAGATTGGCGAATAAATTTTGGCATACCTTAAAGGTGATGGTTTTTTCTGCTCCCTGATTGATGCGCAGGCGTATGGAATCGTCGAAGGGGTACTTTTCTATGACCTGTATCTGCGTGCCGATGACAAGCTGTAGCTGGTCGAGATAGCGCAAAAAGTCGGGCGAATGCTCGTTTACGCCGACGATGACGGCATTTTGTCCTATTTCGAGCTGGGAGAGCAGTATTTGCTGTCGGAAGGCAAAATTGCCCTGCTTGTCGGGGATTGGGTCGCCGTGTGGGTCGAAGCGCGGGAAACCCAAAAAGGCTTCGAGTCGGTTTATCAGGTCTTCGGACTGTATGTGTTCGAGCTGTTCGGCGAGCGGGTGTACCTCGTCCCAAGCGTATTGCAGCTTATCGACTAAGAAGGTTTCCCACAAGCGATGGCGGCGTATGAGTTGGGTAGCGACCGTTTTGCCGCTGCTACTAAGGCTTACGCCCTTATATTTTTCGTATACGAGTAGTCCTTTTTCGCTTAGCCTGCGCAGCATATCGCTCACAGATGGGGCGGCAGTGCCCAAGCGGGCGGCGATGGCATTGGTGGAGATGGAGTCTTGCGATTGGTCGCGTTCGGTGAGGACGTATATCGTTTTTAGATAATTTTCTTCCGATACGGAGAGGGGTTCGAGCATATTGAAGCTTCTTAGGGGGATTATTGGGTTTCTCTCCGTTTTATCTCGTCGCGTATGCTGGCGGCGAGTTCGTAGTTTTCTTGTGCTAAGGCATCGTTGAGCTGCGTATGCAGTTCTTCCAAGCTAAAGTCTGCCAGCGTTTTTTCTTTGGGTTTGGCGCTGCTGGAGCTGGGTCGTTTGCTTTTGGCTTTTTGTACTTCCTTTTCGGTTTCCTCCTCCAGTATTATGCCCGCTTGCTCCAGTATAAATTCGTAAGTATAGATGGGGCAGGCGTAGCGCACGGCGAGGGCGAGGGCATCGGAGGTACGGGAGTCTATCTCTATTTCCGTTTCTTTATCGGCTTGGGTGCAGACGATAGCGGAATAAAAGATACCGTCGCGCAGGTTGTTGATAACAACGGCTTTGACCTCTATCTGAAAGGCTTCGAGTGTGCTTTTATATAAATCGTGCGTCATCGGGCGCGACGGTACCATGCCTTCCATAGCGACGGCTATAGCCTGCGCCTCGAAGCCGCCTATGACTATCGGCAAGCGCCGCACACCCTGCAACTCGCCCAGCACGATGGCGTAGTTTTGTGTCTGCGCCAAGCTATGCGATAGCGCTACGATTTCTAATTCTATCTTTTTCATGGTTCTCTAATTGTCGCTTCCCTTTTTTGGGTGCGCAAAAATAATATAATCCTTTCGCTTTTTAGCACAAATTTTCCTACAAATTCGCTACCTTTGCGCCGATTTAGAATACACACGCACATTGACATCTATGCTTAGTCGCCACAATCTACGCGTAAAAGTGTTGCAAACACTCTACGCCCACGTCCAAGACGAAACTTCCACGCCCGCGCTTGCCGAGCGCAATTATCAGCGCGCCGTACACAGCAGCTACCGACTTTATTTGCATAGCTTGTACTTTTTGCAGTGCATCGCCGACTATAATTTGCGCGACTACGAGCAGCGCCAGCAAAAAAACCTCCCCACAGAGGAAGACCTAAAGACAACCCTACGCCTCTACGAAAATACCGTCTTTCAGTTCCTTCGCACGCATGAGCCTTACCAAAAATTACTCAAAAAGGAGTACATCACGGGCTTGGTCGATGCCGATTTTGTGCGCATCTTGTACAAAAAATTCACGCAAACGGAGTACTACGCCACCTATAGCCAGCTTACACGCTGCTCACTGAGCGAGCATCAGTATTGCATCGTCAATTTATACAAATTTTTGCTGCAAGAGGAGCTGTTTATGGATCATATCGACCATCATTTTCCGCTCTGGGAAGAAGATATTTCCCTGCTCTACGGCGCTATCAAAAACACCGTGCGCCAACTGCCCGAAAAGAAGGATTTTTACGAAGAATTTGTACCCAATCCCGAATTTGTGCAGGAATTTGGCAGGCAGCTCCTTTTCGATTTTTGCCGCTCGTCGGAAGAATTGCAGCCGCTCATCGCCGAAAAACTCCAAAATTGGCAGGAAGACCGCATCGCACTCATGGATACGCTCATCATCAAACTCGCTATGTGCGAGCTGCTCTATCACCCCAGCATTCCCACCAAAGTAACCATCGACGAATACGTCGGCATCGCCAAAGAGTACAGCACCGATAAAAGCAAACGCTTCATCAACGGCATTCTCGACCGCCTCATGCGCCAACTCCAGACGGAAGGCAAAATACAAAAAACAGGGCGCGGACTGGTGGAGTGAATGACGAATGACGAATGACGAATGACGAATGACGAATGACGAATGACGAATTTCGCGCATAAGACATTGATAATGAAATATATACACAAAATACATTCGTCATTCGTCATTCGTCATTCAAAAAGGGCGTGCCCGCGCTCCCCCGCCCGCAAAGGCGGGCGAGGGCAGCCACAAGGGCTGCCCCTACGGGTCGCGCGGTCGGGCTATCCGCTCCATCACACCTTGCGCGGCAAAGCCGCGCTTGCGGTGTGGTTCCGCTTCTATCCCTCACGCAATAAAAAATAAAGCAGTGAAACTGGAGTCTATCTTTGTCGATAATTTCAAAGGTTTACAGAATTTGCAAGTCGATTTTTGCGACGCGCAAGGGCTTGTACAGCCTATCACTGTCCTCGCTGGCAAAAACGGTACAGGGAAAACGACGCTGCTTAGCCTGATTTTTTCAGATAATAGTTCTTCGCGCCCTCAATACTCAAAATGGATATTAGATACTAAATATAACAACAGGATAGGTATCCAATACCTGCACGCACACACTGTAGGGCAGCCAAACGAACAACAGAATACCCTTGCCATTATCCTCAGTTACATCGACAAACGCATCTACGAAGACAACACCCCCAGCGGCGAGGTCTACGCCGATTTGCGTGCGCACATCAACGAGATGCTTGCCGTTTTAGATTTGCCGATTGAGTTTAGCCGCTTAGACAGACATAAAACCGTTTATTTTCGCAATCGCCAAAAACCCGAAGAAGAATTTACTATAGAGGAGTTATCAGGCGGAGAAAAGTCGATAATTAGCCGTGTGCTGCCCTTTTTCCTTGCTGATACCCGCGATACACTTATACTGATAGACGAGCCAGAAAACTCCCTACACCCGCGTTGGCAGAGCCAGCTTATCGGCTTGTATAGTCGCATTGCCGAGCGCGGCAATAATCAGTTTATTATAGCGACGCATTCGCCGCATATAGTCGCCAGCGTAGACCATCACTGTTTACGCATCTTCCAACGCGATGAGCAGGGGAATATACAAGTATCCGACAGCAGCCAACGCAGCTTCGGCAAAGCTGTAGATGAAATACTTTTAGAGATTTTTCAGCTTGAGGGGCTGCGCACGCCCAGCATAGAAAAGAAAATCGCCGAGCTAAAAGCCCTGCTTTTTGCCAATCAATTCGAGAGCACAGAGTTTAAGGCTGCATATAAAGAACTTGCACAGATACTCGGCGAAGGAGATAATGAATTGGCACTTATTCGGCTCGAAATCCTAAAAAGACGAAAAGCCAATGAAGCGAATACATAAGCAAGCACCAGCATTTTTTAGCGATTTTGTCAAAAAGCAAAAACCCACAATTTGGGCAGATATAGCCCCCATACGCGAAGACATACGCACGTATATGCTTTTAGGGCTAAGTAACAACGAAAATACAGACAAACACAACGAACAAAATTATCAATGCGCCTACACAGAAGTAGACATTGAACCCGAAAGCGATAAATCGCACGTAGACCATTTCAGAAAACAAAGCCTATTTCCTAAGCTTATTTTCGATTGGGATAATCTTTTCGCTTGCTGCAATAGCGACAATTACGGCGCAAGATACAAAGACCAGCACATAAAAGCCGCAGACTACGATTTGCTTATAAATCCCGCTCTTGATGAGCCGAGCGCTTATTTTCAGTACAGTTTTACGGGCGAAATACTGCCAAAATCGAATAAAAAAGACTCCAAAGAATACGAACGTGCTCAAAAAACGATTGATATTTTCAATCTCAACGATAGAGCACTCATTGAGCGGCGCAAAACAGCAATAGAGCTTTTTAGAAATTCAACACCGTACTGCGAAAATGTACAAGAATACAAAGCAATAATTGCGCAATTCGACGCAATGATAGCCTACCTTTGTACTACCGACGCGTGAGGGATAGTAGGGGCGAATCAACATTCGCCCTTTGGGGCGATGGTGATACGCCCCGTATAGCCCGACCGCCGCCCCTTTTGCACGCCTTTGGGCGTGCGCCCGCGCCCCTTTGGCGCGGGCGGGGCGGCGGGCACGCCCAAAAAAAGAAAAGTATTACTACCCACATAAATTTTCAAATCATGCGAAAACTACTGCTGATACTCACACTCCTGCCCCTGCTTTTTGCGAGCTGTGCGGAGGAAGAATTTCCGCGCCGACACACGGAGCGCGACCTAAAAGTAACCGCCCCCGATGACGTGCGCAACCTCTCGCCCATCTCCAATTCTTCCCTTATCAACAACCCCATCAGCGCTGACGCTCCCGCCAACCCTGGCGATATGGCGGCGATAACCTTTAAGGAAGAAACCATCAATTTCGGCGACGTGAAAGCGGGCGAAGTCGTCATGAAAACCTTTGAATTTACCAATACAGGCAAGTCGCCCTTGGTCATCAGCGAAGCCCAAGCAAGCTGCGGTTGCACCGTGCCCGAATGGCCTCGAGCCCCCCTCAATCCTGGCGAAACGGGTAAAATTATCGCCAAGTTCGATAGCAACGGCAAAAGCGGCAAACAAGACAAAACCATCACCGTCGTTAGCAATACCAACCCCAACAAAACCATACTGCGCATAAAGGGCAACGTCATCGGCGATACCCCTCCGAGCAGCAATTAAGTTAGATATTTTTTAGCACACAGACACACACAGAAAAATCTGCGTAAATCTATGTGCTAAAAATCATTTGTCATTTGTCATTCGTCATTCTCAATGTACACGCTATTTTCTTTTTTGCTTTTGCAAGGCGCTGTCCCCCCTCCCCCGCAAGGCGGTATGGGCTGGAGCGGCACTATGATTATGCTCGCACTCGCTTTGGGCGTAATTTATTTCGTTATCCTGCGCCCGCAGAATAAAGTCCGCCAGCAGCATACGGATTTTATGTCCCAACTCAAGCGCGGCAAGCGCGTCGTAACCATCGGCGGCATACACGGCACTATAGTCGAAATCGACGAAAAACAAGTGCAAATACTTGTAGCGCCCAAAATCGTGATGACCTTCCGCCGTGATGCGATTTCTATGGAATTTACTAATGCGCTCACTGCAGCCGCTTCTACCGATGCCAACGTCGCCAACACTACCCCCGCTGCCCCCCTCACAGGAAGCAGCGAAAACAACGCCTAATAGCCAAAAACTGCGCGCACTCTTGCGCTCCGACAAAGCGATACTCATACTTTGTATGGGCATCGCTTTTGGCTTTTGGCTCATTACAAAGCTCTCCAACCAGTACCGCGCCCGTATCAGCATCGGTATAGAGTACCAACTGCCCGAAGGCGAGATATTTAGCCAGCCGCCACCCGCCGCCTGCGACGTAGACCTTATCGCCAGCGGTTGGGAACTTATCAGCATGCGCAGCCGCAAGCTGCTTATTTCGGGCAAAGAAATCGCCTTAGGCGGTACCCTGCAAGAAAAAACCCTGCAAGACAAGATAAAAAACGCCCTAAGCACCCCCGCACAGATATTTCAAGTCGTGCCCCAGCAAATCGCCCTACACACCGAAGCCCTACACTCGAAAACCGTCCCCCTGCGCGCCGACCTACAAATCGGCTGCGCCCCGCAGTATCGACTCTGGGGGAAAATCGCCCTTGCACCCGCAGAAGTGCAAATTTCTGGTCCCGCCTCCCTGCTCGATAGCATAGAAAGCTGGTCGACGGAAACCGTCGCCTATGCAAATCTCGACCACTCCATACGCCGCAATATCCGTCTGCGTACACACCCCAATAGCCAAGTCAGCATCAGCGTATCCAGCGCCGACTTGAGTATTGATGTACAACAGGTTACCGAAAAACAAATATCGCTGCCCGTGCAAATCCGCTCCGCCCGCAGCGATACCGCCTTGCTCGTCGCCCTCATACCACAGAGCGTTACGATAACCTGCGTCGTCGGGCTGAAAGATTTTGCTAAACTACAGCCCTCCGATTTTGAGGCTTATGTCGAATTGCCCAGCAGCGAAAACGGCGGCGAAGATGCGCAATTGCCCGTGCGTGTACAACTGCGCAACCCCACTACTCAAGCTGAAATTTTACGCATTCAGCCCGCCGCCCTGCGTTTTTTGCTGCGCCGCATCAGCGAGTAAATCCCTACTCCGCCACCGCCCCGCCACAGCTACTCCCCGCCCCCGCCGTACAACCGTAACAATGTTGCCCCAAGCGAATGGAACGTATCGCCTGTATGTCGGCAGGCTCGATTTGGTCAATGTGCTGCGCTTTCGCGTCTATGCGCATATCCAGCATCTGATTGAAATCGCAGTCGTACAAATAGCCGTCGTAACTCACGGAAAGCATGCTGCGGCACATAACATTATATGCCGCGCTCGGATTGAAGGACTCTACCAACAATTGCATATATCGCCCATAATTGCCGCTTTCCAGCAGATAGTCCAAATAGCGGCTTATCGGCATATTCGTTATCGTGAATAGCCGATTGAAGCGAATGCCGTACCTGCGCTGTAGCTGCTGCTTAAAATCCTTTTCCAAACCCTGCTGCGAAGCGGGCAAAAAAGCCCCCGAAGGGTTATACACCAAATCCAATTCCAGCCCACTCCCCTCCTCGCCGTATCCCACAGCGTTGAGCATTTTCAAGCCCTCGATGGAAGCCTCAAAAACGCCGTCGCCCCTTTGTGCATCGGTGCGCAGGGCGCTATAATGCGGCAGGGAGGATACCACGTTTACCCGATTTTTGGCAAAAAAATCAGGCAAATCCATATACTGCTTATTAGCCGTGAGTATGGTCAGATTGCAGCGGTCTATTAGCTTTTTGCCCAACTGCGCCGCCCGCTCTACGAGGTATCGAAAATCGGGGTGCATCTCGGGCGCGCCGCCCGTGAGGTCGATGATGTCTATATCGCTGCGCTCGGCAAGCAGCAAACAGCGCTCTACGTGCGCCCGGCTCATCGCCTCCTTTCGGTCGGGCGAAGCATCTACATGACAATGCGCGCAGCTCTGATTGCAGCGCTTGCCTAAGTTGATTTGCAAAGTCTGTATACGCTGCGTATGAAGCGGCAAAAGCTGCGCGGCTGCCAACTTTTCGGCAAAAGGTGCAAATTGCTGCTGCTGCCGCTCGTGCTGCCCCTGCAAAACCTGCAACTGTATGAAGGTATCCGCCAAATCCTTGCCCTGTCGTAGCAAGGAACTACTTTTTTGATGTATGCCCATCGCCTTACATCTGCAATTTTTTCAGATGCGCCATCATCTGCGTAGAATATACGAGCGTCGAGCCGCTTTTTATCGCCGCCGCCACATGCACCGCCTCCATCATTTGCTCCTCATCGGCTCCCTTTTTCAAGCAGTCGCCACTATACGCCTCTATGCAATAAGGGCATTGCACCGTATGCGCCACCGCCAGCGCGATAAGCGCCTTTTCGCGCTCCGTCAATGCGCCTTCCTTAAAGACCTCCGCATAATAATCGAAGAATTTTTTGCCCATCTCGGGCTGCAATTTCGTGATATCGCCAAATTTGGCAAGGTCGGAAGACTCAAAATAATGTTCGTGGCTCATAGCGCGGGGATATTTTAGACGCTGAAAAATAAAAAGCCCACAACACCTACGATTGTAGGCATTGTGGACGGTAAAAATAAGCTTTTTTGCGAGTTTGGGGCTTTTTTTTGGGGGGCTGCGCTGCGCTTTAAAGGCGCAGCGCCGCTACGCTGCGCAGCTCGCTATTCGCTCGGCTGCTTCGCCTCCCTTTCCCGCGCTGCGCGCGGAGGGCAGCCACATAGGGCTGCCCCTACGGGAGGCTTGCATCTGGCGCTGCGCGCCACTGCTCCGCATCGCTAGCCCTTTGCAAGCAGCCTCGCAAAATTTTTGCGCGCTGCATGGTTGTGCTTCTTAGCCGCAGGCTGCGCTACGCTTGCCTACGGTTATGCAAGAAACGCCCCTATCGGGGCTATCCAGCATAATTTTGCTCGGCTTGCAGTCCATAATAGCCTCAAAGGGGCTATTTCCTACCTGATATTTGTTAGTTGGGAAACTGCTTGCAAAGGGCTAGCGATGCGGAGGGCTGCCGCAAGGCAGTACCGAGTAGAGCCGCAATTTATTGCGGCTTCTACGAAGGTATGAGCCGACAGGCGAACCCGTAGCGTAGCGGCGCAGCGCCGCCCCCTTTCAAGGGGGCAACCGCGCAGCGGTGGGGGTCGGCGCGGCGCAGCCCCCAAACAAAAACAGCTTGGATATCGTATAAAGTACAAAAAGTAGGAACTGTTTTCTACGGATTAAAAGCATACTTTTGCGGCAAAAAAAAACAAGAGAAAATGAAATTGTTATTGTGTGTTTTATGCCTGATGAGTGCAGCGGCGGTTCGCGGGCAAATGGAGCTACTTAGACTTGACTCGCTGGCTCATGGGGCTTTGCTACAAAATAATTGGGATAGCATGTCCATCTACGCCAATCAAGGGCGGGTTTTTGAGCACACAGACAGCACAGAGGCGCGGATATGGTCGGCTCGTTGGGATTATTACGAAGCGACGCGGCTTATCAATAAAGAGCGTGAGTTTGAGCCTGCGACAGCATTGCTGGAAACCATACTACAGCGGCAAAAAAACGTATCGACAGCTGAAGAATACTATGCACAAAGCCTGCGACAAATGGGCGTAGCGTACTATTATCTCGGCGAGTTGGAGCAGACGGCTTTGTACTGGAAACAGGCGCTGGATATTTTCAAAAAACACAGCGGCAAAAATGAAATGAACCACAGAAGCGCCCTCAACAATCTGGGCTTAGTCTATTATGGTATGCAGCGTTACGAAGAGGCTGAAGCTTTGTATACGGAGACATACGCAGCGGCGCAGCGTTTGGGTGATACGAGTTCGATTTTTTACGCGCAGACGCTCAATAATTTGGCTAATTTGTACTTAGCAACAGGCGATGTAAATACGGCGGAGCTTCTGTATAAAGAGGCTTTGCTCTTGCGCAAGCAGCTTGCAGGCGGCAAAAAAGAGCTGGGCTATCTGCGTTTGCTCAACAATTTGGCTATTTTGTATGCGCAGACCCGCAGGCAGGATTTGGCGATACAGACCTACAAGGAGGCTATCGGCATACAAAAGGCAGACCCTTTATTGACATCGGGAGAGTATGCGGCGATTTTAGACAATCTGGGGGCGGCATACTACAATAAAAATGAATTTGCCTTAGCCTTGCCCTTACAACAAGAGGCTTTTACACTGCGCAAGAAGGATTTGGGCGAGGCACACCCAGATGTATGGGTTTCTATGATAAACATAGGCGGAACGCTGGCTGGCTTAGAGCGATATGAGGAAGGTTTTAGCCTTTTGCAGACGGCGGTACAGGAGCGCGAGCGGCATTTTGGGGAGCGCTCGGAGCCTACTATAGCAGCAACGAATGCGCTTGCGGGTGCTTATGTATCGGCCAAAGAGCTGGAGCAGGCGCGTGCGTATGCGGCTTTGGCTATGCTGCGCAATACGGGCATCGTGCTTGCTGCGGAAATAAATAAGGATTGGGCGAATAGCATTGAAAAAGCAGCATATATATCTGTAGAAGAACTGCAAGAAACGCTTGGAAGCCTATACGCAATCGAAATACAACAAAAGCGACCGCAACAAGCGCGCATCATTGCCGATTTGCAGTTCGCGCTCTTAGATATACAGCGCGGAAAGATACAGGGCAGCCCAAAAAACAAAGAAAGCATAGGCTACTTGTCGAATGATTTGGCACTGAGAGCGCTTTCGGATTTGCCTTTGAGCGAGGCGGAAGCCTTTGCTTTCATTGAGCGAGCGAAAGCGACGCTTTTGCTGGAAGCCGCAGCGGCGAGCAAAGCCCAAAAGATGGGCAATTTACCCGACAGCCTAAGCGAGCGCGAGCGCTCCATGCAAAAACGGCAGGCAAATTTGGAGGCAGCCATATCGGAAGCGAGCAATCCGCAGCTTATAGACAGCCTGCGCAGGCAGCTTGTTAACCTTAATCTCGAAGCCAAAGCCTTTCAAAAGCAAGTAGCGCAAGATTTTCCGCAGTATGCGCGGCTAAAACATAACACGAAAAGCGTTAGCAGCAAGGAAATCCAGCAAATTTTGGGCGAGGGGCGAGCATTTTTGAACTTCTTTGTCGCAGATATGACCCTTTGGGTAGTATATTTAGACTCGGAGGGTAGCAAAATGCAGAGCTTGGATTTTGAATTGGGCTATTTAGATGCAAAAATAGACAGCCTACACGGTTTATTGAGCGGCTACGCGCTGCTGCGCGAGCAGCCCGAACAGGCATATCGGCAGTATGTAAGCCTTGCGTATTGGTTTTATCAAAACCTATTGGAGCGGCTGCTGAAAGATAAGCCGCAAATAAAGCAACTATTTATCTCTGCTGACCGTAATTTGGCTAATTTGCCCTTTGAAACCTTCCTAACCGAGTTGCCGCCCGCCGATGCGATGGGCAATTATGCGGATTTGGCGTATTTGCTGCGAGATTATTCTATTTCTTATCAGTACTCGGCGGCTATCTGGGCTTTGAGTAAGGAAATGCAAAAGCGCGAGCACAACGGGCAATCGCTATTCATCGCTGCCAGCTACGAACTTCCCACAGATGCCCGCGCTGCTCCCTTCCGCAGCCCCTCGCATAGCCTTAGCCGCCGCGCCTTAAGCCCCCTAAATTCTGCCCGCGAGGAGGCAGAATTTTTGGCAAAAACTTTCAAGGGCGAGTTACGCACAGACCAAGCCGCCAGCGAGCGCCGATTTAAGCAAGAAGCGAGCGAATACGCTATTATACACCTCGCTATGCATGGCTTATTAGATAAAAACGCGCCGCATCTCTCCTGTTTAGCTTTCAGCGAAGACAACGATACGATAGAAAACAACTTTTTGCAGGCTTACGAAATCAGCAAAATGCAGCTTCGCGCCGAATTGGTCGTGCTTTCTGCTTGCGAGACAGGCAAAGGACAAGCAGAAATAGGCAATGGCACAGCTTCTCTGGCGCGTGCCTTCCTCTATGCGGGCGTGCCCGCGCTGGTCGTCAGCCTTTGGGAGGTCAACGACGGCACTACCGCAATACTTATGCAGCTTTTTTACGATAATCTTTACAGCGGTATGGACAAAGCCACTGCCCTACAGCAAGCCAAAATTCAATTCCTCTCCCAAGCCAAAGGCAGCGCCGCACACCCTGCTTTTTGGTCTGCCTTTGTGCAGGTGGGCGACGAAAACCCCATTAGCATTCGCAAAAATAACTGGGCAAAGGGTTGGTTTATTGGCGCGGGAGCGCTAATTTTGAGCTTGGCGGCGCTTGCTATCTGGCTGCGCCGTCGCCGACAAGTTGCCTAATTCACCACACAGCCCCCTGCCGCTTATGCTCGCTCGATGTACATTTTTATTTGCCCTTGCTTTGATGCCGATGCTCTTGCTACAGGCACAAAATCTGCCCTGTGGCTCGCCTGCTTACAAATCCGAATGGCTGCGCGAGTACCAACGCCGCCCCGTGCAAGATAGACTAAGCGAGCACCAAAACCGCCGCAATGCCCGCACGACCACTTACCTACCCATGACCTTTCATCTGGTCGGGCGCACGGATAGCGGCGGGGTCGTTTCGCTCGAAAGCGTCCTCGCCTCCTTTTGCCAGCTCAATGAAGACTACGCAGGCAGCGGCATACAGTTTTATATAGAATTCCCCATCCGATACCACTACAATACGGCTTGGTATTCGCATTCGGAAGTACGCGATGGCGGACTAATGATGCTGCAAGAAAACGTAGCCAATACGATTAACGTCTATTTCGTAGCCTCCCCCGCAGGCAACTGCGGCTATAATCTCCCCTATGCAGGCGTAGCCATGAACAATGGCTGCCTTAGCGGGCATACCTTCGCGCATGAGCTGGGGCACGCGCTCGGTATGCCCCATACTTTCTTCGGTTGGGAAGGCGGACAAAGCTGGGACGGCTCTGTGCCGCCCGTCTACGACCAACCCGCGCCTATTACGGTAACTTACAATTATACCGATTTCAAAGACACGATGTGGTCGGCGGATACCCTCATTATTGATACCGCTTACGTCGAAAACGTGCCCCGCACGGGCACACAAAGCAACTGCGATTTCGCCGCCGATGGTTTTTGCGATACCGAAGCCGATTACCTCGCTTATCGCTGGCTTTGCAGCTCCACCAATGCCATGAGCAGCGTTTTGCAAACCGACCCCAACGGCATGACCTTCAATTCCAACGGCGAATATATCATGTCTTATGCCTACGATGATTGCCAAACGGGCTTCACTGCCGAGCAAATCGCGGGTATGAACGCCTTTATTCAAGACCGTCGACAAAGTTATTTATACAATCAAAATCCCAATGCACTGCCTGTTACGGGGCAGCCCACGCCGCTAAGTCCCGCCGCCGCTGCTATAGTGCCCGAAACGCAGGTTACTTTTACTTGGCAGCCCCTGACCAATGCAACGCACTATTATATAGAATTGTACCGCGAGCCTTATGCCGCCAATACGCTGATTTATCGCGGCATCGTCGCAGATACTTTTTATACGCACGCGGCTAATCTTCCTCCTCGCAATCCCAATTTCCCTTACGCTTGGCGCGTGCTGGGCTTCAATCAAGGTTCCAGCTGCGGATGGTTCTCCAATCCTATCAACTTCAATACTTCGGCTGTGGTGAGCACTGCGGAGCTGCCCAAAGACGCGCCTACCCTGCGCATCTTCCCCAATCCCGCCCAAGTCGCCGACGGTTTCACCCTCGAAGCCTTCGCCCCTGCCGCCATGAGCGGCAAATTGCAATTGCACAACGCCATCGGACAACTCATTTACACGCAGACGCTCCGCTTGGAGGCGGGCGATAACCAATACCAAATAAGCGGCAATAACGCTTGGGCGGAGGGCTGGTATTTTCTCTCTTGGCAAAGCGCAGAGGGGCAGCATCGCCATACAGAAGCCATTTTTATGAAAAATTAGCAGCCTGTTTTTTTGGGCGTGCCCGCGCCCGCCGCCCGCAAAGGCGGGCGGGGGCGTATATTTATACGCCCCTACACGGTCGCGGTCGGGCTATTCGGGGCAGCCACAAGGGCTGCCCCTACTATCCCTCACGCAATAAAAAATACCCCGCCGCAAAAAGATTGCGGCGGGGCTTTTTGCTTTTATATCGAGCCTCTGTACAAATATATCGAGCCTCTGTACAAATATATCAAGCCTCTGTACAA
>CAYXSA010000032.1:0-41676 GCA_964467315.1 uncultured Saprospiraceae bacterium | reverse complement strand
CATTCGTCATTCGTCATTCGTCATTCGTCATTCGTCATTCGTCATTCGTAACTATATTTCGTAGGTGCGGAAATCGACGGGGACGACCCGCGAGATGCCATCGACCATCGTAACGCCGTAGAGGATATTGACGGCTTCCATTGTTTTTTTGTTGTGCGTTACGACAATGAATTGTGAATTGGCGGAAAAATCGCGTATGATGTGGTTGAATTTGGCGATATTGGCATCGTCTAAGGGTGCGTCGACCTCGTCGAAAATGCAAAAAGGGGCGGGCTTTAGGAGGTACAAAGCGAAGAGCAAAGCGGTGGCGGTGAGGGTCTTTTCTCCCCCCGATAACTGGTTGATGCTCAACGGTTTTTTGCCCTTCGGTTTGGCGACAATTTCGATGCGACTTTCGAGCGGAACGGTGGGATTGGAGAGCAGCAAATCGCAGGTATCGTCCGCCTCAAAGAGGGAGCGGAAGACGCTGATAAAATGTGTGCGCGTGGCAGTGAATGCCTCCATAAATCGCTCTGTGGCAGCGCCTTCTATCTCTTGGAGGGTGCTGAGGAGGGTGTTTTTGGCGTTGATGAGGTCTTCGCGCTGGCTGCTGATGAAGTCGAAACGGGTTTTTGTTTCGTCGTAAGCCTCGACCGCCATATAATTGACTGCGCCGAAATTATGCAGGCGCAGCCTTAGTTTTTCGACTCTTTCGCTGAGCTCTTCCTGCTGAAACAGCTCCCTATCGGGGTCTTGTCGGAGGACATCGTTGATATTTAGCTCAAATTCGATGCGCACGCGCTCGGCGAGGGCAGAAAGCTGCAGTTTGGTTTGGGAGAAGGCGTTTTGGAGCTGCCCCAATAGTTGCAGGTCGGTTTGATATTGGCGATTGAGTTGCTGTAGGCGCTCTTCTGTTTGTCCGATGTCGCCGCGTTTGGCAAAAAATTGCTTTTCCGACTCTTCGAGTATTTGCTGCTGGCGTTTTCTGTCTTCGTAGAGGTCTTGGAGCTGCATCTGTATTTGGGCAATTTGCCGCTCGGTTTCTATGAGTTCTTCGGCGCTCGTGCTGGTTTTGGAGCGGTCTTGCTCCAAGCGGGCGCTGGTATCGTCTATTTGTTGTCGGGTGAAGTGGATTTCTTTTTCCAGAGCTTGTACGCTGTTTTGCTGTCGCAGGGTTTGTATATTTTGCTCATTTAGGAGGGTTTGGAGTTCTTGCAAACGCTGCTGCTGCTGCTGCAATTGGTTTTGCTGCTGCGTTTGTTGTTGCGAGTCTTGCTGCATTTCTACGCGCAGGATATTGTATTGCTGCTGTGTATGTTCCAGGCTTCGTCGGGAGAGGCGCAGCAATTTTTCTTGCTCTTGGCTGTCTTCGTCGTTTTGCTGCTGCTGCTGTATGAAGCCATCGAGGCGAGATTTTGCGAGCAGATGGGCGCGCTGATGCTGCTGTAGTTGCTGCTCTATTTGTTGGATATTGCGCCTATGTGGTTGGCTTTGGAGTTGGGCGAGCAGTTGTTGAAGGTTTTTTAGCCTTGTGCGACTTGTTTCGGTTTGGGCGGAAAGCTCTTGTATTTGGGCTTGCAGGAGCTCCAGATTTTTTTTGCGTCCAATCTTTTTGCCCTCGAAAGCGAGGGTAGAGCCTCCGCGCATGAAGAAGGCTTTTTGGGCAAATTTACCGTCTTGGGTGATAAAAACCTGCTCTTTGCCGATGCTGGCGGGCAGTTCGGCGGAAGTAGGCACGATGTAGACGTTTTGCAAAAGCTGCCGCATCAGTCCTGCATATTGGGGGTCAAACTGTACGATTTCTATGGCGGCGCGTGCCTGCGCGGGGGCTGCGGCGGCGGCATTTAGCTCGCTATCGGCGGGTATCTCGGAGATGACAAAAAAGTTGGCTTTGCCCTTTTGATGCTCATCGAGTAGGCGTATCGCCTGCAGGGCTTCCCGCGTGTTGGGCACGACATAATAGCTTAGATAAGGCTCTAAGTAGTTTTCTACCGCCGTGCGATACTCGGCGGGGCAGTAAATAAGGTCGGAAAACAAAACGGGAGCTTGCTCACCCGACCAAGAGGCGTTTTTGCCCAAAAATTTGACGGATTCGCTATAGCCTTCGAGGCTTTCGACGAGGGAGCGTAGGAGCTTGTACTCGTTTTGGGCGGCATCGTATTGGCGATTATATTGGCTAAGTTGCTCTCTTTCGCTTTCTATAAGTGCTTGATTGTCAGCTATTTGCGCCAAAGTGTCGGCTTCCATCTCCTTTTCTTCCTGTAGGCGTTTTTGGCTTTCTTGGATTTGGAAATCCGCCTGCTGCAGTTGGGTTTGTAGACTGCGCTGCTGCCCTTCGTGCTCTGCATTCTGTTGCTGCAGTCGGGAGATTTGCTGCTCTGCCTGCTCTATTTTACTTTTGGAAATGGCGATTTGTTTTTCCAGCTCAAAGCTCGTCCGTTGCTGCTCTTGCAGTTTTCGGTCTTGCGCTCCGCTTGCCTCTTTTACGCTTTTTAGCAGCTCATTTTGTTCGGCGTACTGCGTTTGCAGGCTCTGAAAATGTGCCTTTTGCGCCGCTAAAATTTCTTGTTCGCCCTCTATTTGGGTCTGCAACTGCTCTATGCGGGCGCGGTATTGGGTTGTGCGCGTATCGGCTTCCTCTATCTGTAGCTGCAGTTTTTGTTGCCCATCTTGCAAAAACCAAGTCTTTTGGGTGAGCATTTTTTGCTCATTTTCTTTGGCTTTTAGCTTTCCTGTAGTCTGATTGAGTTGATTTTGCAGATGCTGATAGCGCTGTTCGCCCTCTGCGCTTAGGGAGCGCGCCTCTCGCAGTTTCTTCTCTGTCGCCTCTATCGAAGTCAGCGTATCGGCATTGCGGGTTTCCTGCTCTTTTATCTGGGTTTCGCTTTTTCGGTACTGCGTTTTATAGTCCTCCGCCTGAAAACGCACCAATTCCAAAGCCAATTCTTTGTATTCGTGTTTGAGGTCGAGGTATTTGCGCGTGCGCGCTGCCTGCTTTTCCAGACTTTGCAAATTCTTCTCTATCTCTGCGCGCAAATCTTCTATGCGTGCCAAGTCCTCGTCCACGTTTTTGAGCTTGGATAAAGTTTCTTTTTTCTTGCCCTTATAGCCTGCTATGCCCGCCGCCTGCTCAAAAAGCGCAAGCCGCGCATTTTCCTTGTCTTGTAGCAAATCATCGACCATGCTAAGCGCGATTATCGCGTAAGAATCGGAGGAAATGCCCGTATTTTGCAAGAGCGTATGTATGTCTTTGAGCCTACAGCGCACCTGATTTAGGTAGTATTCGCCCGCGCCGTCCTTGTACAAAACGCGCCGAATCGCCACCTCTTGATATTCGGTAGGCAAGATGCCCTTATGATTTTCAAAAACTAAAGTTACCTCTGCCAGCCCTGCAGCGGGTTTGGTTTTTGTGCCATTGAAAATAACATTGGTCATAGAGTCGGAGCGCAGGGCGGAAGTTTTTTGCTCGCCCAGCACCCAGCGCACCGCATCGACAATGTTCGATTTGCCGCAGCCATTCGAGCCGACTACCCCTATCACAGGCTCGCTAAAATTGATAATCGTCTTCTCCGCAAAACTCTTAAATCCCTTGACTTCTATGGTTTTTAGCCGCATTTTCTCCGTTTTTTACAGGGCAAAATTAAGACTTATTCCCAATTTTTAGCCTTTATTTATTTGGGCGTGCCGCTGCGCCAAAAAGGGCGCAGCGTCGGGCTTTTTGAGCCGTAGCATGCTACGGCTCTACAATCCCTCACGCAAAAAAAATACCCCCGCGCCAAAGGGGCGCGGGGGCGGTAGTGTAGGGGCAGCCCCGTGTGGCTGCCCGTATCTGTCCACAAAAAAAATCTATTGTTTTACAAAACGCTGCGTAGAGCTGCCTTTCGCTGTTTTCACAGTAACGAAGTATACACCCGCAGAAAGCTCCGAAACGTTGAAAGTAGCGACTTCGTTTTGCACGTTGCGGTTAGCAGCCATGCGAACGATACGACCGCTTACATCCGTGATAAGATACTGCACATCACCCGCTTCTGCCAATTCTACAGTTACGTTGATTTCTGTGCTAGCAGGGTTGGGAGCAAGGCGGAAAGGAACTTCGCTGTTTGCCTCTATGCGATTGACAGCAATACCCATAGTATCCAATGTTATAGATACGCCGATAGAAGGCACTTGGCGAGCGCCGAAACCAATCCAGTTCCAGTCGTTGGTAGCAGGAGCACCATTGGCAGCAGAGATTTCTGCTACGCGCACAGGCGAGGGCACTGCATTAAACAAAGCCGCATTCAAGCCGTAGTTGATGTTGTAAGAGCCAAAGAAAAAGCCACGAAAGCGATTTGCAGCAGTCGATAAGCCCGTAGTAGTGCGCTGGTCAAGCGTGACAAGGTAGGTCGTAGTATCTTTGAAATAGAAGGTTTCGCCGTCTAAGTTTAGTGCAACAGCAGCGCCGCGTTTGTAGCCCGTCGTGATGTCTACGATGGTGTCAGAGCCAAGCGCTACAAGCTGCAATTCGCCCGAAGTAGGATCATCTGAAAGCGTACCATCGTTGTCCAAATCGCGGAAGCGATAAATACGAACATTTACAATCGTATTGAAGTTGGCGGTATCCACAGTACCCGCATACAAACGGAAGGTAACGGAGTCAGAGCGCCATGCGCTATCGCCAGCAGGGAAATAAAACATACTGCCATACTCAAACTCCGAAATCAGATTGCCCGCAGAAGAACCAGGGAAGCTACGACCTGTGTAGTCGGGGTAGCCGTCGGCATTGGTGGGGAGTTTGGAGTAGTAGTTGTCCGTGATGTTGAAGATATGGCGAGAAGTGTCGTTCATGGGGTTGCCGTCTACTACATCGCTTTTGGTGATGTAAGTCGTACGATAGCGACCAATTTGCGTAGGCATCCAGCCGCCTGCGAAGTTGGCAGAGAAGTTGGAGTCGCGTCCTTCTACCATGTCTCCCAATGCCAAAGAATCCGTATGCTCTACGACCCAAGTCATAGGGGCAGTTTCGCGCTCGATGATGACCATGAGGCGGGGATTGTTGAGGGCATCAATATCATTTGGTCCGCGGTTGATGATTTTCGCGCCGTAGCCATAGTCGGCATCACCTACCTGCGAAAGCGGCTGCGAATAGTTGTTGGAAATGCGTACTGTAGAGAAGGCATTGCCTAAGGTATTGCCTACAGTCGGCACGCCAATAGATAAGTCATTTTGTGGCGCATCGATAACAGATACATCATCTACAGCAAAGAAATAGTAGTTGCCGCTGTAGTTGAAGCTTAGCGTGAAGCTGTCTAAGTCTGCAGCTACAAATCCAGCGGTAACGTCTACAAAAGTTGTTACCCAACCATTGTAGGCTGCGCGAACACCAGACTGCCCCGTGAGGTTGCGGATATTTACTGTCGTAACATCGCCTGTGCTGAGATTGTTAAGAACAAGATCGAAAGTTGTTGTTTGAAAATCGAAGTAATTGACATAAAACTTCACGGCGACATTTTGCCCAGAGGCGGCAGCCGAAAGGTCAAAAATGGGCGAAACTAAGTTCGCACCACCGCCAGCAGCAGGTATAGCGCCTGCTACTGCGAGCGAATCGCAGTTGAAAATAGCAGCGCCGTCGCCGATAGAGGGCGAGGTCATATTGCTTGTGAAGCCTTGGGTTGCCCAAGAATTGGTAATCGTCGCATTGGAGCGCCCAGTGGCGGAGCGTGTCCAAGTGGCTGTGGCGGGGCTTGCGTTGCCGTTTGGAGTCCAGCCCAAATCGGAGAGTGTGCCTGCGCCAGCGGCGAAGCGCCCTACGGAGTCGATATGCGGGTCTGTGTGCCCAGCACCCCAATAAATAGTCTGTGCTTGCAGCGAAGAGGCAGCGAAGAGCGCCGCACCCATAAATGCCGAAGCGATTTTTGTGTAACGATTAGACATAAGAAACTAAGAAATTAAGAACATATAAAAAAACGGTCAATTTGCCTCTGCGAAGATAACGCTTAAAGCTATAAATATGTTAATAAACCGCTAAAAAATACGGGGGCGTTTGGTAAAAACTTAGATTTTTTTGCATTTGGAGGCTGTTTTTCGGGGCGATAGGCTTGGTAGTTTCTTTGCGAGAGGGATAGAAGCAAAAGCACCCACGAAGCTACGAAGTAGCGACGTGGGTGCTGAAGCGGATAGCCCGACGGCAGGGGCTCTTTGAGCCCCTGCCGGCTCGCCCAAACAAAAATCTCCGAAAAAACGGATATAGACTATTGTTTTACGAAGCGTTGGGTAGTAGCTGTTTTGCCAGTTTTGACGGTAACGAAGTATACGCCCGCAGCGAGGTCGCTGATTTGGAAAGTAACGGCTTCTGTTTGTACGTTTTTGTTGTTGACAAGGCGTACTACGCGACCTGTAACATCTGTCATGATGTAAGTAACATCAGCAGCTTGTGCGAGGTCGATTTGTACGTTCAACTCTGTGCTGGCAGGGTTGGGGAAGAGGTTCATGCCATGTGCATTAACTTCTACTTCATCAACAGCGATAGTGAAGGGGCTGATATTGATACCGATAGCGGGCACAACATCAGGTCCGAAGCCAATCCAGTTCCAGTCGGTTGTAGTAGATCCACCACCAGCGGGGGTTTCTGTAACGCGAATAGGTGTGGGAGCGGCTGTGAAAAGGGCGGCATTGATACCATAGTTGATGGCGTTTGTGCCGTACCAATAGCCGAAGAATTCGCCTGCGGCATTTTCGAGACCACCAACGCGGTCTTGTGAGAGCGAAACGTAGTAGAAGGTCGTATCAGAAAGGTTGAGTGTGAAACCGTCGGTATTTGTGATTACAGCGGAACCACGTTTGTAACCATCGGCTACATCTGTGAAATTGACTGTGCCAAGACCTACGAGTATAACTTCTGAAGCGTCCGTAATTACGCCGTCATTATCGCCGTCAGCGAAGCGAGCGATGCGAGCAGTTACGCCACCGCCAGTGAAGGCAGCGCCTGCATCTTGGATATAAGCGCGGAAGTTGACGGAGTCAACTTGGTAAGCAGCACCGCGTGGGAAGTAGTACATATTTCCGAACTCGAAGCCAGAGACGAGATTGCTCGCTCCTGAAGCTGCGGGGAAGGAAGCGCCCGTAACGGCTACGCCGCCATCGAGTGCGAGTGGCACTTTAGACATGTAGCCATCGTTTTCTGTAACGGTGAACATATGCATAGAAGAGTCATTGCTGGCAGTGGCATCGGCTAAGTCGTGTTGCACGAAATAGGTAGCGCGATAGTCGCCCACTTGGGTAGGAATCCAGCCGCTGGCTAAGCCGCCTGTATAGGTGGCACGGTCGCCAGCATTGACGCTATCTACAGCGATAGTGTCCATTGTTTCTGTTACCCACATATTTGCGCCTGTAGAGCGTTCGATGTGCAGGATAAGGCGAGCATTGGCGGCAGCTGTGATATTGTTTGCGCCATTATTGAGGATGCGCGCGCCCATAGCGTACTCGGAAGTATCTACTTGAGACAATGGCACATAGCGGTTGTTGGAGACATAGACGACAGTGAAGGCATCGCCTAAGGTGCTGCCGCTGGTAGGTCCAGAAATAGCAAGATCATAAGCGGAGGGCTGGCGGATGCTAACATCATCTATTGTCCAGTAGTAAGAGTCGCCTTTATGGGAGAAGCGAACGCGGCAATCCGTGAGGTTGGTAGCGCCTGCAAGGTCTTGTGTGATAGGCACGTTTACGATGCCACTATAAGTACTAACACGCCCTGAAGTACCTGTGATGCTGCGGATATCAACATAGCGCCATGTAGTGCCGCCATCTATTGAGAAGCCTACATGGATGCTATCCAATTCCCATTCCAAATAAGCAGTGTGCATGGAGATTACTAAGGCACTGTCTTGCCAGCCAGTGAGGTCAATAGCAGGCGAGGTGATATAACCTGACTGCGGTGCAGACGCGGGTGCAGCTTCGTAGTAATTGTCGCTGTCAAACATCGCTACGCCATTGGCAAGCGAAGGAGAGGTAAGAGTCATACCGTCGCCGCCGTTTATGCGAGATAAGGCGTTTGCACCACGAGAAAGTCCCGTTAGAGAGCGTTCCCACATACCGTAGATGGGGCTGGAAATGGCGGTGGGAGTCCAACCTGTGCCCGCGATAGTAGTATCGGCGGGGGTAGTGGGGTTATTGAACTGCGCGATATCTTCGGCGATGCCGCTACCAGCGCCCCAAATGACTGTTTGCGCTTGTACAGCGCTGGCGCTGCCAAGCATGAATACGCCTGCAGTCGCTAAAGCAGCGAAATTTTGTTTAAAACGATTGAGCATACGAGTGAGTATAGAAATATAGATGAATAATAGTTGTGCGTGTTTGTTGATATATGATGTGAACGTTCCGCCTATAAACGTGTACTTTTCATAAATAGGCTGTCATCAACAAGGGCAAAGTTACATTTTTCCTAACAATTTTTTCACATATCCGCCAAAAAACAAATAGAAACGCAAAAAAGTTATGCTGTTACGAATTTACAGGCTTAGTTCTGCCCACTCGCGCGCGAGCTGGGCGGCATCGGCTTGCACTACGCCAATGCGCTCGCAGACCTGCCCGCCTGCCAGATTTGCCCATTGTACTGCCTGCTCTATATCCCAGCTTTTGGCTATAGCTACTGATAGCGCGCTCACGACCGTATCTCCAGCGCCGCAGATATCGATAGCATGGCGTTTTTTTAGGGGGGCAAGCAAGCGTCCGCGCTGCTGTAGGCGCTCATAAAGGTAAGCGCCGCGCTCGCCAAGTGTGATGCAGACGTATCGACAGGCTAATTTTTCGCCGATTTCGGCGGCTATGGCGTATAAGTCTGCCTCATTGTCGGCGCGCAGGGTCTTATGGACTGCCTGCATAGCCTCCCGCAAGTTCGGTTTAAATAATTCGCAACCGCGATAGGCGAAAAAATTTGCCTGTTTGGGGTCTACAATCACGGGAACATCTGCCGCTTTTGCCAAATTTAGGCAGCGCTCTATGCTGTCGGGAGTTAAAACGCCCTTGTTGTAGTCTTGGAGCACCATCGCAGTTATATCGCCCCCTGCTATCCATGCTTCCAACTGCTGCCAAAGGGCAGCGCCTTCGCTACCGATGGCTGCGGTATCCTCTTTATCGTAGCGCAAAAGATGCTGCCCCTGCGCCAAAAATCGGGTTTTTACCGTCGTGCAGCGCCCTGCTATCTCCACTAAACCCGCAGTCGATATGCCCGATGCGCTCAAAATCGAGCGCAAATGCCCGTTGGCTATCTCATCGCCTGCGCCCAAGGCCCCCAAAAGGAGGGGCTCTACACCTAAAGCCGCTACATTCAACGCTACATTCGCCGCGCCGCCTGCCATGCGCGTTTCTTCCTCCTGCCGCAATACCAATACGGGCGCTTCGGGCGATACGCGCTCGGCTTTACCCTGCACGTATACGTCCAACATCAAATCGCCGACGATGATGATTTTTTTTGGCAAGTTGGGAATGACCGCTAATAATGACGAATGGAACTGCTTTATTGTGTGCCGCGCTGCGCCTTTGCGCAGCGCGTTTTAATTGCGTGAGGGATAGCAGTGGAAGCGCCACAGGCGCTGCAACGGATAGCCCGACGGCGCGACCTTTTTAGGAGCGCCGACACGCCATAGAATGACGAATGACGAATGACGAATGACGAATGCGCTTTGTGTATAATCTTGATTATCAATTTTTTATGCGCAAAATTCGTCATTCGTCATTCGTCATTACAAGAACATATTAAGCACGCCCAGACCTACGCCCGTGAGCCTGCCCACGAAGCTAATAAGGTCGGCTTTGCCGATGCCTTTTTCGAGGGTGTTAGCGCCTTGTTGCCCCATGTTTTGGAGCATCTCGGCAAACTGCCCCGCTGCGCCGCCTTCCTGTCCGCCGAAGCGCTGTGCGAGTTGCTTAGACATGTCTTGAGCCTCATTGGCGCGCTGTTTTTGTTGCCGCAATTTTATCGCCAAAGGTATGATGAAAGTCGCCGCTACGAATACGCCCAGCACAAAATCGAGGGGGCGCGACATCCAATACAAGATGCAGCCACCCCACCACATAGACAAAAAACCATGCGAAATGCCCGCCACAAAACTCGCCGTAGCGACGTATTGCAGCATATTGAGCAGCATTTTTTGCAAGCCGACAATGCGCCCAATGATAAGCAAAAGCAGCATTTGTATCACAAACGCCACCAATGCCCACATGATGAGCGTCGATAACAAAATCAAAAAGTAGGCGAGTATGGTCATAATTATGAATTACGAATGACGAGTTACGAACACGAAGTGAATACGCGCATATTGTCTACAAAAAATGCTGGATTATTTATGCAAGTGGACGGTAGCAGGCGCGAGCGTAGCGAGCCATGATAAACTGCGCCGATAGGCGCACCTTATACGCGTCGGAACGCCGAAGGCATCCGCGAAGCGAACTGTTTGAGGGAGGTCAAAAATGAAATTTCATTTTTGACCGAGCGAGTTTTTCGACGCAAAAGCATTTTTTTTGGTTACTTTTTTTGTTGCGACAAAAAAAGTAACAAAGAAATGTCGAGCTCTCGAAATGACAGAAAAAATCCCCGTCGAAGCCCAAAATAATCCAGCATTTTATATAGTCAACAGCACCGTTTTTGTCGCCTATTCGTCCTCGTCTTCTTCGTTCTCCTCTTGCTCCTCGCTATCGGAAGGCTCTGCGACGGCGTTCGGGTCTCTGCCAGAGGGCTCGTCGTGCTCGATGCTATATTTGAGCAGGATATTGAGCTCTTTTATCTCGTCGCGATTGTACTTATTGGTCGGGTTGGAGAGCAAGCCGATGTAGTACTCGAAGAGCGAAACGGGCAGCTCGGTGTCCAATTCGCCGTCCTCTTCATTGGGCTCATCGTTCTGATAATCAACGGCAAACGCATTGTATTTTGCGATATGCTCATATGCCAAACGGATAGATTTTACTATCGTCGGCTGCGCATGATGCTTAATAAAATGCTCGCGCATCGCTTTCATTTCCTCGATGATTTCGGGGGTAAAACCTTGGTCTGCGTCGAGATGCAGTCCTACGATGCGGCGCACGTGCGCGATGATTTTCGGGTCGCGCAATCTTTTATCTATCTTTGCCATGCTATTTTGCTTATTTAATAAGGCGGCAAAATTAGCCAAAAAAGCAGAAGAACGAACAAAGTCGACAATAAAAATGCAAGCTACACTCGAAAAGCCCCAATTAGTCCCCGCTGAGGCGCTCGCTTTTTTCCGAATGCTTTGTGGGACTTTGTTTTTTGTGGCGGCTTTGCGTTATTTTATATTTGGTTGGGTGCAGCGTTTTTATGTAGAGCCTGCCCTGTTGTTTACGCTGTATCCGCTGCAGTGGCTGCCGCGACCTTCTGAAGCGGGCATATATGCTTTATTTTTGGGGCAATTGTTGGGGGCGGCGGGTATATTTTTCGGCTATCGCTATCGGCTATCGTGTCTGTTGTGGCTGTTTTGCTTCACGTATATAGAGTGTTTGGATTTTACGCATTATCTCAATCACCATTATCTTTTTTGGTTGTTGGGTCTGCTGCTTTTGTTGGTGCCTGCTCATCGGGCTTTCTCTGCCGATGCGGCTGCGGGGCGGGCGCAAAGGGCGGCTTGGGTAGATGCGCGCTATCTGCATCTTATCCGCTTTCAAATCGTCTGCGTATACTTTTTTGCTGCCCTTGCTAAGATGCAAGCCGATTGGCTCTTGGAGCATCAGCCCTTGCGCAGTTGGTTGGCGCGGCAGGGCGATTTTCCTGTCTTGGGAGGCTTCTTGGTGCAGCCTGCCGCCGCTGCTTTGATGTCTTGGGGGGGGATGTTCTACGATTTATTCGTAGGTTTTCTGCTGCTGCTGCCGCGCTGGCGTTTGCTGGCGTATGTCGCCGTGGTCGTTTTTCATACCTTGACCTACTTTTTATTTCATATCGGCATTTTTCCGCTGGCGATGATGGCTTTGGGCTTAGTTTTTTTCGACTTGAGCAAAAAGTTTATTTTGATTTTGTCTAAATTAAAACTGTTTGCTACTTTTGCAGCCGAAAAGCAGCAGGAAAGCGCCCCGCAGCCGCTATCGGCATGGATGAAATTGACGATGGTCATTTATATAGTCCTGCAAATCGCCCTACCTTTGCGCTCGCATCTATGGGGGCGGCAGGTTTTGTGGGACGAGGTCGGTTTTCGCTTTTCGTGGCGGGTGATGCTCATAGAAAAGTTGGGCAGCGTAGAGTTTTCGATACGCGATACCTGCACGGGCGCGCAAAGTTGGGTAGCAGGCGGCGAGGATTTGAGCGAAAAACAAATCATCATGCTGCAAACGCAGCCCGATTTTATCCATCATCATGCGCATTACTTGGCAGACAAGTATAAGCGCGAGCGCGGTTATGGCTGTGTGGAGGTTCGCGCCTTCGCCCGCTGTGCCCTCAATGGTAGACGCAGCCGCTGGCTCATAGATACCAGCGCCAATTTGCTCGATTTGCCTTTGGGGGCTTCGCTGCTGCCTCTTATTGTCCCTCTTGATTAGCGGAATACGGTTGATTAAGGCGTTTTTTGGGGCGTGCCCCCGCGCGTCTGCTGCGCCAAAGGGGCGCAGCAGGGGGCAGCCACAAGGGCTGCCCCTACACGCGCGGGGTCGGGCTATCCGCTGCATCACCTTCGCCCCGCTTTGCGTGGCTCGGTGGTTTCGCTCCTATCCCTCACGCAAAAAACAACATTAAAGCATTCAAATTAACAATGTACTGATAGCGAAATGCGGATACTACTTTGCTCTTTTGCCCTTTGTTGTTCGGCTCTTGCCGCTGCGCAGTCTGCCGATAGCCTGCCGCCTTTGGATAGCAGCCTGCTAAATGCCGATTTTGCGGCGATAGAGATCGAAGCGGAGGAAGAGCGCCGCAATTTTTTGCGCATTTTCGAGAATGGTGGCTTATATGCCTCCAAAAAAAGCGACAAAATCGAGCTGAAAGACGTACAAGGCAATCTTAGCGCCAACAATGCCCGCGCTATCTATGCCAAAGTAGCGGGTTTGACCATCTGGGAGAACGATAATAGCGGCTTACAACTCAATATATCCACGCGCGGACTCAATCCCAACCGCAGCGCCAGCATCAACGCCCGACAAAACGGCTACGACATCAGCGCCGATGCGCTCGGATACCCCGAACTCTATTACACGCCCCCTGCCCAAGCGCTCGAAAACATAGAGCTGGTGCGGGGTGCAGCGGGTTTGCAATACGGCAGCCAATTCGGCGGAATGCTAAATTTTGTGCTCAAATCGGGCGAAAATGCCACTAAACCCCTGCATATCAGCAGCGAAAATTCTTTGGGTTCTTTTGGTTTTTTCAACCATTTTACCGATTTGAGCGGCAAGATGGGCAAATTTAGCTATTACGGCTTTTATCAGTATCGCAGGGGCGATGGCTGGCGCGAAAATAGCGGCTTTGGGGCGCATACAGGCTATCTAAAACTAAGCTATTCGGCAGCAAAAACCCGCTACAGCATAGAACAAACAGTGATGGACTATGTCGCCCAACAAGCGGGCGGGCTTACCGATGCCGAATTTAGCCAAACGCCCCGCTTGAGCAAGCGAGCGCGCAATTTTTTCCGCGTCGGCTGGCGGGTGAGCGCCCTGCAAATACGGCATAGATTCAGCGATAACCTACTTTTGCAGTCCCGTTTTTTCTATCTCAATGCGGAGCGCTCCTCACTCGGCAATTTGCAACCTATCAATAGACCCGACTACGGCGGCAGCCGCGACCTTATCAAGGGGCAGTATCACAATTTTGGCAATGAAACCCGCTTGGCGTACTTCTACAAAGTACCCGATTTTTTGCCCGAAAGCAGCGAGCGGGCTATACTTTTGGCGGGGGTACGCGTGTATGCGGGCGATACCCGTCAGCAGCAGGGCTGGGGCAATGCCGAGAGCACAGGCAGCAGGGCAGATTTTAGCTTTTCGCAGCCTGCCCGCGAGGGCGAAGATTTGATTTTGCGCCAAGATTATCGTTTTCCCTCTCAAAATTATGCCGCCTTCGCCGAGAATTATCTGCCGCTGGGCGAAAAATGGAGCATAACGCCTGGTATGCGCGCCGAATACATCGCCACCTTTGCCGATGGCTATTATCAAAATTTGGTGGTAGTGCCCTCTGCTTCGGGCTTCGATACCCTGCGCAATGAGGCGGTGCCCGATAGGCAGGCAAGCACAAGAGCGGTATTTTTGGCGGGCTGTGGTATGAGTTTTCGCCCCGATGCGGGCACGGAGTTTTACGCCAATATCTCGCAAAATTATCGGGCTATCAATTTCAATGACCTGCGCATCGCCAACCCCAATCAGGTCGTAGATAGTATGCTGCGAGATGAACGCGGCTACAATGCCGACTTCGGTATACGCGGACAGCGCGGGGCGTTTAGTTATGATGTATCGGCGTTTTATCTGTTTTATGGCGCTCGCATCGGCAGCCTGCAAAAGCGGCGCTCCGACCCCGAAAATCCAGACATCACGCAGCTTTATATGCTGCGCACGAATGTCGGCGATGCGCGGGTATTGGGGGTAGAATGCCTTTTGCAGGTCGATTGGCTGCGCTTGGGCAAAACGAAAGGGGCAGGCGAGAAAGCGCCGCAGCTTCGGCAGTTTGTCAATTTTTCTTATCTATCGGGCAGGTATTTGCAGACGGCGAATAGCGCAGCAGCAGGCAAGCAACTCGAATTTGTAGCGCCTATCACCTTTCGCACGGGCTTACAATTTCGGTACAAAGGGTTTGATATGGCGGCGCAATATGCCTATACGGCAAGCCATTTTAGTGATGCGACGAATGCGGAATTTTCGCCAACGGCGACTTTGGGGCGTATACCTGCGTATTCGGTCTTAGATGCGAGTGCCTCGTATAGTTGGAAGTTTTTGCGCCTGCAAATAGGCTGCAATAATGCTTTGAATGCGATGTATTTTAGCCGTCGGGCGGTCTCGTATCCTGGACCTGGTATCTTGCCTGCTGATGGGCGTAGTTTTTTTGTTTCTTTGCGTTTGTCGCTGTTCTAATATCTGTGGAGCCGTTGTATGCAACGGCTCTATACGGCGCGCGCTTTGC
The DNA here is from genome assembly GCA_964467315.1 of uncultured Saprospiraceae bacterium. Taxonomy (GTDB): domain Bacteria; phylum Bacteroidota; class Bacteroidia; order Chitinophagales; family Saprospiraceae; genus JAAFIM01. The sequence continues at coordinate 26,627 of CAYXSA010000032.1, read as the reverse complement.
GCGCCGTTCTCTGCGTTTGCGTGAGGGATAGCAGCGAAGCCGCCGCTTTAGCGGCGACGTATGCGTTTGCGTGAGGGATAGCAGCGAAGCCGCCGCTTTAGCGGCGACGTAGCGGATAGCCCGACCCTGCGACCTTTAAGCTTTGCGCCTTTAGGCGCGAAGCGGGGAGCAGGGGCACGCCCAAAAAAAAAGGAAAAAAATGAGGGACTAAGCGCGGTCGCAGGCGATGAAGGGGGATAATAAATCTATCAAGATATTGCCGCGATAGGGTAGGAGTGTTTGCTCTTTGTAGTAGCATTCGAGCACGATGTAGCGCCAATTTTGCTGCGCGATGAAGGAAAATTCGTAGCGCTGCCAGTTGGTATGTTCGATGGGTGTGCTGCTGCAAAGCAGTTGGGCGTTGGCGAGGCTTTGGGGGTCGTTGCTGCCCCAGATGCGCAGGCGCGTGGGCTGATTGTAGCCCACATAGGAGGCGGAGCGCGCGAGATAAAGGGAGAATTTGTAGCAATAATTTTGCAGCAAGGGCGCATCAAGCGGCTGCGCGACGGCTTCCCAAGTGTAATCGCTGCGGGTGGTCAGCCCCATGTAGGTCGCTCCATCGAGCGGCGGGGTGCTCACGCCCCAAGGGCCTGGCAAAATATCGGGCGTGGAGCGCGTATCTAAGGGCGACCAGCCTAAGAGATTGGGGGCAGATTCTTGGGGCGTACCCTCGAAAGAAGGGTTTTGCCATTGCGGTAGTTTGGGCGCAAGGAGGCTGCGGTCTTGCGCGTGCAGGGAGGCGCAAAACAGGAAAAACCACAAAAAGAGGGGATTTTTTTTGCGCATGAAGAAGAGGAGTATTTTAGCTTCGACGGGGATTTAGCCTGTTATTTATCATTTCGATATTTTCTTCTTACTTTTTTTGTCGCAACAAAAAAAGTAAGCAAAAAAAATGCTTTTGCGTCGAAAAACTCGCTCGGTCAAAAGCGGCTATCGCCGTTTTGACCTCCCTCAAACAGTTCCGACGCGTATAAGGTGCGCCTTAGGGCGCAGTTTATTATGGCTCGCTACGCTCGCGCCTGCTGCCGTCCACTCGCCTTACACAAAAAACGCCGAAACCATCGCCAGGCTGCCGATGAGGGCGCAGTAGATAGCGAAATAAATGAGTCGCCCGCGTTGCACGAGGCTTATCATCCAGCGGCAGGCGATTATGCCCACCAAAAATGCCGCCAAAAAGCCCGCGAGCATCTCTATCGTGAGGACTTCCGCATTGATTTTCCCGTCTATCAGGTCTTTGGCTATTTTGCCCAAGATGAGGGGGACGACCATGAGGAAGGAAAATTGGGCTGCCTGCTTTTTGTCGACCCGCAAAATGACCGCCGTTGCAATCGTAGAGCCCGAGCGCGAAACGCCTGGTAAAATGGCTACCATCTGCGCCAAACCCATCCAGATAGCTTCGCTGTAGCCTACGCTGCGCTCGGTTTTGCGTGCCTTAGAGGCGAGATAGAGGAGCAAGGCCGTGAGCCACATCAGCGCGCCGACCAAAAAAATCCGCCCCTCAAAGAGTGCCTCCAGCTCGCTTTCCCAGAGCAGACCGACGAGGGCGGCGGGTATCATAGAGACCACAACGCGCAGCGAAAACTGCCATTCTTCGTTGTTTTTGAACTGAAACAGCCCCCGAATGATGCGCCAAATTTCTTTGTGCAGCACGACGATGGTACTCAAGACCGTTCCCAAATGCAGGATAACGGAAAAAGCCGCTTCGTCTTTAGCCTCGTAGCCCAAGACGGCTTGAGCCAACTCTATATGCCCGCTGCTGCTCACGGGCAGGTATTCCGTTAGTCCTTGCACGATGCCGACTAAGAGGGCTTGCAACCATTCGGGCATGATTTAGAATAGGGGCTTTGACGGCTCGTTGCTGTCTTCGTTTTTGAAAATGCCGTAGATGATAACGCCCAAGCCTGCCAGCACCAAAAACGGGGCTACCGTAACGCGCAAGGGGCTGTAGATGATGCTTTCATCGAAGGTGTTGGCATCGGGCATTTGTCCGCCCGCCATGAGCAAAAAGCCTATGACGACGATGGCGATACCAATGCCGAACCACATAAAATTTTTGTTGGAAAACAGCATTTCTTGCGCTGGAGCAGATACCGCCATCTGGTCTTTGGGGTTGAAATTGGTGGCGCTGCTGCTGCTCGTTTCTTTGGCGAGCTCATCGGAGCGGCGGTAGCGTTCGGCGATGCGGCTGACGGGTTGCTGCTGCTCTTTGTTTTTGTTGCTCTCGTCGTTGGAAGAAGACGAATGGTTATTCGGTAGTTTTGCCATTGTTTGCTATTGGTTTGTTGCCATGTCCGTAGGCAACGCTTCGCTCGCCTACGGTTACGAAAGGGGAGCCCCTTTGGGGCTATTTTTTACTTTAATTAGCAAAGTGCTTATTACTTATTACCTTCTACTAAAGGTTCGCTGTTCATTGTTTTGTATAAGTCCATGCGGCGCAAGCCCCATTTTGCCAAGCGGTGATTCATGGATACGCGCAGTACGCCCATGCCGTATTTCACGCTGCGGCGGAAATTGATAGAGGAAGCCTCATCGAAGTACTTGGTCGGGCAGGTAACTTCGGCGATATGAAATTTGTGGAAAATTATCTGCGAGAGCATCTCATTATCGAAAACGAAATCGTCGGAATTGCCGTTGAAATTTATCTTTTCCAGCACCTCACGGCTAAATGCGCGATAGCCCGTATGATATTCCGAAAGCTTATAGCCCACCAATACGTTTTGCGTAAAGGTCAGCATACGATTGAAAATATACTTATACAGGGGCATACCGCCGCGCCTTGCGCCACCGCCTAAGATGCGCGAACCCAGCACAACGGGGTATAGACCCTCGCCGATGATATTCACCATACTCGGTATGAGCAGGGGCGTATACTGATAGTCGGGGTGCAGCATGATCACTATATCGCCGCCCAATTCGAGGGCTTTATTATAGAGCGTTTTTTGGTTGCCGCCATAGCCTTTATTTTGCTCGTGGCGCAAAATATGCCGAATGCCCAGCTCCTGCGCTACTTCCACCGTGCGGTCTTTGCTCGCATCGTCGCATAAAATTATCTCGTCCACTAAGTCGCGCGGTATCTCGTCTAAAGTGCGCTGCAAGGTCAGCGCCGCATTGTAGGCGGGCATCACGACCACCACTTTTTTTCCTTTGTACATGGTCCTGTCTATTGATTTACGCCACAAAGAAACAAATTTTTAATGACGAATGACGAATGACGAAGGACGAATGTTGCGCATTTAAGATGTATTAACATAAATCACATAATCGTAATGCGCTACGCAATCGTAATTCGTAATTTTCTGGCGTGCCCGCGCGCCAAAAAAGGCGCGCGGTCGGGCTATGCGGGGCGTAACTGTAGGGACAAGGCATGCCTTGTCCCTACAGCGCCCCTACTATCCCTCACGCGGATATGGCGCGCGCCGCAAAAAGGTTGCGGCGCGCCTCTATAATTAAAGCCCTATGCCCAAAAAAATCTGTGCGCTAAAAAACTTCTATCAGCCCATCGGTTTTAGCATTTTGGTAGATGCTACGGCGCAATTTGCTAAGGATTTGTTGCCCGCGCAAATGAATGATGATTTTGCGAATTTCTGCCTGCACTTGTTGCATAGGCGCGGGCTGATTTCGGTCTCTAAACTCGAAAATGCGCAGCAAATAAATATACTGTTCGTCGCTACGGTCTAAGACGGAGCCGTCTATATGTCGCTCTATGACTGCGTCTTTGGGCAGTCTACCGATGACGAGGGCGGGCTGTATCCAGTCCTTTTCTTCGAGTTGGAAGGTGGCGCTAGCGGCTTGGCAGAGTTGGCGAATTTTGTCGATGTTTTGGCTGCTATTGTCTTTGAAAAGTTTGCGCAGTTCTTCCGCTTCTGCGGCATCGCGTTTTATGCGAATGAAATGGCAGCGCATCCAGTCGGTGCCGCGTATGTATTGTTCGCTATTTTGGCGGTAGTATTCGGCTATTTCGCTGCTGCTGACTACGGTGTCGAGTTCGTCGCGCAGAAGCATTTGTTCGTAGTCGCTAAGTATAAGCGAGGCGCGATAGTCTTCTACCAGTCGTTTTATGCGGGGCGATTCTTCTACGTTTTTGGCGGCTGCATCGTACATGAGTTGGTCTTCCACCCATTTTTCGGCGTAGAGTTTTGCCTGTAGGCTGCTATCTTCTGCCGACATTCCGCGCCCGATACCCTCCAAATCGGAGGCATAGAGGGTTTTTCCTAAGGCGCGGGCGATGGGGCGCTCTGCTTTTTTTTCGCTGTTTTCGCCCCCGCAGGCAGCGAATAAGCAAGACAGAGCCGCAAAAACTAAGAAACTAAAACGCATATATTTGGAGCTGACAGGAAACTAATGAAGCGGCAAAATTACGATAAAAAACATATATTTGAGCCTTTGGATTTTATCTAATCGCTCCAAGAAAAATACAGCCCACTTAATGAAAGCAATATATGTTTTTGTGGCTTCCGCCTCGTATTAGAGCCGTAGTTTTGGGCGAACCCAGCCCCAGCCCTTCGTATTCTAACCCAGCCCTAACCCCCTTCGTTTTCTAAACCCACCCCCAGCCCCTCCCTTTTTGCAAAGGGAGGGGAGGCGCGACGACCACAACGCAAGGGAGAGGATTGGGGGTGGGTTTAGCAACGTAGGATACGCTTAATATATAAACCCTTGATAATCAATATAAAATACTAAACAAAAACTATACAATGCAGCCCGAAAAAATAGACCCTTTGACTTTTGCGCGACAGCTGCGCAAGGATATGACAGCGAGCGAAAAAATTTTATGGGAGCTTGTAAGGCATAGACGAATTTTGGGAGCGCGTTTTTTGCGTCAGTATAGATGGGAGTACGAAAAAGGCAAATACTTTTTCTTTGATTTTTATTGCCCTGCTATTCGTCTGGTTTTGGAGGCAGATGGAGAAGTTCACAATACGCAAACAGAATACGACGACTGGCGCGATAAGCATACGCAAGCCGCAGGCATATATACGCTGCGCTTTCCCAACGAAAAAATCCAAAAAGATACAGCAACAGTACGAAAAACTATAGCTGATTGCGTAGAAAATATGTTCATAAAAAATTGATTATCAATTATTTACGACCATCACGCCTCCCCTCCCTTTGTAAAAAGGGAGGGGCTGGGGCTGGGTTTAGAAAACGAGGGCTTGGGGGCTGGGTTTGCCTAAGAGAAGTGGCGAAGTCTGTGTTTCCTAATAAAAAAATCCCCGCCGCAACTTTTTGCGGCGGGGGCAAAATTTCGCGTGAGGGATAGTAGGGGCGAATCAACATTCGCCCCTTCAGGGGCGATGGTGAAACGCCCCAAATAGCCCGACCGCGCCGCCTTTTTAGCGGCGCGGGCACGCCCAAAAAAAATAAAAAAACTATTCCACCCAGAGCGAGTCGCGGAAATAGTCGCTGCTATAACTATAGGCGCAAGAGCAAGGGAAGGGCAATTTGTTTTCTGGAAAAACGGCTCTGTAATGGCGCAGCCGCTCAGCAAGCGGCACTCGGCGCTGTGGGAACTCCTCCGCGCTGAACCAGTAACCCAGCACCAAAAGCGGCTCATGTAGGGGCGGTCGCCAGCCGTCGAAAATACAAAATTCGAGATGGTACAAAAAGCCGATGCCCATTATCTTTTCGCTCATGAAATCGCGCTCAACGCGAGAAAAATCGCCGCTCTTTTGCGCGCTGCGTATGGCTTGAGCCTGAACCTCGTACCGATTACTCGCCCAAATGCAGACGCTCACACTCAAGGCAATCCCCGCCGCAAAACCCAGCAGCGACAGCCAATGCGTCGGACGAAATAACTGCTGCCAAAGCAACTGACACAATAAAAATGGCGCTAATAAACCCAACAATACCAGAGGCTGAACGAAAAAAATAACCACGAAAAGAACATCCCAGCCCAAAAATACGACAAAATACAACCACACACAAGCAGATACGCCCCCCAAAAAGCCCAATATAGGCTGCATCAGCGGCGACCAATGGCGCGTGTAGGGCAAAAAAATCGTATGCACAGCCGCCAGCAAAAACAGCCCAGCCGCCCAAAGGCTCGGCAGACAAAACGCCTGAAAATAGAAATTTGCGCAGACTGCAATAAGCAATAACACCGCATTCAGTCGCATAACAAAATGCGGCGTTTTGTATCGTTGCCAGCGCGCCAATAGCGCGGGGCGGCTTTCAAGCCATTTTTGTAGCATTTAGTTCTGAGTTTTTTTACTCAAAACGAGTATTCTACTCAAACGGATTGGGCAATATATCCAGCAGCACCACATACTGCGCAAAAAGCACATACAGACTGCGATGCGTCTGCTCCTCGCAGGAAAAAATATCTAAGCGCGTGGCGCTTTCGGCTTCTTCTCCTGCCTCTTCGCCGATTTGCGCACTCTCGGAGTAGGCGGCGATGATGCGCCCTTTCTCGCGGAAACTTAGCTGCAACATATGCTTTGCACCCAATGGCAAAAACAATTTATTATGTCTGCTTTGTATGCTTTCGCCCTTTTGCAAACCTGCGCGCAGGGTCAAAAATAACGCCGCTACGAAGTGGTCTGCCTGCGGCAATTCCTGCCGATAAAGCTGCTTATACGCGCCCTCCGAGCGCAAAAATCCGCTCAAAGTCGGCAGGGGCTGACGGCAAAGTTTCTCCAAAACCGAGCGCCAATTTTTCGGCACAAAGGACTCATCTATCAGATAAGGCGCAGGGTCGGCATTCGTGAAATCTTCGCCCGTGTCCTTGTTTTTGTACTGCGTAGCCACCTTAAAAAAGGTCTGCAAATAGGCGTAAGCGTCCAACTCTTCCTGATAGTCGCTCGAGGTAAGCGCCTCCGCTTGCCGCTTTTGCTGATTGGCAATATGCGACTGCAAAGCCAAAATATCCGCCTGAAAACGCGCAACATGCTCCACGCAAGTTTGCTCATCGCGGCGCAGCGCCTCCGCCTGCTTTTGGCTGTCGGCAATCGCCGACTCGCATTCCAAAATGCCGATATTGTACTGCGAAGCCTGTTGCTCGATTTCTTTGTAGAGCTTTTTATACTTCGTTTTGTCCGTCAGCGGCGACAAAATTTGCTGCTCATGCTGCAACTCCGTACTCAAACGCTTATACTTTTCTATCTCCGTGCGCAAAGTAGCGATTTGCTGCTCCGTTTGCGCCAAAGCCGCTTGTATATTGGCTCGCGTCTGCTCGCTAACCCCTATTTGCTGCTCGATGCTGGCGATTTGCTCCCCGCTTTTGAGCACTTCAGCCTCGCATTCGGCTACAATTAAACGCCTATCGACGTGTTTTTCATAATAGCGCTGTATCAATAAAAGCGGACTTTTTATTTTGGGAAAAAGCGCCTGCATGGGCTGCATTTCCTCCTGCAATTCCTGCATAAAATCCTGCCAGCGCAGCAGCTTATTTTGCGCATAAACGTCATCTATCGTATATCGCAGGCGCAAAACACTGTGGTACAAATCGCTCAATAAGTTCGTAGAAGCCATACAAGTCGGTGGGTTGGTGCTCTAAAATAATTGCCTATCGCCAAAAGTAGTATTTTAATTACGAGTTACGAATTACGAGTTACGAATTTGGCGAAATTTTCATTTTTCGCTACGCGTTTACTTCGTGTTCACTTTTTTTGGCGTGCCCCTGCTCCCCGCCGCTAACGCGGCTTAAAGGTCGCAGGGTCGGGCTATCCGTTGCAGGGCAGCCCCACGGCGTGCTTACGCACTTGTGGGCAGGGCTGCCCCTACACTGCTATCCCTCACGCGTGCAAACTTAGTCCGATAGTCGGCATCTTACTACCTACTACTTACTACCTACTACCTAAAAATCCAACTGAAAACTAATCACAGGCACTAAGCCCGATTGATACGAAAAGCCTATATTTTGGGTCGTAGGGTCGTAGATTTGGTCGCGGACGTTGCGGCGGGCGGAAGCATTTTGCACGTCGAGGGCAACGGTATAGGCAACCTTCGGCAGATTTTTGCGGTAGGCTACGCGTCCATCTACGCGGAAATAAGCGGGAATTTGTGCCGCATTGATGCGCTCCGTATCGATGACCAGCGCATTCGCTGACTGCGAAGCCGCTACATCGGCGGGCGTATACTTAAATCCGCCGCTTGCCACCACGCGCAAACCCAACTGCAAGGTTCCCCCCTTTTTGAAGGTAAATTCTTTGCCTGCCATAGCGGAACTGTTAAAAATCCCGTCAAAGCGGCTGCTGTATCTGCGCCCGTTGAGCGCCGTCGCAAAGGAGCGATAATAAGCCCCCGAAACCAGTATAAAAAACTGTTTGGCAAAAAATTTCTCTACCGTCAAATCCAAGCCATAGTTTTCCCCCTTTCCCTCTGCCCAAAGCCGCTCTTGAGCGAAGCCGTCGCGGGCGTTGAGTATCCAAAATGTGCTGTCTTGCGATACGCCTACAGGTACATTATACAGGCGCTGCGCATACACTTCAGCTCGGATATGCCAGCCCTTTTCGCCGTACCAATCATAACCCAAAACCAAATGATGCGCCTTCAATACGGGCAAATCGCGGTTTACATACTGCATACTTTGGCTCGCACTATCGTACAACTGCGTAAAGTAAGTGCCCAAGGGCTGTATGCGCCCATGCAAACCATAACCCAAGCTCAGACTGTGCCCCTTGCCTGCCGAGTATTGCAAAGCCGCTCGCGGCTCTATCGAATAGCTGCCATTCAGCGCAAACAGCAAACCATGCACGCCGAAAACCGTCGACAGGCGCGGCGTGAGCTTATATTTTGCCTGCGTATAAAGCTGTATAAGCTGCGTATTGCCCTTGCCCGAAATAACTTGCTCCATCGTATCACCCGCATAATTGCGCTCCGAGCGTTGGAACTCGAAAAACAGTTGGCTTAAGAAAATGCCGCTTTTTAGCGTCAGTCGGGGGCTGAATTTATGATTGTGCGTAGATGCCAGCGTTATGCGGCTTTCTTTATGCAATTCGGTAGAAATCGGCGTAGGGGCAAGGCTGGTGCTTACCGTATCTTCGTCATAGACCAAATTATTGCCCATGACGGCGAGCGTCGTGCGTACATAGCCCTTCGGCAGGCTTACGGTATGCGTCAAACCCGAAGCAAACATATTGGTAGAAAAATAGTAGGCGTAGCGGTCGTTGTACACCCGCCATAGGCTCGTATCGGGCTGCGCCTCGCCTTGCTCGCTGCTCAAGCCGCCAATGCCGAAAACGGAAAAACTGTGCTTTCGCCCTTTGGTCGGAAAATGCAGATTAAAAGATAAATCTTGAAAATTGTTGTCTATGCGCTCGCCCACCAAACGAATGCCCAATTTGTTGAGAATGCCCAAAGTCGAATAGCGATAATTTACCAAATACGAGCCCTCGCCCCGCTTAAAATAGCCTTCCGTAGCCGCATCTAAGCCGATAAGCCCCACGCGAATCGTGTACTCGCGCTTTTCGTTGTTGCCCTTGCGAAAACGCATATCAAAGACAGAAGAAAAGGCATTCCCATATTCAGGCGCAAACGCGCCCGTAGAAAAATCGGAATTATCCAGCAAAGAAGCGCTAAAAATGGTGATACCGCCACCCGAAGAGCCCCGACGAGCGAAGTGGTTGGGGTTGGGTATATCGATGCCCTCCAAGCGCCAAAGCACGCCGATGGGGGAGTTGCCGCGTACGACGATATCCGAATTATTATCCCGATTGGCTTGCACGCCCGCAAAACCCATCGCCATGCGGCTGGGGTCGTTGATAGAGGCGGGGTAGCGTTGGGTTTCTTCCGCCGTGAAGGAGCGCCCACTAACGACGGTCATATCGTTGAGCGTGCGGTGCTGCTTGCGGGTGCTGTCTATGACGACGACTTCGCGTGTATCGAAGGCGCTTTCTGCGAGCTGTATCGTGAGCACCAATTCTTTTGCCGAATTGACAATCACATTTTCGCTCATATACGGCTCATAACCAAGATATTGTACTTGTATGGAGTGGCGACCTGTGGGCACGTTTTCGATGCGAAAGCTGCCGTTTTCGTCCGTGAGAACGCCCAACATGGGCTCTGTCGTGAGGATTTGCACGCTTGCCAATTCGATAGGCTGGCGAGAATCGCGGTCTATGACCGTGCCTTTTATGGTTTGGGTAGGGAGCGCGTTTTGCGCAGCCAGAAAGCCGCCGAGTGGCAGCAGCAAAAATAAAAATAGAAATTTTCGCATAGAGGGGGATTTATTTTTGCGTAAAAATAAGCCTCCTTTGTGATATAGTTCAGAAGAAACAATTATATTTGGCAGCTTGCCGCGTGAGGGATAGCAGCGGAACCACCGAAGCGCGTAGCGCGAAGGTGATGGAGCGAATAGCCCGACGCGAGCGCCAAAGGCGCGAAGCGGCACGCCCAAAAAAAGTGTGTTTTGTGTGTAGGTCGTACTTTGTGTATAGGTACTATGCCGCCTTGCGGCGGCAGTGGTAGCAAGTACTATTTGTCATTCGCTACTCGTTCAGCTTGTAACTCGTCATTCGTAACCCGTCATTCGTCATTCGTCATTCGTCATTCGTAACTCATAACTATGCCGACACTACCCGTATATAACCTGCTAAAATGGATTGAGGAGAACCGCGATAGCCTGCGTCCGCCTGTGCGGAATAAGGAGATTTATCCGAATAATGATTTTATCATTATGGCGGTGGGCGGACCGAATAGCCGCGTGGATTATCATTACAACGAAACGCCCGAATTTTTTTATCAGATAAAGGGCGACATTGTGTTGAAAATCGTGAATGCAGCGGGAAAATTTGAGGAAGTTTCGATAAAAGAGGGGGAAATTTTCTTGCTGCCAGCCAAAACGCCGCATTCCCCGCAGCGACCTGTCGACTCGGTGGGTTTGGTCATCGAGCAGAAGCGCGGGGCGGAGCATACGGATGGATTTTTGTGGTTTTGCGACCATTGCGGCAACAAATTGCACGAGGTTTATCTGCCGCTAACGGACATAGAAAAGCAACTGCCTTTGGTTTTTGCGGAATTCAACGGAAATACAGACCTGCATACCTGTCGGCGTTGTGGGCATACGCTGGCGCTAAAATAAACAAGCAAGTGGAGTCATTTTTTCGGCGTGTGCGGCTGCTGATACAGTTGAGTATAAAGACCCAAAACGATACGCTTACGATACATAGCGGGCATGAAGTGCAGCCCGAAGATTGGCAGTTGCTCCCTCAATGTGCGGGGCATCTGCGGCGCTTGATTGTGCAGCAAAGCAATTACGCCGATGGAAGCCGCATAGAGGATATTCCCTGCTTGGAAAGTCTGAAAAATCTGGAATTTTTGTCCGTACAAGCGCCGCTTGCTTCTTTGGAGCGGGTGGCGCTATTGCCACGTTTGACGCATCTCACGGTGGAGTATTGCCGTTCTTTGAGCGACCTGCGCCCCTTGTCGTCGCTGCCGCAATTGATAGGTTTGTACTTGACGAGCAACGAAATACGGGACATCTCGCCCTTGTCGGGCTTGCAAAATTTGCAGCAGCTCGATATTAGCGGCAATTTAATAGAAGATTTTAGTCCTTTGTGCGATTTGCGAAATCTGCGCACCCTGCAAGCGCGGGGCAACCCTGTCCGCGTAGCTCCGCCCATGCCGCTGACCCGAATCATGCAACCTTATTCGGGCATTCGTCCGCCTTTGGCTTCTTTTCTGCATTTGGCTACACCGCCAGAGGCGGATAAAATTTGGGTGCTGATGTCGTCCTCGCAAAGGGAGGATATGCGCGAATTGATAGATGCGCTGGCAGAGTCTGTGGGCTGGGAGGGAGAAGATGTGCTGTTGTATATGCAGGCGGCAAGGCATATTTTTCAGGACTGGGGTTGAGGGTCTTGTGCTTTGTGTCGTAGGTACTATGCCGCCTTACGGCGGCAGTGGTATCAAGTATTTCATGTCCGCAGGCTGCACTGCTCTGTCCGTAGGCTGCGTGTTGTCGCGCTTGGCTACGGTTAGCCGCTTGGGGCTAAAAATTCGTAACTCGCTTTATCCTTCTTTTTGTTCGGGGACAATGTCCCAGTCGCGGGCTTCGGGGGCGTTGGGGTCGGCGCTTTCGTGGATTTCGGTTTTATCGGGCACGGGGTCGAAGCCCATGTTGTTGTTGTGTGGGGTTTTGAATAGGCTGGGGTCGGGGGCAGTAGTAGAGAAGTTGGACATATGCAAAATGAGCACTTCGCCCGAAACTTTGTGTTCGATGCGGGCGTAGCGCACGGCTACCCGCATCATATTGATGGGAAGGAAAGCGCGCAGGTCTTCGCGTTTGCGAGTATAGCGACAAATGCAGTTGAAGGCGTGAATGGCGTTCATGCGTTTGCTGTTATCGCCCCAAAGTTCGATTTTATAGCGGCTATCTTCGCCCCAGTAGCGGGTAGCGAAAACACCACCAAGCGAGTCATTGAGAAAGCGGGGGCTAACCAGTGTTTTTAGCAAAACGACGGTATCGCGGGCGGCGGTATCTACGGGTAGCAGTTCGTTTTCCAAGTCCAAGCTATCGGTGTACATCATGCTGATGCCGCGAAAGGTTTCGCGTTTGTAGGTTTTTCGGGCATGGTCTAAGTAATAAAACGCGGAGTATTCGACGCTGTAGGGTTCTTCGTCGCCTGTGGTAGCGTTGAAGCGGGTGAGGGTTTCTTTTTCGCGGATAGTCATATAGGTATGCTTTCCGTAGCTTGCATCGTCGAGGTTGGTGGTGGTAACGGCGACCTTATTTTTCATGGCTGCCAAGTCGAGTTGGTAATTTTTGCCGCGTATGGGGCTGAGTTTGCCGCCTTCGTTGCGGTAGTAGCGTGCGGTAAGCGTGAAGGAGCCTACAAACTCATTGCGGTAAGAGGAGCGCGGCACGAGCTCGCCTGGCAGCACGATTTTGCGGTTTTTTTCTTCCTCTATGCGTGCCAATTCGCGGGGAGAGGTGTATTCTTTGCCTGCTTTTTTGGCTTTTTTGCGGTCTTTATTTTCTTGGGCGACGACCTTTTTTTCTGCTTTTTTGCTGTCTTTTTGCTTCTTTTTCTGGTCTTTGATATACTTTTTGTAGGTTTTTTCGTCGAGAATTTTGTCGACGGTACGGTCTATTTTGCTATCAATTTTGCCAGTGGCTTTATTGATGCGGCTATTGACCTTGCCTTTTACCTTGCTTTCGACTCTGCCGACGGTTTTATCGACGCGGCTATCTACCGCTTTTCCCAAGTCGGGTGGGGTGATTTTTTGGGCAAATAGGTTTTGCGTGCCGAAGGCGAAGCAGGCAAAAAGGAGTAAAAAAGGGAGTATAAAGGAGCGTTTCATAAGCGCGGCGGCTGGGGTGAGTATGGGGTATTTTTTTGGGCGTGCCCCCGCACCGCCGCCTGCCGCAAAGGGCGGCAGGCGAGGGCAGCCACAAGGGCTGCCCCTACGCGGCGCGGGGTCGGGCTATTCGGGGCGTATATTTATCGCCCTTGAAGGGCGAATAATTATTCGCCCCTACTATCCCTCACGCAAGGATACGCAAAGTTTTCGACTTCGAGAAAACATAGTGCGTGGAAAGGCTATTTTTGCAGATAGCGCGATTGGTCGAAGGCTTTATCTTCGGGGGCGGTTTTCTGAACTTTATTGAGCCAGATTTGGGTTTTTTCGCCTGTTTTTTTGTTTTCCCAAAGGGCTTCGCGTACGGGGACTTTGAGATTGGCAAGCGAGGGGAAGAGCGCAAATTCTGCCCGCGCCTCTGTGCCGATGCCTTGTTTGAGCGAATGTAGCATGGGGGCGCGTTGGCTTTCGTCTGCCCAAACCGTAAGCGTGATGTCGCCGCTTGTGCCCTTGTATTCGGCGCAGCTGATGCCCTCGATGGTTTTGTTTTTATTGGTGGGCAGCACGCTGATGATGGGGGCGCTGGCGCTGGTTGCGGCGGATTTGCTCACGGTACCTGCTGCTTCATCGATGATGGAGAGGGCTGCGGCATTGCGATTGAGCAAGTAGGCGTATTGGCGGGCGTTGCTTTTGCTGGGGTCGAGCAGGTGTAGGGCGGTCTCCATCGGGCGCACATAAAAATCCAGTATGGTATGCCCGCCGCTGACCAATTTATCGGCTTTATAACGTTTTACTTCCCATTGAAAGCTACCTACGAAGGGGCTTTCTTCCGTGTGCGTCATGGGGGCTTTACTGCCTGTTTTGCTGCTTGTGCTGCTGCTGCTGCTGCTGCTGCTGCTGCTTGTGGAGGGTTTGGGGTTGCTACCGCCGTTGCTGCTACCGCTCGTCGTGCTGCTGCTGGGGGTGGTAGTTTTGTTTTTATTGGGCTCGAGTACGCGGTCGAGATTTTTGTCGACGGTCTTATCGATGGTTTGGTCGACTTTGGTATTGGCGGAGCGCACGCGGGAGTCGACTTTATTATCGACGCGATTGCCGATGCGGTCGACGCTGCGGTCTATGAATTTATCTACCTGTGCGTGTAGACTGCTCGAAGCGAGGAGCAGAGCGAAAGCCAAAGCAGTGCTATGCAGTAAGACTGGGAATCGGTACATATATAAAATGAGAGGCATTTTGTTGAGAAAATAAGTTTTCTATGCAGCAAAATTCGTGCTAAGCTTTTGAAGCTGTTTAGACCCCTAAATGGTTATAAAACGGCATCTTTTGAAGGTCTAATAGCGCGTTTTTTTAGGGAATAGGCTGCTATTCTCTTAAAAAATCGCTTACAGTCCTCCAAAATTTACCATTTTCTGCCCCGCCAGAGGTTTTCAAACAGCTTCTTGGGGGCTTAGATGGCGGCGTTGAATAGTTCTCTGGCAGACAAAATACAGAAGCGGCTATAGGTATCGCTAAGATTTATTTTTAGCTCTTTGATGAGTTTATTAGCTATTGCGCCATTGGGAGCGAGAATGATTTTATACTCATCGTTGCTAATGGTACTATGGTCAACATGTGGCACGGGCGGGTTGAGTTTGTTGGCTTCGCTGATAAGCATTTCGCTGCAGGTACGCGAGATATTGAGCGCATCGTCAGGTATAAGATATTGCTGGGCGAATATATGTCGCTGCATAGAGCCCATAAGATTTTGGTAGGCATCGACATTTTCTGCCGAGAGTTCGCTTTTGGCGAATGCTTTGAACATTTTTGAAACATCGCTATTGGGGGCGTTTACGAGCATTTCGAGCTCGAAGCCTACAGATTTTTTAGCGACGGCATCGGCTTCAGCTTTAATTTGTAGTAGGCGCTTATAGCTTCTTTGCAGGGTATTATCCAGCATTTCGAAGGCTTGGACTATTTGTTGGTGCTCAGTGTATTGCGGGTGGTTATCGGGCATTTTCTCGAGACGGTCTTTGTGTGCTTGGTAGAATTTTTGGTTTTCTTGGTACTCCTCAACGATATCCGCTACATCGTCGTAGCCTGCACTCTCTACTTTATACAGAAGTTTGGGCATAGAATTGAGCTGAGCGTACTGGGATATTACGCCTGTGAGTTGCATGCGTTCGTCAGTAGCGGCATTGGCAGTATAGTCTATATCGAGTGTTTTGCTAATTTTCTCTATAAGCTGGTCGGCTTGCCCGCCTTTGCTAAGGAGGGTATCTAATTGCTGTTGGGTAGGTTTATTGCCTAAGGCTTGATAAAGCTGGTAAAGTTGGGTATCTGCGTTGCCTTGTACATTGAGTTCTTGTTTTTCGAGCATGGCTAACCAACGGTTTAGACCTGGGCTATTTGCCGTGCCATGTTCGCCTTTTTTAAGGATTTTCATGGCTTCGGTGATGAGCATAGTCGATTCGCCTGATGCCATAGCGAGAGATTCGGCGACGGCGGCGGTTTCTTCATTATCCATGAGGGCTTCGCTGGATTGAAGTTTCATTTTTGCTTCAAATAGGATAGAGCCGATACTATTGATTTCTTGCTGTACGCGGGCAAGCAGGGTTTGGAGGGCGTTGGTACGTTTTTTCTGTGCGGGGCTGATATTTTTGAACAAGCCTTTATTTTTAGCAAGGAAGGCTTGGATTTCGTTGCGTAGGCTATAGAGGCGATTTTCGTGGTCGTCGTAGAGGTCTTGGAATTCTGCAAAATTGGTGATACCATTTTTGAGCATGGTTTCGATTTGTACGGAGAGGGCGGGACCATCTTCGTAGTTATCTTCCATACGTTCCATTTTTCCTATAATGCTGTCTAATTCGGCATTTTCACCTGCTTTGAGGTTGGCGTTTTTGAGAAAGGTAGCAGTGGAGGGTACGGCGTTTTTATGTTTTAGGACGGCTTTTTTGGTGTTGTTTTGGTTTTGCTGTAGTTTTTGGATGCCGTTTTGGAGGAATTGTATGGCTTTGGGGATATTGGAGAGTGCAGCGGATAGGTGCTGGTATTGGGTTTGGGTGGTTTTATCGGTTTTGGCGGCTTCTGCGTGTGCGGGTAGCCAATTAACGATGAGGGGTTGGAGGGTTTGTAGTTTTTGCAGCAGGGCGGGGTAGTTTTCTGCCGTTACGTTTTTGATAAGGTCGCGGTATTTGACGTATTTGTCGAGCAGGTTATAGCCTTCGGCATGGTCTTTTTCGGCGGCTTCTTTTTTGCTGTGGTCGGCAAACCACTGTTCGATTTTTTTGAGTTGGGCTTCTATTGCCAAATCTTCTTTGGTTTGGGATTTAGCGTGGTCTTTGCGCCAGATTTGAATGAGATTTTTTACGACGTTTTGTGATTTCTGGCGTAGGTCAAAGTCGTGTGCGCCGATGATTTTGTATTCGTCGAGGGCTTTTTTGATTTGTGCGAAGGCTTCGCGGCTATTTTTATCTTGGGGTTTTACCGCATCCATCTCTTTTTCGAGCTGGTCTATTTCTTCCTCGTCGCTGTCTTTTTCGTTGAGTTCGAGTTTTAGCTCGTAGGCTTTGAAGACGGGGTGTTTGCGGAAGGCGGCTATGATGGCGCGGTCGCGTGCTTTTCCGTGTTCGACGCTCATAGAGAGCACGCCGTTGGCGAGTTCGCAATGCCCTGCGGCGAAGCTTTGCTTTGCAGGAGCGAAAGTTCGGCTTTCAGTCGCAATTTGTAGGCGGCTGTTTTGAGCGACTGTGTAAACTCGGGAGATTGGAGTTTGCTTTTCATAGTTGGTAGTAAGTAGCAGGTTGGGAGAGCGGAAAAAAGCGTGAGGGATAGCAGTGAAAGCCCGCTTTAGCGGGCTGCAACGGATAGCCCGACCGCCGCGCGTGTAGAGCCGCCATTTATGGCGGCTCCCGCCGCGTCCTTTGCGCGGCGGACGCGTGGCGGGCACGCCCAAGAAAAAAAGCGTTTTAGCAGGCTTAGGTTTTTATTTATGGGCTGCGTAGTACTGATTGAAGATGGTGCTGGGCTGCAAGTTTTTCATTCGGCTGAATGTATCATATAGGTTGGTGCGCAGGGTATTGCGTAGTGCGATGAAAATTTCGTTTGGCTTCTCTTTGTTGAGAATTTGGCGCAAGAGGTCGGTAGGTATGGCGTTTATGGTTGCGTAAGATGGGTTATTGGGGCGGATTTGGTTGGCGAGTTGTATGGTGTCTTGGAGGATTTTCGTAGCGATATTGATATCGCTTGCGTATTTGGTGAGGACGATTTCGGGTGCATTGCTATAGAGCATTTTGTAGGCTTTGACATTTTCCTCGGAAAATTCTGTTTTTGCGAAAATAGAGAACGATTGAGCCGCATGCGTATTTTGCCCTTTTTCAAAAGCCTCTATAATAAGGCTGCTTTTATCGGCTTTAACGATTTTTGCAAATTCTTCGGCGGCTTTGTAAGCGTCTTTGAGCGCTTGAAAACGGTCCTTAATAGATTTATATAGGGCTAAAAAAACCGTATTTTGGGCTACTGCATTTTCGTGTTGTGGGTGCGAGCTGGGGAGTTGGGCGTTTGCTTCGAAGTCTTTTTTATAGGTTTCGATGCGTTCGATGCGGGCAAGGAAGGTTTTGTATTGGTCGATGGTCGCTTTGTCGAGTTCTTGAAAAAGTTTGGAGGCTTCGATTAGTTCGGGCATTTGTGAGGCGATGGCGACTTGTTTTTGCATGTCATCATCTAATTCATCAGCAGCATCCCGCGACAGCACATCGGCGATATCGTTGGCAAGCTCTTCTGCGTTGGTATTAGCAAAGAGTTGGTCAAGGGCTTGTTGTGTGATATTATTGCCGAGTTGAGTGTAGAGTTCATAAAGTTTGGGCATACTTGCGCCGCCGTTGATGTCCGAATTTTTTAGGGTATTTAAAAATTCTTTAAGTTGGGGGCTTGCTGTTTTGTAACCTCTTTTTTTGATGAAACGTAGGACTTCGATGTCTTCGAGGCGGCTACCTCCTCGCATGAGTAGGGCTGCATTGTAGGCATCTTTGAGTTCTTCGGATTCGCAGAGTGCGGCTTTCTTTTGGAGGGCGATGTTTACTGTTACTAAGACTTGGGCGGCGTTGAGGATTTCTTTTTGGATGCGTGCTTGCAGAAAGATGAGGGCATTGACCTGCTTCTTTTTCTTGGCATCGAGTTGAGCGAAGAAGCCTTTGTTTTTGGTGATAAATTGGTCGATTTCGTTGCGCAGGCTATACAGCTCGTTCATGCGGTCTTCGTGCAGGTCTTCGAAGACTTTCAGGTCGGTAACGCCGTTTTTGAGCATGGATTCGATTTGTACGACGAGGGGAGGACCGTCGTTGTAGTTATCTTCCAGTAGCTCGAGTTTGGAGATAATACGGTCTATATCTGCATTTTCGCCAGCTTTGAGTTCGGCTTGTTGCAGGAATTTGGCGGCGGAGGGGACGACGGAGTCGAAGTCGACGACGGCTTTTTTTGTATTGGATTTGAGGGCTGCTATTTTTTTGACGCCCTCGTCGAGTTTTTGGATGGCGGCGGGGATTTCGCTTAGGGCTTTGGAGAGGTGTTTGTATTGGGTTCTGAGCACCTCATCGGTTTTGGCTGCTTCTTGGTGAGCGGGCAGCCAGTTTTGTATGCGGGGCAGGAGCTTGAGGAAGTCGGCGAGCAGGTCGTCGTATTGGTCGGGGGGCAGGTTTTTGAGTTGATTAGCACAGTCGACGTATTCGTCGAGCAATTTATAGCCTTCGGCATGGTCTTTTTCTTTGCCTTGAGCATTTTTGTGTATTTTTAGCCAATCTTCGATTTTATCGAGTTGGTTTTCGATGGCTACGTCTTCTGGTGTGGTAGATTGTTGGTGGACGGCGCGCCAGATTTTCACCAGTCCTTCGACTTTTTTCATAGCGAGGTCGCGTATTTCGAATTCGTGGGCGGGTACGGCTTTAAATTCGTCTAAGGCGCTTTTGATTTGTGCGAAAACTTCGCGGCTATGTCCGTCTTTGGGTTTGATTTTAGACATTTCGCCTTCGAGTTTGTCAATTTCGGCTTCGTCAGCGCCTTGGCTGCTGAGTTCGAGGCTTATTTCGTATACTTTGAAGACGGGGTGTTTTTTCAAAGCGGCGATGATAGCGCGGTCGCGCGCTTTGCCTTGTTCGATGCTCAGAGTGAGTTTGCCGCTATTGAGTTCGCAGTGCCCTGCGGCGAATTTATCGCTGGGGCGATTGTCTTTATGGTAGTCTTTCCAGTTGTTGCTGTAGCCAGCCACGAAGAGTATATCGACATCGTCGGCAAATTTGTGCTCGAGGTGCATCAAAAAACGCAGCGGTTCTTCGCTGACTTGCACTAAAGAAAGTTCGTCTTTTAGCCGCATTCTATAGGCGGCTGTTTTGAGCGACTGCGTAAACTCGGGAGATTGGAGTTTGCTTTTCATGTTGGTAGTGAGAGGTAAGTAGTTGGTTAAGAAGATGCTGCGTTATTCGTTGTGCATTCATTTTTTTTGGCGTGCCCGCCCTCCCCGCCGCTACGCGGCTTAAAAGGTCGGGTGGTCGGGCTATTTGAGCCGTAGCATGCTACGGCTCTACATATCCCTCACGCAAATACGGCGCGCGGACACGCAAAGGCGTGCCGCGCTTTTTTTATTTTTTTCCCTTCCCAAGCCTGCGCCTCGCTTGTTTCTCAGCCTACTCGAAGCCTTAGCGTTCATGCTGCGGACTGGGCAAATGCGTGAGGGATAGCAGTGAAAGCCCGCTTTAGCGGGCTGCAACGGATAGCCCGACCGCCGCGCGTGTAGAGCCGCCATTTATGGCGGCTCCCGCCGCGTCCTTTGCGCGGCGGACGCGTGGCGGACACGCCCAAAAAAAACGCTCGAAAATACCTTTTTAATGCTCAAATTTATAGCCCACCCCGCGAATAGCATGAAAAAACTGCGGGTTTTTGGGGTTGTCCTCGAAATACTTGCGAAAAGAAAGGATAAAATTGTCGATGGTGCGGGTCGAAGGATAGGCATCTTCGTAGCCCCAAACCTGCTGCAAGATGTCTTGGCGCGAGACGACCTCGCCCGCGCGCTCCGTGAGCAGGCGCAGCAGTAGGACTTCCGTTTTCGTCAATAAAAACTCTTGCCCTGAGCGGGTGCGGACTTCGTAGGTGCGAAAATTGACACTATGCCCGCCAAAATGCGTCATTTCGGCGTTGATATTGCGCTCGATTTGGGCGTTTTGCGTGTTGCTGCGGCGCAGTAGGTTGGCGATGCGCAGCAAAATTTCCTCCAAATGAAAGGGCTTTACGACGTAATCATCGCCGCCCTGTCGCAGCCCATTGATGCGGTCGGCGGGGCTATCTTTGGCGGTCAAAAAAATGATGGGAGTCTGTATTTTTGCGGCGCGAATTTGGGCGCAAATATCCAAACCGCTCAAATCGGGCAGCATAATATCCAACAAAATCAGGCTAATATCGGGGGTATTTTGCAAAATGCCCAGCGCCCCCGCCCCATGCGATAAGGCAGTAACGCGATAGCCCTCCATCTCCAAATTGAGCTGTAGGGGCAGGCGTATGTTGTCCTCGTCTTCTATTAGTAGAATGTGCATGGGGTTCTGCTTTGCGTATAGGTTGTACGTTGTGTATAGGTACTATGCCGCCTCGCGGCGGCAGCGGTAGCAAGTATTTTTACTTCGTGTTCGTAATTTGTATTAGGCTTCCATGATGACGTTTCCTAAGCGGTCGTCGGCGTTTTTATCTTGGCGGGCTTCTTCGGTATCGTCGAGTTCGCGGGCGAGGGTAGAAAAATCGTATTCTACCTCTGCATCGCTTTCGCGGATGACTATTTCGCCATTGAAATCGTAGATAAGGTCTTGCATAATGTCCTCGATGGTTTTTTTATCGAGTTTTTCTTCGGCTTTATCGGCGTTGGCGGTGGCGATGAGTTGGCTAAGGGTAATGCGCGGATTGGAAGATTGGAAGATGAGGCGCATGAGCCGTTTGCGGATATTTGTCTTATGTTGCTCGCGGTGGCGGGGAATCAGATAGAGATAGCGCACAAAGGGAATGAGGAAAAAGAGCAGCGAATAGACGAGCGGAATCCAGCCGAGCCAAGCGGCGAGGGCGGAGTCCATAAATTCTTCGCCTTGCGAGAGGATGAAGAGCGAGCCTGCGAGGTTAAAAATGTTCATAAAGACGATGAGGGCATTTTTTCCGCTGGTATTGCCATTGAGTTGGTAAGGCGGCTCGTATTCGTTCCAGAAATAGACGACGGGGGCGCTATTTTCTTCGTTTTTGCGTCGGTTGATGTCGGGAAAGTCGGCGTAAAGGGTGCCATTGGGCGATACTTCGGCTCTACCGTTGAAATGTGCGAGGCATTCGGTCATAAAATTATCGGCTTCCTCTCTGCGCCAGCCTGCGAGGGCTTGGAGCTCGGCGGTGCAAACGATGCCTTTTTGCTCTTTCAGGTAGCTGGCTACTTCTTGCTTATTGGCGAGGGGGTCGGGGGCGATACGCGGGGGGCCGAACACAAAATCGTAGATAGAGGCGATAATGCTTTTGTCTGCTGCATCGCCTTTGCCGTCTTTGTTGCGGAGTTTGGCGATTTCGGAGCGGCGGGCATTGGGTCGACGCGAGCGGTAGCCGTATTCGTCTATTTCGTAGTGGGTTTGGTTGTTGTCGAGTATGGTTTTCCAGATAAAAATCTCGAGAAAGACACGAAACAGCACCGCGATAAGGTTGCCGATGCCTTTAGATGCGCCATCATTGTCTTTGCTTCCGCTCATAGCGGCAATGGCAGCGGCAAGGATAAGCACCAAAAAGACCACAAAATAGACTACCAATACTACCGAAATAGTAAATTTGTAGAACAGCGTAAATGCGCCCCAGAGCCAAGCGCCGAAGTCCCGCATATACTCGCCAAAACCTTTGGAATGTCGGCGCTCCATGCGCCCGAAATCATAGATAAGGTCGCCGTTTTCGGTTACTTTTAGCCGACAGTCGTACTTATCCATCAGCGATTTTATGGCGTACTCGCTCTCTAAAACGGGCACACCCGTAGAGGCTACAGCATCATTGATGGTAAACTGTCGACTTTTGCTGGCGTATTTTTCAATCCGCACTAAGGCTTCAGTTTCGTTGGGGGTATTTGGTAATTGGGACATTACGAATGACGAATGACGAATGACGAATGACGAATGACAAATGACAAATGACGAATGACGAATGACGAATGACGAAAACGCAGTTAACGCGAAGCTAATGACGAATCAGTACTTGCTACCACTGCCGCCGCAAGGCGGCATTGTACCTACGACACAAAGCAGTACCTATGGACACAAAGCACATAATCCTTATTGTCGGCGTTCCAGCTCGAAAGACATGCTATTGGTTATGCTGCGGGCGATAGAATCCGTATAAGTTTCCACGCATTGCAGTTTGATGTTGTTTGCGCCCTCGTGTTGTACGGTATAATCGACGGTAAGCGCGCCGCTTACGGTGTTTGCGAGGTCGATATAGGTGATTTGTAGGTCTGTTTCGTTGATGCTCCACACAGCGGAACCGCTGCGTTGTACGCCGTTGAGGTTGTAGTCATAGCGCATATTGCCGTCCTCAGTAAAAGTGAGCGTACCGCCCGACTCTTCGCCATCGTAAATGTTCTGATTGGGTATATCTTGCTCTACAATCTGCCAAACCAAACGCTCGATAGACCATTTTCCGCCCTTGCGGCTTAGCTTTTTTGCCAAACCATCGCCCGACCAACCGCAGGAAGCAAAAAATACCGCCATCGAAAGCAGTAAAAAGGATAAAAAACGCATATTTATCGGTTGTTTTTGTAGTACTCATACGCCTCCTCGCCAAACTTTGCCATTTGCAAGATGTAGAAACGCAAATCCTGTATTTGTTTGTCGCTCAAACGCTCCTTTGTGAAGTGCGGAGAGCGAGAATTGCGCAAACTTCTCGCGGGTTTTGGCTGATAACGCAGGGCTTCGTAGATGGAATAACGGCTCGTCGTATCGTCGAAATGCTTTTTTAGAAACTGGAAGGTGGATTGCTCCAAATTCAATTTCGGACTGGCGTATTTATGCTCTTCGCCATGACAATAAAGGCAACTCCGCTCATACACTCGCCGCCCATTCGTGAAGTTATTGAGCACTGGCGATGTGCGTTTGCGGTCATTTAGGGAGATGGGCGGCGGTAGGGTAGCGGGATAAACCTCTGGGTAGTGGTCGCGCAGCAAATTTATCGCTCTGGAGGTGTTTTTATCCGTCTCCAAAGCCTCATTTATCTGCCTAATATCGTCCTGCGAGAGCTTTATATCGCTGATATGTAGCTGTAAAGTCCATAAAAATGTCAGAATTGACTCTACCTCCCATTCTTCCAGCTCTCTGCCATGCGCATACACGCGATTGCAAGCCTGTATAGCCGTGCGCAAGTCCTTATGACCCTTCTTTAGCAGCTCCTGATACTTCGGATGAGGGAAGTTTTTTTGATAATCGTTGTTGAAAAAGTATATTCGATTGACAATTCCATAAAAAGGCGTGCCAGGCAAGAAGGGCAACTGCATAGAATCGGCATAAGCTAAGCGTTTTTCGGGGTCTATTACCCCCAAATCCTCGTATTCCGCCTGCACCGTATGGCAAGCAATACAAGGCAAATCGCCGTTTTTCGCCGTCTTACGCCCGCTTTCGTCTGTCGTATAGCCATTATACACCAAATCCCGCCCCTTCGACTCGTCGCCGCCCTTCTTCGGGTCGGTCAAATTCATGATAATTTTGCCAAACTTATACAGCACCTCCCATAATCGGGTGCTATCATTAAAATAAAGCGGCTTATTTTCGCGCCTATGCCGCTCCGCATTCAGCGGCAGAGGGCGGAGCGTCGACAAAAACAGCAGCCCAAACACTATCAATATAACCGCATAAAACATCGGTTTGTTAAGCTCTCTCATAAATTTTCAACGCTGGGGGGACATAATAAAGCGAATACAGCCGCTATAATAGCAATTTTTTGCCAGCCCGACATGCTATATGCCGACTTTTTTATTTTGGGGCATCCGCCGCGTGTAGGGGCAGCCACAAGGGCTGCCCCTACACGCGGCGGCGCTACGCTACGGGTTCGCTATTCGCTCATACCGCAGGCAAGCCTGCGGTACTGCCGCCGTAGGCGGCAGCCCTCCGCATCGCTATGCCCACAAACTGCCCCTGCACTTTCATCAGCCTACCAGCAACAAGCCCCCCAAAAACAGCAATAAAACATGTATCAATTTATGAAAAAGCACCCCATTTTGCAAGCGCCCGTTTGCCCAACGACCCAGCAGCGCCGCCAGCAGCAGCACAGGCAGCGAAAACAGCAGATACCAAAGCACTTCCACCGTATACGCACCCCCCACAGCCCGCACCGATACCGCAGTCAAGGACAGCGGAAAGAAAAAACCCTGCAAGCTTACCGAAAAAACCTCCGCCCGCCAGCCCCGCAGCGTCCCATACAAAACCGCAGGCGGGCCACTTATATTATAAGCACCCCCGAAAAACCCCGCCAATGCCCCAAATGGCAACACCCAATAATCAAAACCAGCGTTCCTCCTTTCGGTAGTCAATATATTTGTTTCCTTCCGTAATAAAAAAGGACGAAGCAGCAAATTATACAGCGAAAACGCCAGCACAAAGCCTCCCAATACCAGCTTCATAATCCTTTCGTCCAAACTAAAGCCCGCATAAAACCCTAAGGGCATCACCAACAACGCCACCAACAGCAGCGGCAGCACCTGCCCCCAAGCCACCGAACGCCAACGCGGTACAAAAACCAACAGACCCGTCCCCAAAGACAGCGCCGCTACGATAGGCGCAGCCTGCTGCGAACTAAGCAAAAGCGTCAACAAGGGCATACTCACCAAAGCATCGCCAAAACCAAAGGTCGAACTGATAAATATCGCCAAAAACACCACCCCCAAAACCCCTAAAATAATCGTAATCTCCATTTTGTATTTTTTGCCGCTTTTTGCGCGGCTTAACCAAGGGCAAAATAAAGGCTTTTTCTCAAAAACATTTTCCAAAAATGCAAACCTTTGGTATCTTGCCGCGCCTTGAAAAAGGCAGTTCAGAAACATACCAAAATACGCCGTTTTATCACTGCTTCCCTGCTGCTTTTATCATGGAACTGAATACCACTCAAGAAGAAAATCCCCAATCGCAAGCCCCCCTAACGGGCTTCCGAAAGTTCCGCTACCAAGTCTTCGACATCATCGACAATGAGGAAACCAGCGATTGGCGCAGTCAGCTTGTCGATAGCATTATTATGGTGCTTATTCTCTTGAGCCTTATCGCTACCGTTGCCGAATCTTATGAGAGCGTCAAACAGGCTTATGGCTGGTACTTCGATACTTTCGAGGACATCACCCTCGTTATCTTCGTCGCCGAATACCTGCTACGCCTCTTTACTGCCGATTTCAAATTCAAAGATAGCAGTTCCTATCCCGCTGCGGGGCTAAATTTTATGCGCTCTGGCTCTGGGGTTATCGACCTTTTGGCGATATTTCCGCTGCTGGCGCAGTTCATCATACCCTATTTTGCTGACTTCGACCTGCGACTAATACGCATACTCAAGGTTACGCGTATGATGCGTATATTGAAGCTTAGCAATTTTACGGCTTCTGTCATCGTCGTTGGCGATGTGTTTTATGAAAAGCGCTACGAGCTGGGTACGACCCTTTTTACGACCTTCGTCGTGATGCTGGTCGCCTCGACCCTGCTTTATTACATCGAGCACGACCACCCCTACAACGTGCAAAATGGCAAATTTACGGACATCGTTAGCACGATGTGGTGGGCGGTGGCTACGCTCACGACGGTAGGCTACGGCGATATTTACCCCGTAACGGGTTGGGGGCAATTTGCGGGCAGCTGCATAGCGATTTTAGGTTTGGGGGTGGTGGCGCTACCTACGGGTATCATCGGCGCTGCCTTCATCGAAAAAATAGAAAACCAAAAAGAAGAAGAACGCCTCGCCAAAGAAGCGCTTTTAGCCCAAATCCGAGCCGAAGAAGCCGCCAAAGAAGCCGAAAGCGAAGAAGCCCAGCTAAAAGCCCTGCAAGAGCAGGCTAAGGCGAGCGGCGGCGCAGACCATACGCTTTGTACGAGCATGTTCGGCAGAGAGTTCGTTTTTTGCCCCTATTGCGGCATTCCCCTCGAACACCATCACCACCACAAACATTGAGTTAGGAGTTACGAGCTGATGTTACGCAAAAGCGTTGGGGGCGCTGCCCCAACGCTACTTATTGGGGAAGCGTAGCGGGGACGCTGCCCCGCCCCGCTTCTCTTGCGGGATTTTCGTATATGTTGGCTTGCGGCGACACTTGGGCGGGGGCAGCGTCCCCCGTCCAAGTGTGCAACAAATAGCGTTGGGGC
>CAYXSA010000031.1:10717-41939 GCA_964467315.1 uncultured Saprospiraceae bacterium | reverse complement strand
GTCATTCGTCATTCGTCATTCGTCATTCGTCATTCGTCATTCGTCATTCGCTATGAGTCAGAAAATTTGGAAAAACTGGGCGCGCAACGTCGAATGTACGCCCACCGCCCTGCTACACCCCAGCACGGAGCAGGAAATTATCGACATTCTGCAGCGTGCCCGCCAAGAGGGGCGGCGCGTGCGCATGGTCGGTTCGGGGCATTCCTTCACACCACTGGCGCAAACCAATGATTATTTGGTTACCTTGCAAAACATGCAGGGGCTTATTCATCTGGATAAAGCCAAAAAACAAGCACGCGTTTGGGCTGGTACGACCATCAACGCGCTTGGAAAACTTTTGCATGCGGAAGGTTTGGCACAACAAAACTTAGGCGACATCGACAAACAGAGCATCGCGGGCGCTACCAGCACGGGCACGCATGGCACGGGCACACAGTTTGGCGGCATCTCGACCCAAATTGTCGCCCTGCGATTTATCAGCGCAGCGGGCGAGCTTATCGAATGCAGCGCCGACGATAAACCCGAAATTTTTAACGCTGCCCGCGTCGCGCTCGGCGCTTTGGGCATCGTTACCCAAGTTACGCTGCAACTGCAAGACAGCTACAAACTCGATTACCGCACTGATAAAGCCAGCTTGGAGGATACACTTCAAAACCTGGAGAAGTACAAAATCGAGAACCGCAATTTTGAATTTTATTGGTTTCCTTACACCGATACGGTGCAGCTCAAATTTTCCAACGAAACGCAAGAGGCTGTAAAAGACAGCGGACTGAAAAAATTTATCAATCAAAGCGTTTTAGAAAACGGTGTTTTTGGGCTTATTTGCCGCTTTGGGCGTACCTTTTCGGGCAATTATCGCCGCATCAATCGCCTATTGGCGGGCTTTATTGGCAAAGAACAGCGCATAAATTATAGCCATCTTATTTATGCCTCGCCCCGCAATGTACGCTTCAAAGAGATGGAATATAATGTGCCCGAAGAGCATTTTCCTGCCCTCGTTCGCGCCATTCGGGCGAAGATGGAAGAAAAACAATACCGCGTTTTCTTTCCGCTTGAATGCCGTTGGACGCGTGCGGACGATATTTGGTTAAGCCCTTCCAACGGGCGAAACTCCGCCTACATCGCCTTTCACGTCTATGAGGGCACTGCGCACGAGGAGTATTTCCGCGATATGGAAGAACTTTGCATGCAATACGATGGTCGCCCGCATTGGGGAAAAATGCACACGCGCACTGCCGACAATCTGGCGACTACCTACGCACATTGGGCGGATTTTCTCGCGCTTCGCCAGCAACTCGACCCCGATAAGCTGCTGATAAATCCTTATCTTGAAAGAGTTTTCGGTCTATAAAGGGTTTTCTTTTTTTGGGCGTGCCCCTGCTCCCCGCGCCGCCAAAGGCGGCGCTTAAAGGTCGCAGGGTCGGGCTTTTTACGCCGCAATGAATTGCGGCGCTACAATCCCTCACGCGCCCCCCCGCGCCCAAAGGAGGCGCGGGGCAGCGGAACTTAATTTGTAGGGCAAAAGGTTAAAGGAGCTTTATTTTCATACCATACCAAAGCCCCATGAGCCGCGAAAAGCAAAAAAACATAGCAGAACACACGCTAAAAATGCTCGAACAGGGCGCATACACCAACGCAGCAGGCGAATGTATTTTATTGGAGACCGCCCAGCGACACGCAGAAAACGGCACCCGCTTATATCGTCCCGAAGATGCGCAGATGATTTTAGCGCAAAAATTCGCCCAGCAAGAGCGGGCAACTATTTTTGAGTTGAGCGAAGAAACTACGCTCGATGCCGCCCGCCGTTTGATGCTGGAGGAAAATATAGAGAACTTAGTTTTGCTCAATTTTGCCTCTGCCAAAAATGCGGGCGGCGGTTTTTTGGGTGGTTCGCAGGCGCAGGAAGAGAGCATAGCGCGTGCAAGCGGCTTGTATCCTTGCTTGCTGCGTGCGCCCGACTATTACGCTGCCAATCGGGCGGAGCGCTCTATGCTCTACACCGACCATATTATTTATTCGCCCCTCGTGCCTGTTTTCAAGGACGAGTTGGGCAATGCAATGGATACGCCGATTTTTCCGAGCATCATCACCGCCCCCGCTGCCAATAAAGGGGCGATGCGCCAGCATCAGCAGGCATTGGATACGATAGAGGGCGTTATGCTGCGGCGTATCGAATTGGTTTTGCGCATAGCGCTGATGCAGGGGCAGGATACGATAATTTTGGGCGCTTGGGGCTGCGGCGTTTTTCAGAACGACCCGCAAGAGATAGCGCGCTATTTTGCGCAGGTTTTGAGAGAAAAATTGCCTAATCAATTCAGACGGGTGATTTTTGCGGTGTATTCGAGCAAAAAAGAGAATGCCAATCTTCGGGCATTTAAGCAGTATTTTTAAGGGTTTGTAGAGCCGTAGTATGCTATGGCTTAAGGGATAATGCCCCGCGCGCCCGCCTTTGCGGGCGCAGCGACCTTGCGTGAGGGATAGTAGGGGCGCTGTAGGGACGTAGCATGGCTACGCCCCTACAGCGCCCCGCATAGCCCGACCGCGCCCCCTTTATTGGGGCGCGGGCACGCCCAAAACAAACACAAATTGCTTTTTCCGCAGCCTTTGAGTATATTTGCAGGGTAAAACACGAAGCAAGCAGCAAAGCATTCGTCATTCGCTACGCGTTAACTTCGTTTTCGTCATTTGTCATTCGTCATTCATATGATACCGCGCGAAAGCATAGAAGCCGTAATAGATGCCTTGCGCATCGAGGAGGTCGTAGGCGACTTCGTGCCCTTGCAGCGGCGGGGCATCAATTTGATAGGACTTTGTCCCTTTCATGGCGAGCGCACGCCCTCGTTTAATGTGTCGCCGACGCGGGGCATTTACAAGTGTTTTGGCTGCGGTGAGGGCGGCAATGCGATAAATTTCGTGATGAAGCACGAAAATTATTCGTATCCCGAAGCTGTGCGCTACTTGGCGCGCAAGTACAATATCGACCTCAAAGAAACGGAGGCAAGCGACGAATACAAGGCGGAGCAGGCTGTAGCCGATGGTTTGTACATCGTCAATGAGTTTGCTGCCAAGCATTTTCAGAAAAATATGTGGGAAACCGACTACGGGCAAAACGTAGGTTTGGCGTACTTCGAGGAGCGCGGACTGCGCAAAGAGGTCATGCAGCGCTTCGGCTTGGGCTTTGCGATGGGGCAGCAGGGCGATTTGGTCAATACGATGTCGAACCAAAAATTTGATGCGGAATTGGTACGGCAGGCGGGTTTGATGAACAAGTACGGCGGCGATTTTTTCCGCCTGCGCGTCATGTTTCCCTTCTACAATGTGGCGGGCAAGGTTGTCGGCTTTGGTGGGCGCGTTCTCTCCAGCGCCGATAAAAACCAACCCAAATACCTCAATACCCCCGAAACGCCCGTATACAATAAAAGTAAGTCGCTTTTTGGTCTTTTTCAGGCGAAAAAAGCCATCGCCCAAAAGGACGAATGCCTATTGACGGAAGGTTATATGGACGTTATCGCCCTGCATCAGGCAGGCTTTGACAACGCTGTAGCCTCTTCGGGCACTTCGCTGACCGTAGGGCAGATACAGCAGATAAAGCGCTATACCAAAAACATCGTTATCTTGTACGATGGCGATGCGGCAGGCATGAAAGCCGCTTTGCGCGGTTTGGATATGGTGCTGGAGCAGGATATGGACGTAAAAATCGTCTCCTTTCCCGAAGGGCAAGACCCCGATTCTTATGTTCGTCAAGTAGGTGAAACGGCTTTTGCGGCGTACATAAAATCTTCGGCAAAAGATTTTTTGCTTTTCAAAACCCAATTGCTTTTGCGCGATACGCAGAAAGACCCGATAGCGCGCGCGCAGGTTTTGGGCGAGATTGTGCAATCGTTGGCGAAGATAAGCGCCCCGCTAAAAAGGGATATTTACGTGCGCGAGTGCGCGCATTTGTTTGAGGTCGATGAGGCGCGGCTGCATCAGGAAATCAATAAATTGATCGTGCAGACGGCTCAAAAATCGGCGCAGGAAGCCGAGCGCATCACGCAAAGCGCCATCAATCAAACCCCGCCCGCTGACTACGAAAACGCAGCCAATACCAGCACAGAGCCGCAGCGCAATCCCTTTTTAGACCCCACAGAAATAACCCAAACGCGGGCAAGCGAGCGGCGTGGCGGGTTTCAGGAGCGCGATATTGCGCGCTTGCTGGTCTTGTTTGGCGAGCGGGTGTATGACGCAGAGCGCAGCATAGCGCGCTACGTTTTAGAAAATATGCTACCTTTGCTCGATGAATTTGACAACCTACTATATAAAGAGATTGTTGAACTCTATTTGCAGGCAGAAGATGAGGGAAAAATGCTTAGTAGCGACTACTTTGTGCAGCACGAGCGCGCCGATTTCAATCAAATCGCGGTGCAATTTCTCTCGGAAGTCGAGCGCTATCAGTACTCGCCCAATTGGGCACGCTTCAACGTCTTTTTGAACACCCAACAAATGCCCGAAGCCAACCATCTGAAAGATGTTATTTCAGGCGTAGCCCGCTTCAAAATCGCCAAAATACAGCGGCTCATCGACAAGAATCAGGCTGCTCTACGCGCCCCCGCCAACTCTTCGGAAGACATCATGATACTCCTGCACACGCACCAAAAACTGCTGCAAATGCGCAACACAGAAGCCAAAGCAGCGGGTACGGTCATCTTGGGGAAGTGAAAATTATATTACTTTTCACTTTTTTTGGGCGGGTCGGCGCTCCGCGCCCGCTAAAGCGGGCTTAAAGGTCGCGCCGTCGGGCTATTCATTGCGAGCCGTAGCACGCTACGGCTCTACATTACTATCCCTCCCGCAATATGCTTAAAGCATTTAATTTTTATTTCATTTGATTTATATATACAACGAAAAATGAGTTTTGAGCTAAATCTGCCCGTTCATTGGCAAGACCACGAAGACATCGCTATGGGTTTGTACGAAAAATTTGGGGACGAATTTACGGAGAGCCGCATCTATCGCATTCGCTTCACGGAGCTAATCGAATGGGTTTTGTCCTTGCCCAATTTTGTAGGCAAGCGCGAGGACTGCAACGAAAGCCACTTGGAGCAGATACAAGCCAAATGGGTCTATGAATGGCGCAGCAATCAATAACATATTACTATGAAAAACACCGCAGACAGTCCGCCCCTTTACAAGAGCGCTGAAGATATTTCTGTGCCGATGTTTGAGAGTCGGTTTTTGGATTTCTTTTCGCGGGTGCATTGGTCTGTGCCCTTGATGGTATACCTGCCTGTTTTGGCTGTTTGTGGCTATTGGTGGGTTTTGGGTGTATCTGCTTGGACGCTGCTCACTCCGCTATGGGCTATCTTGCTTTTTTTGGGTGGTTTGCTCCTTTGGACGCTGGTAGAATACGCCGCGCATCGCTGGGTTTTCCACTATCACCCCAAAACGGCATGGGGCAAAAGGCTGCATTTTATGTTGCATGGCGTGCATCACGACTATCCACGCGATAGCTGGAGATTGGTGTTGCCGCCTGCTTTTAGCTTTCCGCTGGCTGTAGGGTTTTATTATCTATTTCAGTGGATAGGCGGAGAGCTTTGGTCTTTGCCGTTTTTTATGGGTTTTTTGGTGGGTTATCTGCTCTATGATATGTTGCACTATGCTACGCATCATGCCAACTGGCGTTGGGGCTGGTTTCGCCGACTAAAGGCGCATCATATGGAGCATCATTTTTCTGACCCCGACAAAGGTTATGGGGTGAGTACGACGCTTTGGGATATTATTTGGGGGACACTGCGCGGGTAGGGGATAGCGCTCGGAGTACCTTGCGAGAGGGATAGAAATGTAGAGCCGTAGCAACCACAAGTGCGTAAGCACGCCGTGGCTACGGCTCGCAATGGATAGCCCGACGCGAGCGCCTTCGGCGCGAAGCGGCTCGCCCAAAAAAAAGAAAGGACATATATAAAAATATATCGTGAAAACAACTACTAAAGGCTACCCCGAAGAACACGCAGCGGCGGGTGCTTGGCGCGTGGTACGCGGCGGCTACATCTGGCTGCTGGAGCCGAGTTTGCTGTATTGGACGGGCGTGGGCGTACATGCGGGCATCTTGCGGCGCGAGTACGTGCAGCGCGCAAAGGAGCTCAACAGCCCCGTTTTTTTGGAGGAAATCGAGAAAATAGCGAAAAGCGAGGATATTTCTTTGCTCAATTCGCTCATTACGCAGCGCAATCAGCTCAAAAAAGAGATACGCGACAGGGGCAACCCGCTCTTTAAGGAGTGGGCGGCGAAGCGCAACGAGATAAAATACGGCGACCCGCTGGGGCCTGACTACGATTATCTAAGCCGCAAGCAGCTCGAAAAACACCCCGAATGGACGGCAGTGCAAGTAAACACCGAAATCCTGCAAGGCGTAGCCCGCACCAATGAGCAGGTCAACGACGGGGTGGCGATGCTCGAATATGCGGCGTATGGCGTAGGGGCGGCGCTGCTGCTGCGTTTGGTGCTGACGATGATTTATGCGCAACGCGGCGAGCGGATGCTGTCGTTCATACACGTTGCGGGTCTTTGGCTGCTGGGCGGGCTGGCGGCGCTGGCGGGCTTCACCTTCGGCGTGCGAGCGGCTACCTACGACAATATGCTCTTGGTGGGCTTACTGGGGGCATTTTTGCTCTCGGCGCTGGTGGTGTTTGTGTGGGACAAGCTCATTTTCGGAGCACTA
The DNA here is from genome assembly GCA_964467315.1 of uncultured Saprospiraceae bacterium. GTDB lineage: Bacteria > Bacteroidota > Bacteroidia > Chitinophagales > Saprospiraceae > JAAFIM01. Next base: position 35,242 of record CAYXSA010000031.1, on the reverse strand, counting down.
TTTTCTAAGCTAAAACGCGATATACGAGCCGTCGATGAACTACGCCCTTAAGGCTACGCGCCGCATTTTGACCCCTATCGGTTGCTTGTTGGTCATTTATTTTGTAGGTTTTGTGGGCATACTTACGCCTTACGCTCAAGATTTCATGCGGCTCACGCCCTTCAATCTGCTCACTTCGCTGGCGTTCATCATCTGGGGCGAGGGCGAAAAATCGCCGCGTCTTTGGTGGGCGCTTGCTATTGCGGGCTTTGCGGGCTGGGCGGTGGAGGTGGTCGGCGTGCGCACGGGCTTGCTTTTTGGCGATTATCATTACGGCGAAACGCTGGGTTTTTCCATTTTGGAAGTACCTGTTTTGATGGCAGTGAACTGGGCGATGCTGATTTATAGCGTCGTCGCGGTACAACATTTTTTCATTTTTACTTGGCAATCGGGCTTTTGTAGGCGTATGATGACGGCGATTTTGGGCGCTACGCTGATGGTGGCGCTCGACGTGCTGATAGAGCCCGCCGCCGTGCGTTACGATATGTGGCAATGGTCTTCCGAGCCTTTGGGCGGAATTTTCGTAGCGCCGCTGCGCAATTATTTGCTTTGGTGGGTAGTGAGTTTTGTGCTTATTTTTTCCTTACAGCCCCTGATGTTGCGGGTTCGCAATGCCAGTGCGGTGCTGCTTTTCGGCTTGCAACTGCTATTTTTTGCGGTGCTCTTGCTACGCGGATAGGGCGTATTTTGGGCGTGCCCGCCGCCCGAAAAGGGGCGGCGGTCGGGCTATGCGGGGCGTATCACCATCGCCCAAATGGGCGAATGTTGATTCGCCCCTACTATCCCTCACGCAAAAAACAGCTCGAATTAAAGCTTTTTTCTGTTAGCCCAGCCAAATTTTCGCTGCCTCTCCCGCCCAATCGCCCTGCAAAGGGTGCGGCACGATGCCCTGCGCCGCCCGCGTGCGATGTTTCCACGCGAAAATTTCGCCCGCCTCGTTTTTGGCAAGCGTGCTAAGGCTATTGGGCAACTGCGTCATGCTGTATTGGGGCTGCAAAATGGGGACATTCGCTATCTGTCGGGGCAAATGCCGCAAGACGCTATCGGGCGCATGGATAAGCTGCAAACGCTCTGTGCTGCCTGCTTCGATGCCTGTTTTTTGCGCTATTTTCGCCCCCGAATACTCCGCCAATGCCCATGCCGCCGTCCCTAAGGCAAGCAAAGGCAGGTTGCAAAGCATCGCCCGCCTCGCTGCATACTCCCATTCGCTTCTTGGCAAAGCTCCCGCCGACCATATCAGCCGACTATATCCCAAAAATTTCCCCGAACAACTTACCATAGAACTTGGCAAGTCCTCCCAAACTTCTATCAGAGCCTGCGGAAAGGCAGCTTGCAAACTCCGCAGGGTACTATTTTGCAGGTGCTCGGCTTGTGCACAAAAGAGTATCTTCATCTATATCCTATTTTCGTATTTTTGCCAAAGATACGTTGGGAATAACGAATTACGAATGACGAATTACGAATTGCTACATTGTTGATTATGTAAAAATCGTTTTTAAGCTAGAACAATAGCCCCAAAGGGGCTTCCCTTTCGTAACCGTAGGCGAGCGAAGCGTTGCCTACGGAAAAAACGAAGCACTAAAAAGCAACAGGACTTAATTAACAATGTAATGACGAATTACGAATTTAACGCGAAGCGATAAGCGGCGCAATACCTATACACAAAGTACAGCAAACTAAAAAAATCATGGCTTCAATTTTAGTTGCCGATAGCGGCTCCACGAAAACGCATTGGCAATGGGCAGCCGCAGAGGAGGCGAGCTATTTCGGCGAGGGCTTCAACCCGATGACCATGAGCGCCGAAAAATTGCGAGAACGATTGCAGGAAGCCGCAAAAGCCTTGCCCGCGCAAGACTGGGAATACCTCTATTTTTACGGCGCAGGCTGCGCAGAGGGCGAAGCCGCCCAACTGATGCGCGTAATTTTGGCAGAGGTATTCCCAAGCTGCAAAAATATAGAAGTTCGCAGCGATATATGGGCGGCGATACGCGCCACAGCAGGCGAGGAAAGCGCCGTAGTCTGCATCTTGGGCACGGGCTCCAATAGTTGCTTATTCAATGGCAATAGCGACAAAATCAGCGCGCAAATTCCCGCCTTAGGCTATCTTTTGGGCGATGAGGGCGGCGGGGTAATGCTGGGCAGAAGGCTACTACAATGCTACTTTTATGGTTTGCTACCCGCCGAACTGCATAGCGCCCTACAGGGCTATGCCCCTGATTGGCTGCCCGCAAGCGGCGACAGCGCCGCGCTGCTCTGGCAAGTCTATAAAGGGGAGGGCAAGCCCAACGAATTTATCGCTTCTTTTGCCCGCTTTCTCGCCGAACATAAAGAAAATGCCTTCGTCGAAAAGCTCGTAGAGGAAGTATTGCGCCCTTTTTTGCAGGAGCGCGTACAGCCGTATTTTTCGCAAGGAAAAGCCGAAAGCTATTACCGTGTGCACTTCATCGGCTCTATAGCTTATACTTGGCAGCATCTTTTGCGCCCCTTGTGTAGGGAATTGGGCTTGCATTGTGGGCATGTGCATCGCTCGCCTTTTCCGACCTTGTGGCGGTATCATGTAGGTAGTAGGTAGTAGGTAGTAAGTAGTAGAGTGATTAAAAATAATATGGCTATGAATTACGATAAATCGAGTGCGATAGAGTTGGATAGCACCGACAAGCAGATACTAAATATACTTTTGGAGCAGGCGGATATAGCATATTCGGATATAGCGAAGCGTATTTTCGTGTCGGCAGGTACGGTGCACCTACGAGTAAAGCGACTGCGCGAATTGGGCGTATTGAAAGGGGCGCAGGCAGTCATCGACTACGAGGCTTTGGGCTACGGTTTGCGGGCTTTTGTGCAGTTGTATCTGGAGCGTTCGCAGGCAGCGGCGGCGGTGATGAGCGGGTTGCAGTTGGTGCGGGAGGTAATTATGGCGCATCGCATCATGGGCGGGGCGGGCGATATTTTGGCGCATATTGTTTGCCGCGATAGCCTCCATTTGCGCCGCACGCTGGAACAAATCGCCGCCATCTCAGGTGTACAGCGTTTGCAGTCGGCGCTTTCCTTGCAAGAAGGCATACAACGCCCCATTTATCTGAAAGACGATTACTTTTTTGAGCAAATGCAAGAAGAAGGGGATAAATCTTGATTTCGCTCAAGGCACAGCAAGGCAAAAGGGTTTATTTTTGTGGTATTCTTCTATGTTTGCATAGGCGCGAAGCGCCGCGTGAGGGATAGTAGAGCCGTAGCCTGCTACGGCTCGGATAGCCCGACCGCCGCCCCCCGCATTTGCGGGGGCGACCGCCGTAGGCGGGCGGGGGGCAAAGCGGCGGGCACGCCCAAAAAAATAAATTTTCAAGAACCGAAAAAAGTCTATCAATTATGTGGTTTTATCTATTATTAGCCTTTCTGGGTTTGTTTTTTGTGTTGCCTTTTCTGTGGTGGCTTTGGGCGACGGCGCGCGTGCCGCGCAGAGAAGCAAAAGCCGTGCTCGACGAGTTGGAAAACATGACCCGCGACATCATAGCGGTAGCAGAGCAGGAGTTTTTGCCCCTGTCTTTGGATACGCTGCGCCAACGCCCATCGGCTTCTTCTTGGAGTATCGGCGAATGTTTGCAGCATCTAAATTTATATGGTGAATACTACCTGCCTGCGCTAAAAAAAGCGATGACGGAGGGCAAAAATGCCCCACAAGCGAGCTTTAAGGCGACTTGGCTGGGTGAGTATTTTGCCAATATGATGCTTCCAAAGACCAATGGCGAGCTGAAAACGAAAATGAAAACTTTCAAAGATAAAGACCCCGCACAAATGCCCGAAAGTATCGCCGTTCCCAACGATGTTTTAGAGGTATTTTTGCAGCAGCAGCGGCAATTTTTGGCAGGCATAGCCCAAGCGCGCTATTGCGATCTGCAAGGTGTCAGTATACCCATCACGATTTCGCGTATGATTCGGCTGACGATAGGCGATACGCTGCGTTTCAACGTCTTTCACAACATTCGCCACCTGCATCAGGCGCAGCGTGCGCTAAAAATGCTGTCATCTACGCAGGTAGCCGCATAAAATCAAAAAACATCGCTCAGCTCCTCCCATTTATCGGCTTCCTTTCGGAGTAAAATCTCTTGCTTGAGGCGAAAAAAGGCTATCCAAGTGCCACAATGCGCCGAAAATGCAGCAAGCAGCGATAGAATAAGCATGGTTTTTTCCTCATTTAAGCCCGCCCATTGCGCCCCAAACAGCGCCGTAAAGACCAGCAGCGACAGCCAAACCAAAGCCGAGAGGATCAAACCCAGCTGCCAATGTCCCCAATTGGAGGGGTAACTATGCAGGTAAAATAAGCCGCTGAATAGCTGATAAGACCAGCTTATGAACTGTGCAAAAATCGACAGCCCCATCGCAGCGCGGAAGATAATAATGCCATTGGTAGCGCTGTCCATCAAAGCATAGGCTTCGTCCGTCGGCAAAAAAGGGTGGATAATCAAAGCCGTGCTTAGCGAAAAAGCCTGCACCAAAAGCATATTTCGGTGCAGGCGATATTCGCTATCAATCGCATCGCGTAGACCGCGTTGCTCGTCGATGGATAAAAGCTTAGGAGCGTCGAAGGGCATATAACAACAAGCGTTGCGGATTTTTTAGCCTATCATTTCGCTATACGAAAGCAGGGTAGAAAAGCCTTTTTCTTGAAAATAGGCGCGCGTTTCTTCTTCTCCGCGATTGGAGGTAACGAGTACGAAGTCGCCGCCCCAAGCGCCGAGCGATTTGACCTCGCCCCAGTAGTCGGAGAAATACAATTCTTTGGCGCGGGGCTGTCGGATGATGCTTTGCACGAGTTGTTCGTGTTCGGCGAGCAGTTGTTCAAATTGCCCGAAGGCATCGGCTTGCTGCTGCTCTACGCGTACGCCGCCCCGACTCATGCTAAAACTTGCGCCCGCCATCGCCATTTCGGGCTGTTCGCGCAAAGCGACGATATTGTGGGTAATTTGGCTAATGCGCCCTATGTGTTGGTGTCGCTGCTCGGGCGGGGTGGTCGTATAATAGACCATTGCAAGACGCGAATCTTGCTTTTTGCCGAGATGCACAAAGTACAATTGGTCTTTGAAAGGCGGGTCGAAACGCGCGGTTTCGTAGCGATTTACGCCATTGAATTTTTGGAAAAGCAGGGGCGCATCGGCGCGCGCGGCGGCGATATCGTAGCCACTACCGCCCATCGTGAGCTGTAGAAGCTCGAAAGCATCGACTCCAGCCCATTCGGCAATCATAGACACCAGCGTAGAGGAGCTGCCTAAGCCCCAATTTCTGGGAAATTCCAAATAGGTTTCTGCCGCTATGCTCTCCTTTTGCTGCAAAAACTGTGCGTTCAAGTGTCGCGCAGCGCGCAAAATATCCTGCAAAACTTCCGCGATGTCTTGGGAAAATTTACCTTCCGAAGTCTCCAAAATGCGAAATTCGGAAAGCGAAAATTCCGCCTCAAACCAAAGTTCGTTTTGCTCGTCGTAGCTCTGCCACTGCAAAATGCTGTCTTTGCGCCCCGTCAAGCGCATCGCCTTCATGGACTGCCCCATGCGCGTCGGCAGCGCGAGCGCCACAGCCCCTTCCGTAACGAAATACTCGCCCGTCAGTAGCAATTTGCCGCTGGTACGTGTTGAAAATTGCATAGTTTATTTATTTTTTTTGGTGAATTGCACAAATATACGCAGAATCCGACGCAGTAGCAAACAAATTTAGCCTTTATCTGCTTGCTTGTTTTTTTTGGGCGTGCCCGCCACGCCCCCGCCCGCGCTCCTTTGGCGCGGGCGGGGGCAGCCACAAGGGCTGCCCCTACACGGCGGCGGTCGGGCTATGCGCTCCATCACCTTCGCTACGCTCGGTGGTTCCGCTCCTATCCCTCACGCTATTCTTCCTCGAAAACATCTACCCGAAAGGCAGAAAATTCGACCGCATTGGGCGAATTGTTTTGCAAAAACACCTTTATTGTATCTTCAGGCTGTAGATTGTCTGGCAGGCGCTGATAAAAATACACCTCGCCCCAAACCTCGCGCTCGCCACCCCAAAGCGAAAGGGCTACATTTTCGGCGGGCTTTTGCCTAAAAATTTTGTTATCTACGCGGATAGCCGACCAAAGCGAATAACCATTTGCGGGCGCACGCAGCACCCGCGACACCAACATACACATTTCATATAAGTAAGCATCCGTATGCCACTTGCGCGCCTTCGCGCTGAGCCGCAGCCATTGCTTGGATTGCAGCGGAAAGGCGCTTTCTTTTGCCGTTTTTTCGTAGATGGTATGATACTGCGCATCTCTATGCACCCGCACTATAGCGCTGTCGGGGCGGATTTCGCTGTATAACTGCCCGCGATACCGCAATTTGCTTTCCTCTGGGTGGCTGCGCTGCGTGTCGTACACTACCAAGTCGCCATAATTGAGCTGCGATTTGAATAAAATGCGCTTGTATACCGCCAAATTTGCCGCCTCCGACCACAACACGCCCCAATGATGCTGCTGCGTCTGCCACTGATTGAGCAAAATGCACAAAACAATAAAGACCCGCAAGCCCCAAAGCCAGTAATTACGCGCTACCGTTAGCAGTAAACCCATAAAAATTGCCATTGCAGGGTATACATCTATCATCGGACGAGAGCCAAAACCATTGATATACTGCCAACACCACCAGCTATAAGTTATATAGGTGTGCAAAAGCAAAAAAGGCAGCAGCACCCACCAGCGCCGCAACAGTACAAACCCACGCCAATAGAAAATTAGCCCCCCAATCAACGCCAAATACATCAAGGGCGTATAAGCAAAAAGACCATTATGATAGCTCCATAAACCGTTGATTATCTGCGGTTTTGTGAAGAAAAATCGCTCATTGCCGTAGCTGTAGTACACCCAATGCCCAGCATACAGCTTCCAATACAATAATTGCACCGCCCCCACCGACAAAAACGCCCCTACAGCCAACAAATACGCCCGCCAAGCCTCCCGAAAACGCCGCTCTTTGCCCAAACCCCAGCCATAAAATAGCGGAATAGCCACCACTATCAACTCCACAGGACGAATCAACACGATAAGCCCCGCCGCCAAACCCACCAACAGCGCCCAGCGCGCTTGATATTGGCTATAAAAATGATGCGTTGCCAGCAGCAACAGCGAATACAGACAAAATTGATAGGCGTGCGAGAGCGCATGCAGCGAAAAATAAAACAAATTCGTCCCCAAACCCAAGCCCAAAACCAACCAAGCCACCGTCGTATCCTCAAAATATGCCTGCAAGAGCCTGCGCAGCCACCACATACCCAATAAGGCGTAAAAAATCAGCGAAGAATGCACCCAAAGCCGATACGGGAGGCTATAACCGTCCTGCGGATAGCCTGCAATCTTTGCCGTCAGATGCCCAGCAAGAAAAAAAGGCGTTTGCAAAAGCGCTACGCCCGCCGTATACTTGAGTATGCGGTTGCCGTTGGGCGCTTTTGGCGCTTCGCCTACCTCGTCGTGCCCCATCGCCGCCGACCAATAGCCCCCATGATGCGACTTACGCGCCGTCATCGATGCGTCCAAACTCGCCAAATCGCCATGCACAAACACCGCAGGCAAGTACGCATAATAGCCCCAAGTATCGCCCCCATTCACAATCCCCTCCCGCCAAACCGCATAATGAAAAAAGCCCCAGACATACACAGCCAAGACCAAAGACCAAGCATATATAGATTTTAGCCGCATCGTATTTATTTTGGCTGCAAAGGTACAATTTTTTAGATTTTTTTGGGGGGCGTGCCCGCGCCCCAAAAAAGGGGGCGCGGTCGGGCTATGCGGGGCGTATCCACATCGCCCTGAAGGGCGAATGTTGATTCGCCCCTACTATCCCTCACGCATTTATCCCCGCGCCAAAGGAGCGCGGGGCAGCCTGTAGGGACAAGGTATACCTTGTCCCTACAGTATATTCATGCCTCCTGCCCCAATGTACCCACGCAAAAGCTCTACTTTTTGCTGATAAAACACTCTACTCCTCATCAAGTCTGCCCGCCCTTCCAAATGCTGCATATCTTCCTGCGTATCGACCCAAGCGTGCAGCCATTCTAAAACTTGGCGTATCTCCTTCTCTCTTTTTTCTACCCGCTCCGATTCTAAAATAAATCTATTGAGCTGGATTTCTTCGCTTCGGTATTTTTGCTGATAATAGGCTTGTAAAGCCAATTTGCTCAAGCCCAATATAAAAATTGTCTTCAAATGATAGTCTATTCCCCAGACTCCCCCTACGCTTAGCTTTCCTTGCAATTTCGCTACAATATTCGCCGTGCGTATGTCCTCAAAGCGTATTTCTTCGTGGAAAATAGTTTCATAAAGCCCGTCAGCTTGTTCCTTTTCGGATATAAAAAAGCGCTTACTATTTGATACGTCGTAAGGGCGCTGCAAATGAAAGGCAAGATAAGCGCCTGCTATATCTCCACTGCGCAAAATAGAGATACCTAATTTTTGCTGTTGGGCTTTAGTTAGCTGAAATTCGCCCCGCCGCGTCGCGTACCATGTATCCGTTTCAAAAGATGCTCTTTGCAAACGCTGCTGCACGGCATCGTTTGCCCAAAAATCCATTTCATACATGGGGTTTTGACTATTGGTATAGCGGGTTATCTGCAAATTAAAACGCTCATTGGCAGAGCCTATGAGCCTGCAACTAATCCGCGCATAAGCGTCCATATTATTGCGCTGTTTGTCGTTTGCCTTTGCGTAAGCTGCATAGACCGAATAGACCGTTTGCGCCCCGTTGATTATCTGAAACCCATCTAATTCTAACTGTGCACCTAAGGCATTCACCTGTGGCAGCCTATCGGTTATAGCAGTAATTCCGTTGTTGAAAAACCAAAATTCATCGGCGTTGTGGAGTAAGGTGTCTACGATTTTTTGGTTGTAATTGGAAGACTCCAGCGGGTTGCGGACATTGCTGCGAAAGAGACTAAAGGCATAAACGCTAAACAAATCGTAAAGCGTCTTGGGGCGCAGCAGCACAATTACTGCTTTAGCGCGTCCCTCAAATTCCAATACATCGCGCTGTGCAGCTGCTCGGCGCTCTATGGGCAAGACGATAACACTGCTTTGCGCATCGTCGTTTTGCAGCAAAGGGCTGTTTGAGAGTATGCCTTTGTATCTGCGCTCTATATATGCCTCTCTCAAGCGCTCGCCGTCTATAATCTCCAAACGCACACCGCGATACGCCTGCTCAAAATTTTGGACTATCTGCGCTGTATCAATGTCTCTATTCGGTTTTGCAGGGCTAAAGAATATAAATTTTGCCTCCCCGTTATTTTTCAGGTGCTGCAATAGTTCTTTATACTTTTCACTAAAACGCTCGTTTTTGCTCAGCAAAGGCAGCCCGTCGAGCAGTTGGCGAAACTCCGCTACTGCTGCGTTTAGCTCTTCTTTATCGATAGCGGGATAGTTTTTTTCAGGATTTTGGGGGTGTATATTTTTCGACTGCACGACATAATAAACCGTTTTTCCGCGTGCGTCGGTTTTATGAAATATAATATCGCAAGAATAGTCATCGGAACCTTCAGTAATATAGGTTCGATAGGCTGCCGTTTGCTCATAAAAGGCTAAGAACCAAACTAATAGCGCATAGCCTCTGTTGTTTTTGGGGTCTTTGTGCTGGTGCAACCGAGCATCATTGGCATTTTCAGTTGCTGCAAGAATAGCATCAATTTCCGCTTGCAGCAGTTCGTAAAATTTGAGCAGTTGCATAATTATATATCGACTTTTTTGGGTACTGCCTGCGCTGCCTTTGCAGCGCGGGCGCAAAATTTGCGGCAGGGATAGAAGCGGAGCCGCCGCGTAGCGGCGACGTAGCGGATAGCCCGACGCGCCCGCCTTTTTAGCGGGCGCGAGCCGCCCCAAGAAAAAGAGGGCTACCATATTTCCTACTACTTGCTACCAAAACAGCCCCACCATCTTTTGTATCAGACGGCAGGGCTGCCCTTGTGTTGTTTATTTATGCACAAAAAACCTACTACTTACTACTTTTTACCTACGACCTACGCGCCCCCTTCGGAGCGGAAACCGATAGTCTTTTTGTTGAAAATTGAGTCGTCGTAGTTGAGTTTGAGCGTAGAAACGTCGTCGTAGGTTATCAGATTGAGCGTATTGGGGTCGCGCTCTTCGTTGGCGATAGCGGCGAGGCGCAGGCTTTGGTTTTTGGTGATTTCGTTGATGACGTTGCGCACGTTGCGCGCGTTGCCGAAATACTTGTCGCGCCCGTTGTATAAGAACGTGAGGTAGGACTGCAAATGCGCCTTCGCCTCGTCCGTGATGGCGAGTTTTTCGTCGTCGAGCATCAAAATAGCGATTTCCAGCAGCTCATCGGCGGAATAATCTTCAAATTTCAGCACCTTATCGAAGCGAGAGCGCAGCCCTGGGTTCGCTTTGAGGAAAGCCTCCATATTGTCGGGGTAGCCTGCTGCGAAGATGAAAAATTCGCCCCTTGCGTCCTCCATGCGTTTGAGCAAGGTCTGTATGGCTTCCGTACCAAAGTCGCCGCCGCCGCTTACGCCGCCATTTGTGCCCGAAGTGAGCGCGTAGGCTTCGTCGATGAAAAGCACCCCGCCCATCGCTTCGTCCACCTTTTCGGCGGTTTTGATGGCGGTCTGCCCCACGTACCCAGCCACCAAGCCTTGACGGTCGGTTTCGACCATGTGCCCGCGCTCCAAGATGCCTAAGGCTTTGTATATTTTCGTCAGAATGCGGGCTACAGTCGTTTTTCCCGTGCCAGGGTTGCCGACTAAGACCGTATGCAGATAAAATTTGTTGAGTACATTGCGTTGGCTTTCGCGGTAGAAGCGCACTAAACGCACCATCTCGCCGATTTCCTGCTTGATGTTGTTCATACCGATAAGATGATTGAGCTCATTCATAGCGATAACGAGCAGTTTTTCATCTACGGGCAGGTTGGGCAAGCGGCGTGGGCGCTCGATTTCGACGTTGTTGATGTCCTCAAATACGAGGGTTGCCAATTCGTCTTTGCTGCTCAAGCGGGGGTTTTCCATGCGCATAATGCGCAGCCCCAAATTGATTTTTGCCTTGTCCATGATGTCATTCACGAAACGGGCATTGCCGAAGGTGCGGTCGCGGTTGCGGTAGGCTTCCACTATCAATTCGTTGAGCAATTCGCGGGCTTCGCTGGTGAGCACGATGCCTTTTTTCTCGCAGGTATATTCGGCGATGGTCATTAGCTCGTCGGGCATATAGTCGACGAAATCGAAATGCAGCTTAAAGCGGGATTTTAGACCAGGGTTAGACTCCAGAAAATGTTTCATTTCCTTCGGATAGCCTGCCACGATGACGGCTAAGTCGCCCTGCCCGTTGGACATTTCTTTGACCAAAATCTCTATGACCTCTCTGCCGAAGTCCTTGCTATCGTCATTGGCGCGGGCGAGCGAATAGGCTTCGTCGATGAAGAGTACACCGCCGCGAGCCTTTTCTATGGCTTCTTTGACTTTGGGGGCGGTTTGTCCGATGTATTCGCCGACCAAGTCCACGCGGTCTACCTCGTGTACATGCCCCTTTGTGAGCAGCCCCATCGTTTTGTAGAGCTTGCCCATCATTTTGGCGACGGTGGTTTTTCCCGTGCCAGGGTTGCCACTGAAAACGGCGTGCACATTGATTTCTTCCGTTTCCTCAAAACCGCGCTCGCGGCGCAGTTGCAAGAATTTGAGATAGTCGGCGTGCTCGCGCACCTTGCGTTTGATGTCTTGCAGACCCGTCAGCAGGTCGAGTTTGCGCATAACATACTCGAAGCTATCTTCTTCGTAGTCGCCACTGTCTTGGGCGATAACGACGGGCGTATACTGATTGGGCAAGACCGTGCCCGCCAGACCTTCTTCAAAATGCTCCCGCACCTCAAAGGGGACGACCGCCAGCAGCTTATCCATGAAAACGATTTCTGCCGTATACGTGTCCTCGCTCCAAGAACCGCGTATATTCGAGCCCCATTGGGCGGTGATTTCTATAGTTTCATCGGCGGATTCTACCTGCTGGAGCTTTATCGCCTGCCCTTTGAGCTGGCGTGCGCCGTTGTAGAATTTCACCACCATTTCGCAATACCAATTTTGCCCGCGCAGCAGGTTATCTAAGATGATTTCCGTATAAATGTAGCGGGTTTCTGCCTGCGAAAAGGTCTTGTAATAACGGCGCTCTTCTTTGGGTACTTCGTCAAAAGTCCCCTCGTAGAGTTTCAGCGATTTCAGGTCTATATAGGCTTTGGGGTCGAGGTATTTTTTTGCAGTTTCCTCAATGTAGAAGCTCTTTGTAGCGACTTTTTCGCCGTCGATATATGCCTCCCAATAGTATGCGCCTTTTTTCCAAAATGCGCCACCCTTTTTGTTGCCCCAGCCCTCGCGGATATAGACAACATGGTCGTATTTGCTTACTTTTCGGTCAAAAACCAAGTCACAAAGCTCCTTATTTCCTTTTTTGAAGGAAAAACATTTGATATTTATCTTTACGTCCCAGTCCTCTACGTCGAAATACTTATTGTAAAACGACAGTTCGGCGTACACGTAAGTGGTTTCGTATCTATCAAAAACTTGCCGATACTTCTTCTTATTGTCGGCGAGCCACTCGGTTGAGTTATAGACTTTCAGGTCTCGAAACTTATACTTTGGCATGATAGATTGGGGCGGTTGATTGAATGGGGTATGGTCGTCCATTTCGGCGGGTATGATTGTTCGAGTAATGCCCGCGTTCTATTGGCGGGCGGTAAAGATACGATTTTTTTGTTCTCTTTTAGGGGCAAACTTAGCCCGAAAGCATATTTTTTTTGGGCCTGCCCCTGCCCCCCCGCCGCAAAGGCGGCGGAGCCGTAGCATGGCTACGGCTCTACGGGGCGCAGGGTCGGGCTATCCGCTCCAGCCCCGCTACGCGGCGCTTCCGCTACTATCCCTCAGGCGTAGGAAAATCTAAGTTTTCGGTTTCTCTGTATCGGTATCAGTTTTTATATCTGTGCTGCTATTGGTTTCGCTATTGGGTTCTGTGCTTGTGTTGCTTGTTTCGGTGCTCGTGCTGGCAGCGGGCGGCGTAGGCGCGGGGTACCGCTGCTTGTAGCGCTCCAAAAACTGGGCAAAACGCTGCGGCGCTTCGTCCTGATAGCTGGCATAATCGGGCAGATGGTCGCCGATTTTGGTTTCGTGGTAGACTGATGTTGAGGGCACTGCAAATTTTACCCCCATATCCCGCGCCATCTCAATAATGCCCATCATGATTTCTTCGCGGTATTTTACGTCTTGAGCGTATTCGTTCGTCTCAAAATAGATAAAAAACAAAACCGACAAAGAAGAGGCGCTAAACTGATTGAGATGTATAAAATACATTTCTTTGTAGGTGTGCGGGTGCGCCATCGCCATTTCGCGCAAGCCCTTTACGAAGGCTTCCACCAGCGGCGGCGGCGTATGATAAGGCAGCTCTATCATCGTGCGAAAACGCCGCCGCTGCCGCGCCCCCAAGTTATTGATGGTCATATCGACCAATTTGCCATTGGGTACAGCGATAAGAGAGGTATCTAAGGTGCGGATACGCGTAGAGCGAAAACCAATATCCTCTACCGTACCTTCTATAGTTTCAAAGCTAATATAATCGCCCGTTTTGAAGGGGCGGTCGGCGTAAATCATCGCCGAGCCAAAAAGATTGCGCACGGTCTCCTGCGCTGCCAGCGCTATAGCCAGACCACCGATAGACAAACCCGCTACCAGCGCCGTAATGTTTACATCGAGCAGGCTAAGCACATGAAAAACAGAAAAAACAATCACTATAGATTTGATGATCCGCAGCACGATGGGCGCTACATGGTCATCAAACATATCATCGTCTTTTCGCTCGAAGAGCCGTTGTATATTGAGTTTGCAGAGGTCGACGAGCCGCAGGAAAAAGATACAGATAAACACCGTATTCATCAAGCGCGCCGAAGTAACCAGATAATAACTTAGCGATACAGGCAACTGTAAAATAGGCACCAGCACATAGAGTGAATACAGCACAATGATATAACTCAATGCGCGGGCGAGCTTGTGCACGATATCGGCATCAAATCTATCCTTACCTAAGCGGCTTTCGGCGATGCGGTTGATGCTTTTGTGTAGCAAAAAGGAGATAACACGCGAGAGCAAAAAAGCAAAGCCGCCGATGAGCAGAAAGCCGAAATACTGCCAAATCGCCAAACCGAAAACGGTTTTCCCGCCGATGACGGTGGGCAGCAGATTCATCAGTACATCGCTGCCGAAGGGGTACACGCGCTGATGCCATTCGGAGATAGCGCGCACGGACTCCCGCGAGAGATGCCAGCGCTTGCTTGTGGGGTCGCGTTCCAGATAGATATCGGGTAGGTCGCGCGGGTGGGGCGTATAGGTATTTTTTCGCGTCGTGGAGTCGATAAAGTTGGAGTCGATGGGCGCGAGATTGAGCTGTACGCGCAGCCCCTTGCCGTCGAAAATCTGCCTTAGCTGGGTAGCGAGGGTGGCGACATCGTCGGTGCGGCGCGGAAAAAGCCGCGTGAGCCGCTGCGGGTCAAAATGCTCTTTGGAGGTATAATAGGCGAAGGAATAGAGCGCGTTGTAGGGTGTGGTATAGTCGTCTACGGGTCGCTCATCATCGAATTGTGCATAGAGGGTATTCGTGAAGAGGCTACAGCAAACGAGCAAGATAATAAAAAAACGCATAAATAAAAGATAAGATGGTGTTTTATCAAGGCTCAACGGCTTGCGCAGGGTGCGCCCTTTGCGCGCCCTGCTCGTTTGCGTGAGGGATAGTAGGGGCGAATCAACATTCGCCCCAGAGGGGCGATGGTGGTACGCCCCGAATAGCCCGACCCTGCGACCTTTAAGCGCCGCGCTTTGCGCGGCGCGGGGGAGCAGGGGCAGGCCCAAAAAAATTATCTACCTCCCGCTATCCAGCCTAAAAGGCAATAAATGCCGCCACCCAGCGCCACGATGCCGCCCAAAACTTGGAAGGGCGCGAGGGCGTTGCGGAAATTGGCGGCTTTGGTGCGGCTTTCCTCCGAGAGGTCGTCCAGGATGAGTTTTTGGATGAGCGGGTAACCCAAAACCAGCCCCACAACGACGCAGGCGACGCAGGTAAGCGTGCCTGCCAACCAAAGTGAGCCTTTTACGCTGGAGCCGAAGATAATATCCATGCTCTGCAAAAGTCCGATAATTGCGCCTGCGGCACCGATACCTGCCTGATAGATAGCGAGTTTTTCGATGGTCGGCTTCATGCTGGGGATGCGCTCGACGAGGAAGGAAGCTGCGCCGACGAGACCCGTAGCGATAGCCGTAAGAGGAAGAAGTAAACCGATTGCCATGAGGAAAAATGAGGGAAATTTTCGTGGTTAGAAGAGGGTATTATTCTGGCTGCCTGTAGGCGGGGCGATGTTGAGATGCTCATAGGCTAACTGTGTAACTTCGCGCCCGCGCGGTGTGCGTTTGAGGTAGCCTTGCTGTATGAGATAGGGCTCGTGTACGTCCTCTATCGTGCCTGCGTCCTCGCCGACGGAGGTAGAAATGGTGGTCAATCCGACGGGACCGCCTCTGAAATTTTGTATCATGGTGCGGAGGATTTTGTGATCCATCTCGTCTAAGCCTACATGGTCGATATTGAGGGCATCTAAGCCGTATTGGGCGATTTTGGAGTCTATAGTGCCGTTGCCTTTGATTTGGGCGAAGTCGCGTATGCGGCGCAAAAGCGCGTTGGCGATGCGGGGCGTGCCGCGCGAGCGGCGGGCGATTTCGTTGGCACCGTCGAGGGTCATGGGCACGCGTAGGATTTCTGCCGAGCGCTGCAAGATACGCACCAGCGTCGGTACATCGTAATAATCCAGCAAACAATTGATGCCGAAGCGCGCACGCATAGGAGCCGTGAGCAGCCCGAGCCGCGTGGTAGCGCCTACGAGGGTGAAGGGGTTGAGCTGGAGTTGGATAGAGCGGGCATTGGGGCCTGAATCTATCATAATATCTATGCGATAATCCTCCATTGCCGAGTAGAGATATTCTTCTACGACGGTATTGAGTCGGTGTATCTCGTCGATAAAAAATACGTCGCCCTTCTGTAGGGTGGTGAGAATGCCCGCGAGGTCGCCAGGTTTTTCCAAGACGGGACCTGAGGACATTTTCATATTTGCGCCCAGTTCGTTGGATATGATGAGGGAAAGGGTCGTCTTACCCAAGCCTGGGGGGCCGTGCAGCAGCACATGGTCGAGGGGTTCCCCGCGCATTTTGGCGGCTTGGATAAAAATTTGGAGATTATCTACCAATTTTTTTTGCCCCGTAAACTCATCTAAGAGGCTCGGACGCAAAGCCTTTTCGATAGCTTTTTCTTCCGTGCTCATGTTTTTGTTGCTGGGCTCTAAGTGGGGGTTTTTCACGGGCTTGCTGTTGTAGGTACTGCGCTGCTGTCGCGGCGCTGGTATCATGTATCACGTATTCGGATAATTATTTTTCGGTTTTCTCTGCGCCCCTGAGCGGCTGCCCCCAATGTATCATCGATAGCCAAGCGGCTATGCCCGACCAAAAGACGGCAAACATCAGGGGCAGGTCTTTGATGATTTCGTTGAAAACCAGCACGCTAAGCAGCACAGACCAAGCCACTGTTAGCAGCATAGAGAGCCAAGAGCCGTTTTTGGACATAGAGGCGTAGGCGCGATAGACAAACAAACCCGATAGAAAAAAGGGTAGATTTTCGACCAGCACGCGTACCAGCGTTAGGGTGTCTTTGCTCTCTTTTAGTTCCAAGCCCGCCGCTACGAAGATGCCCGCAAAGGAAAGCGCCAGATAAAAAACGAGCAAAATGGGCAGCACCAAAAAGGCAAAGGGCGAAAGCACTCGCCGATTGCCCGCCGTCATCACCAAGCCCGCCAATAGGGGCATAAAAATATACCCCAGTCCATCGCTGGAATGCAGATTTACATAGCCCTTTTCGGCTGCCGCTACCACGCCATAGCTCACTACCGCCACCAAAAGCGTCGTTAGCAACCAATGCCCGACATGGTAGACGGCAGGAGCATTCGGGTTAGATTTTTGTTCGGAAGTCATCTAAGAATAGCTTTTTATCTGCTGCTTGCTCTATTTTTTCGCCCATTTTACGCGCTAAGGCGAAGTATTCTATAGCTACCTTTCGCTGCTCTGCCAGCGCATACACCCGCGCCAGCGCCAGATACATATACGCCACATCAAAAACCTCCAAATGCTCGGCATACGCTTTTGTGAAGGTTTCGCAAGCCTGTGCATAGCGCAAAGCCTCCGCCGTGTAACGCGCCGAAGTGTATACTGTTGCCAGCATAAACAGCCCACGCTGCAAATTGGCAGGCTTCCCCTCGCTAAACTTCGCCCAATGCTCCAAAGAGCAATGCGCCGCGCGTAGCATCTCCTCCGTTTCGTCGGCGCTGCGCTCGCCATTTGCCAGCAAAGCCCATGCACGCCCGTTGTACACACGCGCAAACTGCCCATGCGCCTCGTCGAGCGTGAATATCGTCTTTTCTATCGTCGGATTTGCCATTATCTCATGCCTTGCGGGAACAGCGAATAAGCATTTTTGCGCTTGGGTGGCTTCGCCAACTCTTGGTCTTTCTGCTTTTCTATCTCCTTTTTATTGTCGCCCGTTTTATCCTTTGTCGTGGCATAAGTCGGCGTACCTTTCGAGTGCAAACCGCCATAAGCAGGGCAAGAGGGACCTTTTTTGCAAGAAGGCAAGACCACGAAAGCGCCCAGTATGAGCGCAAATATCCATTTTTTCATATCGCTACGCATCGTTTTTATGAACAATTCAAGACCAAATTCAAGCCCCAAATATACACTTTTTTTTGGGTTTTAGGCGCTTTTTTTTTGGGCGTGCCCCTGCTCCCCCGCCCGCGCAAAGCGCAGGCGTGAAAGGTCGCAGGGTCGGGCTATCCGAGCCGTAGCATACTACGGCTCTACTATCCCTCACGCAAAATACGGCACACGCCGCGCAAAGGGCGCGGCGCGTGGGCGAATATTTATTCGCCCCTACACCGCAAAAAAAAACACCTCACCACCCAAAAGAAGGCAGCGAGGCGCTTTTATATGTTTTAGAGGCTTCGTCTTTTATATCTGATAATTGAATCGTTACCGTGTGGAAAAACAAGAAAGCAGCTCAAATGTCCAGTACCAGCGCGGCGACAGCCGCCCAGTACCTAAACATCAGGTGCTACTACAGTCGGCAGCTATTTACACAATTTTTTATGTACTTGCTACCACTGCCGCCGCAAGGCGGCATTGTACCAGCGCGGCGACAGCCGCCCAGTACCTAAACATCAGGTGCTACTACAGGTGCGCAGGGCGAGCTTCCAATGCTGCCGCTTGTGCGCTGTCGCTTACGGGAGTTTCCTTGCCGTAGATATCGACGAATAACCATTTGCCATTGAATTTTACTAAAGCGCGACCATCTGCGCCAAATTGGCGGATTTGCTCGTATTTTATGGGCGTAATCTCAATGCCCTGCTCATTGATAAAGCCCCATTTGCCTTCGAATTTGACGGCAGCCGTACCGCTTTCGCAGAAGTTGCCAACCCAGTCGTAGCGGGCAGTCGTGAGCTTTTTGCCTTGTTTGTTGATGAATGTCCACATACCCGCCTGTCTTACAGCAGCGTAGCCATTCTCAAAAAAACGAACCTCCTCAAAACGAGGACTTACGATCTCGTTGCCCTGACGATTGACAAAGCCGTAGCGCTCGCCCAATCTCGTTATCGCCATACCTTCTTGGTATACCGATACCACTTTAGCGCCGCTTTGGGCAAATTGTGCAGGCTTCTCGCTGCCGTCCGTCAGCATAATGAGGGCAAGGTCTGCCTTATCTACAGTAGTCGTAATATCAGCAGTTTGGGCAGTAGCAAATTGAAAAGAGAAAGCTACAGCAAGAATAGAGAAGAAAAATTTAACTGTTTTCATGGCTTAAATGCGTTGTATTGTCGTATTTTGTGCAATCGTGTGGATGGTGTGTAGCGATGCTTTACAGCAATTCTTCGCTTTTCACATGACAAAGATACGCCGCAAAATAGCCCCCCTCCAAACTGTTTCGACCAACGCCCGCACAAAGCCGACCAACGGCGCAGACTTTACATTTTATCGACAAACAGCCGAAAAAGAGCGCCTAATTTTCTTGCCCCTTCTCCTTTTTCGACAATAAAAATAGCGCCATAAAATCTATTTTTCAGAATAAAATCAGCAAAAAACACAAAAAACGAAATAAAATACCGTTTTTTAGTTAATTTTTAGCACTTTACGGAATTTACATTAAATTTACACACTGCGCAAAATCAGTTTCCACTCATGCGTTTCGTCTCCTTTTTTTCGCTGTTTTTAGCTTCCGCCCTCTTACACAGCGCCTGCGAAGAAATACCGCCCCAAATCGGCGATTGTCAGACGGCGCGGGTCGTTTTGGTCGAAGAATTTACGGGCGTGCGCTGTGTCAACTGCCCCGCTGGCTCTGCCAAAATCGAACAGCTTTTGGAGCAGTACACAGGCGCAAAACTCATAGCCGTCAGCATTCATGCGGGTTTCTTCTCTGTGCCCTATCCCGAAAGCGTCGAAGATTTTACCACTACGGCGGGCAACGACATTGATGCGCTTTTAGGTCCCGTTACCGCCTATCCCGCTGCCAGCGTCAACCGCAAACTCTTCCCACAAGAAACCCAACGCCCCTTAAGTTTGGCAAGTTGGGCGGGCTATATCGCCAGCGAACTCTGCCGCGCCCCCGAAGTCGCCCTTACCCTCTCGGCACAATACGATACCGCCAGCCGCCAAATTTCCGCCACCATCAGCGCCTCCAGCCTCGATGCAAGCACGGTTTTCGACCAGCCGCTCGGCATCACGCTCTATTTGCTCGAAGACGGCGTGCGCTCTGCTCAACTCGATGCGGGCGGCATCGACAACGATTACATACACAAACACATCTTGCGCCACTGCTTCACGCCCTCCAACGGCGCGCCTATTCACAACGGCGGCGCTTCTGCTACGCTCGCACCCGTCACGCGCACTTACACGCACACCCTGCCCGCCAACCAAGTCCCCGAAAATTGCCAGCTCGTCGGCTTCATACATTACAAAGGCAACAATAATCGCTTCGACGTGCTCCAAGCCGCAGAAATCTCGCTCATCGAGTAACCCCCGTTCTTTATAGCTTTTTTTATTTGGGCGTGCCCGCCGCTCTGTAGGGACAAGGTATGCCTTGTCCCTACAGAGCGGCGGTCGGGCTATCCGTTGCAGCGCGTGTAGGGGCAGCCCCACGGCGTGCTTACGCACTTGTGGGCAGAGCTGCCCCTACACGCGCTTCCACTGCTATCCCTCACGCTGCGGCGCTTCGCGCCTTTAATTTTTTTCTCAAAAAATGGATTCTCCTATCTCCCGCCGCAGTTTTTTGCATTGGCTCGGCTCCAGCTTTCTTGCCCTCTCTGGCATCGAGCGCCTAAGCGCGAGCGAACACCTCGATTTTGATGCGCCCGCGCCGCCCCTGCCGCCGCCCCCCGTATGGGCTGAAGGCTACGGCGATTTAATAGCCGATAAAGCAGCCCTTTTTAATCTGCCCAAAGGCTTCAAATACAAAATCATCGCCCGCACAGGCGATAAAATGGCGGACGGGCTACTGCGCCCTGGTCGCCCCGACGGTATGGCTGCCTTCCCTTGCCCCTCCTCCCCCGATAAACTCCTACTCGTCTGCAATCACGAAAACTCCGCGCATCAAGTCGATATGGGCGCTTTCGGCACTGATAATGCCCTACTGCGCAAGGTCGCCAAAGCCAAGTTTTACGACTACGGCTACGGCAAGCAGCCACATTTGGGCGGTACGAGCACCCTCGTATACAACGAAAAAAACCAAAAGCTGGAACGACAATTCCTAAGCCTTGCAGGCACTTCGCGCAACTGCGCAGGCGGTACGACCCCTTGGGGCACTTGGCTCACCTGCGAGGAGGATATAAAATGGAAGGACGACAAAAACGAACAGCGGCATGGCTACGTTTTCGAGGTGAATCCTACCGAAACGGCAACGCTCACCCCGCCTGTAGCCCTCAAAGGTATGGGCAGATTCAACCATGAGGCAGCCGTCGTAGACCCCAAAAGCGGCATCATCTACCTCACAGAAGACCGCAACGATGCCTTATTTTATCGCTACATACCCAAAGTACGGGGGCAGCTCGCCAAAGGCGGCAAATTGCAGGCGCTCGCCTTCGTCTATAAAAGCAAAATGGATACCCGCAACTGGGAAACCAATAGCATACGCCCGCGTGTACCATACGCCGTGCGCTGGATTGACCTAAAAGACGTAGACGGGCAGCACGACGATTTGCGCATACGCGGCTACAAAATGGGCGCGGCTGTTTTCGCACGCGGCGAGGGCGCTTGGTGCGACGGCAAACATATCTACATAGCCTGCACCAGTGGCGGCAAACAGCAAATAGGGCAGATATTCCGCTACAGCCCCAGCCCCTATGAAGGTACAGCCAAAGAAACCAACAACGCCTATCGCCCGCGCCTCACGCTTTTCGCCGAGTCTACGAACCCGAAGCAACTGCGCTACTGCGATAATCTAACCATTGCCCCTTGGGGCGATATAGTTTTTGTGGAAGATAGCCGCTCGCAGGCGCGCATTATGGGCATCACGCAGGATGGGCAGTTTTACCGCATCGGTGAAAACATCGGCAAAGGCAGCGAATTGGCGGGCGTTTGTTTCTCGCCTTCAGGCAAAACCCTCTTCGTCAATGTGCAAGATGTTGGTTTGACCCTCGCCATCACAGGCGATTGGAAAAGCCGAAAAACCGAATGACGAACGGCGAAGCCCTCCGCGCAGCGAGTTACGAGTTGTGCGGCTCTATTTCTTTGGTGGAGATGAAAAAATGAAGGAGAGCGCCAGCGCCCCGCGCCCCTTGGCGCGTGGGCAACTGCGTGAGGGATAGTAGGGGCGAATCAACATTCGCCCATTTGGGCGATGGTGGTACGCCCCGAATAGCCCGACCGCGCCGCCTTTTTGCGGCGCGGGCACGCCCCAAAAAACAGCCCCGACACACCGCTAAAAACGGGTATCGGGGCAATTTTCGTAGTGCATTATGTGCGCAGGGCGGGTTTATTTAGTTCCGCCGCCCATTTTGCCACCTTTATTTTCAGGCGTAGGCGCGGGGGCAGGTTTTTTATCGCCGCCCATTTTACCACCCTTGTTATCGGGGTTGGTTGTCGTGCCCTTATCGGGGTTGGTCGTCGTGTTGTTTGGCTTTGTTGTGCCCTTGTTATTGGGGGTAACGGTGGTATTATTTGGCTTTGTGCCCTTGTCGGGGTTGGTCGTCGTGCCCTTATCGGTTGGGGTAACGGTGCGTCCGCCCGTGTTGTTGGGGTTGGTATTGTTGTTGGGCTCTACGGTGCGATTGCCGCCGCCGCCTGTACCGCCGCCTGTGCTGCCGCCGTTGTAATTGAGCGTAGCGGACATGGTAGCCGTGCCGCCTGCGTTGGTTACGACGATAGTGTAGGTATTTGTGCCATTTTGCACGGGCACATTATCGGCGCGGAAGGAGCCGCCGCTAAACGAGAAGTTAGTAATGCGCTGTCCGTTGGCGGTGAAAACGATTTGGCTGGCGCTGGTGGCATGCTGGATAGAGGCGATAACGTAAGTATTTACTGCGCCGCGTACTTGCTGCTGCAAAGCGTTCATATTGGATATGATGGGCTCTGGAGTGGTGGGTGCGGGCGGTGCATACTGTATGGTGCGGCTATCATTGGCAGTGCCTTCCGTAGTGGTAGCGACGATGCTAACGCTGTTGCTGCCCGCGTTGAGGGCGACATTGGGCGCGTTGAAATTGGTGCCCCGCAGGCTGAAATTGGTTATGCGCGTGCCATTTACGGTAAAGGTTACCTCGTTGGCGCTGCTAACGTTTTGGATAGTAGCGTTGATGGTAATTCTATCGCTGCTGCTGGTGTGCGGATTGGCGGCGGGGTTGGTAATTTGTACTGTGGGCGGGGGCGAGAGGGGCGCGAAAACGATAACGGCGTTATCGCTGGCGGTGCCTGCGGCGTTGGTGCCTACGACTTCGATGGTATTGCTGCCTTTATTGAGGCGGACGTTATTAGCCGTGAAGGCAGTGCCGAGTAGTTGGAAGTTGCTGCTTGCTTGTCCATTGACGCGGAAGGTTACGCCTGATGCGTCGGAGACGTGCAGGATAGTGGCGTTGATGGTAGTCGTCGGGGTGCCGACATTGGCGGGCGAAGAAGCGGGCGTGGTGATATTTACTTGTGGAGGCGTTACGGTGGCGCGCTCGCTAAAGGTAATATCTTGGTTATCGCTGGCGCTGCCGTCGCTGTTGGTTACGGTGATAACGATGCTGCTATTGCCTTGCTGAATTTCTAAGCCTGTCGCGGTGATGGTGTTGTTGCGGAAGCTGAAATTGGTAACGGGTGTGCCGTTGAGTGTGAAGTTGATTTGGCTGGCGGCAGTGATATTGGTCGTTGTCGCGGTAACGTCTACGCTATTGGTGCGTGCTGCGTGCGGGTTGCCGCGTGGGGCGGTGATTTGCACGGTGGGTGGGGTGGGGCGAGCGGGTTGGCTGTATGCGATGACGGTGTTATCGCTGGCTGTGCCGTCGGGGTTGGTTGCGGTGATGCTAACGGTATTATTGCCGACGTTGAGATTTACGTTGGAGATGCTGACCGTATTGCCTCTGAAAGCAAAGTTCGTTACAGGTTGACCGTTGATATTTACGCTGATTTGGTTAGCGGCGCTGATATTGGTCGTTGTAGCCGTGATGCTTTGGGTGCTAACAGTGGTGTTGAAGGGGTTGCCTGCGGGTACAGTGATTTGCACGGTAGGCGGATTGCGAACGACGGGCGCAGGTTTGTAAGTGATGGTGCGGCTGTCGTTGGCTGTGCCGTCGGGGTTGGTTACGGTGATTACTAAGGTGTTGTCGCCTTGTTGCAGGACTAAGCCGCCCAAAGAAACATTATTGCCTCTGAAACCGAAGTTCGTTACCGCGCGACCGTTGAATAGGACGCTGATTTGGTTGGCGGCTGTGATGTTGGTCGTAGCGGCTACGATATTGATGGTTTCGGTGGGGCTGTTGTGTGGGTTGCCGCGTGGGTCGGTGATTTGCACGGTGGGCGGATTGCGAACGACTACGGGGGCGGTATAAACGATATTGGTGTTATCGCTGGCTGTACCGTCATTGTTGGTTACGACGATATTTATGGCGTTGTTGCCTGCTTGCAGATTGACGTTGCTTAGCGTTATCGTATTGCCGCTAAAACCGAAGGCGCTAATAATTCGCCCATTTGCGGTTACGCGAATTTGGTTGATATTGCTGATATTGGTCGTGGTGGCGACTACGGTAGCGCTGGCAGTGTTGGTATTGAAGGGGTTGCCTGCGGGTGCGGTGATTTGCACGGTGGGCGGGTTGCGAACGACTACGGGGGCAGTGTATACTATGGTGGTGTTATCGCTGGCTGTGCCGTCGTTGTTGGTTACGACGATATTTACGGCGTTGT
>CAYXSA010000031.1:3987-10617 GCA_964467315.1 uncultured Saprospiraceae bacterium | reverse complement strand
CCTGTCCATTCAGGGTTACGCGGATTTGGTTGATATTGCTGATATTGGTCGTGGTGGCGACTACGGTAGCACTGGCAGTGTTGGTATTGAAGGGGTTGCCTGCGGGTGCGGTGATTTGCACGGTAGGCGGATTGCGAACAACTACGGGGGCGTTGTATACTATAGTAGTGTTATCGCTGGCTGTGCCGTCGTTGTTGGTTACGACGATATTTACGGCGTTGTTGCCTGCTTGCAGGGCGACATTGCTAATGGTTATGGTGTTGTTGCGGAAACCGAAAGCATTGATAACCTGTCCATTCAGGGTTACGCGGATTTGGTTGATATTGCTGATATTGGTCGTGGTAGCGACTACGGTAGCGCTGGCGGTGTTGGTATTGAAGGGGTTGCCTGCGGGTGCGGTGATTTGCACGGTGGGCGGGTTGCGAACGACTACGGGCGCATTGTAGATAAGCGTTGTATTATCGCTGGCTGTGCCGTCGTTGTTGGTTACGACGATATTTACGGTATTGCTGCCTGTTTGCAGGGCGATATTGCTAATCGTAATGAAGCCATTATTAAACCCGAAGGCGTTGATAGTCTGACCGTTTACAGTTACGCGGATTTGGTTGATATTGCTGATATTGGTCGTCGTAGCATTTACGCCGCCGATATTGGAATTGCTCGTAAACGGATTGGCTGTAGGGCTGGTGATGCGTACGGTAGGCGGATTGCGAACTACAGCGGGTGCATTGTAGATGACTTGGCAACCATCGCTGGCATTGCTTCTCTCGTCGAGGCTTCTCACAATAAATTGCACATGATTGCTGCCCGCTTGTAAGGGCAAATTGCTCACTGTGATGGTGTTGTTGCTGAAACTAAAATTGGTTATCGTAACGCCATTGAGCAAGATGGTAACCTGTGAACGGTTGCTTACGTTAGTCGTAGTCGCTACCACTGTAGCGTTGTTGCTGCTGGTCGTAACTGGGCAATTGGTGCTGATATTAACCGTAGGCAGGTTTTGCTCCACTACGCTCGGTTCGTTGTAGATAATCGTGCGGCTATCGGTAGCGGAGCCATCGGCATTGGTTACGGTGATAACGATGCTATTGCTGCCGCGTACAAGGCTAATGTTATTCGCTGTGATGCGGTTATTGGCAAAGCTGAAGTTTCTGCTTATCGTGCCGTTGACGGTGAAGGTAACCTGTCCGCTGCTCGTGATATTGGTCGTATTGGCGCTGATGTTGGTCAAAGCGCTGGTTACGGTGTGCGGATTGCCTGCGGGGTTGGTGATTTGTACTGTAGGCGGATTTTGTACGACTACGGGGCTGCTGGGTTTGCTAACGATAATCGTGCGGCTGTCGCTGGCTGTGCCGTCGGGGTTGGTGGCTGTAACTACTATCGTGTTGCTACCATTTACGAGATTGACATTATTGGCGCTAAAGTTTGTGCCGCTAAAATTGAAGTTGTTGTTACGAACGCCATTTACCGAGAAGGTAACTTGGCTGCTGCTCGTGATATTCGTGA
Source organism: uncultured Saprospiraceae bacterium (assembly GCA_964467315.1). Taxonomy (GTDB): domain Bacteria; phylum Bacteroidota; class Bacteroidia; order Chitinophagales; family Saprospiraceae; genus JAAFIM01. Next base: position 9,114 of record CAYXSA010000031.1, on the reverse strand, counting down.
TAGTAGCGAGTATGTTTGTCGTATTTTGCTGTATGGTGGTCGTAGGCGCTGAAGGCTGATAGATATTGACTGTAGGCGGATTTTTTACCGTCGGGTTTACAGTCGGGTTGTATACGACCGTGCAATTTACTTGGTCTGTGCCTGCGCTGTTGGTGGTGCTAACGACGATTACGTTATTGCCTGTGGCGAGTGATACCGTAGACTCTATGATGCCTGTCGTGGAGTTGAAGCTAAAGTTTGTTACCCGTGTGCCGTTGACGGTGAAGGTAATTTGGCTGCTGCTCGTGATATTGGTCGTTGTGAGGCGAATGTTCACAAAACCGTTGGTAGTCGTGAAAGGGCAGTTGGTCGGGTAGCTGAACGTTACGCGAGGGGCTACGACGGTATTTACATCGACGCGATTATCGACGTTGGTGTTGTTGTTTACGCGTGCTCTGCCGCTTACTAAGTCGAAGTGCAGAAACAGATTAGCGTAATGGTGTATATCGTTGCGGGGGCGGATATTTGAGTACGTTCCATCAAAATCGTCCTTCAGTGTCCAAGTTACCCGATGTCCTACGCCGATGGCGAAGTTGCGCGTTACCCAGTAGCCGAGTTCTACGCCTGCGTGTGCCATGAAGCCCGCGCGGTAGCCGTCTGTGGCTTCAGTTTCGTAGTCGCCATCGCGCAGATTATAGATTTCGCTGCGTATGCTGCTGCGGCTGCCATTGGTGTCGATGCCTTCGTAGCTATATAATGCGGGGTCGATGCTATTAAATCGCTCGTCGAGTTGGTCGAGTCTGGCGCGGTAAAAACCTACGCCTGCACCGCCATAGATAGAAAACCAAATCCGATGCTTGCGGCGCAGGTTCTCAAAATTCAGGCGCAATTCCAGCGAAAGGTCGTGGAAAGAAGTGCGATTATTATGAAAAACATAACCATCGCCGCCGCCTAAGGTCGTATAATTTTTCGTCGGGCTGATACCGCCGCCGAAAAATCCGCCGTCGTGATTGCCGCCCAAAAGGTCGCTTCCATCTACGATGCTGCGAAAATGATTTTGCCCCTGCGTGAGCGTACCCAAGTATCTAAAGCGCAAATCGAGTGAAATGGGGCTGGTCTTGCGATAAAAAATGTTACCGCCCAAATAAAGCCCCCAGCCTGCGCCCATGCCAGCGCGCACGTCGCTTTGCTGCCATGCGGAGCCTGTATTCAAGCCCAAAAACCAATAACCTTGCCTGCGTCCGTCATCAAAATCGTCTTTCTGAGCGCTGGCAGTTTGCGCGCCCGTCGCCAAAAGCAAGACGAGCATTAGCAGTTTCCATAGTTTGTTCATATCAATTCGGTTTGTAAAATGTGATTGCATATAGCTAATAAAATCGGTGTTTGTTCTCGGCGTTTGCACTTATTGTGCCAAGTCGGCATTTTTTTATTCGTTTATCGCCCCCATTTCGCTCGCCCTACAAAATTAAAACTTTTTAACGCTCCTTTAAGCAATTTTTTTTTGGGCGTGCCCCCCTGCCCAAAAAGGGGCTGGGGGTCGGGCTTTTTGAGCCGTAGCATGCTACGGCTCTACAATCCCTCACGCGGCTGGCAGCGCCGCAAAGGGCGGCGCTGCGCGGGCGCTATTGCGTATTTCATCGGAGACGCAGTATCGCCCGCCGCGCCCTTTGCGCGGCGGGATAAAAAGCGTGAGGGATAGTAGCGTAGGGGCGAACCGATATGTTCGCCCTCCTTCCGCCGTTTCCGCCCCGCAGCGCATAGCCCGACCGCCGCGCCTTTTTAGCGCGGCGGGCACGCCAAAAAAAAATCCTCTGTATAGCCAAAAGGGCAGTTGGTCGAAAAAAGCGTAATTTTTCGCTTTCTTATGCTTAACTTTGTGCTACCGTTTCACCTACAAATAAGCACAATGGTCATCAACAAAAAATGGTTGCTCCTGCTCTCGGCGGGCGCTTTCGCGCTCTGGTCTTGCAAACCAACGAGCAAAACCACCAACAACAACCCCGACAAAGGCACAAATAATACCGCCGTAGTCGATAAAACCACGCCCACGCCGACCCCCACACCCGCCGATACCAGCGACCCCGATGGCGATACCAAAGTAAAAGGCTTGGGCGGCTTGGGTAAAACGCCCGCCAAAACAACCACCGTCAAAGAAAACGCTTCAGGCATGGAAGAGCGCCTGCCGCTCAATCCCGCCGTGCGCACGGGCACCCTCGCCAATGGCATGAAGTACTACATTCAACAGAACGCAAAACCCGAAAAACGCATAGAATTGCGCCTCGCCGTCAATGCAGGCTCCATGCAAGAGGACGATAATCAGCAAGGTTTGGCGCACTTTGTCGAGCACATGGCATTCAATGGCACGAAAAACTTTAAGAAAAACGACTTAGTTAGCTTTTTGGAAAATACGGGCGTGCGCTTCGGCGCAGACCTCAACGCGTATACGAGCTTCGATGAGACCGTATATATGCTGCAACTGCCCACCGACAAAGAAGGCTTGGTAGATAAAGGACTCGTCGTGATGAGCGACTGGGCTACAGGCATCGCCTTTGAAGACAGCGAAATCGACAAAGAACGCGGCGTTATCGAATCCGAATGGCGCACAGGCTTGGGCGCAAGTGAACGCATGCGGCACGTGTATTGGTCGAAACTCTTTTACCAATCGCGCTACGCCAATCGCCTGCCTATCGGTACGATGGAAGTCATCAAAAACGCCCCCTATGAGCGTTTCCGCTCCTTTTACCGCGACTGGTATCGCCCCGATTTGATGGCGATTATCGTCGTAGGCGATATCAACCCCGACGAAATCGAAGCAAAGGTAAAAACAACCTTCGGCGCGCTGAAAAATCCTGAAAAACCCCGCCAAAAGGAAATCAACGCCGTACCCGACCACAAAGAAACCTTCGTAGCCATCGCCACCGACAAGGAAGCCACAGGCGTAGAGGTCGAAGTCCTATACAAACACCCCGCCCTACCCAATGGCAAGCTGGAAGACTTCCGCCTTAGCCTCGTGCATAGCCTCTTCAATCGCATGTTTGGCGAGCGCTTCAACGAAATAACCCAAACTAAAGACGCGCAGTTTTTCGGAGCAAGCGCAGGCTACGGCAGCTTGGTACGCGCCAAAGATATGTACTACCTCTCCGCTCAAGCCAAAGAAAAAGGCATCTTAGGCAGCTTGGAAGTTATGCTCACAGAACAAAACCGCGTACTACAGCACGGTTTTACCGATAGCGAACTCGCCCGCCAAAAACTTGCCCTGCTCAAATCAGCAGAAAAAGCCTCCAACGAACGCGATAAAACTACCTCCGCAGCACTCTCCATGCAGTACGTGCAGCACTTCCTCGACGATGCCCCCGCGATGGACGCAGAACAGCGCTACAAACTCACCAAAGAGTTTATCAATAGCATCAAAATCGAAGAAATCAACGCCCTACTCCCCAAATGGGCTACAGAAAACAATCGCACCGTTATCATCACCGCCCCACAGAAAGAAGGGCTGAAAGTACCCACAGAGGCAGAAGTCCTCGCCGTTTTCGAGAAATGCAAAAACCAAAAACTCGAAGCCTACAAAGATAAATTCCTCGACCTGCCCCTCCTCGCCCAAGCTCCCGTAACAGGCAAGGTAAGCAGCACAAAAGAAATCGCCGAAGGCAAAAACAAAGCCACCGAGCTGAAACTAAGCAACGGCGCACGCGTCGTTATCATGCCCACCGCCTACAAAAACGACCAAATCCTCCTGCAAGCCTACAGCCCAGGCGGACACTCCCTCTACTCCGATAAAGACTTCTGGTCTGCCTCTTATGCCGCCAACCTCGTAGACGAATCAGGCATCGGTGCATTCGACCTAATAGCGCTGGAGAAAAAACTCACCGGCACCAACGTCAGCCTATCGCCCTATATCGGCGAACTGTACGAAGGCTTTTCGGGCAGCAGCTCCGTAGAAGACTTTGAAACCATGCTCACCCTCCTACACCTCTACGCCACCGCCCCCCGCAAGGACACGGAAGCCTTCGAGCGCTTTATGAGCCAGCAAAAAGAAGAGCTAAACAACTACGCAGGCAACCCGATGTACTATTTCTACGACCAAATGGTCAAAGCACAAAACAGCAACCACGCCCGCCGTTTCGTGCTGCCCGCAGTTGCCGATATGGGCAAAATCAACCATGACCGCGCCTTAGAAATCTACCGCGAACGCTTTGCCGATTTCTCCGATTTTACCTTCGTTATCGTCGGCAATGTCGACGTAGCCAAAGCCACCCCACTCATAGAAAAATACATCGCCTCCCTGCCCAGCAAAAACAGGGTAGAAAACTACAAAGACGTAGGCGTAAAAGCCCCCACAAAAGGCGTTACCAGCAACCTCAAAAAAGGCATCGCCCCCCAAAGTAACGTTTCCATTAGCTTCGTAAAAGACGAAACTTGGACCCGCGAAAAAGAATTTCAACTCAATGCCATGACCCGCGTCCTCAATATCATGGTGCGCGAAAACCTGCGCGAAGACAAAGGCGGCGTATATAGCCCCTACGTCGGCGGCTCTTTCTCCAAAGAACCCAAAGGCAGAAGCGAAGTATTGATTATCTTCCAATGCGCCCCCGAAAACGTAGACAATCTCGTCAAAGCCGTAAAAGAGGAAATCAAAGCCCTCCAACAAACAGGCTGTAGCGAAGACAACTACAATAAAATACGCGAAATCATGCGCCGCGAACGCGAAAGCAACTTGGAGAAAAACGAATTTTGGATTGGCTCCTTAGTCCAAATCTACCAACGCGGTGCCGACCTAAAATACATAGGTCAATACAGCGAATTGGTCGAAAAACTCACGAAAGAGGACATCAAAAAAGCCGCTACCCAGTTCGTAGACCTCGATAAAGCCCTCATCATCACCGTAAATCCCGAAAAAGCCGCTACCGATAAACCGTAAAGCGCCGCCTTTTCGTACTTACCAATAGCAAAAAAGCCCCTCAACCAGCGCGTCGAGGGGCTTTTTTTCTTAACCCAGCCCAAACTGCAGACCGCAGCACAAACCCATAACCCCGAAGGGGCGTTTTTTTATTAACCGCAGCGGTCTGCCGCACAGCAACACAAGGCACAACATTCGCTTCGCGTTTACTTCGTATTCGCTTCGCGTTTACTTCGTATTCGCTTCGC
>CAYXSA010000031.1:0-3887 GCA_964467315.1 uncultured Saprospiraceae bacterium | reverse complement strand
TTTACTTCGTATTCGCTTCGCGTTTACTTCGTATTCGCTTCGCGTTTACTTCGTATTCGCTTCGCGTTTACTTCGTAACTCGTAACTCGTAACTCGTAATTCGTAACTCGTAATTCGTAACTCTTCCTTATCTTTGCCCCAAAGCACCCCAAAAAACAAGCAATGCAAAGAGTCTTAATCACGGGCGCAGCGGGCTTCTTAGGCTCGCATCTCTGCGACCGCTTCATAAAAGAGGGTTTTCATGTCATAGGCATGGATAACCTCATCACGGGCAGTTTGAGCAATATCGAACACCTGTTTCGGCTCCAAAATTTCGAGTTTTATCACCACGATGTGAGCAAATTCGTGCACGTCCCCGACGAACTCCATTATATCCTGCACTTCGCCTCGCCTGCCAGCCCCATCGACTACCTCAAAATGCCGATTCAGACCATGAAAGTCGGCTCCTTAGGCACGCATAACCTGCTCGGACTCGCCAAAGCAAAAGGCGCGCGCATCTTAGTCGCCTCCACGTCGGAGGTCTACGGCGACCCGCTGGAGCACCCGCAGCGCGAAAGCTATTGGGGGCACGTCAATCCCATCGGACCGCGCGGCGTATACGACGAGGCAAAACGCTTTCAAGAAGCCATCACGATGGCATACCACACTTATCACGGCTTGCAGACCCGCATCGTGCGCATTTTCAACACCTACGGCCCCCGCATGCGCATCGACGACGGGCGCGCCCTCCCCGCATTTTTCGCTCAAGCCTTGCGCGGCGAGCCCCTCACCGTCTTCGGCGACGGGCAGCAAACGCGCTCCTTTTGCTACGTCGATGACCTCGTCGAAGGCATCTACCGCCTGCTCATGAGCAACTACCATTTGCCCGTAAATATCGGCAATCCCGACGAAATAACCATCGGCGATTTCGCTCAAGAAATCATCAATCTGGTCGGAAATGGGCGCATTTCCTATAAGCCCCTACCCGCCGACGACCCGCGCCAACGCCGACCCGATATATCGCTCGCCCGCCAAATTCTACAATGGGAGCCTACCGTTTCGCGCTCGGAAGGCATACGCCGCACCTTCGATTATTTCAAGTCAAAAGTCCTATAAATTAGACTTTTGCCGCAGATTTTCGGCTTTTTTTTGGGGGCTGCGCGCCTCCCCCCCGCGCCTACGGCGCTTCCCCCCTTGAAAGGGGGGAGCTTGGCGCGCCGCTACGCTACGGGTTCGCTATTCGCTCATAGCCGCCAGCAGGCTGGCGGCTACGCGTGAGCCGCAATAAATTGCGGCTCTACACGCGCCCTCCGCATCGCTAGCCCATGCCATCAGCCGAAAAAGCTTTTTTCTGTTCTTTCTATCCGTACATTCTTCGCCCCTCGCCCCAAAAGTTTATGAGTTTCCTTATCCGCTCCCGCCGACAGTTTTTGCGCCAATTTGGTCTTGGTGCGGCTGCCGTTTTCGGCTCTACGCTCCTGCTGCCCTCCACCGCCAAAGCCATCGAGCTACTCGACAAAATACGCACGCACAAACTCACCATACTCCATACCAACGATACCCACAGCCGCATAGAGCCTTTTCCGATGGATGGCGGCAAGTATCAAGGCATGGGCGGCGTAGCCCGCCGCGCCTCCCTGATTGAGGCGGTGCGCAAAACGGAAAAAAACGTACTTTTGCTCGATGCGGGCGATATGTTTCAGGGCACGCCTTATTTCAACCTTTTCAAAGGAGAGGTAGAAATGAAGATGATGAGCCAACTCGGCTACGATGCCGCTACTATCGGCAATCACGATTTCGATGCGGGCATAGAACTCCTAAGCGAGCAGATACAAAACTACGCCAATTTTCCCATCATCAACGCCAATTACGACTTCCGCAATACGCCCATGCGCGACCTCTGCAAGCCGTATAAGGTTTTTGAATTTAAGCATCTGCGCGTGGGTGTACTCGGTGTGGGCGTAGGCTTGGAAGGCTTAGTACCGCCTGCCTTTTACACCTATACCAAGTATCTCGACCCCATAGAGCGCGCCAACCACTACGCCAATATCCTACGCACAGAGGAGCGTTGCGATTATATTATTTGCCTCTCGCATTTGGGGCACTCCTATAAAAACAATCAGGTTTCCGACCTTAATTTGGCTGCTGGCTCGAAGGAAATAGACCTTATCATCGGCGGGCATACGCATACCTTTTTGGAGCAGCCCGTTATGGTGCAAAACCAAGCAGGCGAGGCGGTTGCCGTCGCTCAAGTCGGCTGGGCGGGCGTATGGCTGGGGCGCATCGACGTAGGCATAGAGACCACCCACAAACAAAAATGCTTACACTGCACGCCGCTACCCGTCGGCGGATAGCCCGCCCCTGCGACCGCGTAGGGGCAGCCACATTGCGTTAAACTTAAGCGTTGGGGACGCTGCCCCAACGCTATTTGTTGAAGACTTGGACGGGGGACGCTGCCCCCACCCAAGTTCTTCCGCCCGCCAAAATGTACGAAAATCAGGCAAAAGAAGCGGGGCGGGGCGGTGCCCCCGCTACGCTTCCCAAACAAGTAGCGTTGGGGCAGCGCCCCCAACGCTGATAAAAATCGTTAAGTTTAACGCAATGGGGGCACGCCATCATCATTTGTCATTTGTCATTATTAGAGGTCATTCGTAATTCCTAACTGTGTTTCATTTTGAGTCTGTTTTAATTTTCGCTTTGTTGTTGTTGCCGCTTTTGCTGCTTTTGCTGCATTGGCGCAGTGGGGCGCTGCTTGCGCGCTTGCGCGAGCGTTTTGCCTCGTCGGCGATGTTTGCGCGGCTTGCGCCTGCCTTCGCCCCGCAGCGAAAAACCCAAAAAGTACTGCTAACAACCGTCGCTTTGGTTTTATTGATAGTGGCTTTAGCCAATCCGCGCATGGGCTACAAAAAAGAAAGCAGCCGACAAAAAAGCGCCGATATATACATTGCTCTCGACGTATCGAAGAGTATGCTGGCAACCGACGCGCAGCCCAATCGGCTGGAAGCGGCACGGCTTTTTGCGCAACAACTGCTACAGCAATTCTCGACTGACCGCGTAGGGCTTATACTTTTTGCAGGCGAAGCAACCGTGCGCACCCCGCTCACCACCGACCACGCAAGCCTACAGCTGCAGATACGCTCGGCGAGTAGCGACGATTTTATGCAGCAGGGCACAGCAGTAGAAAGCTGCATCGATTTGGTGGAACGCTCCTATGGCGGCGACGCTTCGGGGCAGGTGCTGCCGCCCTCTTTGATTGTACTCACCGACGGCGAAAACCACGAAGCCCGCGCCGTAGAGCGCGCAAAAATTGCCTTAGATAAAGGCATACACACCCATGTTGTCAGCTTTGGCACGGAGGCGGGCGCGCGGATTAACCTTGCCGATGGTAGCGGCTTTTTGCGCGATGCGGCGGGTGCGGAAGTTATCAGCCGCATGGACGCAAACCAAATGCGCGCCATCGCCCAAGCGGGCGGCGGCGTTTGGGTCGATGCGCTCGCAAAAGGCAGCACAGGAGCCAGCCAAGAAATCTTGCAAGCCCTGCGAAATGTAGTACGCAAAGAGGGCGAAGAGGCAAATTTTGATAGTTTTGATACCTATTTTTTTGTGCCTGCGCTCTTAGCTTTTTTACTGCTTTTTGCGGAATGGTGCTTGCCTTTCGCCGCTCGCAGCAAGGAAGCAAAAACGGCGGCTTAAATGCTAAGACAAAAAAAAGCAATCTATTTTTAAAATAAGGCTTTTGAGGTAAGGCAGTCTTATCGTTTTCTTTTCTGTTACTTTTTTTTCCGAAGCGAAAAAAAAGTAACCAAAAAAAACGCTTTTTGCGTCGAAAAACTCGCTCGGTCAAAAATTGCTAGCAATTTTTGACCTCCCTCAAACAGTTCGCTTCGCGGATGCCTTCGGCGTTCCGA
>CAYXSA010000030.1:0-42343 GCA_964467315.1 uncultured Saprospiraceae bacterium | reverse complement strand
ACACCAAGAAGCGCGAGCGCGTAAATTTACGCGCTCGCGCTTCTTTTTTGTGCGGGAACGCGAGCCCTGTCCCTTTTTTGTCCCCTTTTTCGGTAGAATAAAGTTGCCGATATTTGTCTTATATTTGCCCCCGTTTTCCGAAATCTATGACTTGAAGCTTGTTTACTTTGCCGCTTTCGAGCTCGAAAGTGATAGCCGTGCGCTGTTTGTGCCAGCCCTCCACGCCAATAGCACCAGGGTTGATGTGTAAGCAGCCGAAAGCGGCATCGTATTGCACCAGCAGTATATGCGAATGCCCGCATATAAACAGTTGAGGCTCACGCAGTTGTAGCAATTGTTTTGTGTATGTATTGTAAGTGGGTGGTCTGCCGCCGATGTGCGTCATCAGCACCCGCACCCCCTCCAATTCGAAAACCAGTGTTTCCGTATAGCGCCTGCGCATTTCGCCGTCGTCGATATTGCCCCAGATGGCGCGGGTCGGTTTGAAAGCCTCCATTTTATCGGCTATCTCTTGGCTGCCGATGTCGCCCGCGTGCCAAATCTCGTCGCAGTCGGCGAGGGTGGTATAGAGTTTGTCCTCCCAATGGCTGTGTGTATCGCTGATTAAGCCGATTTTCTGCATATTTACCCCCAGTTGTTAAAATAAATTAAAATTATGTTCGTTTTGAATAAGCGTTTGAGCTTCAAAAGGGCTATATTTGCGACTTGTATGCCGCTTATTTATGCCAACACCTTCCCCAACACAGAAACAAACCAACTTTATACCGCGCTGACACTATAAAATATGGCTTTATTGCTGCTTACGGGCTACCTTCTTCTTTTTAGTGGGCTTATATGGCGCTTGTCATTTTTCGTAAACAGCGGTGTAGACCGTCGCTTGCTTATATCCCTACTTTTTATCAAAACGCTGGTCGGCGTTTTATATGGTCTGATACATCAAAATTGGTTTTTAGGTGGAGATACTTGGCTATTTTTTGAAGAAAGCAAGCGCATTGCGGCGACCTTCACGAGTTACCCAGATTATTATTTCCAATCCCTTATAGGCAATAATCCCGCCGTACCTGCCGACGAGCAGATATTTACTTATCCGCCCTCGCATATCTTTTGGCGGGACTTGGGGACTTATGTGGTCATACATTTCAATGCTTTATTGATACCGCTTTCGCAAGGCGTATACGAGGTGCATGTCGTTTTTATGGCGATGATAAGCCTCATTGCGGGGCTAAATCTATACAAATTATTTGCGCGTGCCCTACAGATGCCTGCGCTTATGCGGCTCATCGGCTGCTTTTTGCTGCCTTCTCTGCTTTTCTGGACGGCGGGCCTGCATAAAGATGTGCTCTTATTTTGGGGTTTGAGTGTAGTATTTTCTGCGCTCGTTTTCCGCCGTTGGCTTTGGATGTTTGTCGGTTTGACAATGGTGGGCTTGGTGCGGCATTACGCTTTAGTGCTGCTGTTGCCTGCCTTTGTGGTATATGCTTGGGCGAGTATAGCGCCCAAAAAGTTTGGGTTGCGTTTTGCGGTCTTTGCTATTTTCGGTCTGGGCTGTGTATTGTTTGCCGATGCTTTCTTGCTTGATAATCGTTTATTAGCGGCTTTAGTGAGCAAGCAGCAGGCTTTTTTGAACGAGGTAGGCGATTCCCGCATTGGCAATATCACGGAGTTTTCCGATGGTTGGACGTTGCTGATGCAGCTTCCGAAGGGCGCTATCAACGTTTTTGCGCGTCCTATGCTGGGCTCTTCTTCGGGTTGGCTACAGTGGTTTGCCGCTCTGGAAACCTTGCTTATTTTGTCGATGCTCTTGCTTTCTTTTTTTGTGGCTCGCCGCGATGTGCAAAAAACGGCATTTTTCTATTTTTTGCTCGCTTTTTCGCTGGGTTATCTCCTGCTTATCGGCTTGCTTGTTGGCAATGAGGGGACTATTGTGCGCTACCGCGCCGTGCCGATGAGTTTTATCGTTTTGCTGGCTTGGCATTGCACGGATTTTGCTCGCTTGGGGCAATGGGCAAGCCGACTGCGCGGCTTTTTCGCGCCGAGTGGCAGCAGCAATGACCGCGATTTGCGCACATACCCGTAGAGAGTTACGAGTTACGAGTTACGAATTTTTGTGTTGCGGGAATTGTTTTTGGATGCTGGGAAAACCGTTATAGGCTTCGGCTGCGCCGCGCTCCTTTGGCGCGGCGAAATTTGCGTGAGGGATAGTAGGGGCAGCTCTTGTGGCTGCCCCAAATAGCCCGACCGCAGCCCCCTTTTTGGGGCTGCGGGCACGCCATAATTAGAAGTTACGAATTACGGGTTACGATTGTGCTTTGCGTATATATTTGATTATCAATGGCTTATGTACAATCGTAACTCGTAACTCGTAACTCGTAACTCGTAACTCGTAACTCGTAACTCCCATGCGTTTTTTTCTTGCAGGTATCGGCACAGATGTCGGTAAAACGGTGGTTAGCGCCGTCTTATGTAAAGCCTTCGGGGCGGATTATTGGAAGCCTGTGCAGGCGGGCGAACTGGATAGGGGCGGCGATACGGGGCGTGTGCGCGGGCTGCTCGGCTCGCTCGCCCAGGGGCAAACTTTGTGGGAGCCGCGCCATAATTTGAGCACGGCGGCTTCGCCGCATTTCGCAGCAAAGGCGGAAAATATCTGCATACAAGTCGCTGATTTTCAGTTGCCTATGACTACGCGCCCGCTTATCGTAGAGGCTGCGGGCGGCTTGCTCGTACCTTTGAACGAGCGGGAAACCATGCTCGACCTTATGCGTGCTTTTTCCCTGCCTGTCGTTTTGGTGGCGCGCTCCTATTTGGGCAGCATCAACCATACGCTTTTGAGCATTCAGGCGCTGCGTAGTGCTGGACTAAGCATAAAGGGGCTGATTTATTCGGGCGCAAATTACCGCGATAATCAAGAAATTATCTTCAGCCATAGCCAACTGCCCACCCTTGCACAGATAGATGAAGCGACAGAAATTAACCCCGCATGGGTGGAAAAGCAGGCAAGCGGGCTATGTATAGGCAATTTCAGTTAGATTGTCAATTTTTTTGGTAGTTTTTCGACAAAAAAAGAAACATTGGGAACGATTAGACCGTATTAAGCATTAAAAGACTCGTGATGTACAAAAGCGCAGTAGCCAAGCGCGAAAATTGTCTTGTAATTTTTTTGAGTATAAAGGGTTGAAAATTATCACTTTTTATGCTAAAAAATCGCAAAATAATGAAACATTGCCCTTTGAAATGCCGTTTACCCCAATATCGAAAACAACTAAAGAAAGACCTCGTATGCGCCAGCTTAAAATTACCCACAAAATTACTAAACGCGATAGCGTCTCCCTCGACAAGTACCTCAACGACATCGGTAAAATTGAGCTTATCTCCGTTGAGGAAGAAAGCCGCCTTGCCCGTCTGGTGCGTGCGGGCGACCGCGATGCGCTGGATCGCATGACCCGCGCCAATCTGCGTTTCGTCATATCTGTAGCCAAACAGTACCAAAATCAAGGTATGCCCCTCGCCGACCTTATCAACGAGGGTAATTTGGGCTTGATGAAAGCCGCACAACGCTTCGACGAAACTAAAGGCTTCAAATTTATCTCCTACGCCGTTTGGTGGATTCGCCAAACCATCCTCCAAGCCCTCGTCGAGCACGCTCGCATGGTGCGCCTGCCGCTCAATAAAATCAGCCTCCAAAATAAAGTCAACGACGCTTATCTGACATTTATGCAGAAAAACGAGCGCGAACCCAGCGCCGACGAAATCGCACAAATGCTCGATATGAAAGAACGCGATGTGCAAAACATCATGCGCCTGCAAAATCACCACCTGTCTATGGATGCGCCCATCGGCAGCGATGATGAGCCCGATGGCATGACGCTCCTCGACACCCTCGCTTGCAATGCCGAAGACATACCCGAAAACGAGCTGATGAGCGAGTCCCTGCGCACAGAAATCCGCAGCGGTTTGCAGACTTTGAGCCACCGCGAGCGCGACGTTATCAGCGCCTACTACGGCTTGGACGGCGAGCACCCGCTCACGCTCGAAGAAATCGGCTTCAAACACGACCTCACCCGCGAGCGCGTGCGCCAAATCAAAGAACGCGCCCTGCGCCGCCTGCGCAAATCCTCTACACGCAACAATCTGCGCTCCTACTTAGGCAGCTAAGACTTGCGGAAACCTGTTTTTAGCGCTTCGATATGGCTTTTTGGCTATATTGGGGCGTTTTTTTTTGGCGTGCCCCCGCGCAGGTGCGCGGGGTCGGGCTATTCGCTCCATCAGCTTCAGCGCTACGCGCTTCGCTGGTTCCGCTGCTATCCCTCACGCGCAATGTCATTAAGGCATTACACTAAAAAAATGCTTTTTTAATTAAGCGCGTAAAATGCTCGCGTAGCGAGCCAATAAACTGCGCCGCAAGGCGCACCGTTGACGCGTCGGAACTGTTTGAGGGAGGTCAAAACGGCATAGCCGCTTTTGACCGAGCGAGTTTTTCGACGCAAAAAGCGTTTTTTTTGGTTACTTTTTTTTCGCTTCGGAAAAAAAAGTAACAGAAGAGAAAACGACGGCTTTACTTTTTCTCAAAAGCAATAAAAAATTGCAATGCCTTAATGACATTGCCCTCACGCGTCTACGCACCAGACTGTATACTATCCCAAAAGAGTGAAAAGCAAAAAGCTATATGCGGTTGCTGCGCAATCGTAACTCATCATTCGTTATTCCTGATAATATCGATGATTTTTTGCGTAGCGCCTGCATGCTGCGCAAAAAATGCCTCAAAAGCGGCTGTATTATCCTGCTCCAAAATGGGAGGCAGTGAATTTAGCAGATATTCGGCGGCTTCAATTTGCTGGCTTTCGCTGCGGGCAGCAGGAAGCAGATGCAGCAAGCCCCGCTTTTCGAGGTCGTCGGCTTCGATGAAGCGTCGGCGCGACTTGCCTGCAAATACGGGAACATGATACACTGCCGCTTCCACGACATTGTGCAAATTACCGCCCGCCAGCGCGCCGCCTACATAAGCGATTTTTGCTTGTGCGTAGAGCCTTTTTAGCATGCCGATAGTGTCGATGATCCATAATTGCGCGCTGCCCTCTTCGCCCTTTTGGGGAGCAGGCGCAGCATCTCCCGCATAATCGCTATAAACCGCTACGGCTATGCCCGCATGGCGAAAAAAAGCCCGCCAACGCTCTATGCCGCTCCTTTCTACCTCATGCGGCACTATCCTAATAAGCCAGCCTTTGGAAGCCAGCGCTTTGGCTACGCGCAGCAAAAAATGCCGCTCCGACCAATAGACGCTGCCCCCTATAAATATGTTTTTTTCTTGTTTGGCTGAAAATTCGGGTAAAGAAGCTAAAGACGATGCTACGCGCAATCGACTTTCTACAATGGCATCTATGCGCGTATCGCCCGCCGCCGTAGAAGATAGATTTAAGCGCTCCTGTAGCAGCAGCGCCGATTGTGCATCTTGCACAAAAATATGCCGATACCAAGCAAATATATCGCGGTATAAAGGCTGCAAAAAGCCCTTAAAAAGGGGGCTGTTTTCGCCGATGACGGCAGCCACCAAATAAGTAGGCACACGCCGCAAATGCAACTGATGCAGATAATTGTACCAAAACTCGTAGCGGATAAAAATCGCTAAATCGGGCTGCACGATGTCGAGAAAGCGGGCAGCATTCTGCGGCGTATCTAAGGGCAGATAGCAAACATGGTCTACATTGGCATAGTCCTTACGCTGCTCATAGCCAGAGGGCGAAAAAAAACTAAGCAGCAAAAAATCCTGCGCTATAGAGCTGCCCGTAGAATCGCTCGAAGGCTGGCTCAGATCCTTGCGCCAAGCATCTATAAGGCTGCGCCCTTGCTCAAATTCGCCCAAGCTGGCGCAATGTATCCAGATAACGCGCCTTCGTCCGTCGGTGCGCGCCAAACGCATACGCTCGTCCAAGCGACTGAGCCAGTCGCGCCGCCCCTGCCGCCATAGCCGCGCCTTCCGACTAAATAAAGCCGCTACCGCTATCAGCGCCCCGTAAAGATAAATGCCTAAATTGTAGAGCTTGTGCCGCATGGTGGTAGGTAGTAGGTAGCCGTCAATTTTCAAGCTTTGCCCGCAAAAGCGTTGCTAAGTTGAGGGCTATACGAGCAGCGCCTCCCTTGCTCCAGTGAGAAACCGATAGAAGGAACTACGGCAGGGGGCGGGTGGGTGGGACAAATAAAAAAAGGAAAGACGGAATAAACGTACAGACTTCGAAGGATAGCGAAGGCGAAAATAAGCAATTTTAGCAGAATTTTGCAGAAAAATTAGCGGAATTTGAGAAAAGCGCTTTATATTTGCGCTCTTGTAAGGTACAAAAAATACACACATAGCACACACACAAGTATAATGAAAAAAGAAATCCATCCCGCCAGCTATCGCTTGGTTATTGTCAAGGATATATCCTGCGGCGAGAGCTTTTTGACCCGTACTACCGCCAAAACTCGTGAAACCGCAGTTTGGGAAGACGGTAAGGAGTATCCACTGCTGAAAGTGGAGATTAGCGCAGCGTCGCACCCCTTCTTCACGGGCAAAATGACCTTCGTGGATACGGCTGGTCGTATCGACAAGTTCAACAAAAAATTCGCAAAATTCGTCAAGCCGACGGCAGAAGTGGCAGAATAGTCAACTTAGCTGTTTTGCTCATACAGATACAGCCTATTATTTTGCGTTGCTGCCTATGTTTTGGGCGGCAGCGCATTTTTTTATTGGGACAATGGCGACAAAAACATATATTTCGCTGCTACGCGGCATCAATATCGGTGGGCAAAAGGTGATAAAGATGGCAGATTTGCGCCAATCGTATCTGCGCTTGGGGTTTCAAAATCCGATGACCTATATACAGAGCGGAAATGTGCTATTTTTGAGCGAAGAAGGTGAAGAAATAGCTTTGGCGGCGCGGATTTCGGCACAAATAAAAAAGGACTTTGGTTTTGAGGTAGTTGTTATCGTCTTGGATGCTGCCCGACTTGCCGCGATGATAGACGCAGAGCCATTTTCAAAGCGGGAGGGAGTGGATTTGAATATGGTTTATTACACCTTTTTGGCGGCTGCGCCTGCGCCTTTCGACAGGGAGCGGATAGCGAAAATGAGCCAAAACGGCGAGGAAATCGCCTTTGGCGAGCAGGTCGTATTTTTGCACTATCCCAATGGTTATGGCAGGGCAAAATTTAGCAATAATTTTATAGAATTGCAGCTTAAAGTGGGCGCAAGCACCCGCAATTGGCGCACGACGACGACGCTTTTGCGCATGGCACAAGAATTGGAAAACTCCTAACTCGCATTATGCTACAGAAAAATGTTTCCCTGCGTCCGTATAATACGCTTTCGGTAGAGGCGACGGCGGCAAAATTTGCGCTAATTGATACGGAAGAGCGTTTGCGCGAGCTGCTGCCTATCATGCGAAAGGAGCCGACCCTGATTTTGGGTGAGGGCAGCAATATCTTATTTTCGCAGGACATCAAAGCGCTGGTGGTGGCGAATCGGCTTAAAGGGCGAAGCATCGTAAGGGAGCGCGGCAATGAGGTCATTGTCCGCGTCGGCGCGGGCGAAAATTGGCATGAAACGGTGCTTTGGCTCTGCGAGCAGGGCTTGGGCGGGCTCGAAAATCTGAGCCTCATACCAGGCACTGTAGGCGCTGCACCCGTGCAAAATATCGGCGCTTATGGCATGGAGGTCGGCAAACTCATACATAAGGTCGAAGCTATCCGCCTACCTACGAGCGAAAATTTTAGCCTACTACAGCGCAGTTGCAAATTTGACTATCGCAACAGCATTTTCAAGACTTATCCGCAGGGCGAAGTCTTGATAACGGCGGTACATTTGAGTCTGACACGCTACATACATGGCTATTGCCTCGATTACCCCGATGTACGCGAAACGCTTACCCGTATGGGGGTAACACAATTAACGCCCAGCGCTGTCGCCGCCGCCATTACGGAGATACGGCTAAAGAAATTGCCCTATCCGCCCGAATGCCCCAATGCGGGTTCTTTCTTCAAAAATCCGATTATTTCTGCCACGCAGATGCGCAAGCTACGAGCGCAATACCCGCTTATGCCCGTTTACCCTACCGATGACGAGTACGTCGTGAAACTTTCCGCCGCTTGGCTGCTGGAAAACGCTGGTTTCAAAGGAAAATGGCAGGGGCAGGCGCAGTTTTCGCCCCGTCATGCGCTGGTGCTCACCAATCCCGAAGGCAAAGCCACAGGGGCAGAGCTGTTACAGCTCGCGCAGCAAGCCCGCGTAGCGGTTTCGCAAAAATTTGAGGTGCTGCTACAGCCCGAAGTAAATATATTTTAGCCCATGTTTGTCGCTATAGTCATTCTCAACTACAATGGGCGGGCATTTTTGCAGCGCTTTTTGCCTTCTGTCTATGCTACGGAGTATACCGACTGCGCAATTTACCTGGCGGATAATGCCTCTACCGACGATTCCCGCGACTTCCTGATTTCGGAGGGGTTTATTCCCTTACCTGAAGGAAAAAATCCCCAAAAAGGCGGACGTTTTTTGATAGAATTGAGCGAAAATTATGGCTTCGCCGAGGGCTACAACCGCGCGCTAAAGCAGATACAAGGGGCGGACGCTTTTTTGCTGCTCAATTCCGACGTAGAGGTAGTGCCCAACTGGCTTTCGCCCTTAGTAGAAAGGCTGCAAAGTTCGCCCCATATTGCCGCCGTTCAGCCCAAAATTCTCGCCTACGAGCGCCGAGAGCATTTTGAGCACGCAGGCGCGGCGGGAGGCTGGCTCGATAAATGGGGCTACCCCTTCTGTAGGGGGCGTATTTTCGAAGATTGCGAGCGCGACGAGGGGCAATACGACGAAGCCCAAGCCGTATTTTGGGCAAGCGGGGCGGCTATGCTGGTACGGGCGGACTTATTTCTGGCTTTCGGGGGCTTCGATGGGAGCTTTTTCGCGCATATGGAAGAGATAGATTTATGCTGGAGGCTCAAAAGGGCGGGCTTTTCTGTCTACTGCGAGCCTCAAAGTCGGGTTTATCATGTCGGCGGGGGCACTTTGCACAAGTCCAACCCCCGCAAAACCTTCCTCAATTTTCGCAACAACCTGCTGATGATAGCCAAAAACGTAGATGCGCTCTGGCTGGGCTATCTTATTTTGCTGCGCTTGCTGCTCGATGGGCTGGCTGGGCTGCGTTTTGCCGCGAAAGGCGAGTGGGGCAATTTGTGGGCGGTCGTGCGCGCGCATTGGGCTTTCTTTTTCAGGCTGCCGCGCACGCTTTTTGCTGCTCGCCGACTGCCCGCCGCAGCGCCCCGCATCGCTCCCAAACTCAACGAGGCGGGCATATTGCGCCGTAGCATCGTGATTGGCGCTTTTTGGCATAAATTCAAAACTTTCCGACAGTTTTTTGGTTAGCTTTTGTGCTTTGTGTTTAGGTTGTGCTTTGTGTTTAGGTTGTGCTTTGTGTTTAGGTACTATGCCGCCTTTCGGCGGCAGTGGTAGCAAGTACAATTTGTCATTCGTAACTCGTAACTCATCATGTTTATATCTCAAATTTTCGCCATTTTGTTTGCTATGCAACTACTCACGCCTACGCCCCCGCCCGCATCGGTGCATGATTTCACCATGAAAAACATCATGGGCGAGGACGTAAAATTGAGCCAATACAAGGGCAAAGTCCTCTTGATTGTCAATGTCGCCAGCAAATGCGGGCTCACCCCCCAATACAAAGACCTCCAAGCCCTCTACGACGAAATGGGCAGCGAGGGACTGGAAATTTTAGCCTTCCCCGCCAATGATTTTATGGGGCAAGAGCCTGGCAGCGATAGCGAAATCAAACAATTTTGCGCGACCAAATACGCCATCACCTTCCCGCTCTTCTCCAAAATCTCCGTCAAAGGCAAGGACATCGACCCGCTCTACGCCTTCCTCACCCAAAAATCCCAAAATGGCGTTTTAGACGCGCCCGTAACTTGGAATTTTCAGAAGTTTTTGGTCGACCGCGAAGGCAAACTAATCGCCGCCTTCGAGCCAAAAGAAAGCGTAACAAGCGAGAGCGTCCGCAAAAAAATCAAGGATACCCTCGCAGGAAAAGCTAAAGCCGATAGCGCTAAATCGAAACGCACGAAAAAGGCGAAAAAGTAAATTAGCCCATTTTTTTGGGCCTGCCGCTGCTCCCCGCTTCGCGCCAAAGGCGCTTGCTTAAAGGTCGCAGCGTCGGGCTATTCGGGGCGTATCACCATCGCCCTGAAGGGGCGAATGTTGATTCGCCCCTACTATCCCTCAGGCAAAATTTTGCCCCCCCAGCGCCAAAGAGGCGCTGCGGGGATTTTTTATTTTTTTTAGCCCCAAACACCGAAATATCTTTTATCTGCATCTGTACCCTATACCCAACTCAAATTAAAATTTTATCTGCCCATGCTTACCCAACCTCCCTCTGCCTTGCGTAGTCTATTTGTAGCTACTGCGCTTTTTTTGTCTTTAGCCGCTCAGGCGCAAACTCCCGCTTTATCCATTTATTTTGCCTCCGCTGCCGACACCCTCGATGCACGCGCACGCGCACAAATCGACTCCCTTAGCCAAGCCGCGAAAAACTGGGGCGCGTACAGCCTCGAAATCCAAGCCTTTACCGACGATATCGGCAGCAGCGAACGAAATACCCAACTATCCGCCAGCCGCGCCCAAAACGTCAGCAGCTACCTCCTCGCCCAAGCCCCCCAACCCAGCCAAAAACGCCTGCAACTTAAAGGCGAAATTCAACCCAAAGCAGGCTCCAACCTCGCCCAAGAACGCGCCCGCGCCCGACGCGTAGACCTTATCGTCCTGCGCGAAAATCCCCAAACCCTCCAAGAGTTTTTTGAACTCAGCAGCCAACAAGCCAAACAGTATTTTAGCCTGCCCGATGCCAATAAACCCGCAAAATTCGCAGGAAAAAAAGGAACAGTTTTGAGCATTCCCGCCCAAGCCTTCGAGCGCGCCGATGGCAAAAAAATCGCCCCCGTCCTGCCCATCAGCATCGAACTGCGCGAAGCCTATACCGCAGGCGAGATGATAAGCCAAAACCTCTCCACCACCAGCGGCGGCAAACTCCTACAAACAGGCGGTAGCATCTACACCGAAGCCCGCGATGCCAATGGCAACCTCCTGCGCCTACGCAGTGGCAAAAGCATAGACCTCTCTATGCCCCAAAAAGATAAAGACCTGCCCAGCGATATGCAGGTATTCACCGCCCAGCGCACAGGCACACAAAACGCCCAAACCATCGACTGGCAGGCGACCAATCGCCCCTTTAGCCCAGAAAGACGCAGCAATGCAGAAAGAGCAACCACTACACCCAGCGTATTTCCCATAAATAGCAAGGGCGAACATCTCACCCTTTCTTTCCCCTATACTGCCCACTCACGCGATGGCTACTACACTACCATCGAAAATATATACCCCAAAACCGTAGTCGAATACCCCCAAGCCCCCCTTATCGTCGAACCCACCAAGCCCATCTACCTCAACCCCAGCCACCCGAATAAAGAAACCCTATTCAAAGAAAATACCCGACTCAAAGGCGAGAAAAAACGCAAATACAAAGCCCGCATAGATGCCCTCTACGCGGCTGCCTACGCAGATTATCAGCAGCAAAAACAAGCCGATGAAATCGCAAAAAAAGATTATCTCGCCAAAAAACAGCAAAACGCCCAAACCCTGCGCAATTACCAAGCTGCGCAACTACGCTACAACAACTACGCTGACTCGCTTTACCAAACTGCCTATAATATACACCGCTTTTTTTACGGAAGCACGCTATACCTAAGAGAGGACAAGCGGAGCTACGACGTTTATAGTAATGCCTATGCGACTTGCTTGATGCTGCTCGATATGCGCAAAAATGTCCAAAATTTTGCCCAAGTCCTCCCCATCGACATACTCGGCGACGACAGCAGCAGAACGGAATTTGCGGAAATGTATGCCGCACAAATCCGTATCAATGCCGATATCGCAGACCTGCGCCTGCGCTGCCAACAAGCCCAATTTCCCCTATCCGATACCCTCCTGCGCCAAATAAACGATAAGTTCAGCAAAACCTTAGCGCATAATGCAGCACTCGATACGCTCAGGGAAGATTTGAATCTTTCGGATTACTATGGCAGCGGAAAAAAACCTTTATTGGATACACTTTTACCCAAAAAACACGCCATCATCACCCAAAAAATTGAGCCGTTTTTAGCCAACCACTTCCAGCATTTTCGCAATAATCAAGATATAAATCGCTTGGAAGAATTGGTCAATATCTGCGCCGATGCTGGATACAGAGGCATTTATATCGATAACGCAAGCATTTACTGGCTGTTTGGTAATCTGCAAAAAGCCTACAAAAAGAAAAAATTGCAGCTTGGAGAGCTAAGTGATGACGAAAGTTTGCGGCTGCTTGCCTCCAGTACGCAGATGGGCTGGATAAATTGCGACCGATTTTTGAACATTCCCGCAGAAGATTGTATGCACTTCACGCTCCAGTATCCGACGGATGAAAACACGCAGTTTTTTGTCGTCTTACCCGACAACAAAAGCATCATCGCCTTGCAGGCTGAAAACGAAAATACCTACACCTGCCGCCAATACAACGGTCTGCCCAAAACGGAAAAAGCCAAACTCGTCGGCTTGCGCGTCGTCAATGGCAAGTTCGCCCTAAGCATACAAGAAAGCACCGTGCAGCAACTCCATCTCCGCGCGCAGCCTACTTTCCGCGAATGCAGCAGCGAACAAGCCCTACGCACCTTCGCTACCCTCTAAATTTTTGTTTTTTGAGACTCCGCCCGCGCCTGCCCGCCTTTTGCGGGCAGGGCAGGGCACGCGTGAGGGATAGTAGGGGCAGACCCATGTGTCTGCCCTGCAAGGGCAGCACAGGGCTGCCCCGAATAGCCCGACCGCGCCGCCCTTTTTGGCGGCGCGGGCACGCCCCCAAAAAAAATCCCCTAATTGGGCACTATCAGCCGATAATCCTCAAACGAAACCCCGCCCCAGATACCCAAACCCCCATTTATATTGGATTGTATGCGCACGTAACTCGTAAAGGGGCCTTCTCGCCCTGTGTTAAATTCGACCGTCTGCCAGAAGCGAAAATGCGCCCTATCCAGCGTAGAGCCCCGCACAATCACCGTATCGCCCCGCCAAAAATAGCCGAAGGTCTGAAAATCAAACTCCGCCGTCCGCGCTTGCCCCCGCAGCAAATCGAACTGAAAACTCTGCCCATTGAAAATTTTGTCGTCCGTAACCGAAGTGCCCGTGCCCAAAGAAGTGGCGGGATACATCGGCTCTTCGTTGCGTTTCGAGAAAATGCGGTAATAGTTTTCCTCCCCGACGGGGTCGGTAAAATAACCGTAGATTTGCACCAGCGAGTCATTGGCGGGAAAGTCAGGGTGCGCCGCAAAGCTGAAAGAGTCGATAGGAATGTAAGAGGGCAGGGTAGTGGTCGCCGTTGCCGTCTTGCCTTCTGCCTGCACGCGCAGCGTATACCTGCCGCCTGTGCGTATATCCAAAGCCGATTGACCCGTCAAAAAGGCGTTCGCCTCGATGTATACGCAAAAATTCACCCCCGAAGCCTGCGCATCACCCCCCACGCCGATACCCTGCAAAAAGGAATTTGCCAACGCCGTATCTATACCCGCCAAATCGTCGAGGCAAATCTCCGTTAATTGTATTTCCGTTTGCCCGTCGCTCACGCGCACGTCTGCGCCATGCACAAAAAGCGCATTTATCGCCGTGCTGTCGAGCGTCGTAAGGTAAGGACTGGAGCGCGTCAAAATCAAATAAGGCGGCAGCGCGCCCTCGCCGTTTTCTACATAACCCTCTATCACCAAATCGGGCTGCGTGAAAACCGTATCGGGTATATATTCCTCTTCGCAGCTCGCCAAGAGCACACAAAGACTCAAAAGGGTAAAAAGAACGCTATTCTTACCCATATTTTCGACCTTCAAAAATGCCCATAATCTTAAGCACATAAAATACTTGCTACCACTGCCGCCGACAGGCGGCATAGTACCATTGACAGGCGGCACAATACTTAGCCTACTTTTGCTCATTTTTCTGTATTTCTGCTGTGATGACCGACCAATGAAACTCGCCATAACCCGTCCGATGCTGTATATCTTCTTTTAGCGCCTCATGCAGGCGCGGCAAGGCATGAAAAGGCACAGCGGGGTAGGCATGATGCTCCGCATGATAGGGCATATTCCACATCAGCCAGCGCACAGGCGCACTCGTGCGCATACTGCGTGTGCGCGCCAAAATATCGCCCTCATAGGGCAGACCATTATGCTCGCCCGTTACATAAAACGCCAGCATGCTATGCCCTAAAGCCGTGCCCAACCAAAGGGCGAAAAAACTCGCATCTACCCAGAAACCAAGCGCGCCGATACCCAAATTGAACAACAAAATTGCCCAACTTTCTACGGCGATTTCTGCCCGCACTTCCGCCCTTGCGAAGGGATAAATTTTTTCGCGCACGCTTTCGGGCAGACCCAGCGCGCCCATGACGACCATGCCCGTTTTGAAAAGCAAAAGCGGCAAACCCGTAAGCCAACCGATATAGGTCAAGCGATTATACACGACCGAGCGCACAGGCTGCCGCCCCAAGCTGATTTCGGGGTCGAGCCCCTGCACATGCGTATGCCGATGATGCGCATAATGCAGCTCGCGGAACATACTCGGCGCGTATACATGCCATAGACTCGCCAAACGCGCCGCCCACTTATTGAGCGCACGCGAGCGGAACGCCGTTTGGTGTACCGTCTCGTGCATCGCCGCAAACAAGCCGCAGCCCGTCAAAAGGCTATGCAGCAGCAAAACAGGCAGCCATAAATACCAATCCGCGCCTGCATAAATCAAATAAATCAAACCCGCCGCCGACAACAAAACGCCCGCGTACAAGAGCACAAAACGCGCCGTCGCCGTAGCGTTTTCTTTCTTCAGTAGTTCGCGCAGTTTGCCCTCATCGAGCCGCGCCGTCTCGTAAAAATGTTCGTGGTCTTGCATAAATCGAAGGTCTTTCTGTTGCTTCGCAAAGATACGTTTTTTTATTTGTCCCAAGCAGATACAGGTCCGTTCTCAGGCTGCCAGCTGCGTATCGAAATCGTATCGCTGCAAAGCTTCGCTTTTTGGCGTGCCCGCGCTCCCCGCCGCTAAGGCGGCTTAAAGGTCGCGCGGTCGGGCTATTCGCTCCATCACCTTCGCGCCTACGGCGCTTTGGTGGTTCCGCTGCTATCCCTCACGCAAGAAACCGCCGCGCCGAAAGGCGGCGCGGCGCATCGCTAGTCCAAGGGGCAGCACTGCGAAAATATAGCTTTTTTTGATTTACGCTCTAAATGCAAAACGCCGCCCGATAAAAATGGGGCGGCGTTTGGGGGGTTATTTTTTGGGGAGCATAAATGTGTTCCCTGATTTAATAGAGTAGGGAGCGATTACAAACATAGTGTTATTGCTCCTTGCTTTCGGATTGTTAAGTATAGCGATTGCAGCTCCAGGAGCTGTATTCACGCCACTATGCCCGATAGCTGTAAATTGTACTGGCAACCAAATTTCAATAATATTTACCTCCTCAATACTTTTTTCTACTGCGCTGGAGCTGGTTTTTGGCGTATACCCTCCCAAAAGCGCTCCAGTCCCCTTCATCACTTTACCGCCTGCATCGAGAGCGTTATCTTTAGTTTTTTCAAAACCTTCAGTGAATGGGGTAATTACGATACCTGCGCTAAGGTCATACCAAGATTTGACAGCATCATATGCAGTCGATTGTATAGGATTGCTATCTATATTTTTGCCCTCGGAGGTTATAGAACTAGCATGATTAATCGTCTTGCCATAGGTAAGGCTATCTTCGACTTTTAATCGAATATGCAGCCATTGTACTATCTTTGCATCTGTGTAATTTTCTAAATTTTTTGAGATTAAAGAGCTTTCAGCGTCTACGAACTCCAACTTGCTGGGTACTATGTCTGCGTTGAAAGCCTCATTTTTCGTTGGCGTATACGTCATATACCCATCTAAAGTTGCCCCTTTAAGAGAAACCATTTGTAGTTCTATTATGGAATCGCCAGAAACGATATATTCAGATTCCACTTCAAGGTCGAGCTTGAGCGGAATACTCAAGTGTAAAGTATCGTAGGCGATAACCAGCGAATGCGTATGTTTGGCGCTGCTATCTTTACTGGGGGCTTTTTTCTGCACGGTAGCAGCATGAGCTTTTAGTAATGCCGAATGCAAAAGGGCTTTGCTCGGAAGCATAACTTCCCAATAAGAGCAAAAAACGCTAAAGCTCTCTATTTGCCCTTTGGCGATAAACTCTGCTGTTGCTATCGGCTCGATAATGGACTTGATGCCATCGGCTTTGCTGGTACAGGCTACAGCCCATACGCTTTTGATATCCGCCCAACTGCATTTTTCCCCCTTATCTTTTAGCGGGTCTAAGAATAGGAAGTTGCCTACTTTTTCGGGTAAGCCAAGCCCCATTGGCTTTTGATTAAAATGCTCTGCGAGTTCTGCACGCAGTACTTGCAGGTCGATTTTGCTGGTATCGGATAAGCTACTGGGTACAGCGGCAGCAGGAACGAGCTCGGCTACTGCCCAATTTTCGTAGCCTTTCATCACGTTGCTTGCGGTTACGGGATGGGTGTGAAAATTAAGCTTTTCAACTATTAAAATAAAGGGGATGGATTTGGGCAGCTCATATTTTTTATCATTTGCAAATTCGCCAAACAGTTGGGCATTTTGCAGTGCTTGCCGCATGGCGCGGTCTAATTTTGTGCTGCATTGGTCGTATGTTACGAATTGCTGGTCAAAAGATAGTCCTAATTTTACGAAGTTTAGCACTGTTTTCGACATAGGCAAACTTTCGTCGCTTATTATACTGTCTATGTCCTTGCGCCATAAGTCAGTATCTGTATACGAGTTTGTTGCTTCGGTTTTTTTTCCAGCTTTTGCTAAGGAATAAGAGTTTTCGATAGCAGTTGCTAACAGCATTCCACTGGGATTAGTATCCTTGCAGGCTTCTAAAGAAGCTGCGAGTGATTGTGTTCTGTCTTGCTCGCGCTTTGCGAGGATTGCAATTTCTTCTTTAGGTAATCCCTTTTGTAGATTGCTAAGATTGAGATGCAGTTGTGCTGCAACAATCTGTATGGAACCTCTTTCAGAGATTTTTGTTTGTAAAATTTTTACGGTTTGGGGACAGCCCTGGTAGGCATCTTCAATATCCCTTTTGAGCTTATCGGTTTTTGTAGAAGCAACCACTTCATCGTTGATGGCTATTAGCCGTAGCCATCTTTTTTCTCGGTATAGCCAGCCATCAAAGGCTGCTTGAGTAGAGTCAGGCGTAGCCGCCGCCTCCAGCCATTTGGCGGGGGTAAAGGGGCTTAGATGTTCGGTTAGCTGAGTGGCATCCATGCCATTATATCGTTTCGAATCTGCTTTGTGCAATTCTTTGATTGCTGTTTTTTGTTCTTTATCTTGGTTTGCCTCGAAATCAGCAATACAAGAATTGAGCGCTGCAATATATTCATCAGCTACAACACGAAGTGCCATGTTCCGTGTTGGTGTTGGAATTTTAACAAGAGCTTTATTGAGCGCCGCAGCAATAGCAACGGTTTTATCATGCGCTATAGAGGTTTCGAGTGCAGCAGTGTTGATAATTTTGTCAGCACCTTTATCTTTCACCACAGCGTTAATTACATTGATTTCCTTATTTTTCCATGTAATCAATGCATCGTAAAGCTCCGTCGGGTTCAAATCCTCCTCCATCGCCGCATTCGGCGCTTTGAGGGTGGGCGCTTGGGTTGTGTTTTTTGCGGCTTGGGCGGCTTTGAGTTGGGCGATTTTTTGCTCGATTTTGCTGCGGGTGAGCTCAAAATCGACATCGTCGCGGTGGTAATCGCGTAAAACGGGATATTGTTTTTCGAGCGCTTGCAGGCGCTGATAGTCGCTCAAAAGTTGAGCGAAAAGCTGTTTTTTGTCGTCGGACATGCTGCGGGAAATGATAAGATGATAAGCGAATAAAGGAATAATAATAGCCGAGAGTAGCGGCAAGAGGGAACGAGAGAGCATAAGGCTATCCAGCGTTTAGGTAAGTAATTGGGTGAAGGTTTTGCTTATCATTAGCCGCAAATTGCTGTAATCTTTGCGTACAGATTCAGGCAGCTTTTGCATCTTGGAGATGCTTTGCCAAAGGGCGTAGAGGGCGCTTAGGCGTTGTTTTTGGTCTTGGAGCGGGTCCTTACCCCCCCCCGATTTTTGAAACTTCTGGTTGCATTTTGATAGAATAGTATGATGAAGATGTAGAAAAAGCGATGTCGATGCTGCAAAGATAGGGAATAATGACGAATGACGAATGGCGAATCGCGATTTTTTTAGCGCGTTCGGGGCGGGCTCTGCCTTGGGGGGAAGCAATACAGCCCCTGCGCGCCGCCCCTTTGGCGGCGCGGCAAGGCGCCTGAGGGATAGCAATGTAGGCGCGTAGCGCCGCAATGGATAGCCCGACCGCCCGACCTTTAAGCGTGGGGGCTTTGCCCCCACGCGGGGAGGGTGGGCAGGCTCTAACAAACCTCGCTAAGCCTTAGCAGTGGACTGCGTTAAAAAAGCAACGCCACTATAGAAAAAATAGTATATAAGTGTATCTTTGTAGTTTATACTTCAATACATGTAAAGCACCCTTTATGCAACAAACATTACGAAACTTAGGGCTATCCCTATTGGTTTTGTGGGGCTTCGCCGCATCGTCGTCGAGCCTACATGCCCAATGTGGGGTTATTTATGCCAGCCCCACAGGCTCGGCACTCGCCGATGGCTCGGAGGCAAATCCCGTCAATTTGGCGACGGCGCTCACCCAAGCCTGCACGCAGACCCGCAAGCACATACGCTTGCTCGCGGGCACCTACAACATCAACTTCACGATGACTATCGGCTGCGATGATATTATCATCGACGGCGATTGGGAAGTCGTAAGCGGGGTAGGGCGCAAAAACATGAACTTGGTTACGACCATCAATATCGATGCACCTTTGCGGGAAACCGCCTACGATGGGGGCATTGGTACGCAGGTCGGTTACTACATCGGTTTGGAGGCTATCGGTCGCGCCAATCTACGCATTGCGGATATTACTTTCAATGTCAAAAACGGCACCTTTGGCGCTACAGCCAGCGGCACTACGGGCAATCGTGGACGCTCCGTCTATGGCTTTTACTTCCGCAACTCTGCCAACTACTTTCTTGACCGTTGCGATATGAACGCAGGTTCGGGTACAGCAGGCGCAGCAGGCGTTAACGGCGCAAATGGCGCGAATGGCGCTGCGGGCGGTGGCGGCTCTGCGGGCGGCTGCGATACCAACGGCGGCGTGCGCCCTGGCGGCGGCGGCGGTACGGGCGCAGGCGGCGGCACAGGCGCACGCGCTGGCGGCAACGGCGGCGGCGGCGGACAAGGCGGACACCATGACGGCAGCCCTGGCGCTACAGCAGGCGCAAGCGGCGCAAACGGCGGCGGCGGCGCTCCTGGCAGTACCGTAGGCGGTGGCACAGGCGCAGGCAATGGCGGCGGTACCAACTGCGACCGCGACGGACGCGCTGGCGGCAACGGCGCAAACGGTGCCGACGGCACAGACTCCAATACTCCAACGCCTACCTCACCCACCTTCGATTTCTTCTGGCTTACCACAGGACAAAGCCCCAATGGCGTTTCCGATGGACAAGGCGGCGGCGGCGGTCGCGGCGGTGGTGGCGGCGCTAACCAAAATTGCTTCACTTGCAATAATGGCTCTGGCAATGGCGGCGGCGGTGGCGGCGGCGGCGGACAAGGCGGCACACTCGGCACAGGCGGCTGGGGCGGCGGCGCTTCTTTCGCCCTCTACTCCTACAGCAGCACAGGCACACGCCGCAACGTCAATCTCGGCGCAGGCGCAGCAGGCGCAGGCGGCGTGCGTGGACTCGGCGGTAACGGCGGTACAGGCGGTGGCAACGGCATAGGCCCAGGCGGCAATAATACCAGCACCTCAGGTTGCTGCGCCCTTTCAGGTGGTCGTAGCTGCGGCAACTGCGAAATCGGCGCAGGCGGTCAAGGCGGCTTAGGTGGCAATGGCGGTCGCGGCGGACATGGCGCTCCAGGCGCAGCAGGCATCTCCAATACCATACGCGAAGTCAGCGGAGCCAGCTCCACAGCTACTGCCCCCGCACAACCCACACAGATATTCACCAATCTACCCCTACAAGGCTGTACCAACTCCGAAATCACCGTAACCAAAGACGGCGGTACTTGGGCAGCAGCCACCCCCTTCATCGCCGACCTCAATGTCGGCTCAAGCTCCTACAATACAGGCACCAATACCGCTATAGTTAGTTACACTACCACAGGCTGGCAAAATCTCGTCGGCAATACAGGTACAAGACTCGGCTTTATCTATATCGGCAACAATCGCCCCGCACCCACATTCGCGGCTTCGATGCCTACCGTTGTCTGCGAAGGCGATGATATTCCCCTAAGCTCGCCCACCCCTGGCGCACAATACGAATGGATTGTATTCCCCGCTACTGGCAATACCACTACACCTTCAGCGATATTCACTACCTCTGTAGCAAGCTGGACTACCCCCGTAACTGGTGGCACCGTCAACTACCGCATACGCCTACGTGTACGCGATAATTGCTGCGGTTGGTCTTCGCCCGTATACTTCAGCTTCTCTGTCGTCGGTACAGGCAATCCGCCCACAGCCAGCGGCACTACCATCTGTCAAGGCAGCACCGCCAATATCGTCGCCACAGGCACAGGCTTGGCGAATATCAACTGGTATAGCGACCCGCTTGGGCAAATCCTGCTGCAATCTACAGCAGGCGCAAGTTCTACCTTTACGACCCCCGCACTCAACCAAAATACGGTTTTCTTCGTCGGCGAAGGCTCGGCGGCTTGTCCTGGCGCGCTGACTTCAGTGCCCGTTATCGTCAATCCGCGTCCCTTTGCTCCTACGGCTTTCCCCGTCGTTGTTTGCACAGGCAGCAACGTAACCTTTACAGCCACAGGCAACGGCGGCACTATCCGCTGGTTTAATGTCGCTTCGGGCGGGGTAGCACTCGGCACAGGCGCAACCTACAATGCAGGCGCATTAGCAGCAGGCACTTATACCTTTTACGTCGAAGAGTTTGATGGTTTGTGTACTTCCGTGCGTGTGCCCGTTGTCGCTACAGTTAATGCAGCAGCGGCAGCACCTACACTAACAGGGGCTACCATCTGCGCAGGCAATACGGCTACGCTCACTGCCACAGGCGTAGGTATACGCTGGTATGCCGATGCAGGTTTGACCAATCAGGTCGCCGCAGGCAACAGCTTTAATACGCCCTTGCTTTTGGCGAATACGACCTATTTCGCTACCAGCACCAACGGCGCAGGCTGCCAAAGTACTTCAGCTTCTGCTACGGTTACCGTTAATCCACTCCCCGCTACGCCCGCAGTAACGCCTGCTACCATCTGCGCAGGCAATACGGCCACGCTCACTGCGACCAACGCAGGCGGCACGACCCGTTGGTACAGCGACGGTACAGCCGCCAATCAAGTCGGCACAGGCACAAGCTTTACCAGCCCCGTGCTCACGCAATCGGCTACTTATTTCGTGCGCGAGCAAAGCGCCGCAGGCTGCTTTAGCAATATCGCTCCAGGCTTGATAACTGTAAATCCCCTTCCTGCTACGCCTTCCGCCTCGGCTACCAGCGTTTGCGCGGGTGGCAATGTCGTTATCAACGCTGCAGGCACAGGCACGGGCGACTTGGTCGTATACAATTCGGCTTTCGTAGAAATTGCCCGCTTCGTATTGCCATCGGGTAGCCACACGGTTACAGGCTTGGCAGCAGGCAACTATACTTTTTATGTTCGCAACGACAACGGCACTTGCCTCTCTGGGGCTGTAGCGGTTTCGGCTTCTGTATTTGCAGCACCCGCAGCACCTGCGGTTACAGGTGCTACCATCTGCGCAGGCAATTCCGCCACCCTGACAGCCACAGGCTCGGGCGTACGCTGGTATGCCGACGCGGGTTTGACCAACCAAGTAGGCAGCGGCAATTTATTTGTTACGCCTGCACTTGCTACGACGACCTCGTATTTTGCTACGAGCACCAACGCAAACAACTGCCAAAGCACAGCAGCAACAGCCACCGCTACGGTTAATCCTTTGCCCGCAGCGCCTACAGTAACCAATGCCACCATCTGCGCAGGCAATACAGCCACGCTCACTGCGACCAACTCAGGCGGCACTACGCGCTGGTATAGCGATGCTACTGCCCTCAATCAAGTGGCTACAGGTACGAGCTTCACCAGCCCCGTATTGACACAATCGGCTACTTATTTTGTGCGTGAGCAAAGCGCCGCAGGTTGTTTTAGTGGTGTATCTACGGGACTTATCAGCGTTAATCCGCTGCCTGCTACACCTTCTGCCTCTGCGACCAGCGTTTGCGCGGGTGGCGATGTGGTTATCAGCGCTACAGGCACGGGTACGGGCGATTTGGTAGTGTACAATTCTACTTTCGTAGAAATTGCCCGCTTCGTATTGCCATCGGGTAGCCACACGGTTACGGGCTTGGCAGCAGGCAATTATACTTTTTATGTTCGCAACGACAACGGCGCTTGCCTC
Source organism: uncultured Saprospiraceae bacterium (assembly GCA_964467315.1). Classification (GTDB taxonomy): domain Bacteria; phylum Bacteroidota; class Bacteroidia; order Chitinophagales; family Saprospiraceae; genus JAAFIM01. Next base: position 19,732 of record CAYXSA010000030.1, on the reverse strand, counting down.
TCTGGGGCTGTAGCGGTTTCGGCTTCTGTATTTGCAGCGCCCGCAGCGCCTGCGGTTACAGGTGCTACCATCTGCGCAGGCAATTCCGCAACCCTTACAGCCATAGGCTCAGGCGTTCGCTGGTATGCTGACGCGGGTTTGACCAACCAAGTAGGCAGCGGCAATTTATTTGTTACGCCTGCACTTGCTACGACGACCTCGTATTTTGCTACGAGCACCAACACAAACAACTGCCAAAGCACAGCAGCAACGGCTACCGCTACGGTCAATCCTTTGCCCACAGCGCCTACAGTAACCAATGCCACCATCTGCGCAGGCAATACTGCCACGCTTTCGGCTACCAATGCAGGCGGCACTACCCGCTGGTATAGCGATGCTACAGCCGCCAATCAGATAGCTACAGGCACGAGCTTTACGACTCCCGTGCTTACGCAATCGGCTACTTATTTTGTGCGTGAGCAAAGCGCTGCGGGCTGTTTTAGCCCAGTAGCATCAGCCACTGCCAACGTAAATCCTTTGCCTGCTACGCCTACAGCTTCGGCTACCAGTGTCTGCGAAGGCGGCACTGTGATTATCAGCGCTACAGGCTCTGGTACAGGTGATTTGGTATTCTACAACTCTACCTTCACGGAGATAGCGCGCACGCCGCTGCCTTCGGGCACGCATAGCGTTGCAGGTTTGGCGGTAGGCAATTATATTTTCTACGTTCGCAACGACGACGGTACCTGCGTTTCGGGTGCTTCCTCAGCTTCTGCGGCTGTGTTTGCAGCTCCTGCAGCGCCTGTAGCTACAGGTGCTACCATCTGCGAAGGCAACACGGCGACGGTAAGTGCTACAGGCACAGGCATACGCTGGTATGCAGATGCGGGACTAACCAACCAAATCGGCAACGGCAATAGCTTTACCACGCCCGTACTGGCTGCAAATACTTCGTATTTTGCGACCAGCACCAACCTCAACGGCTGCCAAGGCACATCGGCAACGGCTACCGTTACCGTAAATGCTGCTCCCGCCGCCCCAAGCACTGCAAACACTACCGTTTGTCAAGGCTCTACAGCTACGCTCAGCGCCACAGGCACAGGCGGAACGCTCCAATGGTTTAGCGATGCGCTGGGCGGCAACCAAATCGCCACAGGTGCAAGCCTCACTACGGGCACACTTAGCCAAACAACTGCATTTTTTGTGCAGGAACTCAGCGCAGCAGGCTGCGAAAGCCCAATGGCTTCTGCTACAGCTGTCGTAAATTCTCGCCCCAATGCCCCAAGTACCCTTTCCGTAAATGTTTGTCAAGGCACAGCGGTAACGCTCTCCGCTACAGGTAGCGGCTCTGGAGATATCGTCTTCTACGACCCTGCAGGCACAGAAATCGGTCGCGGCACGATGGGCGCAGGCAATAGCACCATCACCTTCAACGCGGGTACGCTCGCCGCAGGTTCTTACGTCTATAGCGCATCGGAAGAAGCCGCTGCGGGCTGTCTTTCTTCGCTCGCTGTTATCGCGGTGAATGTCAATACTCTGCCCGCTGCGCCCACAGCCAGCAACGACGGACCCGCTTGCGTAGGCGAGATGATTGCCCTGCAAGCCTCTACAGTATCAGGCGGTGTATATACATGGACAGGCCCCAACGGTTTCAACCAAACAGGGCAAACTATCCTTATCGACAATCTCAGTGCAGCCGATGCAGGCACTTACCAAGTTAATGTATCGCTCGGCGGCTGTACCTCTGCCAATGGCAGCACGACCATCGTCGTAAATGCAGCGCCCGCACTCACGGGGACGATTGGCAATAATAGCCCCCTTTGCGAAAATGCCGCGCTTACCCTTACAGCGCCCACGCTCGCAGGTGTCAACTTCAACTGGACGGGACCGAATGGTTTGACCTTCACAGGCAATACCGTCAATATCAGCCCCGTGCGCGAAAATGACCATCAAGGCATCTACACGCTGGTAGCTGTAAATGTGGCAACAGGCTGCGAAAGCGATCCGCTTTCTACCCTCGTAACCATCAACGCCGTACCGCCTGCCACCTTCGCCCTCAATAACGGCCCCCTCTGCGAGGGCAATCAGCTCGAATTGAGCGTACCCGCTATCTTTGGCGCTACTTACGCTTGGTCGGGTCCCGATGGATTTTTGTCTACAGACCGCATCAGCCTATTCAACGATGTGCGCGATGTAAATGCAGGCACTTACTACGTGGAAATCAACCTCAACGGCTGTACCTCCACCCTCACTACCGAAGTCGCCGTCTTGTCTTCTGCCAATGCGACCATAATACCCGACACGACAATAGAAGAAGGCACTGCGCTGCAACTCTATGCGACAGGCGGTATTCTCTACACTTGGTCAGGCGATACCCAATATTTGTCTGATATACATTCCGCTACGCCCATATTTAGCGGCGCGCCTGCAGGCTTGTATACCTATCTCGTAGACGTTATCACTGTCAATGGCTGCGTAACGCAGAAAAAGGTAGAAATCAACGTACTGCCTGGTACACGCCCCGTTTTCGTAGACCTCTTCACGCCCAATGGCGACGGAATCAACGATACTTGGGAAATCGGACAGCTCGCTAATCTCGCCCCTTACACGCTGCAGGTTTTCTCTCGCGGTGGCTTTGAAGTCCTGCGCTCGGAAAATTACGCCAACGACTGGAACGGCACCCGCAATGGCACAGACCTGCCCGAAGGCACTTACTGGTATGTGCTCACGCTCGCCGATGGCACCGAGTACAGAGGCGCGGTAACGCTCAAACGGTAGTTACGAGTTACAAGTTACGATTGTGCTTTGTGTGTTTGGGCGTGCCCCCGCGCATTCGCCCGCCGCAAAGGACGGCGGGCGGAGCCGTAGCATGCTACGGCTCTACATACGCGGGGTCGGGCTATTCGGGGCGTATATTTATACGCCCCTACTATCCCTCACGCATAAAAACCTTTATTTGTAATTTGTAGTTTGTCCCGCAGAAAAGGCGCAGCAAGGCTGCGCCGCGCGTGAGGGATAGAAGCGAAACCACGCGCGTAGGGGCAGACCTATGTGTCTGCCCTCGCCCCTGCAAGGGGCGACGCGCGTGATGTAGCGGATAGCCCGACCCTGCGACCTTTAAGCGCCCTTCAGGGCGCGGGGAGCAGGGGCACGCCCAAAAAAAATCCCTTTAATGAACGTACATATATGCGATGATGGCAGATAGATTTCCCCAAAAAGGCATAACGGCGGCGCTGCTACTGGCGGCGCTCCTGATGCAGGATGCGCGGGCGCAACAATTGCCCGTGATGAACCAATATATTTATAATCCGTATTTGTACAACCCTGCACGCACGGGGCAGCGCGAAACGGGTTCTTTCAATCTGAACTTCAAAAAGCAGTGGGTCGCCATGCCCAATTCGCCCCTAACGGGTGCGATGAGTATAGAAGCGCCGATAAAAGACACCCGTTTGGGCGTGGGCGGTATGCTGTACAGCGATAAAATGCACATTATCAACCGCGTAGGCGGCATGGTAACGGCGGCTTATCATCTGCCTTTTGACGAAACGAACGAGCATCGGCTTTCGGGCGGCATTTCATTAGGCGTTGTAAATCAGCGTTTTAGCGTGGGCGATGCGACGGTCAATAATCCGAACGACCCGCAATTGGTGGGCCCCAGTACTTCGGGCACGACTGTAGATTTTAGTTTGGGTTTTGATTATCAGTGGAAGAAATTGCACGTCGGTCTATCGATGCTGCAAGGCTTGAATAGCGCCATCAAGTACCTAAATACGACGAATGGCACGAGTTCGGATTTTACCCTGCGTCGGCATTTTCTGTTTACGGCGGCGTATCAATTTGAATTTGGCGAGAAGAAGGAATGGGGCGTAGAGCCTACTTTGCTTTTCCGCGCCTTGCAGGGCGTGCCGCCTCAGGTAGAATTTACGGCCTTAGGCAACTGGCGCAAGCTGATTTATTTGGGTATGGGTATGCGTTCTACCAATACGTTTTCTACGACGGGGGCGCTAATGACGACTGTAGGCGTGAATGTGAAGGATAAATTTTTCTTCGGATACACGATAGACTACGGTTGGAATGCGCTGGTAAATAGCAGCTTGGGCAGCCAGCATGAGCTGATGGTATCGTTCCGTTTTGGCGACAATGGCGAGGTGAAAAAGCTGAAAACAAGCGTCGAAGATATGCAGCGCCGCGAGGCGCAGATGACGGCGAAAATGTTGGAAACCAACAACAAAGTCGACAGCCTCAACGCCGCTCAAAACCAACTCGCAGAGCAGCAAAATGCCCAAGCCGAAGCGCTGAAAAAGCAGGAAGCCGAAAATGCAGCCTTACGCAAAGACCTTGCAGAGCAAAATAGAATCTCGCAAGAGCAGCAAAACAAGCTCAATAAGCACGACCAAGAATTGGAGGATATTCGCAAGCAACTCGGCGCGAAAAACCCCATGTACAAGCGCTTGGGCAGCGTAACCTTCGACGAGGGCAAAACGGATTTGACGAAGGTGGGCATTTCGGAGATGGAGGCATTGCTGCCAACGCTGAAAAACGACCCCAATCAGCGCATTTTCCTCTATGGACGCGCCAGCACTAAAGGCAGTCGCACATCAAACGAGCAAATATCGCTCAAACGCGCTGTTTCTGCCCGCCAGTATCTCATCTCCAAAGGCATTTCGGGCGATAATATCGAAGTAATACCCTTCGGTGCAAGCGACCCCGAACAAGGCGGCTCAAAAGACAATGCCAACGACCGCCGCGTAGATGTGTATATTAGCAAGTAGTTAGCCTGATGTATAGGTACTGCGCCGCTGGTACAAGCTCGCTACGCTCGCTGGTACAATGCCGCCTGACGGCGGCATCTGTAGCAAGTACTTAAAAATTGTGTGGATAGCTGTCGTCTATGCTGGAAAAACAATTGTTTCTTACGCTCAATGCTTCGGCGTTGGGCGTTTTTTTTTGTTTTGTGTGTGTAAAAAAAATATGGAAACTCAATCGAAACGGGTGGCGGTCATCATACCCGCGTATAACGAAGAGGGGAATATCGGCTTGGTCGTAGGGGCTGTGCCACGCGAGGAGCTGAATGTGGTGGCGATAATCGTTGCCGACAACGGCAGCACAGACCAAAGCGCCGAGCAAGCGCAGGCGGCGGGCGCTATAGTCGTGCGCGAAGATAAGCGTGGTTACGGGGCGGCTTGCCTGCGAGCGATGGCGTACATAGCCGAAATGGGTTTGGAGGTCGATATTGTCGTATTTTTGGACGGCGACTATTCGGACTATCCCGAACAGATGGGCAGACTCGTGCAGCCTATAGCCGCAGGGGAGGCGGATTTGGTTTTGGGCTCTCGGGTGTTGGGCAACTGCGAAAAAGGGGCGCTTACGCCGCAGCAACGCTTTGGCAACTGGCTGGCTACGCGGCTGCTGCGCTGGTTTTATGGGCTGCGCAATACGGATTTAGGCCCCTTTCGGGCTATACGTTACGCGGCGCTCTTGGCTTTGGAGATGGAAGACCAAAATTATGGCTGGACTATAGAGATGCAAATCAAGGCGGCGCGGCAAAAATTGCGGGTAAAGGAAGTCCCTGTCGATTATCGGCGTAGATTTGCGGGGCAGTCGAAAGTGTCGGGTACGCTCAAAGGCAGCTTTTTGGCAGGCTACAAAATCATCAAAACACTTTTTAAGTATTGAAGCTGTTTAAACTTTTTCCATTTGGGCTACGAAAATGTCCTTTTTGGCTAAAAAAACATCAAAAAGCCTCGCTGATGCAGCGCATCAGCTACGTTTTTTGCCGCTTTTTTCTCTCAAAAAGTCCTATTTTTTATCTCCAAAGCAAAAGTCTAAACAACTTCATCGTCGCGCTTCTCAAAAATGAGTTTTCTATTAGATATAGTGCTGTACTTGTATTTGCTTGCGCTTTTGGGCATAGCCTTGTATGGGCTTATGCAAATGCAGCTTACCTTTTTGTTTTGGCGCTATCAGGGCAGGCGGACGGCGGAAAAGCTGTCTACGCTACCCGCAGACGAAAATGAATATCCCTTCGTTACGGTGCAATTGCCTATTTACAATGAATTGTATGTGGTGGAAAGGCTATTGGAGGCGGTTTCTGGTATGGATTATCCCGATGCGAGATGGGAGATACAGGTGTTGGACGATTCTACGGACGAAACGACGGCGATTATAGCCGCTACGCTCGAAAAGCTGCGAATTTTGCGCCCTGCTTTAGCTTTTAGCCATATTCGCCGTGTGGATAGGGCGGGTTTTAAGGCGGGGGCGCTGCGCGATGCGATGCCTGCGGCAAGGGGCGAATTGATAGCCATTTTTGATGCGGATTTTGTGCCGAAGGCGGATTTTTTGCGTTCGGTGCTGCCGATTTTGTTGAGTGAGGAGCGGCGGGCGATGGTGCAAACGCGCTGGGCGCATCTCAATGCCGATGATTCGGTGCTAACGCGCTTGCAGGCTTTCGCCTTCGATACGCATTTTTCGATAGAGCAATGGGGGCGTTCGCGCTCTGGTGCTTTTATCAATTTTAACGGAACGGCGGGCATTTGGCGGCGGGTGGCGATAGAGGAGGCGGGAGGCTGGCATACGGATACGATAACGGAGGATTTGGATTTGAGTTATCGCGCGCAGTTGGCGGGCTGGCATTTGTATTATGTCGACCATCTTTCCACCCCTGCCGAATTGCCCGCCGCTATGCCTGCCATCAAGGGGCAGCAATACCGCTGGAATAAGGGCGGCGCGGAGTGTGCGCGCAAAAATCTGCTTTCCGTGCTGCGTGCTCCGCAAGTGTCCTTGTTTGTCAAACTCAATGCCGCGAGCCATCTGCTTACGAGCAGTCTGTTTGTGCTGATTTTGGCGACTATCCTGCTCGGTGCGCCGCTCTATGCTTGGCATGGGGAGGCGACGTATAGCGGCGATTGGGTGCAATGGACGCTTTTTAGCTTTACGATAATCAACATTTTGGCGATTTTGAGCTTTTTTACGAGCGCATTTTTTTATCGGCAGGGTTGGTCTTGGCTCAATTTGGGGAAATTTTTGCTGCATCTACCCCTGTTTTTATGCATTACTTATGGTATGAGCTTGTTCAATAGCATTGCCGTCGTGGCGGGTTGGTTGCGGATACAAACGCCTTTTGTGCGCACGCCGAAATTTGGTGCGGGCGCAAAATGGCAGCAAAACCGCTACTTGTCGGCTCGAGTAGCGCCTTTGTGGTGGGCAGAATTGGCTTTTGCCTTGGTTTTTTCGCTGCTTTGTTTGTATTTTTGGTTTGTTCAACTGCATATCTCGGCGGGTATTTTTTACACGATGGTCGCCATTGGGTTTTGGCTGGTGGTACTGGCGGAATGGGCGCAGACGTGGCGACAGGACGAAAACTAATTTTTATGCGGCGCTGCTTATACGGGCATTATTGGATAAGTTTGGCGGCGGCTTTATCGGCTTACGCGCAGGCAGGGGGCAAAATGGTTGCTTTTTTCTGGGCTTTGCTGCTTTTCGGCGGGGTCTTGAGCCTGTATAATGCGCATCGGCTTTTGGGCGGCGAGGGTAGCGGGGCGGGGCGTTTTGCTGCGCTTTCTCGCGCTGCCGCTTGGCAAAATTTATATATTGGGGGGCTGATTTCGCTGCTTGCTTTTTGGCTTTTGCTGCTTCGTTTGCCTGCCCTGCCGCTCGTCAAAATGAGTGCCATCGCCGCCTGCGCTTGGCTCTATGTTTTGCCCTTTGGGCGTTTTCGCTTGCGGGATTTTCCCTTGCTGAAAGTACCTTATTTGGCTATCGTTTGGGCGCTGGCTACGGTATGGTTGCCCAATGTAGAAATAAGCATAAATATATGGCAATCAATTATTTATATCTTTTTTTTGACTTTGGTTTTTGATGTGCGCGACCTGAACTTGGACGCGCAAGAGGGGACGATTACTTGGGCTCGGCTCTTCGGCACTGTGCCGACAACGCTATTTTCTGCTTTGGGTTTGCTGCTTTGGGCGGTTTATTTTTCGCAGTCGCTGTCTCTGTTGTTGAGTGGAATTTTTTCGGCTCTTTGCGTCTTGGGTTTGCTTTTTTCGCGCCTGCGTGGCAGCGATTTTTATTATGCCTTCGCGCTCGATGGGCAGATAATTTTGCAGGCAATTTTGTTGCTTTTTTGGGATAATTAAGCTTTTTTTTGGGCGTGCCCGCAGCCCCAAAAAGGGGGCTGCGGTCGGGCTATTTGAGCCGTAGCATGCTACGGCTCTACATATCCCTCACGCGTTTTATCCCGCCGCAAAAAGTTGCGGCGGGCGGCACTGCAAAAAGATAAGGATAATTGCGGGCTGCGCCCTTTGCGCAGCCTGCGCCATATTTGCGTGAGGGATAGTAGGGGCGAATCAACATTCGCCCCAGCGGGGCGATGGTGAAACGCCCCGAATAGCCCGACCGCGCCCCCTTTTTTGGGGCGCGGGCAGGCCCAAAAAAAACGCTCCCTTCGCGTTAAATACTGTTAATTCAGCGGTAAAACTTGCCCGTTTGTCGAATTAGCTGCGTATAATGTGAAAATGTAGCAGTTTGGCGCGTTTATTTGTCGACGGATATGTTATATTTGTGAAAATCGTCATTTGTTTTTGTTCCACCTCAACCCCTGTTCATTTCTTATGCTTCGTATCACCAAAATTGCGCGCCGCTGGCTTTTGCTTTCGGCTTTTGCGCTCACGACAGCCAACATTTCGCAAGCCCAAGCGCAGCCCAACGGCGAAGTAAGCAAAGAAGAATTGCTTTCCGAACTGATGTTGCATAGTCTTGCTTACCATCATTACGCCCCCAAAGAAGTCAATGACGCTTATTCCGAGCTGGTTTTTAAGCAGTATTTGCAGCGCATCGACAGCGGCAAACGCTTCTTTTTGCAAGCCGATTATGAGCAACTTAGCAAGCACAAAAAGAACCTCGACGACCAAATAAAAGCGGGCGATTTCGTGTTTTTTGACGAAGCGCTGGCGATTTTTGATAAAAGATTTTTGCAGGTTCAGGGCTTTTTCCGCGAGTTTCTCGCCACGCCCTTCGACTATAAAAAGAAGGAAAGCATAGAAACGGACGGCGAAAAACTTGCCTTCGCTGCCAGCGAAGAAGCCCTAAAAGAGCGTTGGAGGCTGCACCTAAAATACCAAATCCTCACCCGCATACAAACGCGTTTGGAGATACAAGAGGAGGCAGTAGCCAAAAAAGATACCAGCATCAAAATTAAAAGCTTCGAGGAGATAGAGAAAGACGAACGCGCGAAGGCGCTGAAAAATTACGAATCTTGGGCGACCAATGTGCAAAAAGATAAGCGCGAATCGCGTCTGTCGACCTATTACAACGCATTCGTAAGCGTGCTGGAGCCGCATTCGGAGTACTATCCGCCTTTGGAAAAGGAAAATTTTGATATTCGCATGTCGGGCAAACTCGAAGGTATCGGCGCGCAGTTGCTCGAAGAGGAAGGTTTTGTAGTCGTTTCGCGCATCGTGCCAGGCTCTGCTGCTTGGCGGCAAGGCGATTTGAAAGAAAAGGACAAAATCATCAAGGTCGCACAAGGCAAGGAAGAACCCGTAGACGTAGTGGATATGAAAATGGACGAGGTGCTGCCGATGATACGCGGCAAAAAAGGCACAGAAGTCCGCCTCACGGTGCGCAAACCCGATGGCACTATACAGGTCGTGCCTATCGTGCGCGATGTGGTCGTTTTGGAAGATAGTTATGCAAAGTCTGCAATTTTGGAGCATGACAAAGCCAAAGTAAAGGTTGGCTTGATAGACCTGCGCTCTTTTTATGCCGATTTTGACGACCCTCGCGGCAGACGCTGCGCCAAAGACGTGAAGGTAGAAGTGCAAAAATTGATAGCCGAAGAGGTCGACGGTATCGTCATAGACCTGCGTTTCAATGGTGGCGGTTCGCTTAGCGATGTAGTCGATATGACGGGCTTATTCATCGATAAAGGTCCCGTCGTACAGGTCAAAAACCGCGATGCCGTGCCTACTGTTTTGGAAGACCGCGACGGCTCTACGCTCTACGAGGGGCCACTCGTTATACTCGTCAATTCCTTCTCTGCCTCTGCGAGCGAAATCCTCGCCGCCGCCCTCCAAGACTACGGTAGAGCCGTCATTATCGGCACCTCGCCCACCACCTTCGGCAAGGGAACGGTACAACGCTTCTTCAATCTCGACGACGGCGTACCTGCCCGTTACAAAAACTTAGGCTCACTCGGCGCGGTGAAAATCACCATACAACAATTCTTCCGCATCAACGGCGGCTCCACCCAACTCAAAGGCGTAGTGCCCGATATTATCCTACCCAGCCAATACAGCTACTTGGAAGTCGGCGAGCGCGAAGAAGATTTTCCGATGGAATGGACGGAGATAAAACCCGCCAGCTACAAAAACAATAGCACCATTCGCAATCTCGATAAAATCAAACAGCAAAGCCAAAAACGCACAAATGGCAGCTCCACCTACAAATCTGTAGAAGAGCACGCCAAATGGACAAAAGCACAAGGCGACCAAAGCAATTACCCCCTGCATATCGACGAGTTTAAAGCCCTCAAAAAAGCCGAAAGCGAGAAAGAAAAATCCTTCAAACCGCTCTACGAGCAAGAAATGAAAGATGTAAAAATCTCCTCCCTGCTCGCCGACCAGACCGCTATTCTCCGCGACGCAGCCCGCAAAGAAAGCGCCGACGCTTGGCACAAAGCCCTGAAAAAGGATTTTTACCTCGAAGAAGCCATCTGGGTCGTCAAAGACCTCAAAAAGCAGTAGACTTCCACAGATTTTTATATATTTAGCACACAGATATACGCAGCTTAAAAATTTGCGTGTAGCTGTGTGCTAAATATCTACCTGCAAGGGGCTATAAAATACTGTATAACGGAATCTTTATTTTGGAGAATCTTGTAAAACTGCTTTAAATATGCTTGCACTTTCTGCTTGCGCTTGGTTTGGTGATAGGGCAAGGACTGCCAAAGGCGCATAAATTCTTGCTCTCGCGCTTTAAACTTATCTAAAGCCAAAAAAAGTTCGCCCTCGCTTTGGCAATAACCTCTAAAAACTCTTTCGACGACAGTCTTTATGCCTAAGTCATCATCTACATCGGCATAGGGGGCATCTATCAAGCCCGAATAATCGAAATCATAAGGTATTGGCACATAGTCGCCGTTGGCAAATTGCAGCAAATAGATGTTGTGTTTGTTGCTAACAGACCAATCCGTATTGCCTATCATAAACTGAAAAATAGCCATTTGGCTGCGGAGAAAACTATTGCAAGCCAAGTACTGTATAGTGTCTTGTTTGCTTACCAACTTTGCGCCCAAGCGTTGGGCTGCGTCCTGGCTGCTTTCGACGAAAAAAGCGAGTTTGGGCGCTGCGCTTTCGTCCTGCGTTGTATCTTGATATGCGATATGTGCGAGCCGTACGCGCAGGCTTTGCTCCGTGAGCAGACTGTAATGTTTGTAGATGGCGTATTCTTCCAAAACTATTTGTTCGTAAAGTGCTTGTGTCTGCTGGCAATGCGTAACTAATCGCAGGGTAGCGTAGGGGGCGAAGGGCGTATTTTGTCGGTCTATGCTATCGAGTTGCAGGCTTAGGGGCGGAAAGTCGCAGTTATCGGGGTCGCGTCTTGATTTGCCGCGTGTTCGGGCTTTAGCTTTTATGCCTTTGCCCTCCCAAAAGAGCGTAGCATTATGCCAAGCTCTATCATCGCCGATGTCTTTTTGCAATAGGCTAAAATTTGCTTGTAGGCGTAGCGCTATCGGGCTATCTGCATCAAATAAAAGCGGTACTTGGGTAGGCACAATCGGTGTTTGGGCTTGCTGGCAAGCCGATAAACAAAGCAGTACCCAGAAAATTTGTTTTAGATTTTTATTAGAGGTGAATAAGCCGCGCAAAATTATAATAGAGTTTCAATTTTTAATTCGTAGCTTTCAGTCATTAAAGATAAAAACGCAAGCAGATTATCTGCTCATTAGTCAACAAAATTACTACTATTTGCTATGAAAATCCTATCCTATCTCGTTTTATTGGTCTTTTTTGCTGCCGCCTGCAAGTCGAGCGAACCACCAAAAGACACAAAAGAAGAAGCCCAAAAGGCAGCCGATGCAAAAGTCAATGAATTTTTCGTAGCACTCGAAAAACAAGACTTTACAAAAGCAAAAACCTTAGCCACACCCGCCACACAAAAAATTTTAGATCTGGTCGTAGAAGATGCCAAAAAATATAAAGAGTTCAACAACAAGCCGCAACCCATCAAAATCGAAGTGCTCGAAAGAACCTTTGCAGACAAAGCTGCAGACTATAAAGTACGTATTTTGGTAGGCGAAAAAGCCCGCGAAGAAAAAATACATCTCGTATTAGACAAGGACATTTGGCTCTTAGATATCGCCGAGCCCCAAATTACGCTGTTTCGATACGTCGTATTTTTTGATACCTATGATGCTATCATCGTCATTTATACCAAAAAGTACCCGCATAAAAAAATAATCGAAATCAAAAAGTCAAAGAAAAAATCAAAGAAAAAGACTAAAAAGCACAGATAAATATATTACGCCCGCCCTTCCAAATACGGAAGAGGCGGGCGTTTTATAATTACGAGTTACGAAAGTGCTTTATGTATAAGTTTGGTTATCAATGGCTTATGCACAAAATTCGTCATTCGTAACTCGTCATTCGTCATTACTGCACAGGCACCGTCGATACCAGCACAGGGTTATTTGCTTGCGTATTGTCGTACAAACGCAGACCATCCGCGCCCGTAACGAGCAGCACGGGCTGATAGGGCGAAGCAATCACATCGTAAGCATCAAAGCCCGTGAAATGGAATTCCTCATTTTGGTCTACAGCCAGTTTGTCCGTTACGTCAAAGCCTTTCAAACCGCCATCGCCTTCGCAGAGGTAGAGCGTTTCATTGAGCACCGACAAGCCATGCGGATTGTGCATGGGGTAAGTAGCCAACAAAATGGGATTTGTGAGGTCGCTAACATCGAGTACGTTCAGCTCATTAGAGCCATTGGCGCAGGCTGTGCCCGTGCGCAGGGTAACGTAAGCGTGGTTGCCCGATACGAAAACAGGGTCGCAGGCTTCGGCGTGTTGAAACTCGCTAAGCAGCGTAGGATTGGTCGGGTCAGTAAGGCTGAAAATGAACATACCCGTTGTGCTACCGATAAACAAATGCCCATTGGCGGGGAAAATCGTCTCAATCCCCCAGCCGATATTGACCGTATTCGAGAGCTGCGCGTTTGTCGCGTCGCTGATGTCGAAAATTTGGATATTCATATCATCGACCGTATAGAGGAAACTGCCCACGATGGTAAAGCGCGCCATAGAGCCGCCGATGCCCGTAGAGCTACCGCGTCCGCCGCTGCTTTCGGCACTGCCGCCGCCGCCGCCCATCATATTGACGGGTGCGCCCATTTGTCGGTCTTCCATGACGGCGGGACCCGTGCCGCCGTTCCAGCCGCTGCCCCAACCGCCATTCATGCGCCATTGCGCTTCTTGGCAGTCGAGTTCCGCCGTTACCTCGAAGGGTTCATAGCCAACCAACAAACCCTCTGCCTCCGTGCCCGTGCCGCCGAAGTAGGTGATAAATACGTTCTCGGTACGCCCCACCGTTACAGGATTTTGTATGTCGCTAATATCGATAGCTACAAGGTCAGTCGCATTGTCGGCGTACAAAATGTTGTTGCGTATCGCCATATCTTTATTGCCGACGATAGGCAAAAACGCTACGGGCGCAGCCGTCGCACCGCTGATGTCAAATACGTGGATACCGTCGCCCACTTCGCCCAGCAGCAAATAACGGTCGTACAAATAAATTTTACCCGCCTGCTCGATTGATCGTGGAGCAGCCGCCGCGATGGGCTGACGTATCTCGTCATACGTCATATACACGGGGCGATAATCGGTGTACGTTACCGTGCGCGTGCACTTGTCTTTCATACAGCCGCTAAGGCTTAAAGTAGCCAGCGCTACCGCCGCCAGAGCGCCAATTTTTGAACCTTTCAACATAAGTTTGTTTGGAAATGAGGTTGTTAAATTTTGGGAAATCAGGATATAACAAAGCGCTTTGTTTTTTTGGGCGTGCCCCTCGCAGCCTTGCGGCTGCTTGGGTCGGGCTATCCGTTGCAGCGCTCGCGCAAAGCGCGGCGCTTCCACTGCTATCCCTCACGCAATACTCAAAACGGGCGTATCCGCGTATAAGTGAAAAAAAATCCTATATTTAACATTTGCCCGAATAGAATTTCGTAGTTTTTTGCCCCAAGTTGCCTAAAAGGTTTGAATATCTATTGAAGATTGCTTACATTTGTCTGCAATTTTTCTATTTTCTTCACCAAAGCCTCCCCTTCATGCTGATATGCTCGGATTCGGTACGCTCCTAAAATATGGTCTATTAGTTCGCCGTGGCATTGGCTCAATCGGCAAAGGCAGCTTAGTGCAGCAGCAAACCAAAACGCTGCGCCGCCTGCTCCAACAAGCCAAAGATACCGCCTTCGGGCGGCATTACGATTTTAATGCCCTGCTCGCCCTTCCTGACCAGCAACTGCTGGAAGCCTACCGTCAGCGTGTGCCGCTTTTCGACTACGACAGCATCTACGACGCTTGGTGGCATCGTATGCTCAAAGGCGAAGCGGACGTATGCTGGCGCGGTAAAGTGCGCAACTTCTCCCTATCTTCGGGCACTTCGGGCGCTCCCACAAAGTATATACCCGTATCCGACGAGATGCTGCGCGCTATGCGCCGCACGACGATACACATGTTTTCGCAGTCTACCAACTTCGGTTTCCCGACCTCCTTCTACGGTGGTCAATTCCTGATGATAAGCAGCTGCACCCAAATGCGCCCCTACGAAGAGGGTAAAAATGATGTTTGGGTAGGCGACGTGAGCGGCATCAACGCAGGACGTATGCCCCGTTGGTTTGAAAACTTCTACAAACCAGGGCAAGCCATCGCCGCCCTGCCCAATTGGGACTTGCGTCTGGAGGCTATCGTCAAAAACGCCCGCGACTGGGACATCAAACTCATAGCAGGTATTCCCTCTTGGGTGCAGATGATGCTCGAAGCCATCGTCAGCCATTACAAGTTGAAAAATATACACGAAATATGGCCTAATTTGCAGGCTTACACCTCTGGCGGGGTTTCTTTTTTGCCTTATCGCCGACGTTTTGAGCAGCTTATGGGCAAACCCATCTTGTACCTCGATACTTACTACACGTCGGAAGGCTCGCTTGCCTGCCAAACCCGCTTAGATGCCGACCGTATGCCGATGGAACTGCTCTTGGACAATGGCATATACTTCGAGTTTGTCCCCTTCAACGATGAAAATTTCCCCAATGGCGCGCTAAATCCCAGCGCCAAAACCCTACATATTGGCGAGGTAGAAGAAGGCGTATCGTATGCGATTTTATTGTCGACCTGTGCGGGAGCTTGGCGTTATCTGCTGGGCGATACCGTCAAATTTGTAGATAAGCAACGCGGCGACATCGTTATCACGGGGCGCACCAAGCATTTTTTGAGCATCTGCGGCGAGCATCTGTCGGTAGAAAATATGAATCAGGGTATTTCTGCCGCCGAGGCGCGCCATCATTACGCTTTTCCCGAATTTACGGTGAAAGCCGTGAAGGTGGATAATCATTTTGAGCATCATTGGTACTTGGGTGTGCATGGCGACCAAACGCCGAGCAGCAGCGAACAAGCCGCCATACTTGCCACTTTAGATGAGACCCTTTGCGCCGTCAATGACGACTACGCCACCGAGCGCAAAGACAACCTCCTGCATCATGTTCGCCTAAACTTCCTACCCGTGAGCGCCTTCTACGCATGGCACGCAGCGCAAGGCAAATCGGGCGGGCAAACAAAATTTCCCCGCGTAATGACCGACAGCCAATACGAACAATGGACAAAATTCATCACGCCGTATTTGCCCCTCGCCAGCCAATAGACTGGCAAATAAGCCTATAGTCGACGGCATAGCGATGCGGAGCAGGGGCAGGCACAGCCTGCCAGATGCAAGCGCGTGTAGGGGCAGCCCTTGTGGCTGCCCTAATACGCGCGCAGCAGCCGAGCGAATAGCGAGCTGCATAGCGTAGCGCCGCCGCCGCCGCACAAGTGCCTTAAGGCACTTGTGCGGCGGCGGCGGATGCCCCCAAAAAAAACATTAATGGTTAATAAAAAAAAAAATCGAATGAAAAAGCTACTTCTTGCCCTGCCTTTAATGGCGGCATTATCTTTGGTTTCTTGTGGCAGCAAGGGCGGCGACAAGGCAGACGAGAAAAAAAATCCCTATGTCGGCAAATGGGAAATTATGAGCGCGGAAGGACCCAGCGCCGAGATGAATAAGGGGCAGGTCTATACTTTTACCGAAACCGAAATGGCGACCACCTACACCAAAGGCAAGTACACGATTAGCAAAGACACGCTTATCGTCAAATTTGAGGGTATGGAAGCCAGCCCATTTATGTACCTGCATAAGGTAGATGGCAATAAAATGGATATGGAGCTCGTCGGCTCGGGCGGGCAAAAATTCAAGCTCGAAAAGAAATAAGCCTGCCTTTATTGTTTTGTTTTCGCACAGCGCAAAGAAGCCTTAGCCGTTTCTTTGCGCTGCGTTTTTTTGTGCCTACCTTTGCCGAAAATACAGCAAAAACTATGGTCGGTATCATTATGGGGAGCGCCTCCGATATGCCTGTGATGCAGGCAGCGCGGGAGGTTTTGGAAGAATTGGGCGTAGCTTATGAATTGGACATCGTGTCGGCGCATCGCACACCCGAAAAGATGATGCAGTACGCCCAAACGGCGCGTGCACGCGGCTTGCGGGTGATTATCGCGGGTGCGGGCGGCGCGGCGCATCTGCCTGGTATGGTGGCGGCGATGACGATTTTGCCCGTCGTGGGCGTACCCGTAAAATCCTCCAACTCTATAGATGGTTGGGACTCTGTGCTTTCTATCCTACAGATGCCTGCGGGCGTACCCGTCGCCACTGTCGCCCTCAACGGCGCACGCAATGCGGGCATACTCGCCGCGCAAATACTCGCTACATCGGACGCAAATTTATCCGAGCGCCTCCAATCCATGCGCGAAAAAGCCCGCCAAAGCGTAGAAAGCAGCAGCGAACAACATCGAATTTTGAGAGGAGGCTAAATGAACTAAACGCCCCTGCGCCGCGTTTGCAGACGAAACAAATAAAAAGTAAAAAAAAAGAATCATGCACTTTATCATTTTTGACCTCGAGGCGACCTGCTGGGAGCGGGCAACGGAGGCACAACAAAAAAGACAAGAAATCATAGAAATCGGCGCGGTGAAGTTGGACGAAAATGGCGATTATATCAGCTCTTTTGCGGAATTTATTCGCCCAGTTTTTCATGCAAATTTGTCCGATTTTTGTCAAAATTTGACTTCTATATCGCAGGTCGATGTCAATCGGGCGCGCTATTTTACCGATGTGGCGGAGGATTTTCGCGCTTGGGTCGAGCTGGACGAAAACGGCGAGCAGGGCGAGTACTTATTTTGCTCTTGGGGCTTTTTCGACCAGCGCATTTTGTCGAAAAACTGCATTTTGCACGAGATGGACGATGCTTGGACGGAGCCGCATATCAACCTCAAAAATCAGTATCCGCGCGTCTGCGGCAGGGGGCGCAGCATCGGCTTGCGTCGGGCAGTGGAGCAGGAGGGCTTTGAGTTTGAGGGCACGCATCACAGGGGCATCGACGATGCACAAAATCTGGCAAAAGTCTTCGCAAAGTATCTCAACCGCTGGGAGTATTAGAAAGCTTGTTTTTTTTGGGCGTGCCCGCGCCCCAAAAAAGGGGGCGCGGTCGGGCTATCCGAGCCGTAGCATGCTACGGCTCTACTATCCCTCACGCAAAAAAATAACCCGCCGCGCCAAAGGGGCGCGGCGGGCTTTTTTATGGAATTTCGGGCACTCGTTCCTCATTTAAACGGCGCTACAATCATAATTTGCAATTCGTAATTCGTAATTCGCAAAAAGCACTAACTTTGCCTCTCACTGAAAAATCGTTGCTTGCTCTACGCTTAATTTTATGACCTCCTTCCAGATAATCGCCTTTCGGTATAAAGACCGCCATTTTTGGTACGCCGTCGCGGGGGTGGTTTTATCTTTGTATTTGCTGGCGTTTTTGGCGCTGCGGTATATGCAGCAAAATGCTTTGGCGCTATCGCTGCGGGTGCAGATACCGTTTTCGATAGTTTTACGGGAGTCGGCACCGCCTGCGCAGATATTTGAGTTTCAGAAGGAGCTTACCTTGCATAAGGCGATACAGGGGCAGTCGGTGCGCTTTATCGACAAGGCAGCAGCATGGGAGGAGCTAAACGGCGAATTGCTGCGAGGCGATACGCTGGCAGTAGATTCGGCGGCATTGCTTGCGGTAGCCAATCCGCTGCCCGATGTCATAGAATTTAGGCTACAGTTGCAGGGTTTTGAGCAGTTGCCTTCTTTGCTGGACTGGATACGCTCGCGCCCTTTTGTCGAAGATATTTGGTATTCGGAGGACTTGGTAGCGCCATTTTTGGGCAAAGCCGACACGAGCGACGGCAAGGCAATGCGGGAGGCGGTCAGTCGGGTAGAGTGGGGGGCGATGTCCTTGTTTCTACTTTCGATGGCGGCGCTGGCGGTGGCTTGGGTTTTGTGGCGAAATACGCTACGAGCGCACGCTTTAGAAAATACTGCTTTACTGGAGCATTTGAGTCTTTTGGGGGCGCAGCCCGATTTTGTGCCGCGCTTGTATGCGCGTGCGGCGCGCTGGGCGGCTCTGTGGGCGATTTTGGTTTTATGGGCGCTGATGTTGCTTTCTCAGTGGTCGCTTTCTACAGGAAGCGAGTACAAGGCGGCAGTAGATTATTCGCTCGGTTATGTATTTTTGTATTTCTTTGTAGCGGCAACCATTTTTTTAATTTTCACCCCTCCGACGTTTGAACCTGCGCATTCTCACGCTGACCACCGATTTGGGCAATAAGGACTACTATGTAGGCAAACTCAAAGGCACATTGCTGCGCTACACAGCGGCAATGGGCTTAATGCTCGTGGACATTACGCATGAGGTCGATAGCTTTAGCATCTCGCATGGGGCTTTTATACTGAAGAATTGTTTTGCCGACTTTCCGCAGGGGACGATACATTTGTTGAGCGTGCACAACTTCTATTCGGAAGCGCAGGAGCCTCGTTTTTTGCTGGTTTATCGGGCGGGGCATTATTTTTTGGGGGCGGATAATGGGCAGTTTTCGCTCTTATTCGACGGGGAGCTGCTGACGGAGGTCTATGAACTGCCAGCACTCTCGCATCTGGCTGCCGATACGAATGCGAGCGAGTCCCTCAATCGACTTTTTGCCGAAGCGGTGGCGGGTCTGCTCAAAAATCTACCCCTTTCGCAAATCGGCAGCAAAACCGACAGACTCCTACAGCGCATCAGCCCGCAGGCAGTCATCGGAAAGGACTATATACGTGGCTCCGTTGCCCATATTGATAAATACGAAAATGTTATTCTCAACGTAGACCGCAGGCTCTTCGAGCGCGTAGGGCAGGGGCGTAGCTTTGAATTGTATTATCGCCGCTTCGACCCCATCACCCGACTGCATCGACATTATGCTGATGTACCTGTAGGCGATGTGCTTTGTTTTTTCAATGCCGCCGACCTGCTCGAAATCGCCATACACCTCGATAAAGCCGCACCCCTGCTCGGCTTGCACGTCGAAGACCTGATACAGATTGATTTTTTTAGTGAAAAGTGAAAAGTGAAAAGTGAAAAGTGAAAAGTGAAAAGTGAAAA
>CAYXSA010000029.1:32614-44112 GCA_964467315.1 uncultured Saprospiraceae bacterium | reverse complement strand
TGCCCCTGCTCCCCGCGCTAACGCGCTTAAAGGTCGCAGGGTCGGGCTATCCACGACGCGATAAATCGCGTCGCTACTATCCCTCACGCAAAAAACATTAAAGCATTTACCTAACAAGGTACTTACTACCCAAAATATGCGTTCTTTTTTTTCTTTCTGTTGCTACCTTTTACCGCTTTGGGCATTTGCGCAAAGGGCAAGTTTCCCTGTAGTCGTTTCCCTTTTCAACGAATCGACAGCGATACCATTTACGAGATTTTTTACTTTGCCTATGCATGCGGGCGGGCAAATAGGCAGCGAGTACAATTATAAATCGAGCGAACGCAGCCGTTTGTATCAGACCCTGCACTTGAGCTATTTTTATCACCGACATTTGACGCAGGCTATCAGCTTGCAGACGGATATAGGCTACGAATACAGGCTACGAATGGGTTTGTCGATGTCAGCGCTTTTCGGCTTGGGCTATATGCACAGTTTCGCTACGGCTGCGGAATATCTGCTTGTCGATGGGCAATATGTCCGCAAGGCAGACAAAGGCAATGCGCGCTTAGCCGCTTCTTTGAGTTTGGAAGTGGCGTATTACTTGCGCCCCTCGCAGCCCAATAGCGCCAGAATTTTCCTTCGTTATCAGTCTTGGGTAGAATATCCGTATTCGCCTGATTTTATCCCCTTGATGACGCATATCAATTTGCATTTGGGTTTTGCTTTTTTCCTAAACCGCGATAAAAATGAATAAGCTTCTCGCGCTTGCGGCGCTACTTTTTGTCTCGCTTTCGGCTTGCCAGAAAAGCGAAGAGTTGCCTGCCGATTTTTATGCTTGCGCACTGCCTGCTACCGACAGCAGCAGCCAGCACCCACAAAATGCCGAGTTGCAGGCGCTGCTCGACGAGATAACGCAGAGCGGCGTGGTGGGCATCACGATGGCGGTACAGAATCCGCAGGGGCTTTGGCTCGGTGCAAGCGGTAAAGCCGACTTACACAACGATATAGATATGCGCCCCTGCCATATCAGCCGCGTAGGCTCTACCGTGAAAATGTTTACGGCGACTACAGTGCTGCTCCTCGCCGAAGAGGGCAAAATAAATCTCGATGCCCCCCTTTCTGATTACTTAGAGCACGACGCTTTGCAAAAAATCGAGGGGGCTGCATCGGCAAGCATTCGGCAGCTGTTGCAGCATTCGAGCGGCGTATATAATTATATCCAAAATCTGCGCTTTCAGACGGCTTCCCTCAACGACCTTATCAAAGAATGGCGCGCCGATGAGCTTATGCGCTATGCCTACGGCGCAGCGGCTTATTTTGAGGCAGGCAGCGATGTACGCTATTCCAATACTGGTTATATCCTGCTTGGTTTGCTGATAGAGGCGGTAGAAGGCAAGCCCTTTTATCGCATCTTTGAGGAGCGCATTTTTGAGCCCCTACAGCTTACCCAAACCCGCTTTGCCGCCGAAATGCCTGTGCCCGACGGCATCGCACGCGGATATATCGACTTATATAGCAATTTTCAGCTTGTAGAAAGCACTTACTTCAGCGGCTGGGATTACTTTTGTGCCGATGGGGGGCTAATCTCAACCCCGAACGATTTGCAGCGATTTTTTCGCGCGCTTATGCGCTCGGAAATCATCAATAGTCAGTCGCTCGGCGAGATGCTAAGCTGGCAAATCCCCAGCGAATTAGACCCCAATTTTTTTCCCATTTCCTACGGCTTGGGTATTTTCAGGATAGAAACGCCCAAAGGCATTGCCTATATGCACAGCGGCGACGCTATAGGCTACTATGCCAATATGCTTTATTTTCCCAGCGATAGCACGACGATTGTCTATGCAGTGAATAGCAATTACGGCAAATTAGATCAATTTGTATCCACCCGCTCGGCTATGGAAAATATCATCAATGCGGCGAAAAATTAGCTTTTGTATAGCAGTTACCCGTAAACAAACGGACATTTTATTTTGCAAAAATAGATGCAAGCAAACCCTAAATTATAGTACTGCTACCACTGCCGCCCTAAGGCGGCATAGTACCTACGACACAAAGCACTCAAAAATGACCTACACCTATACCTATCCGCGCCCTGCCTTGACGGTTGATTGCGTGATTTTTGGACTTGATGCGCATAGCCGCGATTTGCGGGTTTTGCTGATACAGCGCCGCGATGACCCTTTTCAGGGGGCTTGGGCGCTGCCTGGGGGCTTTGTGAATATGGACGAAGACACCGAAACGGCGGCGCGGCGCGAGTTGTGGGAGGAAACGGGATTGAGCGACGTATTTATAGAGCAGCTGTATACGTTCAGCGCGCCCGATAGAGACCCGCGCGGGCGGGTGGTGAGCGTGGCGTATTTTGCGCTTGTCAATACGGAGGCGCACAAGCTGCAAGCGGGCGATGATGCCCGCGCTGCCGATTGGCACAAGGCTTTCGAGCTGCCCACAAATCTCGCCTTCGACCACGCCGAAATACTCAAAATGGCGGTGCAGCGCCTTCAAAATAAGGTGCGCTGGCAGCCTTTGGGTTTTGAGCTGCTGCCGCCGCAGTTTTCGCTCTCACAGCTCCAAGATATGTACGAAAAAATCCTCAACCGCCCGCTCAACAAACGCAACTTCCGCTCTAAAATGCTCAAAATGGGCATTTTAGAACCCGTCGAGCGTCAAAAAGACGTAGCGCATCGCCCCGCCTTTTTGTACAAATTCAACGAGGAAAAGTACACGGCGCTTACGCGTATGGGCTTTATGTTTGAGATTTAGAAACTGTTTTGGGGGGGGCTTTATCTTTTCTGACCTTTATTGCCGCTCGCAGTACTCTCCAGCCAAAATCATAAAGCATCCCCAAAAAAAATTCCCGACTTGCATAGCTGCAAATCGGGAAAATTTTTTGTGTGCCTCGGAAGGGAATCGAACCCTTACGATGTTGCCATCGCTGGATTTTGAGTCCAGTGCGTCTACCAGTTCCGCCACCAAGGCATTCGGTTGAGGTTGGTAGTACCCGCTTAGTTTTCGTAAGCTGTTGCAAAGGTATGTAGCTTTGCGGATATGCGCAAGAGATAGCGCGTTTTTTTGTAGACTTTTTTTATTTTTTGCAGAATTTCGTCGGCATTTTCCCCATTTTGGGCATCGTGAGCGCGGCAGAGGGGCTCAATTTCCTCTTTTAGCTGCGTTTGGAGTTGCGCGAGTTGCCGTTTTGCTTTGCTATAGGTCTGCGTATCGGCATCAAACTCCAGCTCCATAAGCAACTCATTAAGGGACATGACAGTTTGCAGAAATTCGCCGTCCGTAGTATTGCCTTCTTCGTCCCTGAATCCTTGCGCTTGCAGGATATACTCCAATCGACTCTCGAATGTGCGCAGCGCCTCGTAGGCGAGGTTGTTGTAGACGCTGATGGCTTGCACCTGCATCTGGGTCGCTTCGTCGGCTAAGGCGTATTGGTCGGGGTGATATTCGCGGCTTATTTCTAAGTATCTTTGCCGCAAGTCTTCCTCATCTATATAAAAGTAATGCGGTAGGTCGTAAAAATCGAAATAGTTTTCTGGTAGCATGCCTGCGTAAATTTGTAGCTAATCTAAATGCAAAGATACCTTTTTTTACTCATTCCCGCCGCCATTCTGCTCCGCTTTTATCTCTCTACGCTGGGACATAACTACGATATGGAATCCTTCGAGCGGGTAGCTTGGGCGGGCTGGCGCGGGGAGTCTGTGTATGCGGCAACGGATAGGTACAACTATGCGCCCTTTTGGTTTTGGGCTTTGACGGGCTTGAAATACTTGCAAATCTTCTTCGTGGGGGAGGCGAACAGCTTAGGCGCGGCAAATTTTCACCTATGGGTAACGGGTTTGGTGGTGGTGGGTGAGTTGTTTATGTGTTGGGTGCTGCGTTTGTATGCTCATTCTTGGAAAATCCCCTTAGCGGCGCTGGTTTTTAGCCCGCTTTGCCTCTTGCTAACGGGTTATCATAGCCAATTTGATGTATGGGCTTTGGCTTTGGGGGCTTGGGGCTGGCAGATGGGAGTGCTGCAAGGGCGCTGGATTGGGGCGGGGGTGCTTGTAGGTTTGTCTTTATGCGTCAAACATTGGCTGTTTTTCCTTCCGCCTTTGCTTTTGCTGCTGCCTGCTTTGTCGTGGCGGGAGCGTTTTGGCTTTATTGGGCTTGCTTATGGCTTATTTTTGCTAAGTTTTTCGCCCTTTTTGGGGGAGGAGATGAGCCGCGCAGGCATCCTGCGTAATGTATTCGGCTACAGTTCGGCGGAAGGTATCGCCTTGCTGCCTTTTTTGCTGCATTTTTTGGGTTTGGGGGCTACTTTTTTTAAGCTTTTGCATGCGGGTTTGGTCTTGGGTGTCTGTGTGTTGCAACTACGCAAAGTCAATGCGCAAGGGCTTATTTGGGTGTATTTGTTGGTATTTGTAGCTGCTTCGCCTGCGATGGCTACGCAGTATCTGTATGCGCCTGCTTTGGGGCTATTTATGCTGGGTTTTTGGCGTTTGGGCTGGGCTTTTTCGCTGCTTTCGGCTGCTTTTTTGCTGCTGCGCTCGCCTACGAATATAGGCGAATGGGCTATAATGCAGTCTTTTTATGCCGAGTATATGCGCCCTCCTTTTCTGTGGAATGCGGTTTTGTCTGTGTATGCCTTGCAGGGCTTTATTTTTGCCGCTTTGATTGCTTATTTTTTGCGATTTTTGCGCAATTAATTATTTTTTTGGGCGTGCCGCCGCGCATCCGCCCGCGCAAAGGGCGCGGGCGGGAGCCGTAGCACGGCGTGCTTACGCACTTGTGCCATGCTACGGCTCTACATGCGCGCCGTCGGGCTATCCATTGCGAGCCGTGATAAATCACGGCTCTACATTTCTATCCCTCACGCATTTGCCATCATTATCAAACCGTATCCGTTTATCATGCGTCATTTAATTTTCCTCTTGTTTTTATCCGTAGTGGCAGCTTGCCAGCCCCTCAAACCCATCAACCCGAATGGCGTACCCAGCAGCGAGGGCACAGAGTTGGAAGCCGTAGCCCGCCGCCTATGGGTCGGCAAAAGCGCCCCGCTTATCAATGCCAACATACTCGGCAAAGGAAGCGCCATGCTCCCGTATAAAGGCGAAATAACCCTACTTAGCTTTTGGTTTGCTGCCTGCCCGCCCTGCATTACCGAAATACCCAGCCTCAACAAACTACAGGAAGATTTTGCTGCGCAAGGGCTAAAATTGGTTGCCCTTACTACAGATGCCGCCGCTACCCTACCCGCCTTCGCCGAAAAGCATAAGATAAAGTATGCCCTTTCCGCAGAGCATACCCAGACTGCCAAAGCCTATAAAGTGAGCGCCTACCCTACCAATGTGCTGATTGACCGCAAAGGCATCATTCGGCAGATATGGATTGGCGGCAACGATTGGGACGCTACGCAGGCATATATGGAGATTAGCCCCGTATTACAAAAAATACTCGCGGAGTAGCAAAAAAGCCCCTGCGCGCCGCAGCCTTTCTGCGGCGCAGCTTGTAGGGGCGAATATTTATTCGCCCTTTGCGTGAGGGATAGCAGCGGAGGCGCGTGTAAGGGCAGACCAATGTGTCTGCCCTTAGCGCGCCGCAGCGGATAGCCCGACGACGCGACCTTTAAGCCGCGTTAGCGGCGGGGAGCGGCGGCACGCCAAAAAAAGTGAAAAGTGAAAAGTGAAAAGTGAAAAGTGAAAATTATACTTTAAGTATAAATTATTGATTGTCAATTACTTAAAGCTAAAAATAAGTGCTCAAAAATTTGCACTTTTCACTTTTCACTTTTCACTTTTCACTTTTCACTTTTCACTTTTCTAATGCAGGGCTCTTTTCTTGACCATGCCTCCATTGGCATCATCGACGGCGTGCGTAATGACAAAAGCGCGCTCATCTATCTGCTCAATCTCCCTCCGTAGGCGCGGGATTTCTAAGCGGGTAATAATCGTAGAAACTATATCTATATCGCTGTCGCTTTTGCCCCCTTTCCCCTTGTAGACGGTTACGCCATAGCCCATTTCTTCGACTATCATCTGCCGTATCTCTGCATTTTTGGGGCTGATAATCGTTATCATAGTATATTCTTCGATACCGTGAATGACAAAATCAATGGTTTTAGAGGCAGAAAGATAGGTTAAGACCGAATAAAGCGCAGATTCCAAGCCAATAACCGCCACGCCGACCCCAAAAATGAGTATGTTGATGATTAGGATAACGTCGCCGATGCTTGCGCCCGTTTTGCGACTCAAATAAACGGCTAAAATCTCCGTTCCGTCGAGTACGCCGCCCCCACGCATCGCAAAACCGATGCCCGCGCCCAGAAAAAAGCCCCCGAAAACCGAAATTAGCAGCTTATCTTGAGTCAAAACGGGAAAGGGCACGCTAACCAAAATGATGGTAAGCAGGGCAATGCCTATAAAAGACTTGATGGCGAAAAGTGCCGATATTTGCTTATATCCCATGAGGATAAAGGGTAGATTGAAGAGCAATAAAAAGACCGCCAAAGGCAAATCGAAGCCTACTTTACAGAGCAGCGAGATGCCCGTAACTCCACCGTCGATGAAATGATTGGGAATAATGAAGGATTCCAGCCCGAAGGCAGCGCTGGCAATGCCGAGCGAGATAAAAAAAGCGTCTTTGGAGAGATTCCGAAGCGTGTAGGGAGTTGCTTGCGCCATAATAGTATATATTGAAGATTAGGAAAATAGTGCAAAAACTCGCAAACCGACGCTTTCGGGTCGGCTTGCGAGCTAAAATAAGGCAACAAGTAGATAGCAAAATGGTTGCTACCCAAGTTTAACTTTTAGATACTCTGTGCACATACGCGGCACGCCTGTACTCGCCTGCTCTTCGATGACGGTGAGCAGCCGCACCTCTATCGGGTGGGGTTTGGGGTCGACATAATACTTGGGCACATCATCGCGGACATAATCGACCAGCCCAGCAGCAGGATAAACCTGCATGGAAGTCCCCACGATGGCAAAAAAATCCGCCTCCTGACAGATTTCTATAGCATCGGAGATAAGCGGCACGTCCTCGCCAAACCAAACAATATGCGGGCGAAATTGAGAATTTTGAGGGCATTTATCGCCTATTTTTAGGTCGCCTTTCCATTCTCTGATGACTTTGGGATTAAGCGTAGAGCGGACTTTGAAGAGTTCGCCGTGCAGGTGTAGCACTTTGGTAGAGCCTGCGCGTTCGTGCAGGTCGTCTACGTTTTGGGTGATTATCTGCACGTCAAAATGCTGCTCGAGTTTGGCAAGCGCATAATGAGCGGCATTAGGCTGCACCTCATGCAGTTGTTTGCGGCGGCGATTATAAAAATCAAGGACTAAGGCAGGGTCTTTTCGCCAGCCCTGCGGGGAAGCGACTTGCATAATGTCGTGCCCTTCCCAGAGACCGCCCGCATCGCGGAAGGTAGAAATACCACTTTCGGCGCTGATACCAGCACCCGTAAGGACAACAAGATTTTTTTTCGGCATAACTTTGAAAAAAAAGGGGCGTAGGGAATGAGGGGCTCTGAATTTTATTTGATGTAAAGATAGGCTACCAGCGCGAGCAGCGCAAGAAAAATAACAGAAACGACGATAAAACTCGTGCGCAGGGGCGACAATAAACGATTTTCGGCGCTTTGTCGAATGCTATCGACGTTCTTTTGTGCGCGTTGGCTGAAATTTATAATTTCCATAGAAGAGGCTCGCGCCGTGCCTTCAGATTTATCTGTGCTGATGCTGCTTTCCGTCATTGCGGCAAGCGCCAAATAAACGCGATTGGCGAGGCGTTCACCCACAAAGGGGAGTTTTTCCGCAAGAAAATGAACAAGTAGCGGGAGTATTACCGCTTTATTAACAGCGCTAAGCACTTGTTGAGGGGTAATTTTAGCTAAACGTTGCTCTGAGCTGCCCGCATAAAGTTCCTCGCCAACCCGTTCCATCGTCTGTAAGGAGAGGCTAAAAAGTTTGGCGCTGTCTTCTACGAGTCGGCTGCCCGTGCGCCACATACCCCAAACGAAAGCCCAAACGGGCACGATGGTAAAACTGTAAGCAAACATAAGTAAAGCGGGTAGCATGGGCGCATTCAGCAAAAATATCAAAACTATACTCACAATCACGGAGCATACGGTCGCCAGTATCGGCAGCATAGACACGTTGAAAGCTGCCGCCGCAGGAAAAGTGCAAACGCTTTTGATGCTCTCAAAAAGTTCGGCGCTTCGATAGCGGCTAAAATCGATGAGGGAATTGATATTGGACATGATAAGTGTTGGTTCGTTCTATAGTGGGGGTATGTACGAGTTACGATTGTGCTTTGTGTCGTAAGTTGTGCTTTGTGTCGTAAGTTGTGCTTTGTGTTTAGGTATCATGCCGCCTTGCGGCGGCAGTGGTAGCAAGTATTATGTGCTATGTGTTCTTTTCATTTTTCGCTTTTCACTTTTCGCTTTTCACTTTTCGCTTTTCACTTTTCACTTTTCACTTTTCACTTTTTTGGCGTGTCGGCGCTCCCCGCCGCTAACGCGGCTTAAAGGTCGCGCCGTCGGGCTATCCGTTGCAGCGCCTACGGCGCTTCCACTGCTATGCGCTTCGCGTTCACCTTCGGTGTTCCTCACGCGAATATGGCGCACGCCGCACCACGAAGTAGACGCGAAGCGAATGACGAATTGCGCATAATACTTGCTACCACTGCCGCCGCAAGGCGGCATGATACCTAAACACAAAGCAAAACCTAAACACAAAGCAAAACCTAAACACAAAGCAAAACCTAAACACAAAGCACAATCGTAACTCGTAACTACCTGCTGCCACTTTGGATTTGGAGCATTTGTTTTTGTTGGAGGCGTTCGCTTTTTTGGACGGTTTTGGGGTCGAGCATACGGGCTTCTTCGGGTTTATCGTCGATGAAGGTGGGGTAAATATAGCGTATGCCCGCGCGCAGGCTGCGGACTTGGGTTTTGGGGTCGGTTTCGTAGAGAATGGTTTCTATGGCTTGGGTTATTTGTGGGCCTATGAAGTAGCCGCGCGGTACGGGCGCTTGCTTGGGATTGTTTTTTTCGTCGAGAAGTTCTTTCAGCGTGCGGGTTTCTTCGGTGGGTATGGTGATATAGAAGCTATTGCCGACGACGGTTTTTTGTATGCGCAGGGCATTGGGCAGCAGGGCTACGAGTAGGTCGTAGTTGGCGATAGGTTCGCCCGATTTGAAGCCTACGATGAAGGTATTAGAAAAGTTGAGCGAGCCTCGCAGGTATTCGTACTTTTCGCCGTCTTTGTCGTAGGTGTACAGGGTGCTGTCTATGAGCAGATTGCGCTCCCAGCCTCTTTCGGGCGTACCGAAATAGAGCGTATCGCTGATGGGCTGAAAGGCAGGCGATGTGATGCTAAGAATAAGCGTACCGTAAGGCAGGGTATCCCAAACGAAATCGCGCGTTACGGTATCCAAGCGCGGAAAGTAAGAATAAGATGTGCGGTATTCGCCTTTCTTATCCATGTAAAAGACTGTTAGTTTGGGGCGCAGGGACTGGTATATTTGCTCGAAGCCGTAGAGTCTACGCACTTCTCTGCTGGCATTTAGCTTGAGGCGAAGGCTGGAGGTCGGCTCGGCAGCCTTTTTTTTCTGGGCGCTAAGCCTTTGGGGCATCGCCAATACGAAAAGCAAAAAACAGAGGATATAATAACGTATCATCGCGTAAATCGAGGCTATAAGGGGTGAATGACAGCTTGTTATCAAACCCAGCCCCAGCCCCTCCCTTTTTACAAAGGGAGGGGTGGCGCGACGATTATTACATTGTTAATTAAATGCTTTAATTTTTTTGCGTGAGGGATAGAAGTGGAAGCTGCGTAGCAGCTGCAACGCATAGCCCGACCCTGCGACCTTTAAGCGCCGATTTTCGGCGCGGGGAGCAGGGGCACGCCCAAAGGCGCAGCCCTCCGCAAAGTAAAACTACAAAAACTTAATTAACAATATAATTATACATCTCGCCTCCCCTCCATTCATAGAAGGGAGGTGCTGGGGCTGGGTTTAGAAAAAATGTCAGAAAATCGTCAAAAAATCGGCGACCAGCTGCCGATATGCCTCCGAATAAGGGCGGGCATTGCGGACGGGGTCGACAACATCTTCGTGCATCACAAATTCGTCGTTTGTGGGCGTTTGTAGCTTGCGTGTCAGGTGCAAAAGCAGGCGCGAAGGGGCTTTACCCGCATAAGGCAGCACGCGAGTGCGGCGCGCGAGATAAAAATGGTTGTCAATCGCGGCATTGATAAAATGCTCCTGCTCCGTGTGGGGGATAATAAAAAAGGCTTCGCCCGTATCAGGATGGAGAAGCTGGGCGGCGCAGGCAAGCAGGTCTTGGAAGGAAAGCTGCGTGCTGGCGCGAGCGATTTGGCGCGCGGGATTTTCTTCTGCCGCCTTCAGGTAGCGAGCAGGGTCGAAATAGGGCGGATTGCAGATTATCGCATCGAAGGGCGCAAGCGTTTGCGCTACAAATTCCTGCACCGAGTAAGGCAATAGTAGTATCCTATCGGCAAAGGGCGATGCGGCAAAATTGGCTTCGGCTTGCTCTGCGGCAAGCGGCTCCACTTCTAAAGCCTGTATCTGCATCATTTCGTAGCGCTGCGCCAGCATTAGCGCAAGTACGCCCGTGCCTGTGCCAATGTCGAGCGTGCGCAAAGAGGCAGGCGAAAATTGCGCCCAAGCCCCCAGCAAAACGGCATCGGTGCCGACTTTCATGGCGCAAGCGTCTTGCTGTACCGCGAATTGCTTAAAATGAAAAGTAGAGGACATACAGTTAAAAACATAGAGCGTATTTCGGTTGAAGGAAATACGCTCTGAATGGTAAAATTTATGCGTCTAATTAGGCTGCATCTTCGTCGCCGTCCTCTTCTTCGTCATCATCATCATCGTCTGCCCAGTCGTCGTCATCGTCGTCGTCCCAGTCCTCGTCGTCATCATCCCAATCCTCATCATCATCGTCCCAATCCTCGTCCTCTTCGTCCAAATCTTCATCTTCAGCCTCATCTTCATCGTCTTCGTCGGCAGCGAGGGGAAGGAGGTCTGTTTGTGGTATTGCCAGCAGGTCGAGCGCATTTTGCTCGTCAGCGAACGGCATTGCGTTTGCGATTTTCATAAATAGAGGTTTAACAGTAATTAGTTTATGAGCGGTTAAAAATGTCCTTTTATGTAGCAGGGGGCGTAGTCGTGTCGCCGCCTTCGTCAAAATCGAAATCAAAATCAAAGTCACCAGCGCCCTCATCCGTAGGCGTTGTATCGTCGCCGAAGTCAAAAGAAGGTTCGTCCTCGTCTGCTTCTATTTCTTCTTCTTCTTCCTCCTCGCCCAGATAAGGCTCATTGTATTCTTCTACTTCCTCTTCTTCTTCTTCACCGAGATAAGGCTCGTTGTATTCTTCGGCTTCTTCTTCCTCATCGCCGCCGAAGTCGAAAGAAGGCTCATCATCGTCCGCCTCTACTTCCTCATCGCCGCCGAAGTCGAAAGAAGGCTCATCATCGTCCGCCTCTACTTCCTCATCGCCGCCGAAGTC
>CAYXSA010000029.1:0-32514 GCA_964467315.1 uncultured Saprospiraceae bacterium | reverse complement strand
CGAAGTCGAAAGAAAAATCTTCCGCCGCCTCTTCCGTTTCTGCCGCAGGCTCCTCGTCGAAGTCGAAAGAAAAATCGGGCTCGTCATCGCCAAAATCCAGCGTATCCAAGTCGATACTTTCTTCCATCTCGTCGAAGCTGAACGCATCGAGGTCAAATTCATCGTCCGATAAGCCCAAATCCAAATCCGCATCGCCTTCTTGGCTATCGAAATCGAAACTAAAGTCCTCGTCCAAGTCCAAATCCAGCCCCAAATCATCGTCTAAACCTAAGTCAAGGTCTAAGTCCAAATCAAGGTCTAAATCCAAATCCAAGTCGAGATCTAAGTCCAAATCTAAGTCTAAATCAAAATCTTCGCCGCCGACTGCGCCCGCCGCGAGTATATATTCCGACTCATCTACGAGTTCGAGGTCTTTCACATGAAAAAAGCTCTGCCGCAGTTCGGTTTCATGAAACCACAGGCAGTTGGGCGAGCCACGTCGAAAGCCAGCACCTTCGTAGCGTCTATCCATTTGGGTAAACTGCGGATTTTCGTCGTCGCCGAGCAGGCGCACGATTGTCAGCAGCGTATTCGATTCTTTGTGTCTGACCACATCTCCGATTTCCATAGAGCGTAATTTTTGAGCGTGCGTTGGTGGTGAAATGTAGGTATTATGGGCATCTTAAATTTAGTCCATAGCCGTACCGTCGGCATTTTTGAGCGTAGCGGCTTTGAAGGTTTCGCGCATGAGTTTGCGCGTTTCTTGTTCGTCTTTGATGGTAATCATCTCCCAAGTGCAGACCATATCGCCCTCTTGGAAACCGCGCAAGGCGGCAGCTTTTTCGCGGGTGCCTTCGCCCGAAAAGATGTATTCTACTGTCATTTCGGGGCCGCCCGATTTGAGCATTACTTTATCTCCTTGTTCTGGCATGATTCAAATTTATGGGGTATCGCTGGGGTAAAAAAATGCGCGTTTCGTTATGCACGTAAAAATACACTATTTTCTAAAAATCGCTATTTTTTTTAGTTTTTTTTCTGGCGTGCCGCCGCGCTGCCGCCCGCTGCAAAGGACAGCGGGCGGGGGCGTATATTTATACGCCCCTACGCAGCGCGCCGTCGGGCTATCCATTGCGAGCCGTAGCATGCTACGGCTCTACATTCCTATCCCTCACGCAGGGCGCGGCAAGCCGCGCCTGTAGTTACGAATTACGAGTTACGAATTACGATTGTGCTTTGCGTATAAACTTGATTAACAATGGCTTATGCACAAAATTTGTCATTCATAACTCGTAACTCGTAACTCGCCTATATTTTTGTCCGTTTATCGGGCAAAGCATCTTTTTTCGGTTTCCCTACGAAGGTTTCCATCGTTTTGTATACCCCAAACAGCTTACCCGCTACATAGTCGAACACCCGTGTAGGCAGCAATCCGCGCAAAATCGGCACAGAACGCACCATAAAAGGCTCTTTCAACAAAATTTCGTTGTCTTTCACCCCTTGTATGATTTTTTCTACGATATAATCGGGCTCCATGATCGGCGTGAGCATAGGCGCTTTCACCCCGTCGAACATACCCGTATTGATGTAACTTGGCAATACGGTCGTAACATTTACGCCCGTTTTATCGCGCTCCATCTCCAAACGCAGAGATTCCGACCAGCCCAAAACCGCCCATTTGCTGCCTGCATAAACGGACATATTCGGATTGGGCATCAATCCAGCAGCGGAGGCGATATTGATGATATGCCCTTCTTGCTGCTGTAGCATCGCGTCGATAAATTCGGCTGCTACGTGCATAACGCCCGCCGTATTGATATTGATAGTTTTCGCTATATCTCTATGCGAATGCTCGGCAAAGGGCTTGCCGACGACTACGCCCGCATTATTGAACAAAATTTCTACCGTGCCGACCTCCGAGCGCACTGCATCGGCTGTGGCTTTGATGTCCTCCACGTCGGATATATCGACCGTATAAGAGGTAACATTTTTATAGCCTTCGCGGGCAAATTCGTCGCGGGTCTCGTCGAGTTTCTCCTCGTTGATGTCCCACAAAACGACATGATAGGCTTTTTCCTCCAGACAGCGTTTAGCCAAGAGTTTGCCGATGCCTGCTGCGCCGCCTGTGATAAGCACGGTGCGATTGGTGATTTTTGTCATAATATAACAGATTGGTGCGTGTAGAAAATTGCCTTGCAAATATAGGAAATAGTTACGAATTACGAGTTACGAATGATAACCTGCAAATTTTTCGCGCGCCAGTAGAGGCGCTGCATACAACGGCTCACTTACGCCCAAAAAAATAGCCCAATCCTCCCACGCCAAAAAAAAACCTAATTTCTCTCTTCCGTCTTTGTTATCGGCACAAAAAACCAGCACCAGAGCGCAAATTCAAAGAAAAAAAGCGACATGACAAGATAGTCGGCGAGCACAAAAAGTAGCAGCGCCCCCACCAAATAGGCATCGGCTCTGCGCGTGAAAAAACCTATAATAAAAGACAGCTCCAGCAGCACCGCGCCCCACCACAAAGGAGCCGCAAAGGCAGCGCCCTCGCCGCTTAGATATAGATATATATTCGACCAACTGCCCCCATCGAAAACATATTGCGCCTGCTGTTGGGTAAGGATATTGGGCATTTGTTCGGCGCTAAAGGCGGTCAAACGTAGACACTTCCAAAGTCCTGCCGCCAGCATTGCCCCACAGGCGTAGTACCTGCCTGCTCCTTGCCACCAGCGCGCAGGCTCTTCTCCACTTAGGCAGAGATGCAGCGACAAAGCGGCGGAGGCTATCCATGCGTGCGTATGATGCCCCTGCGCGCTGTTGTAACAAACTGCGTACAAAATAAACAAGGGCGCATGCGCAAAACGCAGGGGCGAAGCGGGGCGATAGATAAGCCAAATCGGCAAAACAATCAATAAAATATCCACCAAAAGAGCCGCCAGCGGACGCGCTAAGACCCATTGCGGCAACTGCAACAAATGCAGCGCCCAATAGAAATTATCGCCCAGCACATGCGTAGTCGGCGGCGCAGATAACTGCCACAGACCCACCCCCTGCCACAGACGCAGCAAGAAAAAAAGCAGCACAAACGCCCAAGCGCTGCGCTGCCAAGTTACTAGATGAATAGCAGTAGTAGGTAGTAAATAGTAAGTAGTAGGTTTCATGGTCTTTTACTTTTAATGGTAGTAGGTAGTAATTAGTAAGTTGTACAGTCTTTAATTTTTGATGGCAAATTTATCATACCTACTACCTACTACTTACTACCTACTACCTACTACTAATCAATCCATATCTCGAAAGGCATACGCGCTTGTACGCCCTTCATTTGGCGAATTTGGCGCAAGAAGCGGAAGAGGGGGGCGAGTTCGGGCATTTCTGCCTCGATGCCTGAGATGACCATACCTGTGGCATTGGGCTGCATATCGCTGCGTTCGCCGCCGCTTTCGTTGCCTGTGAGCAGGTTCATCAGCCGCTGGTTGCCGTCTTCGATTTCGGGATAAAGGGCTACGCGGTATTCCGTGATATTGGCGAGGCGGGCGGCATGGGCGATGGCTTCTTGCAAGCCGCCCAGACTATCTACCAAGCCGTTTTTCTGTGCGGTAGTACCCAGCCAAACGCGCCCTTGTGCGAGGGTGTCGACGTTCTCGAAGGGGATTTTTCTGCCTGCCGCTACCCGCTGTTTGAAGGTCGTGTAGATGTCGTCTACGCCTTTTTGGATAAGGGCGGCTTCTTCTGGGTTAAATTCGTAGTATAGCCCCATATCGCTGGACATGGTAGAAAATTTGCCCGTTTTGATGGTATCCATCGTGATACCGAGTTTGTTTTCGTACAGGTCGCGCATATTGGGCACCAGACCGAAAACGCCGATAGAGCCCGTGATGGTATTATCTTCGGCATAGATGCAGTCGCTATTGCAGGCGATATAATAGCCGCCCGATGCGGCTACATCGCCCATCGTAGAGACTACGGGTATTTTGCGGACATTTTTGATTTGCTCTATCTCGCGCCAGATGATGTCGGAGGCGAGGGCGGAGCCGCCGCCCGAATTGATGCGGATAACGACGGCTTTTACGCTTTCGTCCTTTTGTATTTCGCGCAAGATGCGGGCGTATTTTTCGCCACCGATGCCGCCTTCGCCGCCTTCGCCGTCTACGATGCCGCCTTCGGCATAGACGATAGCGATGCGGTTGTCGCTGCTTTTGTAATGCAGGTCTTTTTTAACCGATTTGTAGTACTTCCCAGAGCTGATGCTGGGGATTTCTTCGTCGGCTTTCAGACCTAAGCGCGTGCGCAGGTCGGCGAGCACTTGGTCTTTGTAAAGCAGGGAATCTACGAGTTTGTTGGCTACTGCGTCTTCGGCTTTGCGCAAAGCGCCCGTGTTGGCGAGTTCGCGCAAGGTGGCGGCGGGTATAGAGCGCGAGGCGGCTATAGCGTCGAGGTAAAGCGCGTAAGAGCCTTCGATGTATTCGCGGGTTTGCAGTCTGTTTTCGGGGCTCATGGCGGTCATACGCAGGGGCTCGGTGGCGCTTTTGAATTTGCCCGCATAGAAAACCTGCGCTTTTACGCCTACTTTATCCATTGCGCCTTTTAGGAACATGAGCTGCGCCGAAAAGCCCATAAAATCCATACCGCCTAAGGGGTGCAGATACACGCGGTCGGCAGCAGAGGCTATATAATAGCTGCGTTGTGAGTACGCGGAGGCATAAGCTATCACAAATTTGCCGCTGGCGCGAAAGGCTTCGAGGCTTTGGCGAATTTTTTTCGCGGTGCTTAGTCCGATGGGCGTGCTGGACATTTCCATATAAATGCCCTTGATATTTTCATCTTTGGCGGCTTCTTCTATGCTGCGTTGCAGGTCGTACAAGCCGACGGAGGCGCTACCGCCGAGCAGTCCGCCAAGGTCGCCGTAGCCGCGTTCTACGTTATCCGTCAGTTCTGGGATAGGCTTAGAGAGGTCGAGTTTGAGTATGCTATTGGGTTTTGCGCCTGCGGGTTTGCCGCTGCCTGCGGACATCGCCCAGACGAGAAAAAAGACGACGATAGAACCAAGCGCAAGGAGCGAGCCCAAGCAAGAGGTTAGCAAAGATTTCAGAAATGCTTTCATGTAGGTCAATTTTGTTTGGCTGCAAATATAGGCAGTTCCCTGCGCCGCCGCAAACAAACTTAGACCAATAGCCGATAAATTACGACTAAGGGCATTTTTTGGGGCGTGCCCGCGCTCCCCGCCCGCAAAGGCGGGCGAGGGCAGACACATAGGTCTGCCCCTACGGTCGCGCGGTCGGGCTTTGCAAGCCGTAGCATGCTACGGCTCTACAATCCCTCACGCAAAAAACGCAGGCAGAGCGCTGCGCGCTCGCCTGCGGTTGAAAAAATTAGCCTGCGGCGCTATAGCCGACGATTTTGAAGCCGCTATTTTTCTTCTCTATCATCAGGGTGATGCCGTTGGGGGTGGTGATTTGCTTGCCTGAAGCGCCGACGGCTTCGTCCGACCAGTCTTCCCAGCCATTTGTGCCGATTTTTTGGATTTCTTTTAGCGCTTCTTCGCTGAAATAGGTAGCGAAATCGTCGACAAAATCCGTGCGCTTATGCCCCGAATAGAAGGGAAATTCCATCAAATCCATCAAGGGTTTTTCGGGTTCGGTAGCGGCGGCGGCGCTGTTGAGGCTTTTCACAAAATCCTCTAAAGTGGCGGCTACGGCGGGAGCGGCGGCGGCATTGGTTTTGGCGCTGCTTTGGCTGCTGGATTGGGCGGCAGGGCTGGCGGCGGCTGTGTTCGTGTCCTTATTGCCGCAAGAAGCCAGCAGCAAAACAATCAAAGCCGAGAAAGAGAGAAAACGCATGGATTTTTTTAGCTGTGTTGGTGAATGTAAGAAAAAACGTATGCTTTGTTCGGGGCGACAAACCCGTATTTAGTGCCAATGGTGGCGATGCGTGAGGGATAGCAGTGGAAGCGCGTAGCGCTGCAACGCATAGCCCGACCCTGCGACCTTTAAGCGCCGTTAGGCGCGGGGAGCAGGGGCACGCCAAAAACAAAAAAAGCCCGAATTAAGGAATATCCACTTTGGGTAGGGGCTTGCCGATGAAGCGCAAAACGGCGTAAAAAATGCCGATACCGATAGCGATATTCAGCAAAAATGGCGTACCGATGGCGGTGGCGATGTAGCCAATAAAAACACTCACCGCACCGACCGTAAGCGCGTAAGGCATCTGCGTGCGCACATGCGCGAGGTGATTGCAATTGGAGGCGAGGGAGGATAAAATCGTCGTGTCGGAGATGGGCGAACAGTGGTCGCCAAAGACGGAAGCCGCCAAAACCGTCGCAATTACATTGTATAAAATCGGCATAGCATCAGCTTCGCTCAGCCCTGCGCTTTGGCAGATAGTCCAAGTCATGGGGATAGCGATGGGGTACAAAATCGCCATCGTGCTCCAGCTCGAACCCGTAGAAAAGGCAATCGCGCCCGCGAGGAAAAATATCAAAACGGGCATCATATAGGGGCTGATGCTGCCATCTAAAAGGGTGGTGAGAAACTCGGCGGTGCAGAGTTCTTTGGTGGTGGTGGCGAGCGACCAAGCGAAAATGAGTATCAACAGTGCGGGCAGCATGGTTTTGAAACCGCCGACCATCGTTTCCAGCGTTGCCGTCATGCGCTGTATGCGCTGCCCAACGGTCAGCGCGATAGCCACGACCAAAGACAGGACAGAAGCCCACAAAAGAGAGGCATAAGAATCGGAATTACCGACCAAAATGCCCAATTTTCGGAGTGTGCCGACTTCTTCGGGGCTGCTTTCGAGCTTGGCGAGTTCTGCCCAGACTGCGCCCCAGCTATTGTGTTCGGGGGCGATGCCTTTGGAAGCGAGTAGATTATAGCAGTTGCTAATACCCGTATCAAACAAGCCCCAGAGCGTACCCAAGACGATGATAGCAACAGGTAGAAGTCCGTTTATCCAGCGCAAAGGCGCGCCTTTTACGGGTTCCAACTCTTTGAGGTCGGCGTGTTCTGTGCTCTCTTCTTCGTCGCCTTTCTTTTCTATGGCGAAAACTTCGCCCGTTAGGCGGGCACGCTCTTCGGCTTTGTACATAGCCCCAAAATCCCGCCCCGTAAATATGAGCAGGAGCATAAAAATCAGGGTAAAAAAGGAGTAATAGGAATACGGCAGCGACTGCAAAAAGACGGCATAAGCGCCTTGCTGCTGCTGCATGCCTTCGAGCGTGGGCAGGGCATCGCCGATATAGCCGAGTTCCGCCCCTATCCAAGTGGTAATAAAGGCTATCGAGGCGACGGGCGCAGAGGTGCTATCGACGATATAGGCGAGTTTTTCGCGGGAGATGCGGTATTTATCGGTGAGCGGGCGCATGGTATTGCCGACTATTAGGCTATTGGCGTAGTCGTCGAAAAATATGGCGACTCCCAGCAGCCAAGTTACGAGCTGGGTGCTGCGTTCGCTGCGGGCGAGGGGGGCGAGTTTGAGCACGATGCCCGCCATGCCGCCATTGCGGGAGATAAGCGCCACTACCCCACCTATCATGATGGAAAACATGATGACCGACATATGGCTGGGCTCCGTGAGCGCCTTCAAAATGTAGGTATCCAGCACCGCAAAGAGGCTGCGCAGCAAATCATAGGGGGCAAGCGGCATACCACTCGCTACCCAAACGCCCGAAAATATGCCCAAAAACAAGGCAAGTAAGACTTCCTTGAAGACCAGCGCCAAAATTATCGCCATCAGGGGCGGGAGTAAGGAGAGCCAAAGGGGAATTTCGGTGCTTTTTACCCCGTTTTTGCCGATTTCCTGCACGCGCACAAGTCGGGTTTGCTTGGATTTTTGCTTGCTGGCATCCGTGATTTCGGCTTGAATTTTTATCAACTTGCCATTTTGCCCCGCCGCGTGTTCAAAACTCGCCCGTCCGCCCTCAACGAGCAGGGTCTGCGTTTCGCCATTGATTTTGAAATTGGCGTAAAAGCTGGGCGCATCGCTGCCTGCTGCTTTGGCGCTAAGATGCACAAGCTTGCCTTCCGTTTTTTCGTATTCCCAAGCCGATATGGGCAGGGTGTCTTGGGCGCGCAGGGCGAGCGGCAAGGAAAATAGGAGGCTAAGGAAAAAAAGTAGGCGTATTTGCATAATATATTCGTTGATTGTGGGGGCGAAAATAAAAAACGCAGCGCGTTATTGCACGGCTGCGTGGCGAAATTACTGCGAATTATCTTTGTAGCCCTCTGTATTTATGAAATTTCGGATATTTTCCAAAATTGCCTCTATGTAGGCAAAAACCCTATCGCGGCGCTGTTTTAGCTGCGTTAATGGCTCGTCTTTAGCGACTTCCGAGAATGATTGTTCTCCATGCGCCAAGGTCTTTCGTTTTTCGCGGATTTCTTGCAAATCGCTGCCATCACGGGTTATTGCTCCATTTGTAGTTGCCGAAAAACCGTATTTTGTAGCATATTCTTTAATTTTTTTCGCATGAACATTGCCCGAAAAAAGCTCATCATATACAGGGTGGAACTGGGTTATATCGCTATTTATTTGCGAAATAAGCGCAATTATATTTTTTGTTTGGTTTTTTTCGTGTTCCTTTTTTAGCGCGTCTAAGACCACTATTTTTATACTATTTGTTAGCTCGTCAAAAGGTACATTTTGCCTTTTGATAGTCTTAAAAATTTCCTCTAATGCCGCAGAAAAAGTGTATTCGATTAGATTATAAAGCATCAATATCGCATTGGAGCGCAAAATTTTGGGAATTGCCTCCGCTATTGGTATTCTGTTGCTATTCAGGGCTATTGCTGCCTGCGGCTCACTCACAGACTCCAAAAAATCGAAATAGTCGTTTATTTCTTGCTTTCGCTCCTCAAAAACGTTGAAAATATCCTGCATTTGGGGCTTATTTTTTGGGCGTGCCCGCACTCCCCGTCTGCGCCAAAGGGGCGCAGACGAGGGCAGCCACAAGGGCTGCCCCTACGGTCGCGCGGTCGGGCTATTCGCTACTGTCCCTCACGCTTTTTTTATTAGATTGTGCCAAGCAACTGATTTTTAACAAAATTGATGCGTGCCATTACGTTCGCTTTGTTGTTAGCGGCATCAGTGGTGGTAACTGCTTTAAATTCTTCTGATTCCAACCACTCTAAAACAGCTTCTTTTGTCGTAACAAGGTCTGGATTCTCCTTCAAAGCTAAAGCTACGCCTACCGCTATAGCCTCAAAACGCACGCGTGGCGTGGAAATAGCTTTTGCGCTTTTTGCAAAACCATAATGCGGAAAATATTTGTCTACAAAAGACAAGACAGCATTAAAACTATTAAGCATGGTTTTTTTATCAAAATCCAGCATTTTATCCTTTATGTAGGCATCAATAAATGTGTCGACTTGCTGTTCAAATTCATTGAGACGCTCACCAAAAGCAAAAAAGCGCAAAACTAATTCAGCTCGTGCTCCTTTTTTTTCTTTTTTACTACTTGTAGGGCAAAGCTTGATAAACAAACGAGTTTCCGTACAGCCTTTTACGAATTCCAAAAATTCACCCTCGTAGAGCCCTTGCCGTACTTCCATATCTGTAAGTATAGTGGGGGAAACGTTTATACGACGAAACATTTCTTTACGCACACCATAATCAGCCTTGTCTGTAAGTTCTATGATTCGGATAGTACGTTTTTTGAGCCTTTTTTGCCGAGATTCAACTAAATCACTAAAGTAAAACCCATTCAAATCTTTCAAAATATTGAGACCTCTCAAAGGAAAAACATCATTGAAAAAATAATAAATAGCGCGTATGCGTTGTGAACCATCTACTATTTCTGACCTTCCTTCATTATCAGCAGTAAAAAGATATGGTATTGGAAGCCCCAACAAAAGAGACTCTATGAACTCTGATTCTTGTTGCGTTCCCCAAACGTAAGGGCGTTGATAGGCTGGTATAAATATTTCGTTTTTGCCTTCTTCTAAATCGGTTTCGTACTTTTGAACAACAACTTCCAATGGATACTCCCGTACTTCATAATCAACATGAATTTGCTCTTCCTTAATTCGGCGTTCTGCTTCTGCCTTTTTCGTTTCAGAATGAGCGCTAACCCAAAAAAGAGACTCCTGTAGCTTTTTTCCGTTATTTCGTTTTTCCATGGTGTTGTTTTAGATGTTGTTTGATGCTGCGGGCAATGACAGCGGCTAAAGTGGGTGGTACGGCATTGCCGATATGAGTGCTAATAGTGCGGGTTGATGGTTGGGTATTTTTTTCGTCAAAGAAACGATAGCTGGCGGGAAAGCCCTGCAATAAAGCAGCTTCCCGAAGAGATATAGCGCGGTCTTGTTCTGGGTGTCCAAATCTACCATTGCCTAAGCCATAGCATTGGGTGGTAATCGTTGGGGCTGGCGCGTCCCATTGCATTCTACCATATACGCTGCCATAAGTTTGCCCTGATGCTTTTTTATGACAGGCAAGTTGTAAACTTTCGTCCCAATCTCGCCAAGTGCCTCCTTGTTTTGATTGCTTGATGCGTTTCAAATTTATCGGCGACAGCTTGGCAGCTTTATGCAAAGGGTCGTCAGGACTACAACCGCCGTGATTAATAGCGGGTTGGTTGGCGATTGCATCTTTGACAGTCACAAAATTTTTGGTGTGCGTTGGTGGTATCAGTTCGATATCGCCTAATTTTGAAGCAAGCAAAACAAGCCGCCGTCTATTTTGGGGAAGCCCGTAGTGTTTGCAATTCACGACAGAATACGAGACATGGTACTGCGCTTTTTTCAGCGTTTCGACAAAAGAATGAAAAACATTCACTTTTTCCGTATGTAAAAGCTGTGAAACGTTTTCCATAGAAACGATATCGGGCTGACAGTCTATAATTAGGCGCGCAAATTCGTTTAGCAAAAACCACTTTTTAGATGGTGCGCTTTTGTAGGCATAAGATGAAAATGGTTGACAAGGGGCACAACCAACCATTATTTTAGTTGAATTGCCGTACCAATTATTCAATTCGTCGGCAGACAGTTCTCCAATATCTTTACTTACAAAAACGGCAGCGTTGTTCGCTTCGTAAGCAAAACGGCAGCTTTCGTCAATATCGTAGCCTGCGGCTACTTGGAATTGCTCTTGAAAAAAGCCATTCGTTAAGCCACCAATGCCGCAAAATAGGTCTATAACTTTGGCTTCACGCATTGCGTAATTTTTTTGCCACAAAAATAGTTTATTTACTTGAAACAAGCAAGCGCAAAACCGCCAATTATTCCAGCAGTCTGCGTACATCGGCGACCATCGCCCCGATGTCGCCCGCGCCGAGTGTGAGCAGCAAATTTAGGATTGGGCGGGCAGGGTCGGCTTTTCGGCGCTGCAAATAAGGCAAAAATTCTGATTTATTCAAGAGCGTTTTATTGGGCAGGCGCATACGCTCGAATATCATCAGAGAGCTAACGCCCTCTATAGGCAGCTCTCGCGCTGGATAAATATCCAATAAGATAGCCTCATCGAGCATATCCAAGCTCTCGGCGAAACCATCGACAAAATCGCGGGTGCGCGTGTATAAATGCGGCTGAAACACGCCTACCAACTGCCTTTCGGGGTGCAAGAGCCGAGCCGCCGAAATGGCAGCGCGCAACTCTGTAGGGTGGTGTGCGTAGTCGTCGATATAGACCATATCGGCACGGCGCAAAATAAATTCAAACCTGCGCTGTATCCCCGCAAAAGTCTGCAAACCTTTGCGTATGCCCGCTTCTGTAGCGCCTACCGATAGGGCTGCCGTCGTGGCGGCTACGGCGTTTTCGATATTGTGCACGCCGAAAAGTGAGGTTGCTATATTGCGGAAAACTACTCGGTCATGGTGATTGACATAATCGAAGCAAAAGAATCCGTTTTCGATGCGGATATTTTCGGCGTATACAATAGGATTGGGTTCGTCGTAGCCGCCAACATCAGCGCTGTAGCTGATAATTTCGCGGGCATTGTGTGCGTAGGCGCTGCCATCGCTGTCATAAAACAAAGGTAAATTTTGCTTGTGTATGAGCCGCCCTGTGGTCTGTCGGGCAAATTGGCGGTAGCTGTTTTGTATGCTCGCTTCATCGCCGTAGATATCCAGATGGTCGGCATCGGCGGAGGTGATGATAGCCGTTTCGGGATGTAGATGCAAAAAGGAGCGGTCAAACTCGTCCGCCTCTACGACCACGATGTTTTCTTTGCCGATGGCGAAATTGCTGCCCAAATTCTGCGAAATACCGCCCAAAAAAGCCGAACAATCGATATCTGAAGACTGCAAAAGATGGGTGAGCAGGCAGCTGGTGGTAGTTTTGCCATGCGTGCCGCCCACTGCCAAACAGCGCTGATGCCGCGATAAAATGCCCAAAACTTCGGCGCGCTTTTTCATCTCCACGCCCCGCGAGCGGTAAAAATTGAGTATAAGGCTGTCCTTTGGTATGGCGGGCGTATAAATGACCAAATCTGCCGAAGCGTCGGCGTACTGCTCCTCATCGATATAGCTAATGTTTG
Organism: uncultured Saprospiraceae bacterium; assembly: GCA_964467315.1. Taxonomy (GTDB): domain Bacteria; phylum Bacteroidota; class Bacteroidia; order Chitinophagales; family Saprospiraceae; genus JAAFIM01. The sequence continues at coordinate 20,070 of CAYXSA010000029.1, read as the reverse complement.
CCCCTTCGCGCTCCAGCGCCTGCGTTAGTTCGGTGCGCGTGCGGTCGTAGCCTGCCACGCTCGCGCCTTTATAGAGGAAAAAGCGCGCTATAGCGCTCATACCGATACCGCCGATACCGACGAAATAGACCTTTTTTATTTCGTTCATCTTGAAATTGCATTTTTTTTCAGGCTGCAAACTTAGGAAAAAGTTTAGGTTTTGCAATGCGTGAGGGATAGTAGGGGCGAATCAACATTCGCCCCTTCAGGGGCGATGGTGAAACGCCCCGAATAGCCCGACCCCGCCCCCCTTTTTGCCCCGTGCCAACGGCGCGGGGTGCCTGCGCGCTTTTAGCGCAGGCAGGGGCGGGGGCACGCCCAAAAAAAACCGCTGCCTATATACGTTTTTTCCTTATTTTTGCGGCTAAAATTTATCGACCTTATGCGAAAACTGCCGTTTTTTTTACTCTCCGCGCTGTCTTTGGCGCTTCTGCATAGCTGCCAGCAGGCGAGCGCCGAAAAAGCCGCCTCTACACCCGTTGCCGCCCCCGTCCCCGAAATCGTCAAAACCGATAGCGCGCCCGCACCCAAGCCTGTCCCCGCAGCAGAAGCCGCGCCAGAAGTAATACACATCGGGGCTGTAGGCGATATTATGATGGGCAGCAACTACCCTTCTGCCTCCTCCCTGCCGCCTGATGATAAGATGGTTTTGGCAGATTTGCGCGAGTTTTTTGAGAAACCCGACCTGATGTTTGGCAATTTGGAGGGCGTTTTATTGACAAAAGGCGGCACACCCAAGCCCTGCGGCGACTCCAAAAACTGCTATACTTTCCGCATGCCAGAGCATTATGCCGACATTTTTAAGGATTACGGCTTTGACGTAATGGCAGTGGCGAACAATCACGCCAATGATTTTGGCGACGGCGGCAGAAAATCTACAGCGGCAGCGCTGGAAAAAGCGGGCTTATTTTTTGCGGGTTCGCTGGAAAAACCGTTTACCACCTTCGAGAAAGGCGGCGTAAAGTACGGCTTCCTCGCCGTAGCACCCAATCGCGGCTGTCAAGAGCTGAAAGAATACGAAAAAAATGCTGCCATCGTGCGCGAATTGGACAAAACCTGCGATATCGTAATCGTTTCCTTTCACGGCGGCGCAGAGGGCGAAGCCTTTCGGCATACACCCTGCAAAGATGAGGTTTATCTGGGCGCAAATCGCGGCAATGTCTGCAAACTCGCCCGCACTTGCATCGACAATGGCGCGGATATACTACTCGGACACGGTCCGCACGTAACGCGAGGGGTAGAAATCTACAAGGGGCGATTTATCGCCTATAGTATGGGTAATTTTTGCACCTATGAAAAATTTGGCTTGTCGGGCAATAAGGGCATCGGGCCGCTTATCAACCTGAAAGTCAATAAAAAAGGCGAGTTTTTGGAAGGCGATATCGTAGCCACCCGCCAACACGGCAAAGGTATACCCAAACGCGATGCAGCCAACACCGTTATCAAAGAAATCATAACGCTCTCGAAAGCCGATTTTCCCAATTCACCGCTCGATATATCGGCAGACGGGAAGATGACGCTGCGCAAGTAGTAAAGGCAGCCGCAGGGGCTATCTTTGCAAGATGAAAGTCCGATTTTGCCGAAATCTCTCATAAACAGATGCTGTTCCCGTAAGGGCAGCCCCATGTGGCTGCCCGCCTACAAATCCCACACACTATGAAAAAACTGTACACTTTTTCTCTCTTTTCGCTGCTTGCTGCCGCCTCCGTATCGGCACAGTCCAGCACCGACACGACGCAGTACACCTTTGCGATGCCCTCGCTAAGACTTACGCCCGATGCGCGCTTTAGCGGCTTGTGCAATGTGGGTATAGCGATGCCTTCCGATGCCAATTCTATGCACTTCAACCCTGCAAATCTGGCATTGAGCGAGCAAAAATTTAATATCGGTCTGTCCTATGCGCCCGATTTGCAGTCTATCGACCAGTTTTTCAACTACTTTTCGCTCTTCGGCAAATTGGGCGAAAAGACCGCGCTGGGCGGCAGTCTGCGCTTCAATTCTTTGGGGCAGGTGGATTCTGCCGTGCAAGACCAAAGCAATAATTTGATAAAATCGCAGCTCAACCGCGAAATCGCCCTAAATATCGCCCTTTCGCGGCGGGTGGGCAAAAATTTGTCTTTTGGCGCTGCCGTCAAATACGTGCATTCCAACTTGGGCAGCCTGCGCGATAGCACGGGGCAAATTTTCTTGCGCCCCGCCAATGCCCTCGCCCTCGACCTTTCCGCCGCTTTTGTCAAGCGCTTTAAGCTGATGGTAGAGGACGATGCGCAGTTTCGCGCAGGGCTCTCGCTGACAAATATCGGCACCAAACTCAACTACGAGCCGACCAATGCCAATGGCGCTTTGCTGCCCGCCAATGCGGGTTTGGGCTTGGGTTTCACCTATGCCATCACCAAAGACCACCATATCACGCTCGCTACCGACTTCAATAAATTGATGGTGCCCAGCATTCCCGACCCCAATTCGCCCGACTACGATGCCAATGGCAACGGGGTGGCGGATTTTCTGGAGCAATCCGTACCCGAAGCGCTTTTATCCTCGTTTAGCGACCACCCCGAAGGCGCTGCGGGCGAAATCAAGGAGCTGATTTACTCCGTCGGCATCGAGTATATGTTCCGCCGCCGCTACTCCTTCCGCTTCGGGCATCAGGGCAGGGACATCATCGCCAATCTCGAAAATCGACTCGCAGCAGGCATCGGCGCACGATTCGGCGTTTTCCAGATTTACGGCTCCTTCGCGCGCGAAATCGACCCTACCAACAACGACAATGTCGGACAGGCAAACATCTCCATCATGCTCGACCTTAGCCAGCTCGGCAAAGGCAGCAAAGACAACAGCCTGCCCACACCCGCGCCTGTGGAACGTACTAAATAGTTTTTTTTGGGCGTGCCCGCCACCCCGCCCGCGCTAAAAGCGCGCGGGCGCACGCCAAAGGCGTGCAAAAAGGGGTGGCGGTCGGGCTATTCGGGGCTGCCCTTCGTGCTGCCCATGCGGGCAGACACATTGGTCTGCCCCTACTATCCCTCACGCGCGGTTTTTCAAACCAATCTGCGATAATTGTATCCTAATCCCAGCAATGAAAGAATTTATAAAAGGGCTGCTAAAAAAATTGCCCTTCGCGCTGACGCGCAACCAGCAATACGACCGCGATACCCAACATATCATTCGCCGCATTTGCAAACCCGATAGCCATTGCATTGATGTCGGCTGCCATAAGGGCGAGATACTCGACCTATTCATAGCCGCTGCACCGAAGGGCAGATATTACGCCTTTGAGCCGATTCCCGCTATGTTTGCCGACTTGCAACGCAAATACGCCCAAAATGCAAATGTTCAAGTTTATGACTGCGCATTGAGCGATGCACAGGGCGAAGCCGAATTTAATCATGTGCTCACAAACCCCGCCTATAGCGGTCTGCAAAAACGCCAATACGATAGAAAAGACGAACAAGACCAGCGTATAAAAGTACGCACCGAGCGCCTCGACGATATCCTCCCCGCAGGCAGCCCCAAAATCGACCTTATCAAAATCGACGTAGAAGGCGGCGAATTGCAGGTACTCAAAGGCGCTACCGCCTTGCTGCAGCGCGATAAACCCGTCCTTATTTTTGAGCATGGTCTCGGCGCTTCCGACGTTTATGGCACTACGCCCAACGATATTTTCGATTTATTGACTGCCTGCGGTCTGCGCCTATTCAATCTTTCGGAATTTCTGCGCCCCTCGCCCCAGCCCCTTAGCCGCGAGGCACTGCATAAGCAGTTTTATGGCAGAGAACACTATTATTTTGTGGCTTCGGCTTAAAAAAATATGCGGGCATTAGCGCGAAATCAAAAAAGCCGCTTATCTTTGCAGCGCTCAAAAAGTCCCGCCGCTCGCTTCATTCGAGGTACGCGGGGCAGGCATTCAAAAATTCATTTATAACAGTACTCATTTTATCCAAAATGCCAGTCAAAATCCGCCTCCAGCGCAAGGGCACCAAAAAACGCCCATTTTACCACATCGTAGTAGCAGATTCTCGCTCACCCCGCGACGGTAAATTTATCGAAAAAATCGGCAACTACAATCCGCTTACTGTACCCGCTACCATCGATTTGGACATCGATAGCGCTTACAACTGGCTCACTAAAGGCGCACAGCCTACCGATACGGCGCACGCTATCCTCAAATTCAAGGGTGTACTATACAAAAAACACCTCCAACGCGGCGTAACTAAAGGCGCACTCACACAAGAGAAAGCCGACGAAATGCTCGCCGTTTGGATTGCAGGCAAAGCGCAGTACATCGAAAAACGCATCGACGATACTAAAGCCAAACAAGAAGAGCTCCGCGCTCGCATCTTCGGCACACCGAAAGCCCGCAAATCCTCTGCCGCTCCCGCAGTAGAAACTACAGCAGAAGAAAACGCAAGCGCCGAATAGTCGCAAAGCCGCATTTTCGCACTGCAAATACAAACACCCCCAATAGGCAAAATTTTGCGCCTTTTGGGGGTTGTTTTTTTTATTTTTCCTATCTTTGTAAATAATCTATTTTTGTACAAACAAAAACAACTTACCTAAATGAAAAATATCGTTATCCTCTTTTTATCTATCCTCGCTTTTTGCTCAAATTTATACGCTCAAACTATATCGGCAGGGCGTGATTATTCGCTTTTTGTTTGCGGCAACAATAAACCTATGGGCGTAGGGCGCAATGGGTTTGGTCAGCTTGGGATTGGTGTAACGTCTCAACGTTTTACCCCAGTGCGGGCGCATTACCTTACGGATATCGTAGGTGTCGCAGGGGGAGATGGTCATTCTTTATTTTTGAAAAATGATGGGACTGTTTGGGCGGTGGGAAGAAATGATTTTGGACAACTTGGTTTTGGAAATATGATTGATCAATCCACTCGCGTACAAGTGAGCGGGCTTACGGGTATTACTGCTATATCGGCAGGCTATTACCATTCTTTGTTTTTGAAGAACGACAGCACTGTTTGGGCAACAGGTAGCATTCACAATGGACGCTTAGGCGTTCCAAGCATAAATCATCAAACTGTTCCTGTACAAATAAACACTCTTTCAGGTATTACCGCAATATCGACAGGGCTGGCTTTTTCGCTTTTCCTAAAGAGCGATGGCACTGTTTGGGCGACAGGAGCCAACAGCTATGGGCAGCTTGGTATAGGAAATATGACAGATAGAGGTGCCCCTGTACAAGTACTTGGTATGACAAACATTGTTGGTATAGCTGCTGGCGGACATCATTCATTTTTTCTAAAAAATGATGGCACCGTTTGGGCAGTAGGGCGTAATACCAATGGGCAACTTGGTATTGGCAATAATACTAACCAAAATCTACCTGTGCAGTGTCTGACGCTCTCAGGCATTATAGGCGTAACAGCAGGCGAATACCATTCATTTTTTCTAAAAAATGATGGGACTATATGGGCTACAGGGCTAAATAATGAAGGGCAGCTTGGCATAGGTAACTTAACCTCAATCAATACTCCTGTACAAGTATCCTCTATGTCTGGTGTAGTTGCGGCAGAAGCGGGGAGCACACATTCTATTTTTTTGAAAAATGATGGTACAATTTGGACAACAGGGAGCAATTCGCTTGGTCAACTCGGTATTGGAGTAAACCCCAATAGGCTGAGTACTCCAGCGCAAGTCTTATGCACCTCGACTTGTGCCCGCAATGCTGAAACCCAAACTGCTTGCGCAAGTTATACATGGCTTGATACTACCTACACCAGCAGCGGCATATACACAAGAATTTATACAAGCAGTAGTGGCTGCACAAGTGTAGATACTCTAAATCTAACTATACAATCATCTACACGCGATACCACTGCCATAGCCTGCAATAATTTTATTTGGCGAGGCAGTACCTACAATACAAGTGGTAATTACACTTGGACAACAACCAATGCAGCAGGCTGTGACAGCACCATAAGACTACTGCTAACCGTACAATCGCCAACAACAAGCAGCACAAGCGCAAATGCCTGTAGTAACTTCACTTGGAACGGCACTGTTTACAGCACAAGCGGTATATACACGCGGAACTATACCAGCAGCGGCGGCTGCGCAAATGTAGACACGCTTCATTTAACCATAAATCAACCTACTACAAGCGATACGTCTGCCAGTGCCTGCAATAATTTCATTTGGTACGGCACCACGTATAGCGCAAGCGGTAGTTACAACCGAACAACAACGAATGCAGTAGGCTGCGATAGCGTAGCAACACTCCATTTGACGATACAATCAACCGAAAGCGATACAACAGCCTCCGTTTGCGATAGCCTCAGTTGGCATGGTGCCACCTACAATACAAGCGGCAATTATACTTGGACGACCACCAATGCAGCAGGCTGCGATAGCACCGTTACGCTGAATTTAACCGTTGCTGATAGCGACAATATAACTTTAAATGAAGTAATAAACGATGATGAATTTTTTGTTTTCAATGGTCAAAGTTTGGTTACTGCTGGCACTTATACTGCAAGCTTTCAAAATTCAGCAGGCTGCGATAGCTTGGTAACTTTGAATTTGACTGTAATTACGGGAGTCACCACGCATTTAAATACTGAAATTAAGGTTTATCCCAATCCTACGGACTGGATAATAAATATAGAGGCTTCAGGTCTTAGCGGAGATTTAAGAGTTTTAGACGTATTGGGTAGAGAGGTGCTAAAAGACAAAATCGAAACCAACCACACTGTAATAGACATAAGCAGCCTAAGCAGTGGAGTTTACTTTGTGGAATTTCTGAGTTACGATAAGGTTTACAGCGCGAGGTTTACCAAAAAATAACGCATCCGCCCGCCGCGCCCTTTGCGCGGCGGGATAAAAACGCGTGAGGGATAGTAGGTGCAGCCCTTGTGGCTGCTCCGAATAGCCCGACCGCGCCGCCTTTTTAGCGGCGCGGGCACGCCCAAAAAAATCAAGCGAAGGGCAGAAAACAGCGCAATTCGTCCGCCTCATCGATGGGCTGCCTGCTGACTTCTCGCAAGCCGCGCAGGCAGGGCGCAGGCAGTCCGCTGCCCAAATGAAGCGGGCGGGCTATGATTTGGCGAACTTCATCAAAAAGTTGGGCGCGTAAAAAACTTTCCAGCAGCGCCGCGCCGCCTTCTACGAGCAGGGATTGTATTTTTTGGCTCTGCAGATAATCGAGCAGTTGGCGCAAAAATGCGCTATCCTCCCTTTCGGAAGGCAGCAAAACGAGCCGCAGATTGGGGCGAATTTCTTGGTTTTCTGTCTGCCCGTTTTCGCTTAATCGAAAAATCCAAGTTGGTTGCGAGCTATCGAAAATATGGTAATTTTGGCTAAAATCAAGTCTGGCGCGCCTGTCTACAACGAGGCGCAGGGGCGAACGAGCGCCAAATCTATTGTTGAGCTGCGGATTATCGACCAGCACGGTTTCGCTACCGACCAAAATCGCTTGCTCTTCGCCCCGCCAAGCGTGCGTAAGCCTTTGGGCTATGGCGCTGCTGATGCGGGTTTGTTCGCCCTTGCGCGATAAAAAACCGTCGGCGGATTGGGCAAATTTTAGCACGATATGCGGGCGTTTTTTCTCGACCATCGTAAGAAATCGGCGAATCAAATGTCGGGCTTCCTGTTCGCATACGCCTACGCGCACCTCCACGCCTGCTGCGCGCAGCTTTTCGATGCTTTTGCCCGCGACCAGCTCAAAGGGGTCTTGCATCGCTACCACTACCCTACGAATGCCACAACGCAGCAGCAAATCCACGCAAGGCGGCGTTTTGCCCGTGTGGTGGCAGGGTTCAAGCGTAACGTAAATCGTGGAAAGCGGCAGAAGCGGCGCATCTTGGGGCTCGACATTTTTTACAGCATTTACCTCCGCATGCGCCTGCCCGTAAAGGGCATGCCAGCCCTCGCCGATAATGCGCCCCTCATGCACCAACAAAGCGCCCACAGGCGGATTGGGCTGATTGTAGCCCGCAGCACGCTGCGCCAAAGCGATGCAGCGGCGCATATAAATTTCGTCCGTATCCTTGTACATTATAAAAATATAAGGGCGCAAAAATAAGAAAGCCCCTTCCGACTGCCTGCGCAGGAAGGGGCTTTTTTTTATAAAAAACAGTAAATTAGCCTGCTTTATCTTGCTTAGCAAAAACCTTTTTCATCAGGTCTGTGCCGCGCTGTAGGGGATTTTCGCGTATAACGCGCTCTTCCTTTTCGACCATCGTAAAAATGCCGTCGGTGGCTTTTTTGGTAACATGGTCGTCGAGATTGGGGTTCATTTTCGTAACGAGCGGAATTTTATTGTACTCCGTTACGACCTTCGTCCAAGCATTGACAGCGCCGACTTTATTGAGGGAGCTTTTTATGACGGGCTGCATTTTTTGGTAAAGCGCCGTAGAGCAAGTGCGTTTGAGGTATTCGGTGCAGGCATTTTTTTCGCCCATCAGTATGCCCATTGCGTCATTGACGGTCATGCTCGTGATGGCAGTGATAAAAATGTCTTTCGCGCCGCCTGCTGCGTCTTCGGCTGCGCGGTTCATTTTCAAAATCGCGTCATCGGCAAAGTTGCCCAGACCGATATCGCGCAGGGTTTTATCGATTTTTTGCGCCTCTGGGGGAAAGAGGATTTTCAGCGCAGCATTTTTGAAAAAGCCGTCCTGAATGTTCAAAGCGCTCACGCCCTTCGTTACCCCTTGCGAAAGCGCATCTTTTAGCCCTTGCGCGATTTGTGAATCCGTCAGCGCGGCTACCCCGCCGCCGCTATTCAAAAGCGAGCCGAGCACGTCGCAACTGCTCATGGTTATGCCCAAAAGCATAAACCCAAATAACCATTTTTTCATCATCATAGCCGAAAATTAAATCTGTTTGTTCTTGTTTGTGCGTATCGAAAAATGCCTTTGCCAATAAGTATGCCAAAGCGAGTTAGGAAGGCGCTTTCTGTCGTAGGTAGTGCTTAGTGTCGTAGGTACTATGCCGCCTTGCGGCGGCAGCGGTAGCAAGTACTTTTTGTTATTCGCTACATCTTCACTTTGCGCTACGCGGTTACTGCGTAATCACTTTTCACTTTTCACTTTTCACTTTTTTTGGGCGGGTCGGCGCTCCACGACGCGATAAATCGCGTCGCTACTATGCGCTTCGCGTTCACTTCGTGTTCCTCCCGCATTTTCTGAAAAAATGCGAATAAAGAGCTAACTTGTGGGGCACAAGATAGATAAATAAAAAAACCTACAATTATGCACAAACAAGTTTTTAGCATTTTATTCGCGCTGTTTTTGCTGCTAAGTTGTAGCCAATGCAAAAAAGACGAAATCAAAACGGTAGCCGATTTTGATGAGTATCTGGAAGCGGAGATGGAGGGGCAAAAAATACCCGCACTTGGGGTTTTGCTTTTTAAGGATGGGCAAATTTTGCACGAAGCCTATCTCGGCGAGTCAAACATAGAGCAAAATAGAGCTCTAAGCGCCAACAGCCTTTTTTTGCTTGCCTCCGTGTCTAAAATTATAACGGCGACGGCGCTGATGCAGCTGCACGAACAAGGGCGTTTTGGGCTTGACGAACCCATCAATGATTATCTACCTTTCTCTGTTGCTGTACCCAACTACAGTACCCCTATCACTTTTCGCATGCTGCTCACGCATACCAGCGGCATCGACGATGCCACCACGATCACGGATGGGTACTACTACGGGCAAGATAGCCCTGTAGCCTTGTTGGACTTTATGCAGAGTTATCTCTCTACGAGTGGCAGCCTCTACGATGCAGCCAACAATTTTTTTGATTTTGAGCCTGGCACCATGCACGAATACTCCAACGCAGGTTCTGCCCTTATAGGCGTGCTGGTGGAACAGATTTCAGGTGTAGAGTTTAATGCCTACTGCAAAAATAATATCTTTTCGCCCTTAGGTATGACGCAGAGCTTTTGGCGTTTGGACGAGGCGCAGCAATCGGGCTTGCCCTTGGTTCAGCCTTACAAGAAAGCGGGTACTAGTTTCGACCCCATAGAGCATTATACCTTTTCGGATTATCCCAATGGGGGCTTGCGCTCTTCTGCCCGCGATCTGTATATTTTGCTAAATGCCTTCGCGCAAGGCGGTCGCGGTGCCAACAATCATCAGCTTTTAAATTCCGCTACTGTACAGATGATGCTAAGCGAACAGATACCCGACTTAGACGGAGATATGGGCTTGCACATATACAAGGTCGAAGATGAGTATGGTTTATGGGGGCATGGCGGCGGTGAAGATGGCGTGGCGACGCTGGTGGCGTTCCACCCAAGCACAAAAATTGGGGTTGTGCTATTGGCGAATCAGGAAGATGCAGATTTGTTCCCTATTTTAGCGGAGGCTTATAAACTTAGCCTTGAATTATAAGCTCCTTTTCCTCGAAGCATTGCAGCAGGTAGTACGCAGGCTGCTTGGCTTGCGTGAGGGATTGTAGAGCCGTAGTATGCTACGGCTCAAAAGCCCGACCCCGCGCCCTTTTTGGCGCGGGGGCACGCCAAAAAAATTAAAATAAAAAGTTATATTTCAATAGCAAGGTCTGCACATAAGCGGCGCGCCTGCCTGTGCTTTCGTAGCCATTTACGCCCGTTGTGAGGTCTTTATCCCTATCGAGCTGCACCAAAATATCGTGGTCATAAAAAAGATTGGTGATAAAGGTGAGCGAAAGCCCTTTGAAAATGAGCAAATCGGTTTGCGTAATCCATTCAACATCAATGTTTTGCGGGTCGCGCAGGTAGTTGCTAAATAGGTTGAGGCTGGTGCTAACGCTTAAACGCGGTTTGCCTTTTGCGTCTTTGAAGAATTTTTGCTGGTAAGAGCCTTTGAGCGTCGCGCCAAGCTGCGTGAAGCGGCGGGCATAGAAGGTAGAATCGTTGATTTGTCCGTCGGGCATGGTACCATAGGAAGCGCGGAAGGCTTCGGCATCGGCGAACCTGCCCAAAGGGTTGCCGTGTAGGCTATTTGTTAGCTGGGCATTGCCTAAGCGGGCTATTTGGTCGTCGCCGATGATGGTCATTTTCATGGAGGCGGGCGAGAGCAAAACGGTCAGCGCCGCATTGGGTTTGTAGGTGATACCTGGCGAGACGACCAGCGTAGCGGGCGCAAAAAAGCGCGAAATCGCGTGCCGTATGGGCGTATCTTTATAGGACAAAAAATTGCCTTCGTAGGTGGGCGTTATCTGCGAGAGCAGCAGAAAATCAAGCGCATAGGCGAAGGGATTTTCTTTCGTCAGGTCGTAAGAAACGAGGGCTGTAAGCCGTATTTCGTCCTGCGATTTTTGGAAAGGGCGGGTCGTACCCCGCCCCAAACGCTGCACGCCGAAGATAAAATTGGCAGAGGAGCGCAGGCGCAGCCGCCCTTTGTGATAGTTGGCGAAAAAGCTGGTATTGCCGCCCAAGCCGATGCGATTTTCTCCCGCTCCCACGCGCGGATTGACGTACAAAAGATGCGCAAAATCCAATCCTATCCCACCGCCTAAGACCCAAAGCGAATCCTTTTTGGTGGTATCAGCGGGCGTTTGCGCTTGCAAAAAATCGGCAGAAAAATAGAGGACAAGTACCGCAAAAAAAAGACGAGACATTTTAGAAAATGCTGGTTAAGGTTAAAAAATAATGAAAAAGCCTCCGCGCTGCCTTTTGTAGGGGCGGGCGGAGGCAAGATATAAATTTAGGCGCTTCTACTGCTTAATTATCGTCGCTAAATCGGACAGTTTTTTGAAAATACGCCAGCAATTCTTGCTTGAAACGGACAATTATGGCGCTTTCTTCTTCGCTTAGCCCGTTGCTGGCTTTGGCGACCTGCTCAACGAGCTCAAAAAGAAAGTCGTATTCTGGTGTGGGGCCATACCATTTGCAGACATCGATAGCCTTTTTATAGGCATCTTCTACTGACTGTTTGCGGTCAAATTCGTATTCAAACGACCATTCTATTTCCTTTGCGCCCGCATAATTGCGGAGCATATCTTCGATTTTTTGGGCTTCTGCCTCTTGCACTTCGCCGTCGATTTTTGCCACCGCATAGAGCAGCTCGCCGAAGGCATCGTATAATTGTTCGATTGTTAAGTCCATCTGGGGAGTTATGATTTAAGGTAGGTTACGGATAGCTTAATCGCCTTTGAAGGGTGGGAGTTCCCATTTACCGTCTTTATCGCTTTCGGGCTTTTCTGTTGTCGGTTTGTCGCTTGTGGGCGGTGTGTCGATGGGTGTATCGCTGGGGGCGGGGGTATCGGTTTCGAGTGTTCCTGCTTTGGGGCAATTGCGGCAAGGGGCGGTGCGGATATTATCGGGGCGGCGCGATTTGATTTCTCCGCTGCCTTTATCGTATTCATAGACTTGGAATTCTGTGCGTCGGTTTTCTTGATGTTGCTCTTCGGGGCATTCTTTGCCGTCGTAGCAGTCGTTTATCATAACTTCCTCGCCCATACCTTTTGCTTTCAGTCGCTTTTTATCAATGCCATTGGCTATGAGATAAACGACGACCGAATGCGCGCGCCGATTGGATAGGCGTTGATTGTAAAGGCGGCTGCCGCGTGCGTCGGTGTGTGAGCTGATAAGGATTTTCGCCTCTGGGTATTCGCGCATGAGCCGCAGCAGTCGTTTGAGTCCTGGTTGGGCATCGGCGCGGAGGGAAGCGTCGTCGTAGTCGTAGAAAATATGTATCAGTTCTTTCGGTCCGACTACGGGGTCTTCGTCCTTATATTGCCAAATCGTATCGCAGACCTCTACTTTATTGATTATCTCGCATTCGATGCAAAAAATCGTATCGTTTGTGGGGCAAACGAGGCATTCGTGCCGAATTTTTCCCTTTTTCCATTTGACCGTTTTGCAGTCTGCGATATTATCGGGAATATCTTTGCGTTGGGGTCCTGGGTTCGGGTTGGGGTCTGCTTTGTCTTTGCAGTTGGGGCCAAAGCAGTTGATAGCGAGAAAGCGGACGATGGTATCAGAAGAAACGCTATCGGTAGAGAAGGTGATAATATCGCCTGTATAGCCGATTTTGCTCACCTTTAGCTGAAAGTTGCAGCCTTCTCCGAGTTCCTTAAATTCGTATTTGCCTTCTGCGTTGGTGCTGACGGTGGAGCTATCCAAGCCCTTGCCGCAGTTGGATATCAGCGTAACGAGAGCAGCTTCTACGGGGACTTTGGTGTAGCCATCTACGACAGTGCCCTGTAGGTCGAAAAAGCGCTCCAGCGTTAGCGGGATTTGTACGATGAGGGTTTCGCCTGCGCGCAGGTCTTTGGTAGCGGCGCGTCGGGAGTTGGGTTTGTATGGATTTTTCTCGGCAGCGAAATCGCAGGCTTTGTCCATAGCGATTTCCATAAATACCTTACCGTCAGGGTTGGTAACAAAGCTTTTTACAGCCGAACAAGGCGTAAATACTTCTGCCCCTTCGAGTGGCATACCAGAGAGCGAATCATAAACAAGCACCTCTACCTCGATAGAAGATTTTTTGAACCAATAAATATCGTCGCCGCCTGCGCCGCCTGGTCTATTGGAGCTGATATAACCATAGGTTTTTTCCTTGTTCATGGTTATTGCAAAATCATCGTCGGAGGTGTTGATAGGGTAGCCAAGATTTACGGGGTCGAAGTAATCGCCCATATTTTCTTTTGACATATATATGTCGTAGCCGCCCAAGCCTATATGCCCATCGGAAGCAAAATAGAGGGTACCATCGGGGTGCAAGAAAGGAAAGGCTTCATTTCCTTCGGTGTTGACTCCCACGAGCGGCGTGGGTGGTGTCCAGCGTCCGTCTTCGAGTTCGCAGTAATATAGGTCTAAGCCTCCTGCCCCGCCTGGCATCTCTGCGGCGAATATGAGTTTTGTCCCCTTAGCGGAGAGGGTTGGGTGATAGACGGAGTAATCATCGCTATTGATGACGGCTACACCTTGTGGCTTGCTCCAGTCTTTTCCTTGTGCCAAACTGCGATATATCTTTATGCGCCATACCCCATCGGGTGAGCGTCCCTCGCGTGAGGAGGTCGAAAAATAGGCTTCGCCGCCATCAGCGCTAAAGGATACAGGCCCGTCGTGATTCTTCGAGCATAGCCCCTCCATTTTTTTGGATTTTCCGTAGGAGTATTCTATTTTCTTTGCATCCGTCAGCGTACGGTCAGCGATGTATATATCTGTAAAATTATTATTAGTCCAAGCGTCTATGCGTTTGGAAGCAGGGAATTTTTTGTCGTTCTCTCTGTCTGACATAAAAACAATCTGATTGTCTTTGTAGACAACAGCGCAATAGTCATTTTGAGGGGTATTGAGTGCTTTCACAGGCTCTACTGTGTAGAGCGCGCCAGAGGTTTTTAGGTTGGCTATAGTCTCTTCATTGAGCGCTTTAATCAAAAATTCGACCTCGTAGGTAGGATTTAAGCGCTTTGCCTGCTGGGCTGACTTGAGTGCTTTTTTGTTATTGCCGATGGCATGGGCTGATTTGGCGTGATAGAGCCATGCTTCGGGGCTGGGGTTGTTTTGCACAACTTCGTAATACCAATATTCCGCTTCCGAAAAATTGCGCATACGATAATAACACTCGGCGATGCCTGCAATAGCTTCTGGATTCTTGGAGTTTTTGTCCAAAATCCGCATATAAATATCTATAGCGCCTTGGTATGCTTTCTGCTCCAGCAGCTTTTTAGCCTCGCGCAGTTTGCCTTTTTGCGCATATGCGCTGCCTGCCACCAAAAGCAGCAGCACCAGAAGCATAGAAAGTCTTTTTATAAACCACATAATGGGAATTACGAATTACGAATTACGAATTACGAATTCGAAATTTTTGTTGTTAGTTATAAGTGCCTGACTGTTAAAGCTATATGTATTAAAAAGTCTATATTTTTTCTACATTTTTTTGCTATTGGCAAGGGGCTATGGGTCTGTATACGCTGTTTTAGGATAGAGCCGCGCTTTGCGGCTCTATCTTTGCAAAATAGGCTAGCGATGCGCAAGGCGCGTACCGAGCGCGTAGCCCCCAAAAAATAAAAATCTAGAATAAACGGGGATGGTCGCCGCCTGCTACGACTTTTTTAAGCTCGAAGCCGTACATGATTTCGTAAGAGCCTTGCACGCCAGGATTGAGGCGCGTGAGGGTATAATCGAAGGAAAATCCGACTCTATGCCCTTTTCCGAGTAAGATGGCAAACCAGAAATCGACAGAATCGTAGGAGCTGGCGCGGAACTCGAAAGCGGAGCGGAAAGAGGCAGCCACCCAGAATCTATTTTTGAGCAAAAAGGCGGCATCGATATCAAATTCATTGGGAGCACCGATGCGCAGGCTTTGGTTGCGCTCTACAAAAAGTCCGACATTTTTAAATAGGATAGTCGGGCGAAATATCACATCGGGCGTAAGTTCGAAGGCATAGCCTGCCGTAAAATAGTAGTGGCGATATTGCTGTGCGATGGGCATATCGGCGGGCTGCAAAGCGGTGCGTTTGCGGAGCTTATTGGTGATAAGGAAGGGGGCGGAGAAGCCGACGAACCATTTATCGGTATGCACATAGATGCCTGCGCCGAAGTTGGGCAACCAGACATTGGGGCGTTGCACCTCGAAAGCGGGGTCATTGGCATCATCGAGCCGCAGTTGCGACCAGTTGGCGGTAAAATTGGATACTCCGCCCTGCAAACCCAGCGAAATATAACCGCCTTTGCCTGTTTTTCTGCCGTTGCTATTGACCGTATGGTCGCCAAATTTGATGCGATAGGCGAAGGTCGGGAAAAAATCCAGCGAGCGTGATACGGCGATGCGGTCGAAGGTCATATTGAGTCCGATGCCGATATTTTTGCTGGGCAGGGGCGAGTGCATGGTCAAATTTTGCGTCATGGGCGCATTCGGACCGAAGCCCCACCATTGGTGGCGGTGTAGGATATTCAGGTCAAAAACGCCCGCGCTGCCTGCATAAGCGGGATTGTACCCCAGCGTATTGAAGGCGTACATGGTGTACATCGACTGCTGCTGGGCGTAGCTGCTGCTGCTTGCCAGTATACCGAGAAAGAGGAGTGCGTAAATTTTATTCATAGTCGTTGCAATTTGGCTGTGTGCGCGAATGTATGCCCAATATACGAAGAAAAAGCTACTTTTGCAGCCTCCTCTCCTCAAACAATGCTTCGCTAAGCGCAAAAATAGTATTATTATCTTTTTAGCAGGTAGCAAAGCCAAAAGTTTTGTTATTTTTTTAGCCTTCTTGTCCGAAACAGCATGCAGCGCCTCCCGCTCTTTTACCTTCCCAACGCCCAATATCTATCTTTTTTTGCCTCCAAAGAGCAGGTGCAGATAGACCAATGGGAGCATTATCAAAAGCGCTCCTTCCGCAATCGCTGCCATATTGGCAGCTCGCACGGCGAGTTGCTCCTGCTTATCCCCCTCCAAAAAGGCAAACACGAACAGCAGCCCATAAAAGAGGTGCGCATAGATACGGCGCAACGCTGGCAAGTTCAGCATTGGCGCAGCCTGCAAGTCGCCTACGGCAGCGCCCCGTTTTGGGAGCATTATGCCGATTATCTGCGCCCCTTGTACGAAAATGCAAGCGGCGAATTTTTGTTCGATTTCTCCGAGCGCCTCCTCCAAACGCTCTTGCGCCTTTTTCAATTGCCCACCGAATATAGCTACAATGCCCAATTTGAGCCTTATACGGAGGCTGAAAAGCAGCGCTACTCGAGCTTAGAGCCCCGCCATCATGCCAAATTTCCCGCCCCCGCTTATACGCAGACCTTCGCCGATAGGCAGCCTTTTTTGCCCAATCTAAGCAGTATCGACCTACTTTTTTGCTTGGGTGCAAGCATGGGCAGAAAGTATTTGTTGGGCGTGTCCGCGCCCCAATAAAGGGGGCGCGGTCGGGCTATTTGGGGCATATCACCATCGCCCAAATGGGCGAATGTTGATTCGCCCATACTATCCCTCACGCAAATATGGCGCTAAGCCGCGCAAAGGCGCGGCACGCATTTTTATTATCAGACACCAGCTTTTGAAATTTATTGCGTGAGGGATAGCAGTGGAAGCCGCGCAGCGGCTGCAACGAATAGCCCGACCGCGCGACCTTTAAGCCGCGTTAGCGGCGGGGAGCGCGGGCACGCCAAAAAAATACCTAAAGCACAATCGTAATTCGTAACTCGTAACTCGTAACTCTCCAATGATATTCGACCACCAAAAGCCGCAGGCTTTCTTAAACGCGTTTCGCAAAGCAAAAAACGCAGACTTAGCCCTCTACGCGGAAGAGCTTTTTTTAGCAGGCAGGCTGCTGCCCGAATCTTACGACGAAGTCGCCGCCCTCTTGCGCAAAATTCCCAAAGACGTACACGTCGCCTACGAAAGCCAACACAAGCTCATAGCCCCCGATGCTTACACCCACTACGATAAACATCTATTGGTTGTCCTCGCGCTGGGAAAAATCTCCAAAGAGCTGAAACTGGGGCGCATGATGCGACTTTTGGGCTACAACGGCATCGTACTGCATAAAGAAGTCGCCGCCGCAGACGCAGCCCCCAAAATTGCACAGAAAAAAGCAAGCCCTCTCTTCAAAAAAGCGGCTTACCTGACCCGCTTTCAAGAGATAGAAGAGCTGCAAACCAACTGCCTCGAAGATTTTAGCGCCGAAATCAGCCAACTAAAATCCCTCAAAACCCTACGCATCGAGGCTTGGGGAGGAAAATTGGAATTCGATTTTTCGGCTTTGCCGCAACTCGAACAGCTGTACTTATTAGGCGACTTCGCGCAAGCACTGCCCCCAAGCATCAGCAGCCTAAAAAATCTGCATACCCTCAGCATCAAAGGCGGCGACAAGCTGCTCTCCGCTATGGAATTGCCCGACTGGCTTGGCGATTTGCCCCAATTGCGCCGTTTGGAACTCATGTACCACAGCGCCGCCAAGCTCGAAGAAACGATTTTCGCCCCTACTTTGGAGAAAATCGTCCTTTTTCGCATGCCGCAGCTTATACATTTTCCCGCTGCCCTGCCGCGTTGCAGCGCCTTGCGGGTTATTTCTACCGCTCATTGCCCCAATTTGCAGCTATCGCCCGCAGTCGCCGCTCTGGAGGAAAAGTAGTAGGTAGTAAGTAGTAGGTAGTAGGTACAGCGCTGTTTGGGCAGCGCTTCGCGCCTATGGTTATGAAAGTAAAAATTGGCCATTCGTTATGATATTCGACCCCAAACAACCGCAGGCATTTTTAGACGCTTTCCGACAAGCGGCAAACGCCAACATTGAGGACTATACAGAAGAGCTTTTTTTAGTTGGCAAGCTGCTACCTTCATGCTATGATGAGGTCGGAGCGCTCTTGCGCCTATCCCAAAAGGACGTATACAAAGCCTACAAAGGCAAACGCGACTTAATTACAACAGGCAAGCATACCGACTACGCGCAGCATCTACAGGCGATTATAGCCTACGGCAAATCTTCCCGTGATTTGCGGTTGGGGCGCATGATGAACCTATTGGGCAGACCCTACATTTACATCGACAAAAGCTTGGGCAAGGATAGCCCTGTCAAAAAAAACATAGCCCTTCTCGAACGCTTCAACGGCATAGAGGAAGTAAATATCGGCGACATCGAGCAAATCCCTGCCGAGCTTGCTACCCTGCCCCTGCTGCGTCGTCTACGCATAGAAGCATGGAAAGCCCAAAAGCCCCTAAGTTTTGATTTTTCGCTGCTGCCAAATCTGGAAGAGTTGTGTTTGGAAGGACGCTTGCAGCAGCCTCTGCCGCCCAGCATCAAAAATCTGCCAAACTTGCATAAGCTCGTCATAAAAGGCGGGCAGTTGGTGCTATCTTTTATGGAATTGCCCGACTGGCTTGGCGATTTGCCCCAACTGCGCCGCTTGGAACTCATGTACCACAGCGCCGCCAAGCTCGAAGAAACGATTTTCGCCCCTACTTTGGAGAAAATCGTCCTTTTTCGCATGCCGCAGCTTATACATTTTCCCGCTGCCCTGCCGCGTTGCAGCGCCTTGCGGGTTATTTCTACCGCTCATTGCCCCAATTTGCAGCTATCGCCCGCAGTCGCCACACTGGAGGAGAAGTAGGCAGGGTGCCGCTTACATCGCTGGTGCTATGCCGCCTCGCGGGGAGCAGCGATAGCAAGTACTATTTGTTGTTCGCTACGCGTTCACTTCGTGTTCGTCATTCGTGTTCGTCATTCTTCCTTGTTATGCAAATATATTTATTTCGTGCGGCACTCGTTTTTCTTTATGCTTGCTCCAGCGCAGTCCCCCAAATTAGCCTGCAAGAAACCGATAAAATGGATATAAGCGGGGATTGGAAATTTGTACGCGCCGAATTGGTAGACAATCCGCCTGCGCTTGTTCCTGAAGACCCTTTTCGACCCATTGTAGACGAAATTGCGCTGAATACGCCGCCTTATATAGGGCCAGATTTGCATATTGAGGGCGATAGTTTATACTTATTGGATTACCCCAAGAGCGTAGTGATGCGCACGAATTTCTTGCTGGATTCGGGCTATCTGCTAAGCTCTGCGGGCAAATTTGATGCGAGGCGCTATCCATTTGAGCAGAAAAACGATACGCTATACCTCTATAAACCCTTTGATGGCGAAATTTTCGTAAAAGAAAGTTATGCGAAAACCAAGTTGAACGACAGCATTTTGCATATTTTGAAAACGCAGGGGGTCAATTATCCAGAGTTGGCGGGCACTTGGTCGCTTATACGAGATATGGGCGTTGATGATGGTTCTCAGTATATCTTAAAATTCCCCTTCAAAATACCCGATTCGATTAGCCTAAGCAGGGCAGATATGATTAAAGTAACAGAAAGTAAGATGGTTTATTGGATGTATACGAATGGGAAAAAGCGCGATTATCTGTTATCTTACAATTGGGGCTATCTTTGTTTGACCCCAGGCAAATGGTATCGGGGCGATGACCCTTGGATTCATTACAAGAAATCCGAATAAACTGATTACGAATTACGAGTTACGAGTTACGAGTTACGAGTTACGATTGCGCAGCAACCGCGTAGCGCATTTTGCGCATAAGCCATTGATAATCAAGTATATAAATAAAAAAATAATTCGTAATTCGTAATTCGTAATTCGTAATTCGTAATTCGTAATTCGTAATTC
>CAYXSA010000028.1:0-45228 GCA_964467315.1 uncultured Saprospiraceae bacterium | reverse complement strand
TGTGCCCGCCGATAGCGATGTATATTTTTGCGGTCCGATACCCTTTATGCAAAACGTAAAAAGCATTTTGCTGGCGCAGGGCATAGGGGAAGGGCAGTTGCATTATGAGATATTTGGGCCTGCGGTGGGTATGTAGCCCGCGCCCACGCGCCCTTTGCGCGTGGGCAGGTTTGCGTGAGGGATAGCAATGTAGAGCCGTGATAAATCACGGCTCGGAATGAATAGCCCGACCGCCGCGCCTGTAGAGCCGTAGCATGCTACGGCTTTACAGCGGCGGGCACGCCCAAAAAACAAAAAAAATGGGCAGCCAAACTTACTGCCTGCTGCTTAGGACTTACTACTATTTGATGACGAGGTTGATCATGCGTTGGGGCACAACGACGACTTTTTGGAGTTGTTTGCCGTCGAGCAGGGCGATGGTGCGTTCATGCCTGCGGACTTCCGCCTCGATGTCGGCAGGCGTGGCGGCGGCGGGAAAATCGAGCGTGAAGCGCAACTTTCCGTTGGTGCAAACGGGGTAGGTGATGGTGCTAACCTGCAGATGCGCCTCCTCGTGCGTGGGAAATTCGCTGCTTGTGTGCACGGAACCCTTTTCGCCGAGTGCCGTCTGCCAAAATTCCTCCGCCATGAAGGGCGCGAAGGGTGCAAGCAAGAGCGTGAGCGGGCGCAAAATGGCGCGTTTGTGGCAATTTTGCTCTTTTAGCTCGTTGACGGCTATCATAAAACCTGAAATACAGGTGTTCAAACTCAAACTTTCGAGGTCTTGATTGATGCGTTTGATGCAGGTATGGAGCGTGCGCAATTCCTCCTTCGTGGGCGGCTCGTCCGTAACGATGCATTCGCCCTTGTCGAAAAAGAGCGACCAGAGGCGGCGTAGGAAACGATGCACGCCGTCGATGCCTTTGGTGTTCCAAGGCTTTGCGTCTTCGAGAGGCCCCAAGAACATCTCATACATACGGAAGCAGTCTGTGCCGTACTGGGCTACTACGTCGTCGGGATTGACGACATTGTGATAGCGCTTGCTCATCTTGCCCACTTCGCTGCGGGTAACGAGATGCGAATAGGCGTTGAGCTCAAAAATCGCATCGGCGTAGTCGCTGCGCCATTCCTTAAATTGCTCAATGCCGCGCAAATCCAAATAAGAATCCGCGCTGCCGTAATCGCTCACAAACTTAATAAATACGGGTATTTGCACGGCTGCCGCTTCGCCGCCAAACTCCTGCAATCTATCTGCCGACACGAAAACGGATTTTCCTTCCCGCTTTTCGCGCAGCATATAAATCTGCTCTACAATGCCCTGTATCATGCCTTGATTGATAAGGCGGCGGAAAGGTTCATCGGTAGGCACTTTGCCCAAGTCGTACAAAAACTTATGGAAAAAGCGCGCATACAAGAGATGCCCTACAGCGTGCTCCGAGCCGCCCACATACAAATCCACCTCCTGCCAATAGGCTACAGCCTCCTGACTAAAGGGCGCATCAATACACTGCGGACTCATATAGCGCAAGAAATACCAAGACGAACCCGCATAGCCTGGCATGGTGTCGGTTTCGCGGGTAAAACCCTCGCTGCTATGCACCCAGTCTTCGACCCGCGCAAGGGGCGAATGCCCATCGGGCGTAGGGTGGAAGTCGTTGAGATTGGGCAGGGTGAGCGGTAGATTGGTTTCTACGTGTGGCACGCCTTGCGCATCGTATTTTATCGGGAAAGGCTCGCCCCAGTAGCGTTGACGGCTGAAATTGGCATCGTGGAACTTATAATTGACCTTGCGGCTGCCCAATTTGCGGCTTTCTACCGTCTGCAGCGCCTTTTCGATGCCTTCATTTATTGTCAATCCGTCCCAAAGGGGAGAATTGATATAAGTGCCGACTTTATCGCCGATTTCGGCATTGGGGTAGGCGGATTTGTCTAAAACGGGAATGATGGGCAACTCGAAATGCCGCGCAAAACGGTGGTCGCGCTCGTCCTCTGCAGGTACTGCCATGATAGCGCCCGTGCCGTAGCCCGCCAACACATAGTCGCTAATCCAGATGGGCAGGCGCGCGCCCGTGAGCGGGTGCAGGGCATAAGCGCCCGTAAATGCGCCCGTTACGTTCTTCACGTCCGCCATGCGCTCGCGCTCGCTGCGGGCGTTGGCATATTGAAGGTATTTATTTATGTTTTCTTGCTGCTCCTTGTTAGTAATTTTGGCTACTAAAGCGTGTTCGGGGGCAAGCACCAAGAAGCTCGAACCGTAGATGGTATCAGGTCGGGTCGTAAAGACTTCGATGCCTTCGTTTTCGTGTCCCTCGATGGCGAAAACGATTTCTGCGCCCTGACTTTTGCCTATCCAATTGCGCTGCTGCGTTTTGATAGCGTCGGGGTATTGCACCGTATCCAAACCCGCAAGCAGCCTATCGGCATAGGCTGTGATGCGCAAAGCCCATTGCAGGATATGTTTTTTTACGACGGGGTGCCCGCCGCGCTCCGAAAGTCCTTCTTTTACCTCGTCGTTTGCCAAGACCGTGCCCAGCGCCTCGCACCAGTTCACAAAGCCAACTTTGCGATAGGCGAGGCGGTAGTTCATCAAAACATTTTCGCGCTCTGCTGTGCTCATGGCTGCCCATTCTTCGGCGCTGAAAGTAGTTTCTTGGCTGGTGTGCGCCTGCGTATGGGCGTTGCCTTCGCGCTCAAAAAGGGCGACAAGCTCCGAGATAGGGCGCGCCTTATCGGCGGCTTTATCGTAATAATGTCCGAAAAGCTGCAAGAAAATCTCCTGCGTCCAACGGTAATAGTCGGGCGCGTTGGTGCTGACTTGGCGCGACCAGTCGTAAGAAAAACCTAAATTGTCGAGTTGTTGCCGATAGCGTTGGGTGTTTATGCGGGTGGTCATTTCGGGGTGTATGCCCGTTTCAATCGCGTATTGCTCCGCAGGCAGCCCGAAAGCGTCATAGCCCATCGGGTGCAACACGTTGAAGCCTTTGAGCCGCTTGTAGCGCGCAAAAATATCGCTCGCCACATATCCTAAGGGGTGCCCCACGTGCAAGCCCGCGCCCGAAGGATAGGGGAACATATCCAAAACATAGTATTTCGGCTTTGTCGCGTCTTCAAAGACCCGATACACGCCATTTTCTTCCCAGTATTGTCGCCATTTTTTTTCTAAAAGGCTCGGTGCGTAGTCCATAATTGCCGATGGTTTTATGTCGGTGCTCGTAGTTGGTGCGTCGAAAGTCATAAGCGTATAACTATAAAAAATAATCGGCAAAGATACGGAAAAAGCCCCAAAGGTAGTGGGAGAGTAGGAGGGTTTTATTTTTTGGGCGTGCCCCGCGCCGCTAAAAAGGCGGCGCGGGTCGGGCTATTCGGGGCGCAACTGTAGGGACAAGGCATGCCTTGTCCCTACAGCGCCCCTACTATCCCTCACGCAAAAAAAATCCCCGCCTGCAAAGGGCAGGCGGGGCGCTGGGCTTATTTTTTGGTGTGGTACGATTCTATGAGTTCTCCATTTGGGGAAAAAATTAATTCCAAAAAATTA
Source organism: uncultured Saprospiraceae bacterium (assembly GCA_964467315.1). GTDB lineage: Bacteria > Bacteroidota > Bacteroidia > Chitinophagales > Saprospiraceae > JAAFIM01. Next base: position 41,714 of record CAYXSA010000028.1, on the reverse strand, counting down.
AAGGAGCGGGGAGAAGTATTTAGAGGTTTTCCCTCTACTAAATCTGTGCGAGTATAATCGCTAGACAAACCCAGATAAATTTTTCCACTGTTGGGGTCTTGAAGAATATCTAAAAGCTGAAGCTCAGTTGCGGGATAAGTGCCATAACGATATTCTTTTGTAAAAGGCTGCCGATTAAAAAAGCTGCCATAGTTTTTTCGATTTATAATTTTGCCTTCAGGGCTTATGAGCACAATTTCTAAGGGGCTTGCTTTCTTATGGTTGACAGATGGAAGCAAATTGCTTCCATCTGTTACTTGTATAAGCCATAAATTTGCATTATTGCCAAATAAAAAAAGTATTTCATTGTGCATTGTTTGTCTGTTGCCAGCAGTTGCCGAAAAAGGCGTTTTTTTCCATAAAAGTGCGCCTTGATTGTCGTATTTTTGCAGTATAAAATTGTCTAAATTTGGAGTATTCAACAACAAATAGCAGCCGTCTTTATTGTCAGGCATGAGATAAACAATAGAGCCACCCTTATTTTGGATAGGACGATTGCTAAAGATAAATTTACCCGATTGCCCATTAATTTTACTGAGATAAAGCCGCGATTTTTTGCTATCTATTCGGACAGATTTTAAAACAAAAATATCGCCCTTTTCATTGCAACGCATATCTAATTTCTCCGTTGAATAAAAATGCGGATTTGTCAGTATGCTACCTATTGTTGCTTTCCAAACCAAGTCCCCTTTGAAATTTTGTTTCAGCAAAAAAACTTCACTGCGGGCGCTATCTTCCTTAGAAATTGCTTCTTTATAGTCAGCTGGCAATGTAATTTTATCAAAATCAGGGTGTACCCTATCTTTCTCTAAAACTGCTTTATGGATACCTGTCGGATGTAGCCAAGACATGTAATAGTCAGACCAGTTATCGCCAGCATATAAATACTCAAAAGGGCAACAATCTATAAAGTCATCAACTTTTAGGTCGCCTTCTTTTGCCCGTTGGTAGAGTTTGATTCGTTTAATGTGTCCCCAAAGGTCTTCTTCCTCTATATGTTTTATTGTGTATGCTTTATCGCCTGTTGAGTCGGGTATTGCTATATGCCAAAAATAATTCGGATATGGCTGCGTGTAGACGGTTTGCTTGGGCAATATACTTGATGCATAATAAAAATGCGTGCCAATATAGGAATCGCGTAAGGGGGCGATTGTGTCGGCTTTGTTTTGTGCCTTTAGACAAGATACCCCCCCAAATAAAGCAATTAAGCAAAGCATCAACGAACCTATGAAGTAGTGCATAATTTTAGTGCTTAGTAGTGATATCTTACGAATTTTTGTTCTCTGTCAAGTTCCACAACAAAAGCGCCAGCATGGTCTTTTTGCACGTTTGCATTTTTAGATGTAAATCTAAGGATTACGGACATAGCGATGTATAGGGCTGCCGCGTAGCGGCAGCACCGCAATTGCGGCAGCAGTGCAGGTATGAGCGAATAGCGACCGCGAAGCAGCCCCAAAAAACATGATATTTACCCTACTACCCATTTTTAAAATGGCTCATAGTGTATAGATGTATTTATAGTGAAAAGGAACAAAATCAAGGGAATAGCTACAAAAATAAAAAAACGCTGCCTAAAATCAACAATAAAAGACAGGGAAAATTTCAAAAAAATGGGCGTGCCCCGCGCCCTAAAAAGGGGCGCGGGTCGGGCTATGCGCTACATCACGCGCCGCAGGCGCGTGGTTCCGCTCCTATCCCTCACGCAGAAAAAAAAAAACGCCTGCAAAGGGCGGCGCGGGGCAGATTTTTATATAATTTCGTAGCGTATATTTATCAGGCTACCGCTTTTCATGTCTATAGTGAAAAATAAGCGTGTCCAACGGCTGCGTAGAGGTTGCATTGTTGAAGAAATTTCACCCAACCCAAGCAAATCTCTGATGGTCATATCGCTACTGACTTCGATAATCAAATTATCGCCTTGTATTTTACCATAGCGCATTAGGCTTTTTTGAGTAAAAAAATAACTCGCTGTTTTGCCATTTATTTTTTGCCAAGCTCGTCCATATTTTTGTTTCCAAATCAAATTTCCGTTGCTATCGAATTTCAAAATATAGAGCAGGGGCTGGCTTTTTTTTGTTGGATTTACCAAAACTGCAACTAATAGATTGTTTTCGTTGTCCACTATGGAAGTGCAATTTTTGCTTGACTCTTTGACCTCTTCTAAAAAATCGTTCAAATGAAACCCCCAAAAACTTTGCAAACCTTTAGCATTTTTACTGGCTTTTCCTGTAACAGCTAAAATTGTTTTTTGGTCGTTTTTAGCCGAAAGCGTCATAAAGATACCTTCGTTTGAGGTGACCCAAAAATCTTGAACTTTATAGCCGCACAGTTCAGCATCAAGCTCTAAGTTGTCTAAAAGTGCACCGTTTTTGCCCGAAAATTTTAAAATACGATTGTATTCCCGTGCCAAAACGTAGACGTTGCTATCAGGACTTACTGATACATTGGGAATAGCATCTTTGCAAATTTTTGGTATAGGCGAAAGAGGAACTTTTACTCCCCATTGGTAGCAACCTTTTAAATCTTGCTTTTGTAAAAAATAGGTGTTGCAAGATTGGGTGTCTTCATCGTTTAATTTTTGCTGTACAGACGCAGTATAAAAACCGTCTGGCGAAAGCCATTTAGATTCATAATTAGCCATCTTTATGCGATGTAGACTAAGGTTGTAATGAGATAGAGGGAGATTGTTTTTACGGTGTTCAATAAAATCTAACCGATTGTCGATTTCTTTGTAAAAGGAAGGTTTATTATTTAGAGCATATCCCTCTATAGTTATCCAATGGCAAGTTACGCTATCGTTGATAGCAATAATTTCTTGAAGATTGTCTTCTATCCCGCATTCTGAAAACCCCCAATCTGCTAGGTTTATGGGTGTGTATTTTTCGCGTGGGGTTTGTTTGTTTTGAGAAGCGGGTAGGCAGGCAGACAATAGCAAGGCTAAAAATAATATATGCACAAAATAGAGCTTATTTTTTGCGACCATTACTATCTAATTCGATGATTTTTGCTTTTGGGAATACAGCTTGCGTTTTTTTAAAGATTTTTTCTACCAAGACTTTTCCTTCTTCTCCTGTCCAATACCTATCAGTAACCCAGTAAAAATACTTGTCTTCGTTGGAGGCAATGCCACTGCCGACTACGAACCCTTGCGGTTCCGCGTAGTTGTTCATTTTTTTTATGTCTTCCATGTCGGGCGATTCAGTGCTTTCATAAATTTGAATAGCGTACTTTATGGAAGTGGTTGGATTATTGATAGGCGGCGGCGGCGGCAGTCTATGCGGATTGGGTTTGTTATCGTTATTTGGAGTGGGTGGCGTGGGTTTGTAGTAGGGGGCAGGGTTGTCGTTTGGTGTGGGCGCATCGTTGGCAACAACAGCCTCATAGGCTTTAGCTTTTACTACATAGTTTCTAATTTCGTTGTATTTGGCTTCCGATGTATTTGGAAAAAAAAACAATCGCCTTTCTGGGTTCATAAGCTCTTGAATATCAGCAGTTCCTGCGCGACTGATAGCATTTATTATCGTGCCTTGGCCAGCATTATACGCCATCAATACAAGAGCATCCCAATCTGGATGTGAGGGATTTACCCCTGCTTTTTGCAAATATTCGCCTTTGACTATAAAGACTGCACCACCGATGAGTACAGCGTATTCAGGCTTATACACATTGGTTTCAAAATCGAGATGAGAAAGGTCTATCCCTTTATTTTTTTTGAGCCATTCCACGCCTTCGTTCCAAGCAGTTTGGTTCATTTGCATAAGCCCTTTGTATTGGCTTTCTTTGTCTTTATTAGCATCTTCCTTGCCGCCAGATTCCACTGCAATGATAGAATTTATGCGTTCCGACGATAAGCCGAGCGTATTAGCGGCTTGGTTTACTTGGGCGCTGTGTTTGGCTACTTCGGGGGCAACTGCTATCATATTTTTCCCGGTAGCATTGAGTTTTTTGCCATAGCGTAGAAACGCATAGGTTTCGCCTTTGGGCGAAATAATGCCATCTGGAGAGAGTCCATTTTTTCTTTGAAAGGCTTCTATTTTTTTGTAAAATTTTTCGTCAGCTTCACCCGTAGGTTCCATTTTGAGAAGCCTTTGCACTTCCATCACGTCGCCAGCGGCATTGGTTTGCCCTCTGCCTACCCCTTGTTTGATGGGGTCGCCTTTTTTTTGCAAGGCTGTAGTTGTAGCATGGAGCGTAGCGGGCTGCGGCGCAGTTTTAGCGCCGAAAATGGTTTTTCTAAGGCTTGTCCACTCGGTAGCGAGTTCGCTCATGCGGATTTTTAAAGCGGCGAGGTCTTGCTCCCCCCATTTTCATTTTTAAAATGGCTCATAGTGTATAGATGTATTTATAGTGAAAAGGAACGAAATCAAGGGAATGGCTACAAAAATAAAAAAAAACAAGCCAAATCAAGCGATAAAGTTAGAAAAAAACTTAGGCTGCCAGCGCAAGCCGCCCCTTTGGCGGCTTTGCAAGCTGCGTGAGGGATATGTAGAGCCGTAGCATGCTACGGCTCAAATAGCCCGACCGCCTGCCCCTTTTTGGGCAGGCGGGCACGCCCCAAAAAAAACTATTTTAAGCACCCGAAAACAAGTCCCGCAGCACCTCATAAGATTGCAATTCCACAAAAGCGGGCAAATGAAAGCTGTAAAAATCCAGCAAATGCCGATACAAACGCTGTCTATCTTCGGCGGCTATCTCCAAATCGGCGGCTTCCTCCAGCGGCGTGCAGCAGAGGTCTACGAGCAGCCGACTGCTCTCCTCATCGAAATACAAGACGTTCTCGCTACCCATCGGCAGCACAAAACGCCCCTCCCGATAATCAAAAACCCGCCCCTCGTCAAACCCCTCCAACTGCGGCGCAAAACCCAGATAAAACGGCAACTGCGCCATAAAAATTAGGTAAAAAGCAGAGGAAACCTCCGCTTGCTGGTCGAGCATCTGCAAAGCCTGCATGATGAACCGAAATAAATCGGCATCGGCTTCAGCCTCCCGCAAACTTTTCTGCAAAAGCTCGCCAATCAGCAAGCCCACCGCCCCGTGCCGCACCGAAAAAGGCAAACGCTGATAAATGTACGCGGGGCGCATCTCCCGCACATTGTTGATGCCTCGCTGCTCGTTGTGATAAACAACCATCTCCACGATAGCCGTCGGACGCAATAAAATCGGCGAAAAACGCGCCTTCTCCTGCCGCGCCCCATGTACGATATAGGTGCGCAAACCCCAATCCTGCGTGAAAACATCGAAAATTAGGCTGGTTTCGCCGTATTTGACGCTGCGCAAAACAATCCCTTGAGTCGTGTAGAGCATGATATAGTAGCGTCATTTCGACGCATTTTTGACAAATTGGCGCAAATTTAATAAAATTTTGCCATTTTGGCAGTATGTATTTTTAGCCAAAAAAAAAGTATAAAAATCGCTCAAACGCTGTATTTATCGGCGTTTGCGGCATCTCTTATACGCAAAATTGGGCTATTTTGTTGCGATACGGTACGGCTTTTGAAAAATACAGGGCATCAACACAAACAAACACAACATTTTACAAACACCAAATACTACGCACCATGACACTCGTAAAAAGAAACGGTTTTTTGACCACTTTGCCCAGCATCTTTGAAGATTTCTTCGCCGACAACAGCCCCAAAGTTAGCGCCTCCAGCCCCGCTCGCCGTTGGTTTGAGCGCACACAGGCTACCCCCGCTGTGAATGTGCGCGAAAGCGACAAAGAATTTACGGTAGAAGTCGCCGCCCCTGGTCTATCGAAAGAAGATTTTAAGGTCGAACTCAACGACAATGTGCTCACCGTAAGTTGCGACAAAAAAGAGCAGAAGGAAGAAAAAACCGAGCAGTACACCCGCCGCGAATTTGGCTACTTCTCCTTCAAACGCAGCTTTGCCCTGCCCGAAAACATGGTCGCCGCCGAAAAAATCGAAGCCAAATACGAAAACGGCATTCTTCAGCTCCTCCTACCCAAGCGCATCGTAGAGCCCCAAGCTCAAAAACGCTTGATTAGCATCAGCTAAGAGCAGAGCCCAAAAAAAAATACGCTCCCCCTGCCAAATAGCAGCGGGGAGCGTCGTTTTTTATATATACAATGTTTGCGGCAGCAAAAAAATCGTAACTCGTAACTCGTCATTCGTAACTATTCCAGCCGCTTATGCGAGTTTGGCAACTGACTGATGCCCAAGCCCACCAGCGAAGAACCCGCCAAAAGCCAGACATTGCCCCATAAAACACCGATAACGGCGCAGGCAAGCAGCCCCAAGCCTTCTATAAGCAGCAGTTGTTTGCCCCGAAAGCGATAGGCTGCGCCTGCTTTCAGCGGAATGAGCGCCATAATAGTAGTAAGCGCAGCGAGCGCAATGATAGCGATGGTCGTAAACATGATATTTTATGGTGTTTGTAGGTTTATGACGACCTGCTCGCCCAAGTACTGCGGCTGTGTATCGAGAAAATACAAGTCCAAAACAGCTTTCGGGCGGGCAAGATACTCGCGCAGCAGGGTGCGAGAGGAAGCCTCCGACGGATACGCCGCATTATAGGCGATAGCGTCCAAGCCGTAAGCATCGGCGATAAAAAGCGCCCGCGAATTGTGAAACGCCTGCGAAATAATGGTAACTTTTTGCTGTTGGAAGATTTTTTGGCAGCGCACGACGGAGTCGAAGGTGCGCAAACCCGCAAAATCCATCGTTATTGCCGCTTCGGGCACGCCTTTTTTTAGCAGCGCCTTGCGCATAGCGCGGGGCTCATTGTAATTGGGGCTGCTTTCGCCGCTCACGATGATATGCCGAACCTTGCCCGCATGAAAAAGGTCAGCCGCAGCCTCGATGCGATGCGTAAAAAACGGATTATCGCCGCCCCCAATCATGTACGGGCTCGTGCCCAAGAGCAGCGCCACATCGCGCCTTTCTATGTCTTCGATGCGGTCGTACATGCGCGCATTCACGCTGCCAACTATCCAAAGATTGATGCCCACAACCGCTATAGTCGTCAGCAAAATGGCTACCAGCGCCAGTTTTGCCGCTTTTTTTGCTATTAATTTCATATTCATACTACAGTTGTCGGGCGTTTTAGCGAGAAACAAAACGATATAAAAAACAAAGCAAGATATAAGATACGAAGCAAGTCGCTTAGTTAACGGTACGAATATAGCAATTATTAGGCAAATAAGCAAGTATGGGCAATAAAATACGGTTTTTTTAACAAAAAGCCAAGCGCTATACGCTCATTAAGGTTTTTTTGGGGGGCGTGCCCCCGCCCCTGCCTGCGCTAAAAAGCCGTAGCAAGCTACGGCTTGCGCAGGCACCCCGCGCAAGGCGCGGGGCAAAAAGGGGGGCGGGGTCGGGCTATTCGGGGCGTACCACCATCGCCCCATGCTGGGGCGAATGTTGATTCGCCCCTACTATCCCTCACGCATTAGGGCTGCAAAATATGAAGCCATCTTGGAGAAGCCAGAACGCCGAAGGCATCTACGAAGTGCAAAATTTTGTTTTTTACAAGGCGTTTTTTGAGGTGATAGCAGCGCTATCGCCGAAGAAAACAACGCAGTAACAAAATAAAATTTGGCGGCTTATACAAGTTGGAATCGTATTTTGTAACCCTATGTTACTGCTGTATCGCTGCGAACATGGCTTGCACCTGTTCCTTCGGGTAATTGGCGACCGTATTGGTGCGAAAATCAAAAATCCGACTGCCATGCACGACAAAATAGCGAAAATTGTAGCCCTTTGTGCTGCCTTCCCAGTTGCTCTCAAACACAAAACCAAACTCATTTTCTTCGACAATGGCGCTAAATTCTTTCAGCGCTTTTACCTCTGCCATCGCTTCCGCTTTGAGGGCTTTGCGGTCGGTAGTGCCCAGCGCGTCTTGAGCGAGGATTTGCACGTAAAAATTAGAGCCTTCTACGACGACTTCGTCTACGATGCCTTTGCTGGCTACGCTCTTGAAGTCGGCGGGTGCTTTGATTTTGATTGGAGCACCCAGCTCTGCGCTAAGGTCGACATTAGCGGGAAAGCTGCCTGTAGCAGCCGTATTGGTATTGTTGCCGCCCGTATTGGTGTTGGTGGCTGTAGTGGAGGCAGTGTTGCCGCCCGTAGTAGCTGTGCCGCCACCGCAGGCAGCGAAAAGCATACAAAAAGGCAGAGCAAGCAAAAATTGGCGGCTATAAGCGCGGAATTGGTTCATTTTGATATGTTATGCAAAGACGATATTCGTTTTCGGTAGACGCTCGCGGATTTCCTGATGAAAAACCTCAGGTATCCGATTTTCGAGCAGGTCGAGAGAGAGCAGCGTATCGCGCAGCGCGAATAGACATTCGGGGAGATGCGCAAAATTATTGCCGCTCAAATCCAGATGCTGAAGGTTTTTCAGCTGTGCGAAAGAAGGAGGCAAGGTATGCAAAAAATTTTGGCTAAGGTCGAGTTCCGTCAGTGCGGACAGTTTGCCAATATCGGCGGGCAGCGTCTGCATATTGTTTTCGCTTGCCGAAAGGCTTTGCAATGCTGCCAAAACGCAAATGCCATCGGGCAAAGCCTGCAAAACGTTGTTGCTTACGTCGAGATGCTGCAAAGAATCCGCCAGCAGTGAAAGCTCCGAAGGCAGCGTTTCCAAACCGCAGTTGGCTGCATAGAGCAACTGCAAGCGAGGCAAATGGCAGACATTCGCAGGGATTTGTAAAAGCGGATTGTCGTTGAGGTCGAGAAACTCCAAAGCCGTCAATTGCTCGAAATTGTTGGGCAAATGGTCGATATTGTTCTCGCTAAGGTCAAGCCAAGAAAGCTGCTTTAGATGGGCGATGCTCGCTGGCAAAAATCGCAAATTGCAGCCCGTGAGGTCGAGTTCCTGCAAATTGCTAAGCTGCACGACGACTTCAGGCAAAACATTTAGCGGATTGCTCTCTAAATTGAGATGTTGCAATTTATGCAGTTTTGCCAACTCTGCGGGCAGCGTGCCCAGCAGATTATTGTGCAAATCGAGCCACTCCAAATTTGATAAATTGCCGATGCTTGTGGGCAGGGCGGCGATTTCGTTTTCGCTCAAATCGAGCCACTCCAAACGCTGAAGCTGGCTAATTTTCTCGGAAATCGCCCGCAGCTGGCAGCCGCTCACATCAAGCGTATGCAATGCCGACAAGCTAAAGACACCTTCCGAAAGCTCGCCCAAAGGATTGCTCTCCATATTCAGCGCCTCCAATGCTGTAAGCGTATCCCAGCCGCTATCGGGCAATTTCGCTATTTCGTTGTTGGCTACAAATAGCTCCTTTAAGTTTTTTAGGCTTAGAAGCTGCGCAGGAAACTCCCGAAATTCATTATACGATACATTCAACTTCTCCACCGCTGCCAACTGCCCAAACTCCGCAGGCAGCGCACTCAATCTATTATCCTTCAAATCCAACCACAGCAAAAGCGCCAGCTTACCTATAGAAGCAGGCAAAGCCTTCAACTGATTGCATGACAAATCCAGCCAATCCAAACGCCCCAAACGACCAAAATCAGCGGGCAAGGCAGCCAACTGATTATCCGATATATCCAAATCCTGCAAATCCTCCAACGCCAACAATTCGGCGGGAAAACTGCTAAATTCGTTGCGTTCCAAATTGACGGAAACAACCTGTTTTAATCCTTTTACCTCTTCGGGTAGGTCATTGATAGCGCGACCCGACCAGTCAAGCAGGCTCATGCTGGGGTCTTTTCCAAATTCTGCTAAGTATTGTTGAAGGCTCATGTGGGAGTTACGAGTTACGAGTTACGAGTTACGAGTTACGAAAACGAAGTTAACGCGAAGCGAGTTACGAAGCTAATTTTATTGCGTGGGTAGTAGCGTTGGGGGCGCTGCCCCAACGCTATTTTTTTTTGGTAGCGTAGCGGGGGCGCTGCCCCGCTACGCTTCTTTTGTAAAGGGCTCGTTCTCTGGAGCTTGCGGTGCTGTACTTGGGTGGGGGCAGCGCCCCCCGCCCAAGTATTCAACAAATAGCGTTGGGGCAGCGTCCCCAACGCTGCACACCTTTTCATAAAAAGGCGCTGCAAAAATAATAAAAAATTACACACAATTCCCCATCTCGCACAATTCGCTATGCGTAGGGCTGCGCCCTTCGTTATTCGCTAAAATTCTTTCAAGCGCGCCACCAAAACATTCGGCTGATGGTCGGAGTAGCGAAATTGCATATCGGTAGTCTGGATTTTCTCCAAAGCGACGTTGGGCGAGAGCAAATAATAGTCGATAAGCGTGTAAAAGGTCGTATCGGCGTTGAAAATATCGTACAATTTTCGGTTCGTGGGCAGGGTCGTATCCACCGCCCAAGTCCAATCGGAGGGCAAAAAATCCGCAGCCACGCTGCCAGGGAAGTCGGCGCTATCGCGCACGGCGGGACGAAATTTATTAAAGGCGAAGTTGGGCGGGCATTGATTCCAGTCGCCACCCGCTATCACATAATTCCCTTTGGCGTACTCCGCCTGCACAAAATCCCGCAAAAATCCCATCTCCACCCGACGCAAAGAACCATCGCTGTCGTAGGCGGAATTGTGCGTATTGACGATAATTAGTTCTTTGCCCTTGGCGTTGGTCGTGGGGATACGATGCACCAGCATACAGCGGTCGAGGTTGAAAATGCGCATAGGCCAGCTAAATTCGCCAGGGTATTGGTAGCGCACCACCTCTGCGCAATCGTACTTGCTGTAGGTCGCCACGCCGCTATACACGTTGCCGATGGTGTTCCAAGGCTGCGCGATGGGCAAAGGCACAAAGCCGACGCTAAAATTTACGCCCATTGCGTAATTATGTTCGGGCAGCAGGGCGGAAAAGCGTTGCAGTTGGTCTATATAATAACTGCGCCGCGCCGCGCTGTCGATTTCTTGCAGCAGGATAAAATCCGCCTCTTTATTGGCGACTAGGAAAGAATCTATGCCTTTGAGATAATAATCTACGTCCTCCTTCGGGCTGCGCACCATCTTGCCGCCAGAGAAGAAAAAACCGCCCGCATCGTAGAAAAAATTGGCGCGCGCGCCCAAGCCGCCGAAGCCGATATTCCAATTGATGAGCTTAATCGAGTCCGTCGAGAGTTTGCGCCCTGTTAAGGCTTTTCTGCGCGGGTTGGCTGCCATCGTGCTGTTCTTTTCGGCAGTGGCGACCACGATTTTTTCTTCGGGCTGGAAGTCCGTCAGCGTGCCATACGCAAGCATCACGACCACATACAAGACGAAAGCAAGCAGGGCGTAGCCCGCCCATTTGGCGACTTTTTTAGCGATGCGTCCCACATCTTTTGCGCTTATGCCCATAGTGTTTTTTATTTTCAGGCAAAATAACTAAAAATTGCGAACAAAGGCAGGGTACTTATGAAAACTTTAAGGGATTTGGGCGTGCCCGCCGCCCAAAAAGGGGCGGCGGTCGGGCTATCCGCTGTGGCGCTACGCGCCTTCGCTGCTATCCCTCACGCGTTACCCGCCGCGCAGGGGCGCGGCGGCGCTATCGCGTACCCCAGCGGAGACGCAATAAATTGCGTCTCTACAACAATCGTTTGGGGTTCATTCGGGAAATTCCGCCATAACAACCCCCATAAATGGGCTGTTTATTCGGGCTGTACCCTCCAAAAAACGTATAAAGATGGTGTAGAGACGCAATTTATTGCGTCTCCCGCCCTACGATGGGTCAGCCTCATCTACGACAAGGCAATAATGTACTACGACAAGCCAATAAACCCCTACGAGAAGCCAATAAACTACTTCAAAGGATCAATAAACTGCTTCAAGAACTCAATACACCAATACGCAAAATCAATAAAGCACTTCAAGAAGTCAATACACCACTTCAAAAAATCAATAAACCAGTTCGCAGCATCAATAACCCTCTACGACGAGTCAGTAAAGCAAAAAGGGCTTTTTTGGGGGACAATGTTCGGAACAGGGAGGCGCCCCGCTGCGCCTTTCGCAGCGGGGTATTTTTTTTGCGTGAGGGATAGTAGGGGCGAATCAACATTCGCCCCAAAGGGCGATGGTGATACGCCCCAAATAGCCCGACCCTCTGCCCCTTTTGAGCCGCGTAGCGGCGGGGGCAGAGGGGCACGCCCAAAAAAAACAGCCCGAAATTTAGGGGAAAGATGGGCAGAGGCAAATAAAAAAATGTAACCTTTATCTTCGTTTTCCGTTTGAGAAAGGCGAAAATATATCACTGCAAAAAATGGAACTCACCAAAGAACAAGAAGCTATTATCAATTCGAGGGGAGATATAAAAATCAATGCCGTCGCGGGTTCGGGAAAAACGACCACCATCATCGAATACGCCAAAGCGCGCCCCTCAACCAGCCAAATTTTATACTTAGCCTTCAATAAATCCGTGAAAATGCAAGCTGTGAAACGCTTTGCTGATGCGGGTTTGAGCAATGTGTATGTGGAAACGGCGCATTCTTTGGCGTATCGGCATATTGTTTTTAGGTATGGCTATAAAATTCGGGCGCAGGGCTATAAAATCAGCGAAATCGCCGAATTGCTCACGCTCGAAGGCTACGAAGGCAAGCATACGCGCTACGTTATATCCAATCATATCAATAAATTGATAGCCTGTTTTTGCAATAGCAATAAAGCGCGGGTGCAAGAGGTCGATTATATCAGCACTATCAACGACGAAGAAGCCCGCAATTTTGCCCTATCTTTTTATGATACCATCTTGCTGCAGGCGCGGATTTTATTGGCAAAAATGGATAAAGGCGAAATTGATATTACCCATGATTTTTATCTGAAAAAATTTCAGCTTTCTCATCCGCAACTGCATTTTGATTATATCCTTTTCGATGAAGGGCAAGACGCTTCGCCTGCGATGTTGGATATATTTTTCAAGCAAAAAGCCGTAAAAGTTATCGTCGGCGATACGCATCAGCAGATTTATGGCTGGCGAATGGCGGAAAATTCGCTGGATAAAGCCGATTTTAAGACCTATCATTTGTCCACAAGTTTCCGATTTGGGCAAGACATCGCAGATTTGGCAATGCGTGTTTTGAATTTCAAAAAATACATCTCTCTGCCGCCAAATGTGCAGATTATCGGCAAAGGAAATAGCAGCGCGATACAGACAAAAGCCATCATTGCGCGTACCAATCTCGGTCTATTGCTCAAAGCGATAGAATACGTGACGGAAAGACCCAAGATAAAGAAGATTTATTTTGAAGGAGATATAAATTCTTACACTTATGCCGATGAGGGAACATCTTTATACGATGTTTTGAATCTTCATAATCAAGACCAAAGCAGAATTAGAGACCCTTTGCTCAAAAATATGCGCAATATCGATGAATTGGAAGATTATATCGAAAAAACAGATGATGCACAGTTGGCGATGATGCTGGAAATTGTCAAAGAATATGGCAATAAAATTCCCCAAATTCTCAAAAGCATCAAAGAAAAGCATGTAGAAAATGGCGAAAAAGATAAAGCCGATATTATTTTTTCGACCGTGCACCGCTGCAAAGGTATGGAATACGATGTTGTGCAGCTTGTCAATGATTTTATTTCGGAAAAAAAGCTGGAAACGCTCAAAGAGCAGCAAAAAGAAGCCGATATGAATGTTGGCAAATTGAACGAAGATATAAATTTGCTCTACGTCGCCATTACCCGCGCCAAAAAAAGTCTGCGCATTCCCGAAGCGCTCATGCCCGCCAATTTCCCCAGCTCCGCGCATATTCAGGCGCTCAAAACGGCAAGCAAAGACAACAAAACTAAAGACTACAAAAACAAAAAAGAAGCGCCCCAAAAAACGCGCAACGAAGATGCTTATATGCACCAAATGAAGCAAAAACATAAAGGCGCTTACCAGTCTTGGACGGCAGAACTCGACGAGGAATTGCGGCAGATGTACCTCGAGGGCGTAAATGTGCGCGATTTAGCCAAACATTTCGATAGGACTTTGGGCGCGATTGCGTCGCGGGTGCAGAAACTCGAATTGGAGGAGCGCTACGATTAAATCGGGCAATGTATAGATATATTTTTTTTGGGCGTGCCCGCGCCCCAAAAAAGGGGGCGCGGTCGGGCTATTTGGGGCGTACCACCATCGCCCTATAAGGGCGAATGTTGATTCGCCCCTACTATCCCTCACGCGAATTTTGCGCCCGCGCCCCAAAGGGGGGCGCGGGCAGGCTTAAAATTTTTTTTTCAGCACCTCGACAGCAGCCAACGCAGGGGCAGACAGTCCAAACTCGGTTCCTTTTCGATAGTGCTGCGTATTTCCATCGCCTTTTGCAAAAAAGCCGCTTCTTTTTCCTGCTTACTGAGGGCAGAAAGCTGCAAAAATATCCAATTTTTGAGTGCCGTAGCGCAGTAAGCGGTGGGCGCATCTATTTTTTGCTGCTTGCGCCGCGTTTGCGATAGATTTACCAACTCGCGCTCGGCATTATCCCAATCCGCCGCCGCCGCATAGGCGCAGGCAAAGACCAAGCGCGCATAATAATAGTCCTTATTCGGGCGCTGATACAGAGAAAGTTGCGCCAATAAATCAAAGGACTTAGCGTGCTGATTATCAAAGAGATACGCCATAGCAACAAGGTAATGAAAGCGATAAAAAAGCCTATCGGGCAGTTGCGCCAAAAAATCAGGCTCCCGCCGATGAAAATTTATAGCCTCTCGGTAGTCGCCCGCGAAAAGCATATTAGAATAGGCGTTGAAACGAACGTCCCAGCGGCGCGCATACTGCGGCAAATCCTCCAAAACCGCCAAAGTCAGCCTAAAATACTGCGCCGCCTTGCCGAAATCCTTTAGTAGAAAATACTCTAAGCCGATATTATTATTTATTACCACCAAAAGCGGCTTTGTCTGCGGACGAATAGACAATAATTGATGATGATGCGCTTGCGCCTGCATCAAAAAAGCCAAGCGCTCCTGCGGCGTGCCCGCCGAATGGCTGCGCCCTATAGCCTCAAAAAACGCTGTCGCCGTGCTATCCAGCTTCGGCACAGGCACAAGCTCGGCTTGCGCCTCCGCCGCCGCACCCAAAACCCGCAAGTATCGCCGACTCAAGGACTCGAAAAGCGCCAATTCTGCCCCCGTTTCTGCGTCTTGCGCCCTGCGGTAGCTTTCCGCCGCAGGCAACAAATCCAAAAGCCGCAGAAAATTCTGCGCCCGCAGCTCTGATTTTTGCTGCTCATAGTCCGCCCATAGCCGCACCAAGTCCAAAAGCGCCGCCCAAGCCTGCGCTTTTTCTGCCTTTGCATGCACACGCCGCCAAGTCTCCTCAAATAAATCATACGCCGACCTTTGCAAATAGAGCCGCAATACATTCAAATCCTGCTGCCAGTCATAAACCACCGACACATAACAAGCAGACAAAAATTTGAGCAAGCGCGCATTCAACAAACGCAGCTCATTGCGCAGCAAATAATCTTTTTTTTTCTCGTAGCCCTGCCCAAATAGCAAAGCGAAAAGCGCCGCTTTATCGGGTTTCTCTTCCTTGCAAGCACATAAATAATCAAACAACAAAACAAGCCTTTCTTTTTTGCGCTTTTTTAACACAAAAGCAAATTTTTCCCGCTCTTTTTCGCTTAATAACTGAATTATCTTATTCGTTTTCAATGATTTATAGAATATACAGGCTTAAAATGTATAAAAATAAATATATCACAAATCGCTTTTTTCTAAGTTGATACAGCGCCCTTTTAATTTGACCTTTGTATCAGAATTTTACCACGTATAAAAAATTTCGCATCATGTACAGACTCAAAACAGCCCTTCGGCACTCGGCATTGGCACTGGTAGCCGCTTCTTTTATTTTCTCTTCTTGCAAAAAAGACCAGCCCGATGAACTTTCTTGCAACGACATCGAAACGACCACAACGCTCGGCGACCAGCGCCAAAAAGGCGATGGCGTAGATTATTCCGTCGGTTGTATAGTCTACGTGCGCTCCAAACTCATCATAGAAGCGGGCACAACCATTGAATTTGGGCAAGGCGCAGGCTTCATCATCGAGGAGGGCGGTAGCATCGAAATACGTGGCACTGCCAGCAAGCGTGTGCTCTTGCGCTCTGAAGGCGGCAATACCGCACGCGGCGGCTGGGCAGGCATTCAGATACTTAGCAATGATGCCAGCAACAGCATCGAATACGCCGAAATCTCAGGCGCAGGCGGCGCAGCCTTCGACTCCAATGGCGACTTAGGCAATGTCATCGTCAATCACAATGCCCGCTTGAGCGTGCGCAATACGACCTTTAGCAATGGGGCAGCCTTCGGATTGAATGTACTTGGCAATACAAACGTAACCCTTGCCAATCTTAGCTTCCGCAACAATCTGACCCCCATACAAATACCCGCCTCACAAGCACACAAGATAGACGCAGCCAGCAACTACAGCGATAACGATAATCAGCGCGTAGAGGTTTATGAAAGCTCCATTTCGGAAGTCGTTACTTGGCAGAGTCTGCCCGTACCGTATTATATCGTGCCGACTATCTATAGCATTATCGATGTGATAGAAGACGGCGGTTTGACGATACAAGCGGGCGCAGACCTCCAATTTGCCGCCAATACAGGCATCGGCGTGTACGGCTCTGCTTATCTGCGCATGGAAGGCAGCAGCTCGCAAAACGTTAGCCTACGCGGTATGACCAATACAGCAGGCTCTTGGAAAGGCGTATACTTCGAGAGCAACAACACCCAAAATAGCCTCAATTACGTCAACATCGTGGGCGCAGGCAGCGGCGCTTTCAACTCCAATAACAATGTCGCTTCTGTCGTAGTTTTTGCCAATGCTGCCGCCAGCGTTACCAATTGCAACATCAGCAACGGGCTGGTCTGCGGTATCTACACAGGCAACAATGTCAATTTTACGGAAAGCAACAATACCTTCTCCAACCTGCCCAGCAACACCTGCACCGACTAAATTAACCTTCATAGCACTCATTAAAAAAAACAATACCATGAACAAGTTTCTGTCTCTGCTCTTCCTCTCTACATTCGCATTTGCTTCTTGTAGCAAAGAAAAATCCGCAATGCGCAAACTCGACGGCGATTGGACGCTAAAAAGCGTAGAAGTGAGCCCCAATTCACAGAACGTTAGCGATGATTTGCCTGTAGGCACTGTGTTTAGCTTTACCAAATGCGACGACGAATGGTGCCCCCTGCAACTCGTAGCCCCCGACGGTAGCAGCGTGAACTTTGCTTACGATATTAGCAGCGATGCCAGCCAAATTATTATCGCCGAAACCAGCCTCAGCCCCAGCGCAGAGCAGCAAAATTTAGGCACTATCGACAAACTTAGCAAGTCCGAATTTGTCTTTACCCTAAGCAATGAGTTTGAAGGCGAAACCATAGACATCACTTATACGCTCGAAGCCGAATAACTTTTCCTGTTTTTTGTGCGAGGACTGCCCCACCACTTATATCATTTTTGATTCTCAATTGCCTGTATCTATGAAAATCCTCCTCCTCTCGCTGCTACTTAGCTCCGCAGCCTGCTCCCTTTTTGCGCAAGCTGCCCCCACAGCCGAAGCCCAAATACAAAAACTGCAAGCCGATGCAAACGTCCTTTGGATAGGCGAAATTTACCGCGATTATGTCGACTTAGATGGCACGCGCGAAGGTCGCCCCCAAGACCGCATTGACCCTGTAGAATTGCAAAACGGTGAAATGATTTACAATCATAAACAAAACACCAGCATCGTAAAACTACAGCGCCCACAGGGCAATGCAACCTATGGCGGCTGGGATTTTTGGTTCTTTGAGCAAATATCCGCCCCAGAAGTGCCTGTTTTCGCCGATGCCGAACTAAAAAAGCCCCTCAACAAAAAGGAAAAAAGCGACTGCTTAAGCTCACAAGATAGCATCTTTACCTTCGACCCTGTCAAGCAAACGGAAGTTCTGCAAGTCGTAACCAATACGCTCAATCCCAAAGACATCGTCAGCTACCGCACGCGCGAAATCCTCTATTTCGACAAAAAAGCAGGCATCTATCAGGCACAAGTCCTCGCCATCGCCCCGCTGCAACTGCTCAAAGACGATGCGGGCAAGTCTATTCGCCTCCAACCGCTTTTTTGGCTGCCTGTGAATACGACCCTTACGCCCCACAATTCCGCCACCGCAACCTCTACTCCGTACATCAAAAGCGTGCAAATGTATATGCCTTTTAGCGATTGCAAGGAGCTAAAGACGACCCAAACGCGCGAAAAATGCACAGTCGATATGCTCGAAAAAGTCCGCCAAGAGAAAGAAAAAGCCTTCGTAGTGGGCACGATGGAGCAAGACAGCGAGCTAAATCCGCCCCTTTCCGCCAAAGAAATCGAGGAGCATCTCGCCAAAAATGAGCCTAAAAACATAGTCGCCATGCGCCTCAATCACGTATTCGCTTGGGACGAAAAAACGCGCAAACTCAACCTGCACATTTATTCCGTCGCCCCCATCGTACAGCGCAGCGACTCGGAAGGCCCCATGTTTTACCTCCTGCCCCATAAGCGCCAACGCTCTACGGGTAAATAAAGTTTTGTTTTTTTTTGGCGTGCCCGCGCGCCAATAAAGGGCGCGCGGTCGGGCTATTTGAGCCGTAGCATGCTACGGCTCTACATATCCCTCACGCAAATTTGGCGCAGGCTGCGCAAAGGGCGCAGCCTGCATTTTTTTATTTTTTATCTGATGCAAGTAGCCCAAATCGAGCCACTACCGCCCCGCGCCCCCTTTGGGCGCGGGGATTTTTTTGCGTGAGGGATAGTAGGGGCGAATCAACATTCGCCCATTTGGGCGATGTTTTCGCCCCGCATAGCCCGACCCTGCGACCTTTAAGCGCGTTAGCGCGGGGAGCAGGGGCACGCCCAAAGAAAACGCCCGAAATTATTCCCAATTCCACTTGAAAGATAGCACCAAATTGCGCCCCTGTTCGGGCAGCAATAGGGGGCGATAGCGGCTAAGATGCTGCAAATAGGGGCTATCGAAGGCGTTTTGCAGTTGCAGAGATACGGCAAAGCGACCCAGCCGCGCGCTCGCACAACGCAGCGTGGCGCTGGCATGCAGTAAATGATAGGCAGGCGTAGGGGCTTCGTTGCGGTCAGTGCGATTTTGGGCGGCGTTTAGCTCGTGTTCGAGCGAAAAATGCAGGGAAATAGGGGAGGGGCTGCCGTCTTTTTTCTTCAAATTGGGCGCGAAATCGAGCACCGAAAGTAGGCGCGCAGGCGGACTAAAGGGCAGAGGCAAGCCCGTTTCTAAGTTCTGCAAAAGGACATACTGCGCCGACTGCGACCAATGAAGCGGCAATTTGGGGCTTTGATACTCGTAGCGCAATTCGCCGCCCGCTTGCACGACATCGTGCTGCGAAAACTGATAGACCTGCCCCCCCTCGGGCAGGGTAGAAAAGCGTGCCGTCGGGCGCAGATACAAAAAGCCATCGAAAAAGCTGCCGAAAGCCGCCGCGTCTACAGACCAGTTTTTGCCTTGCAAGCCGTAGCCGATTTCCCCCTGATAAGCCTGCTCGCTGCGCAAATTGGAGTCGCCGCGCTCGTGGCGGAAAGTGCCATGATGTATGCCGTTGGCGGCAAGTTCGTTGGGCGTAGGTGCGCGAAAACCTTTGGCGGCGTGCAGGCGCAGATGTTGCCCCTTCGGCAATGCGTGCCGATAGCCAAGCGCCAGCGCATAGTTGAAAAATTGGCGCTGCAAAGCGGCGGCGCGCTCCTGCTCTACGATACTGCCCGCATTGCCCCAAGCCTTGACGCTGTGCGCCTTTGTGTGCAGTTGGGTATAATCCAGCCTTGCGCCATAAGTCCAGATATGCCCCGCTTTCGCCCGATGCTCGGCGCTGAAATAGGCGGCAGCTTGTCCGCCTGTATACGCAGGGCTTAGGAACTCAAAGCCGCCTGCCTGCTGCATTTGGGCGTTGGCTTGAGCGCCAAATTGGTAGCGGCTGCCGCCGTTTAGGGGCGCAAATTCGGCGCGCCCTTCTGCCGTAAAAGTCAGCAAGCCAAGCGAAAGCGCGAGATTATTGCCGCCCTCCATCGACAAGGGGCGCGAATGCGTTTCGGGCGTAGAAAACTCCCTGCGCAGATTGTACTGCGCCGCCACTTGATGATACCAATGCCAAGCCGTATGTTGGGGGAAGTACTGCGTATGCCGCCATTGCAAGCGGTAATGCGCTACGTTTTGGCGCGGGTTGAGCCTATCGCGCAAATCGCCATCGGGTCGCAAACTATAGGCACGCGGCACACCCACCGCCCCCGCAAAAATGCCCGCATCGAGCCAATAAGCGCTTGCCGTCAGCCGCGAAAAGTATTTATTATGCTCCAAAAAAGCCGCGCTAATGCGCGCCGAACGCTCCAAACCTGCGCTGTTTTTTAGCCGACGCTCGTACAGAGGCAGCCTATAGCCGTTGTAAGAAAAACTATCCGCATTTACAGCATAATCGCCCCAGCTTTGTTGTGTTGCCCTCGCTTGCAAGCGCCAGCGCTCGCCGCTTGCCCGCAATTGGGCGCTGATGCCGTAATGATGATTATTGCTTTTGTACATCGTCTGCAGTTCTGTCGAAATTCGGCGCGGCAGCGGCGCAAAATCCGCCGACTCTACCAACACCAAACCGCCCGTAGCATCGCCCCCATACGCCAAAGCACTCGCCCCCTTTACCACGCTGACCGCCTGCACATCGAGCGCATCGACCTCCAAACCATGGTCGCCACCCCATTGCTGCCCCTCAACGCGCAAATCATCTAAGCGAACCCCCACGCGAGCACCCCACAAACCCCGAATAACAGGCTTGCCGATGCCCGTGCCTGTTTTCAAAACATCTACGCCCGCGATGCGGGTCAGGCTTTCCGCCAAATTGCCCCGCAAATTGGCATCTAAATCGGCGCGGGAAAGCCGCTCCACCGATTGACTAATAGCAAAATCGGAGCGAACCTCGCAAACGGCAGTTTCTATAAGCTGTCCGTCGGCAGGGCGCAAGGATACGCGCAGGCGCTGCGACTGCTGCGGCAAATGAATTTCTATAGTTTTCGGCTCGTAGCCCGCGTATTGCAAAGATAATTCATGCGTTTTTTCGCTGCATACGCCGCACAAATCCAGCACAAAAGCCCCGTTTTCGTCGCTTACTGCCTGCAAATCGTGCCGCAATACCCGCAGCTGTACGCCCACCAAAGGCAAACCATCGCCCGCATCGCTTACGACACCCTCTATCAGACATTGCGCCGAGAGCGGCAAAGCCCGAAACAAAAGTAAAACCAGCAAAAAACGAAAATATCGCATTCCCAAAAACGCTAAACCCGTGAAAAGATAAACAAAGATAGCAATTTTATCTTTAATGCAACAAAGTTGCGGAGAGTTACGAGTTACGAGTTACGATTATGTGGTGTGTTTGTGCTGCTATATCTGCATGGCTACGCGCTCGCCTACGGCTACGAAAGGGGAGCCCCTTTGGGGCTTATTAGCATAATTTTGCGTAGGTTTGCAAGCGCCGCAATAGCCCCAAAGGAGCGTTTTCTTTCGTAGCTGTACGCAAGCGCAAACACGCCACATAATCGTAACTCGTAACTCGTAACTCGTAACTCGTAACTCAGATGGAGAATTTTCGCCGCTATTACAACGACCACTTACATGGGCGCTTGGTGCAGTACGAGCGCAAGCGCTACAGGCTGCTCATGGTCGTTTTGTCTTTGGCGGCTTTATTGGCGGTCATTAGCGTGCTGGTGGTATCGCTGGGGGTTTTCGTGCTTTCCTTCTTTTTGCTGATACCTTGGTATGCCTGGTTGGTCTACTATCGCCGCCGCGTCAAAGAGTTTCGTGAGGATTTTAAACCCGCGATAGTGAGCGAGATACTGGAATTTATAGACCCGACCCTGCGCTATTATCCGCACGATGGCATACCGAAAGACACCTTTTTGCGGGCGGGGATTTTTCCCATTGACCCCAGCTATTATGTAGGTGAGGACTATATCATGGGCAATATCGGCGACGTGTTTTTCGAACTCTGCGAATTGCACGTAAAACACCCTTCTGTCCTGCGTGGCAAGATGGTCAAATGGTTTGAGGGCATATTTTTCCACGCCAATTTCCACAACAATTTTCAGGGGCATATCGTCATGATACCGCGCGCGGAGTGGCAGAGTTTTATACCCATGATAAAGGGATTTACGAAGTACGGCGGCGGCGAGCTAAAGGGCTTAGGCGATGCCTCGTTTCAGGAGGAATTTGCCGTCTATGCGCAAAAAGGCGCACAATACCGCGATTTACTCACGCCCGCGCTCCTGCGCACGATAAACGATTATCATTTGCAGAGCCAAAAAAAGGTCTACGTTGCCTTCGTGGATACGCATTTTTTTATCGCCATCGACGAGCCTTATGAGCTGCTGGAGGCGCATATTTTCGTCTCCAACCTCGACTTTCAGACGATGGCGCATTTTTACGAAGAATTGCTCCTATTCACCCGCATCGTCGAAGATTTTAACGTGCGCGCCTGATTTTTTTGGGCGTGCCCGCCGCGCCACACCCGCCGCAAAGGGCGGCGGGTGGAGCCGTAGCATGCTACGGCTCTACTGGCGCGGGGTCGGGCTATCCATTGCGAGCCGTAGCATGCTACGGCTCTACATTCCTATCCCTCACGCGGCAAACTTTTATCTATAATTTTGACGGAGCAGCGCCGAATAAGAGTCCTCGACGCATTGCATGGTTTTCACCTCGATAATCAGCAAGGGCGTAGCAGGCAAAGCCTGCACAGCCTCAAAAAAACCTGTAAAATCTACCCCGCCCCGCGTATAGCATAGATGCTCGTCCCGCTCGCCGAAATTGGTATGCAGATGTATATAGCCCAAATAAGCGCCATATTTTTCTACCCAATGCGCAGGCTGCAGCTTGCTGCGAGTGAAACAATGGCTATGCCCCGTGTCGTAGCACAAACGCAGGCTGGGCAAATTGATTGCTTGTACGATGGGCAAGAGATAAGCAGGCGTTTCTTCCCTTGTATTTTCTATGTAGCCACATAAGCCACGCTTTTGCATTTCTTCCGCCAAGGGCTGCCAAAATTCCGTTTGTCGCCCCTGCCAAAAGCTCAAAAAATCCGCCCTTTGCGAGGGCTTATAGTTTGCATGAAAAACGATATGCTTCGCGCCCAATTCCTGCGCGATGTCCAGCGCTTGAAAGCAGCGTGTACGGGCTACTTCCTCTATCAGCGGCTCCCGCGAAACGGGATAAATCTCATAAAAAGGTGCGTGCATACTGCGCCCACCCTCAAAATCTGCCAACATCGCTTTATACTCGCCCAAATGCGCAGTTAGGCGGCTGGAGTGCAGATTTTCGGGCAGAGAAAAAAAATCAATTTCTACCCCCAACTGCCGCTCAGAGAGCCAAGCAAGCATTTCAGGAGTCAGCCGCTCTACGGCTACGGAGATGGGACGCATAGGGGCTTATTTCTTTTTCAGATGTTCGGCAAAAAAGGCTTCCATACGTCCGTAAAACTCAAAGCGGTTTTCTTGATTGTGGAAACCGTGCCCTTCGTTTTCTTTCAGTATGTATTCGACCTCTACGCCGCGTTTTTTCAGCGCTTCTACGATTTGGTCGCTTTCCGACTGTTTTACGCGCGGGTCTTTTGCGCCTTGTGCAATCAATAGGGGCACGCGGATTTTATCGACATGATACACAGGCGAAGTAGCCTGCAAGCGTGCACTATCGGCGGGATTGGCAGGGTTGCCGACCATCTCATAAAGCATAGCGCGATACGGCTCCCAATAGGGCGGAATGGTATTCAGGAACGTAAACAGATTGCTCACGCCGACATAATCCACAGCGCAGGCATAGACTTCAGGCGTGAAGGTGATACCCGCCAGCGTACAATAGCCGCCGTAGCTGCCGCCGTAGATGGCTACCCGTTTGGGATCGGCTACGCCTTCCGATACCAGCCAGCGCACCCCATCGGTAACATCGTCCTGCATTTTTAAGCCCCATTGCCCGAAACTCGCTTCCCAAAACTTGCGCCCGTAGCCCGTAGAGCCTCTAAAGTTCATCTGTAAGACGGCGTAGCCGCGATTGGCGAGGAACTGTATTTCGGGGTTGAATGTCCATGCGTCGCGGTGCCAAGGCCCTCCGTGCGGATTGACGATAACGGGCAAATTCTTTGCCTCTACGCCTTTCGGTAGGGTGAGATAGCCATGTATCGTGAGCCCATCGCGGGAAGTGTATTTGATGGGGCGCATCTCACAAAGCTCCTTTTCATCGAGCCAAGGGCTTACGTCGGCGAGCTTCATCAGTCGGTCGACGCTTACGTCGTAGAAATAAAAAGCACCCAAAGAACGGTCGGAATAGGTGCGAACGATGAATTTATCCTCTGCCTTATTGGTGCTTGTGAGTACGATTTCGTAGTCGCCCAAATCGCGGGAAAGGCGTTTGTAGAGATTTTCTACTGTAGGGTCGAGGAATTTATATTCGCGCTTCCAAGTAACGAAGGAGATCGTAGTCGGTACACGGCGCAGGCGAGAGTAAGAAATATAGCTTACATCCACGTCGGGATTTTCGTAAATCAATTCCAATTCCTTGCCTGTGGATAGGTCGAATTTCACAACGGCGAGCTTATCGCGCCCCAAATTGGAGAGCGCATAAACGACGCTTTTATTATCGAAATCGAAGTAAAGCGGCTGCATCGTTTCCTTAAAATTCGTCTGTAAGACTTGTCGGAAGGGGGCGCTTTCGCTATCGCGGTAAAGTATGCTACTATTTACGCCGTCGGTAGCGAGGGCGGCGCGGAGTTTGCCTTCGTGGTCGCTCAGCCAAGAGGTGATATTGCCAGGATTTTCGCCGACTTGGGTCAATTCGCCTGTGCTGACGTTGAGCCGATAGGGGTCGAATAGCTGCGGGTTGCGCTTATTCATAGCTATCAGCAGATGCTGCTCGTCTTCCTCCAAATCGTCGATAAGCTCTACGCGCACGCCTGCGAAGGGGGTAAGGTCGCGTTCGTTTTTGCCATCGCGTCCGACGCTATAGAGGTGAAAATTTTCATCGCCGCCGAAGTCGCGCACGTATACGAGCTGTTCGTTATTTGCCCAAGAGAAGCCCGAGAGGTCGCGGTCTTCTACGCTGGTAACGCGTAGGGGTTCGCTTGCGGTGTCGCCGACGGCTTGGACGTATATATTTTTGCGGTCTTTGTAGGGCGCTAAAAATGCCAGATAATCGCCTTTGGGGGAGAGGGCATACGCCGATTTTTGCGGATTGCGGAAAAAATCTTGCAGCGGAATTTGCTTAGCCATAGCAGTATTTTGAGGGGGATTGGGGGTGTTTTCGCTTTTGCAGCCTGCTGCGAGCAGCAAGATGAGCACGGAAGCAAAAAAATAGGTGTTCCTTGTCATAGCGCCTGTAGTTTTCAAAGCCAAAGATAGTAGTTTCACGCGTAATACTTCGGTAGTAAGTAGTAGGTAGTAAGTAGTAAGATTTTGCTTATTTTGCTTACTGTTGCAGGGCAGCAAGTTTTTATTTGCTGCTGAATAGCCGATTGTGAATGTATTACGACAAATCTAATCTCTTCTGTGCGAGTCTGCACTTTTTTTAGACCAACGGCGCGAATAGTTAGACCAGTGGCAGGGGCGTAGATGTATCCGATGCCGATGGCAATGCGTGAGGGATAGTAGGGGCGAATCAACATTCGCCCCTTTGGGGCGATGGTGGTACGCCCCGAATAGCCCGACCGCCGCCCCTTTTTGCACGCCAACGGCGTGCGCCCGCGCGCTTTTAGCGCGGGCGGGGCGGCGGGCACGCCCAAAAAAATCAGCCCTTCAAGCTACGCCAGAGTGCCAATTCTACCAGCGTTTTTGTGCCGAGTAAAGCGGCGACGAGCCAATTTGCGGGCATCTGCGGCAGCAAAAAAAGTGCGGCGCAGACCAGCGTGGGCGTGAGTAAAATCTGCAAAGGGTGCATCAGCGTGCGCAGTTGCAGGGGCAAACCGTCTTTGGTCGGCATCAGCCCTGCGCGCCATTGTTGGACGATGGGGAGGGCGAGTATGAGGGCAAATAAGCCCAAAACCGCCAGCCATTCGAGGCTGAAAGTCGCCATCGACCAGACCAGCCACGCGCCCAAAGCCCAAGTAAAAAGCCACCAAACCAAGCCCAAAAATAGCCAATGCCAGACCTGCGAAAAACGCCGCAAACCCATACGCAGCGGCAAATAGCCGTCTAAATACGCCAGCAAAAGCAGCCCCATGATAGGCTCTATCCAATAAAAAAATAAGAGTTCTTGCAGCGTCCAGCCCCAAAAAAGGTAGCCTATCAGCATAAAAACCTGATTCATCAAGAGCGCTGCGCCTTCTACGGCGGCGGGAGGGTGGGGCGTGTTGGACATGATTAAAATTAAAAAAAGCGCATCGCAATTGGAGTTTTGCGATGCGCGGGACTGTTTTTTTGCGAAAAAAAGGGGCGTTAATCTTGCTCAATCACCGCCGAAAGACCGCGCTCTTGTAGCGCCTCTTTGATGGGCAATAGTTCTTGCTTGTCGCCTGTTTTTACGGTTGCTTTGCCGTTGAAATGTATCATGTAACTCAACTGCTCGGCTTGCACCAAATTGTGGCGGCATACCTTAATAAAGGACTCAATGACCCAATCGAAGGTATTCACATCGTCGTTATAGACCACCAAGCGCGCTGCCAACTCCGTGCTGGTTTCTTCCAGCAAAATTTGCTCTTCCTCTTGGCGCGAGCGCCCTTTTTCCGCCAACGGGTAAGTAGTTTGGTATTTCATAAGCGTTGAATTTTACGGTGAAACCTGCGCAAGTTACTAAAAATTCAGGAACTATGCAAATTTTTCGTTGGCTGTTTTTAGCCTGCCATCGCTACGACTTCCTTCACTTCGGGCACCATGCGTTTGAGCATGCCTTCTATGCCCGATTTGAGGGTAACGGTGGAGGAGGGGCAGCCACTGCAAGAGCCTTGCATGACGACGGTAACGGTGCCTTCGTGGAAGGACTGAAATTCGATGTTTCCGCCATCCATTTCTACCGCTGGGCGCACGTACTTATCTATCAGCCCCTTGATTTTTTGCACCAATTCGCTGTTTTCGCCCGTGTATACGGGGGCATTTTTTGCCTCTATTTCGGCGCGCAGTGCCTCATAGCCTTCGCGCAAAATCAAGCCGCCTTCTTGGAGATATTTTTTTAGGAAGTTCTTCAAATCGAGCATAATATCGCTCCATTCGTAGTTAAATTCCTTCGTTACGGTGATGAAATTGTTGCAAATATACACGCCTTTCACCTCCGCACGCTCAAAAAGCGCCGCCGCTAAGGGCGACCATTCCCGCGCCAAATCCTTTTCCGTTTCCTTAAAATCAGCCGTTTGTTTTGGGTATAACATTCGATTGGTTACGAATTTCAGCGTTTCGGGGTTGGGGGTTTGCTCCGTGTAAAGCATCACGGGCGGCAGTATGGTTTCTGTATTTTGCATGGTGGTTTTCGCTTTTGAATTAGTCTAAATAACAGCGCAAAGATACAAATAGTTTAACATATAGGGCTTGTTTTTTTGGGACTGTCTGCCTGCCCTTTTTGGGTCGCGGACACGCTCAAATAAAAAAAGCGCGTATCTTTGGAGCAAAATCAAGCAATCATGGGCATCGAACAGGCATTTGAGCGCGTATTTTCGCGTATGTACAAGGCGGGCGAATTCAACGGTGTAGTTCTGGTGGCGACGGAGGGCGAAATCAGCTTCTCCAAAGCCTACGGCATCGCTGATATTGAGCAAGAACGCCCTCTAAAAACGGACAGCATTTTTAATCTCGCCTCCATCAGCAAGCAAGTTACGGCGCTTTGCATTATGATACTTGCGGAGCGCGGCGTGCTGGAATACGATGAACCGATAACGAATTATCTGGACGAACTACCCTACGAAGACGTTACGATACGGCATCTGTTGCAGCATACGAGCGGTCTACCTGCCTATGAAGAGGTGTTGGAGGAGTACTGGGAGGGCGATGAGGAGGAGGATTTCATTACGAATGATGATTTAATCGCGCTGTATGCGGACAATGAATTAGAGTTGGATAGTTCGCCGAATAAAAAATATGAATACTCCAATACGGGTTATGTCTTTTTGGCGAGTATTGTAGAGCGGGCGAGTGGGTTGAGTTTTGAGGATTTTGTGCGCGAAAATATAGCTGAGCCCTTGGGTTTGCAGAATTTTTTTGCTTTTCGTCGCCCCAACAAAGCACCCAAAAGAGTGGTACAAGGGTTTTCGGAAGATGGCGATGAGCGGGAGGATTATAGCTACAATTTTATAGATGGAATGGTCGGCGATGGCAATGTGTTTGCGTCGGCGGAGGATTTGGCGGCTTATACTTTCGCGCTTTTTGGGGGGCAAATCATAGAGCAAGAGACCTTCCAAGAGGCACTGGAGCCTGCCCGACTGAAGAGCGGTAAAACCAACCCATACGGCTTTGGTTGGGAATTGGAGTCTGACACCTTCGTCAGCCATACGGGCTGCTGGGAGGGCTACAATACCTATTTGGGGGTGGATATAGAATCGGAATACGTGTTTATTGTGCTTAGTAGCGGCGACAACAGCGAGATACACGATGGCATAGCGAAGGCGATGGCGGAGTTTTATGAGTAGAGGGTTTATAGAAGCTGTCCCCCCCCCTCTGCCAAACCTATCATAAATTTATATGCTTTTTAAGTAACTGCGCGAAATAAATTCACATTTCGAAAGCGCAGTTTAAAAGTGCAAAAAGGCATAGTCGCTGCAAGCAACGAAGGCTTTGATGCACGTCAAGGGCTTGAAAAGCAAGCGTAGCGAATAATGTGAATTTATTTTGCTTTCGTGCTTAATATAATTTAGCAATCACTTTTTACTTTTTTGGGTGTGCCCCCGCTCCCCGCGCTAACGCGCTTAAAGGTCGCGGGGTCGGGCTATCCGTTGCAGCCGCTCTGCGGCTTCCACTGCTATCCCTCACACAATACCATTAAAACATTTGAGGAACATCCAACAAACATCTTTCCGAAGCTGCCGCGCCAATAGGCGCAGCAGATGCCCCAAAAACGAAATTAAACTTTATACGAAAGATTTTTGTATATTTGCGCAGTTTTTTGCACGGAATACAGCACACTATATAGTAAATGGGTAAAGTCATAGCAATAGCCAACCAAAAAGGCGGCGTAGGAAAGACCACGACGACGATAAATTTAGCGGCGAGTTTGGCGATTTTGGAATATAACGTCTTGGTGATAGACGCAGACCCGCAGGCAAATGCCACTTCGGGGCTGGGCGTAGCCGTCGACAAGGTCAAAAATAGCCTCTACGACTGCTTAGTCAATGAGCTGCCGCCCGCCGACGCAATCGTCCCCTCGCAAACGCCGCGACTGATGATTATACCCGCGCATATCAACTTGGTAGGCGCAGAAATCGAGCTTATCAACCGCTGGCAGCGGGAGTTTATTATGAAAAAAATCATAGACTCCGTGCGCGACCAATTCGATTTTGTGCTTATCGACTGCCTGCCCTCGCTCGGTTTGGTAACGGTCAATGCGCTCACGGCTGCCGACTCCGTTCTTGTTCCCGTACAATGCGAGTACTTCGCCCTCGAAGGCTTGGGCAAGCTGATGAATACGATACGCCTCGTCAAAGGGCAACTCAATCCGCGCTTAGATATCGAAGGCATTTTGCTCTCAATGTACGACTCGCGCCTGCGTTTGGCTAAAGAAGTCGTTGCCGAAGCGCGCAAGTATTTTGGCGAGCGCGTATTCCAGACCATCATACACCGCAACGCCCGCATCGCGGAAGCGCCAGGCGAGGGCAAACCCGTCGCTATGTACGATGCAGCCTCCAAAGGCGCGCTAAATTTTTTCAATCTTGCCCAAGAGATTTTGACCAAAAACGGGCTGCGCACGCAGGCAAAAAATAGCGATTTGGCAAATACTTTGAGCCGCGCCGCGAGCAATAGTTCAGCAAATACAGATGACTAAGCACATAATAAATATGAACGTATTGATTTCTGGAGGTACGAAAGGTATCGGGCGCGCTTTGATAGAAAAATTTGCTACGGAAGGCGCTTCCGTCGCCTTTTGTGCCCGCAATGCTGCCGACGTAGAGGCGCTCGCTGCCGACTTGCAAAGCCGCTTTCCGAAGCAGCAATTTTTGGGTTTTCAAGCCGATATGTCCCAAAAAGAGCAGGTAAAAAATTTCGGCGACAGCGTTGCCCGCGCTTGGGGCAAACTCGATGTACTCGTCAATAATGCGGGCGTTTTCCTGCCCTGCCCCATCACCGATGCCGCCAATGAGGACAAATTTCGGCTCATGATGGATACGAACCTCTACAGCGCCTACTACCTCACCCAAAGCCTCTTACAAAGTCTTGAAAATCAACCGAAAGCGCATATTTTTAACATGTGTTCGATTGCGAGTTTCATGCCTTACGACTCCTATAGCGTCTCCAAATTTGCCCTTTTAGGCTACAGCAAGGTACTGCGCGAGGAGCTAAAATCGAAAAACATACGCGTTACTGCCATCATGCCAGGCGCGACGCTTACCGCCTCTTGGGAGGGCACACCCCTGCCCGCCGAGCGCTTTATGACTTCGGAAGACATCGCTGAAGCCGTCTGGGGCTGCTACAAACTTAGCGCGCATACGGTAGTAGAGGAGATGGTTTTGCGCCCCCAATTGGGCGATATTTAGGACGTTTTCCCTCGTTTTTTGCGGGCGGGCTATGCAGGGCAGCCCCAAGGGCAGTTTACGCACTTGTGAGCAAGGCTGCCCCTGCTATACGCTTCGCGTTCACTTCGTTTCTCGGAAGGCTTAGCAGAGGAATCGTGTCGGGCTGCAAGGCGTAGCCCGCCCCCGCGACCTTTAAGCGCGGGGAGCGGGGCAGGGCAGCGAAACGATTAAAAACCGTTTACCCCATTTACGGTCGTATACTTAAATTGTACTTTTTTGTTGGGGTGCACGATTTTGAAGGCGGATTGTACCATAATCGTCGCCTCGTGGAAGCCGCAAAGAATAAGCTTTAGTTTGCCTTCGTAGGTGTTGATATCGCCGATGGCGTAGATGCCTGCCGTATTGGTGCTGTAGTCGAGCGTATTGACGAGGACAGCACTTTTGTCAATTTGCAAACCCCATTCGCCAATCGGTCCCAGCTTGGGCGACAAGCCAAAGAGCGGAATAAAATGGTCTGTAGGCTGTACGAAATTATCTGCGCCATCTTGAGCGATGATAACGGACTCCAGCTGCCCTTCACCTTGCAAGCCGACTACTTGGGCATTTGTGATAAGTTGTACGCGCCCCGCTTGTACGAGTTCCTGCACCTTTTCTACCGAGTCGGGCGCTCCGCGAAACTCCGTTCGGCGGTGTATCATCACGATTTCGCGGGCGATGTCGGCAAGGTAGATCGTCCAATCCAGCGCCGAATCTCCACCTCCCGCGATAACGATGCGCTTATTTCTGTAAAATTCGGGGTCGCGTATGATGTATTCTACGCCCCTGTTTTCATAGTCGCCGATATTGTCTATGGGCGGTTTGCGGGGCTCGAAGCAGCCCAAGCCGCCTGCTAAAACAAGGACGGGCGCTATGTGCTGTGTCCCCTTATTCGTAGTGAGCTGAAAACGACCGTCTTCGAGTTTTTCCAGCCTTTCGGCGCGCTCGCCCAGCGTAAATGTCGGCTTAAATGGGGCTATCTGCTCCATGAGGTTTTTGACCAAGTCGCCCGCCAAGATGCTCGGAAAACCTGGAATATCGTAGATGGGTTTTTTCGGATATATCTCCGTGAGCTGTCCGCCGACCTGCGGCAAGGAATCGACCAAATGGCAGCGCAATTTGAGCAGTCCTGCCTCAAATACCGTGAAAAGACCGCAGGGGCCTGCCCCTACAATCAATAAATCTGTCTCTATCAAGTTACGAGTTACAAGTTACGAGTTACGAAAACGAAATTAACGCGAAGCTAATCGTGTGTTATGTTTAGGGGGTAAAATTAGGCAATAAAGTCTATTCTATGCGAAGAAGCCCCGCGCACCTTTGTTGTGCGGGGATAAAAATGCGTGAGGGATAGTAGGGGCGACTGCGAAGCAGCCGCGAAGCGCATAGCCCGCCTGCAGCCCGTAAGCCGTAGCATGCTACGGCTCTACAGGGGCTGCGGGCACGCCCAAAAAATGACCTAAATAAAGGCGATGCGGGCGAATTTTACGACGATGCGTTTTTCGCCGATATCGCCGCTGAAGAGTATTTGCGCGATTTTGTTGTCGCCTGCGCCGTCGACGGCTATTACTTTGCCTTCGCCGAATTTTTCATGCACCAAGCGTGTGCCTGCTACGACCTTTTGCGCGTCGGCGGGCTTGAAAACCAAGCCTTTATGGTTGCTGGGAGGGTTTGGAGTATTGTTGGCTGGGCTGGGATTATAGGCGCTGGGTATGCCTTTGCCGCGCACGGTGCTGATGCCTGCGTTTGTGCGCGTGTGTTGCGGCAGGTCGAGCCATTGGGGTTTTATCTCGTCGATAAATCGGCTGGTATTGTTGTAGGTCATCTTGCCGAAACGGTAGCGCGAGGAGGCGTAAGAGAGCGTTAGATGTGCTTCGGCACGGGTGATGGCGACATAAAATAAGCGTCTTTCTTCGTCCAAGCCCTCGCGGGCATTGTCGCTTTTGAGCGCCATCATGGAGGGGAATAGGTTTTCTTCCATGCCGACGACGAATACGGCGGGAAACTCCAGCCCCTTTGCCGAGTGCACGGACATGAGTTTGACGCGGTCGGTTTGCTCCGCTTGCTTATCGTCCATATCCGATAAAAGGGCGACATTTTGGAGGTAGGTCGATAGGCTTTTATCGGGAATGGCGGTATCGTTTTGTATGAGTTCGTCATTATCGACGAAGGATTTGATGCTGTCTAAGAGGGCTTGGAGATTTTCAACGCGCTCTTGCCCTTCTGTAGTTTTGTCTTGTCGCAGTTCGTCTTGTAGGGTACTGTGTTTGGCGATATAAAGGGCGATTTCGTGGGCGTTGTCTTGGAGCATACGCACCCGAAAACTCTCTATCAATAGCACAAAATTGCGCAGATAGGGCACGGCGCGTTGTCCGATATTGGGGGTTTCGTGAGCCTTTTTGAGCATTTCCCAAAGGGAAACGCCGCGTTTATTGGCTTCTTCGATGATTTCGCTAATGGTTTTATCGCCGATGCCGCGTGTGGGGTAGTTGATGATGCGTTTTACGGCTTCTTCATCTTGGGGGTTGACGACAGCGCGCAGGTAGGCTATCATGTCTTTGACCTCTTTGCGGTCGTAAAAGGAAGTGCCGCCATAGACTTTATAGGGAATGCGTTGCCGCTGTAATTCCTCCTCGAAGGCGCGAGATTGGGCATTGGTTCTATACAAAATTGCAAAATCTTCGTAATGCAGTTGGTAGCGATGGCGCAGCTCTATGAGGGTTTGAATGACTTTTTTGGCTTCTTCCGTGTCGTCGACAGCGCGAATAACGCGTATGGGTTGCCCGCCTTCTTTTTGGGCTTGTATATTTTTTTTGAATTGGCGACTGTTGTGCGCGATTACGTCGTTGGCGGCTTGGGTGATGAAATTGGTAGAGCGGTAATTTTGCTCCAATTTGAATATCTTTAGCTCGGGATAATCGCGCTCGAAGTCTAAGATATTTTGTATTGTAGCCCCTCGAAATCCGTAAATACTTTGGGCATCGTCGCCCACGACGAATATATTATTTTCGCTGCCTGGGTACTTCACAAGCAGTTGAATTATACCGTATTGTAGCGGGTTGGTATCCTGAAATTCGTCTACCAAAACGTACTTAAATTTTTGTCTGTAGCGCTCCAGTACGCCTTCGGGGTTGTGGTACAAAAGTTCGTGCATCTGATACAGCAAATCGTCAAAATCCATCGCGCCCGCTTTGCGGCATTTGTTGACGTAGGCGTTGTATATAGCGTGTGTATGTGGCACTTCTTGTGCATTGTCTCGTTTGCGCAAATCGGGGTTCATCGCATATTTCTGGGGAGAAATAAGGCTATTTTTGGCGTTGGAGATGCGAAAGTAGAGGGTATTGGCGGTGTAGGTTTTACCGTCGAGGTTGTTGGTTTTTACGATTTCGGAGATGGCGCTTTTGGCATCGCTGCTGTCGTAAATCGAAAAATCGGAAGGGTAGCCTAATAAATGTGCTTCTTGACGCAAAATTCGCGCAAAAACGGAGTGAAAAGTACCCGCCCAGATGCGCCCTGCGTTATTGCCTGCGATTTTCTGTATCCGTTCCTTCATCTCCCTTGCGGCTTTGTTGGTAAAGGTCAACGCTAAGATGTTGTCGGGGCTTACGCCCTGTTGCAAAAGTTGGGCGATGCGGTAAGTTAGCACGCGGGTTTTTCCAGCTCCAGGCACCGCGATAACAAGGGCTGCGCCTTTGTTGTGCAGGGCTGCGCGGCGCTGGACTTCGTTTAGTTCGTTTAGATAGTCGGACATTAAATATATAATTATGCGCCCAAAGAATTGATTTTCAAAGCGCAAAGGTATATTTTTTCTGTCATTATCGCAACGAAAAGGTGTATTTAATGACGAGTTACGAATGACGAATGACGAATGACGAATGACGAATGACGAATGACGAATGACGAATGTTGCGCTCAAATACTTGCTACCACTGCCGCCGCGAGGCGGCATAGTACCTGTACACAAAGCACAACACACACACAAAGCACATTCGTAACTATCGCTGTATCAGCAGTTTATCGCTGTGTATGACCTTGCCTGCCTGTAGCATCTCCACCACGTACATGCCTGCGGGCAGGCGCTGCAAAGGTATGCTAATACTGTGCGTTGCGGGGTGCCATTCGTTGTAGGCGATTTGTCCGATAAGATTGCGCAGGGTCAGTTGGTACTCACCCGATAGATTGGGTTGCGGCACGACAAAAACGTAATGGCTCGCAGGGTTGGGAGCCAAGCGGAATGCGGGTTCGCGCTTTGCGGTAGGCGCGTCTACGGCAGCCACCAAGCCTACAGTAGCAGGCAGATAAGCGAAGCAACCGCGAGCATCTTGCACGCGCACGACATAAGTACCGATGCCGACATTTGTTTGTGCGGCGGTCGTTGCTCCATTGCTCCAGCTATACATATATGGCGCTGTGCCGCCGAAGCCGCTGGCGCTAATGCTTGCATCTTGTGCGGTCGTGCTGCTCAAAGCCGAAGTTTGCACATTGATACCCATGCCGCCGCGTGTGTCTTTGTACTGCGCAAAAAAGTTGAAACCATCGATAAGGCAAAATTGCACGCAGCCCCCATGATCGTAGTTGCCGAAGGTAACTTTAGCGATATTCGTCGCCCCGCGCGCTACCATAGAATCATGCGCGATAACCGAATTTTGAGGAAAAACCTGCTCATCGGCATCGCAGTACATAATGCGCAAGGGCGCTTGAGGTGTCCATTTGTAGAGGTCGTTTTCGCGTAGGCGTTGCTTGCCAATGTGGTTGGGATTGTTGATATAATCGGCATAATACGCCGAATCCAGCATGTCGCTAATCACCGCAGGCAGGCGGCTATCGATGTAACCCGTGCCGTGCGTGCCATCGTACCAAATGGGAATAAGCGAATCGTAAGGCGCGCGGAATACGTCGGAAAGATTGGTATACAAATCGCCATACGCCTCCTGATAGCCCATAATCACATAAGGCAGATAGGAAGGCGAGGCATAAGCCTGCCCCGAAGTTATCGTATTGGCTTGCACGCCGCTAATGTCATAAGGCCCCGACATAGGCGCTACGGCTGTAACCGTAAATTCGCTGGCTAATTCTTCCTCCAGCATCTTAAATGCTGCCATCGTCGCATGTCCGCCCTGCGAATAACCGAACAAAAATAGCTGCTCATTGAGGTTGAAATTTAGCGTGTCGCGCAGTTGCCGCGCTGTGCGCAGTAGGTCTACGGTCGCTGTCGCCTCCGAACGCGCATGGCAGTAAGGGTGAAAACCTGGGCCATCGCCCAAACCCAAATAGTCAGGCTCTACGCAAACGTAACCGCCGCCCGAAGCATACACAACCCCAATAATTAATTCATCCGAACCATAAGAGGGTACCCCCTCGCGGGTCGTGGTCGTTCCATGCTGATAGCTCAAAAGCGGCAAGGGGCAACTAACGCCCGAAGGTATGATAATTACGCCCGAAGCCGTCGTCATGCCCGTATCTTGGGCATTGCGCGTGTTGTAGATGACCTTATAGACATCTACCTCGTGTTCGGGGCGGAGCAGCGCGGAGGGTATGCCCGCGCTATTGAGCAACTGCGTTACGTCAGCAATCGTATAATGCCGCTGAAATTCGTAAGAAACCAAGTGCTGCGCGCTCGCGCCATTTGCCGCCAGCAGCAGACAACTGCATACAAGGCTGCGCAAAAAAAGCCTGTGAAAATGATACATATTATATTTGTTTTTTTGAATTTGGGCAAATATAATACTTAAATCAGCCAATTCATAGCTTTTTTTATCTTGGGCGTGCCCGCGCCGCTAAAAAGGCGGCGCGGTCGGGCTATACAGGGCAGCCACAAGGCTGCCCCTACTATCCCTCACGCAAATTTTGCGCACGCCGCGCAAAGGGCGCGGCGCGCAGTTGATTTTTTTGTTAACGGCACGCTGCCCGCGCCCGCCCGCCCTTTGCGGGCGTGGCAACTGCGTGAGGGATAGTAGTGTAGGGGCGAACCAATGTGTTCGCCCTGCCCACAAGTGCCAAAGGCACGCCGTGGGGGCGGCACATGGGGCGACCCGCAGCGGATAGCCCGACGCTGCGACCTTTAAGGAGCAGCGGCACGCCATAATGACGAATGACGAATGACGAATGACGAATGTTCTTTGTGTATATATGCTTAATGACCAATTGCTTATGCGCAACATTCGTCATTGATGGCTCGCTACGCTTGCCATGCACGTCATTCGTAACTACCTACATATCTGCCATCAATAAAAGGTTGATGTCGGTGTATTTTACGCCGAAGCGTTCGCTCAGGTGTTTGTTGGTGAGGCAACCTTTGTACATATAGATGCCGTTGCGGAAGCCTGTGGAGGTTTTTAGCAGTTGCTCGATGCCGTCGGTGCTGCCTGCATCGGAGAGGAAGGGGACGAGGATATTGCTCACTGCGGCGGAGGCGGTGCGCGGTATGCGCGAGACGATATTGGGCACGCAATAATGGATAACGCCGTATTTGCGGAAGGTAGGCTGCTCGTGCGTGGTAATCTGCGAGGTGGCAAAACAGCCGCCTTGGTCGATGCTTACATCGATAATTACCGCGCCTTTTTTCATCTGCTCTACGACGGATTCTTGCACGATGCAGGGCGTGCGCCCCGTTTCGGAATGTATCGCGCCTATCACTACGTCGGCTTCCATGAGTTCGCGTTCAAATTCGGGCGCATTAAAAGTAGCGGTATAGAGTTTTTGTCCGATATTATGCTGAATGCGCATGAGTTTGCGTATGCTATTATCGAAAATGCGGACTTCCGCGCCAAAGCCCAAAGCGACGCGGGTAGCGACTTCGGCGACTACGCCCGCGCCCAAAATAACGACCTTACTCGGCGGTACACCTGCGATACCGCCCAACAAAACCCCCCGCCCGCCGCTGGACTGCGACAGCAGCTCCGCCGCTGTCTGCATAGCGCTAATGCCTGCCATTTCGGAAATCATGCGCACGAAGGGGAAAGCGCCCGATTTGTCTTTCATGTATTCCATCGCTATCGCCGTAACGCGTTTGGCTTTGAGTCTGTACACGTATTCGTCGGAAAGCGTGGGCAGATGTATGGGCGAGATGATGATTTGGCTGGGGTGCGAGCAGTCGATTTCGGCGAGGGTAGGCGGAGCGACTTTGAGTATGACGGCAGCTTTGAAAACCTCTTGAGTGCTGTGCACGATTTCTGCGCCCGCCTCCGAGTATTCATAATCCGAAAAGCGGGACTTTTCGCCCGCTCCTGCTTCTACTACGATGCGATGCCCCATACGCACGAGCAAGCGCACCGATGCGGGCGTGAGCGCGATGCGGTTTTCTTGGAAGGATTGCTCTTTGGGTATGCCCAGAAAGAGCTTTTGCGGCTTCGTATGTCGCTCCAGCAAGAGTTCCTGCGGGGTGAGATATTCTTGAGCGAAGTTGGCGGGCAGGTTGATTTTATTTTTTTCCATGATAGGCGAGTTAGGACTTGTGCGTTATGCTGCTGTATCCGCAGGCTGCGCGCTACGCGCTTACCTACGGTTAAGAAGAAAACGCCCCTTTGGGGCTAATTTTATGTAAAATCAATACTTGCCTCGTCCTTATTCTGCTGTGCGTACTTGGGTACTAAAGAATTGTCCGAGATTAGGCAGGGCAGCGAGGAGGAAGAGTTTGAACTCTTCGGGGCGTATGTCGGCTTGATTGGTGAAGCCTGTGCGCAGGTCGGTGATGGTGGAAGATTTGTGGGTTTTGCCGAGCCAGATATCGTACATGCGTATGACTTTGCGCTGGGTATTTTCTTCTTCTTCCTTGCTATCGTTATTGAATTGGAGCCAGAGCCGCAGAGGCAGTGGGTTTTGGCGTGCTTTATAAAAAAAGTGATAGCCTTCTTCGCCCTGTAGCAGCTCTTTTAGCGCAAAGCCTTCGATATCTATATACTGTTCTTTTTTGTTGTATTTGCAGCCTATGCCCACATGCGTAAGCAAATCGCGGTAAGTATCGAGCAGAAAATCTATTTCTTGCTCACCCGTTTGGCTGACGGTACTACGGGCGCAGAGCCGCGCTTTTTGGGTTTTTTTCTGTACGGCAGCGGGGGCTACGAGCCGCAGATAAGCAAGGTCGAGGCAGTCCTGTAAAAAGAGCGTTTGCCCCTTGTCGAACTGTTCGGGAGCGTGCTGGTAGACGTATTGTATTTCTTGCAGGGCGCTTTCTTGGAATAAGCGGTCGGCTTTGAGCGTGCGTTCTAAGCCATAGCCACGTCGATTTTTGTTGGTATAGATAATAGAACTGGTGCCTGCGTTTTTGAGTCGGAAGGCGCTGCTGGGTATATTTTCGAGGTAACTATTGCGAAATCCCATGACGAGGCGACGCAGTTTTTCCTTTTTTTCGGCAATTTGATTGGTAAAATCGTAATAGTGCCAATCTTGGGAGCTTACTGCGCCTTTGCCATTGCTTTGGGCATTGATATACTTGTCTAAGCTCTCAATTTCGCTCAGCAGCTTGCCGAAGGCGCGTTTTAGCTCGCCCTCGCTGGGTATCTGTGGCAGCCAACCGTTGGGCAGCGGGGGCACGAAATCCAAAGGCTCTACGCGGGGCATTAGCTGTCCGTCGCGTATTTGTATATCGAGTATAATGGGTTGTTCGGCACTCGTATTTATGAGTTGCTCGGCGGTGAAGGTCGTTAGATCGCGCTCCAGTTGGCGTTTGAGGGCTCTGCCGCCCATACGGGCATCAAAACCGCGCTGCGCCACCCATTGCAGGGCTTCGGGCTGTATGTTGAGAATGGTCGTGCGGCGCACAAAGCCGTCGCGCTGTAGTAGCTGCCGTATCTGTAGCCTTGCGATATCGAAGATATGCTGTAGGGTCAGATTGCCGAATACAACAATTTTGTCGATACGGTTGATAAATTCGGGTCGGAAGGCATTTTCTACTGCCTTTCTATAGATTGCCTCATCGTTGCGGGTCTGCTGCTCAAAGCCCAATTGGCTCGAAACCTGCTGCGCGCCGATATTGGAGGTCATAATGATTATCGTATTCGAAAAATCTACCGTCCGCCCCAGCGAATCCGTCAGTCGGGCATCGTCGAGCACCTGCAAAAGCAAATCATGCACCTTTGGGTGTGCTTTCTCTATCTCATCGAATAAAAGCACCCCAAAGGGCTGATAGCGTACCCGCCCCGTTAGCTGCCCTTCGGGATTGTAATAGTCGCCTATCAGTCGGCTGATAGCACCCGCATCGATATACTCGTTCATATCGAAGCGCATGAGCTTGTTGGGATTGTCGAGCAGATACTGGCAGACTACTTTAGCGGCTTCCGTCTTGCCTACGCCCGTCGGACCGATAAACAGGAAAGAGGCAAGCGGGCGATTGGGATTGCAGAGTTTGGCTTTTATCAAATGCAGGGCATTGGCAAGCTGCTGCGCTGCGTCGGGTTGCCCGATAAGGGAAGCGGTGATAAAATCCTCGATTTCTTGTGGCTCTACGGTTGTCGTAGGGTCAAAAATCTCTTGCCGCAGACCGCTATAGGTTGCAAATTCGGCTTGCACCTCTTCTACGTCTATGCGTTTGTGGCTGTATTTTACGGATAATTGGTGTAAGTGCCGAGCCACCGCACCTGGCAGGGCGATATGCCGAAAATAGTTGCGACGCAGATTAAATAAAGTGCGCAAAGCGGGTATGGTGATGCGGCAAGAATGCTGCAATTCCAATTTTTTCCGCAATTCTATCATCATGCGCACTGCCGTCTCGTGGTCGGGCTGTGCCAAGCGTACTACCTGAAATAAATCCGCAAAACGCCTGTCGCGCTCCTGCAAAATTTTCCATTCTTCGGGCGTAGCGAGCACAATCACCTGCAAAAGTCGCTTTTCCATGTAGGGCTTTAGCACGTCGCTTAGGGTCATGCTGTTTTGCGCGGATTTGCCGATGCGCAAAAGGGCTACGGGATTGTCGATAATGATTTTATCGCTGCGCTCTGTAGTCGCTTTTTTATAGGTTTGGTATACCTCTTGCAGGCGCGTGCGCAGATGCTGCAAGATGGTTTCAAACCTCCGCTGCCACATACCGACGATGCTCATACCTGCGATGATGCGGGTTGGGTCGATAATCCACATATCGGTCAAAAACTCCGTCTGTCCGCCGAATTTCGGCAGCATTTCTTCCTTGTACCGCCGCACCAGCTCGTGCAAAAGCGTATGTTTTCCCACGCCTGCTTCGCCGACTATGGCGAGCGGGGTGTTCTCTTTTTGAAAAATCGTATAATAGAGTTTTTCTATCCATTCTTCTCGGTAGAAAGCTCTGTGTAGTCTGTCTTTGGGCAGCTCGCAGAGGTTTTTCCCGACCTTTTCGAGCTCGCGCGCCCCGTCGAAAGCCGCCGAGCCGCCCATGAGCGCCGCAAACATATCGTCTAAGCTCTCGCCCTCGAAGCTGAATTTATCGTCCTCTATGCGGGCGTTGATGTCCTCCGTTACGACGTACTCTTTTTGGGGCGAAAGGTAGGGCGTGAGGTCGATGGTATCGCCGTCGTTTTCCTCTTTTCGGTACTTGCGCAGCAGCTTTTCGATGACTTCGCGGGTTTCCTGATAGATGACATTGGCATTGCGCGACTCGCTCAAAAAGATAAAGGAACCGAAATGCGGCAAACAAACGAAGGTTTTGCGTTGCAGCTCAAAGTACGCCACGCCGAAATTGCCGCGCACGTATTGTTTGCCCATCTGAAATTCGAGATGCAGCAATTTGTACTTTACATCGGGCGCGAAGCAGTACCAAAGCAGTTGGTTTTTGTTCGCTTGGGTGAGCCGA
Organism: uncultured Saprospiraceae bacterium; assembly: GCA_964467315.1. Classification (GTDB taxonomy): domain Bacteria; phylum Bacteroidota; class Bacteroidia; order Chitinophagales; family Saprospiraceae; genus JAAFIM01. The sequence continues at coordinate 342 of CAYXSA010000028.1, read as the reverse complement.
AAGGACTTAAAATGCTCGCGTACCTGCGTGCGCAGTGCTTCCATCGCCTCTTCATAGCGGCGTTTGGCTACGCGGGGCTCGGAAAAAAACAGGGGGCGCACGGCGTGCAGTACTTTGCCGTCTTCGTGCAGATGCGATACCAGCAGCGGCAGGCGCAATTTTATCTGGGGCATATTTTGGCTTCTCTTCGGTAGGTTTTTTTGGGGGCGGTCTGCGCTCTTTGCAAAGGTACAACGAAAATTTCTACTTTTGGCTACTATGCGCGGCGCAACTTTTTGCGCCCGCGCGCCATATTCACAATCTGTGATTAAAAGCCAAAAAAATAGGAAATAAAATTTGGCG
>CAYXSA010000027.1:0-47996 GCA_964467315.1 uncultured Saprospiraceae bacterium | reverse complement strand
TCCAAAAGTCGAGAAGAAAGTTGCATGACGAATGACGAATGACGAATGACGAATGTCGAATGACGAATGACGAATGACGAATGACGAATTTTTTGCCTAAGTTATTGATAGTCAAGCACATATTCAAAAAAATCACTTTTCACTTTTCACTTTTCACTTTTCACTTTTTTGGGCGTGCCGCTGCTCCTTAAAAGGTCGCAGCGTCGGGCTATGCGTTCCAGCGCTTCGCGCTTCCACTGCTATCCCTCACGCAAAAGCGGCGCAGCACCCGCAAAGGGCGGGCGCTGCCTGATTATTATTTTTTTTTGCGCAGCTATTTAGTACTTGCTGCCACTGCCGCCGTAAGGCGGCACAGTACCTATACACAAAGTCGGACATTCATAACTACCACTCTATGGCTTTTTTGGCGAGGAACTGCGCTATGCCTTGTTGGCAGTCTGCCGTCATACGGGCTTCGGCATTGCTGCGGGCTGCGTATTGGAGGGCTTCGCGTAAGGGGAGTTCTTGCACTTGGGCTATCATTTGTTTGGTGCGGCGCAGCGACTCGCCTGAAGTCTGCCTGCATAGCTCATCGATGAATTGGTCAACGTGTGCGGCGATACTTTCGCTGGGTACGACGGCATTGATAAGCCCGAAGCGCTGCGCCTCTTCTGCCCCGATGAGTTTGCCCGTGAATAGGAGTTCCTTTGCGCGTCCTTCGCCGATTTTGCGCAGCAAGAAAATCATCACTATAGCAGGAATGAAGCCAATCCGCGTTTCCGTATAGCCAAACATCGCCGAAGGCACGGAAAAAGAAAAATCGCAGACCGTAGCCAGACCGCAGCCCCCTGCGATAGCGTGCCCTTCTATCTGAGCAACCACTATTTTCGGGTGCGTGTATATCAGCTCATACAACTCCGCCAAAGACGAAGAGTCCGCCAAATTCTCCTCAAAGCTAAAACCCTGCATCGACTGCACATAGCCCAAGTCCGCCCCCGCGCTAAAGGCTTTCCCACGCCCCATCAATCGTATTACTTTTGCCTGCTCGTCGGTGGCTGCCTGCGCAAAAGCGCCTTTTAGCTCATCGACTAATTGCGCATCGAAGGCGTTGCGTTTTTCGGCTCTATTGAGGTAGATATTTGCGCAGCGACCTACAAGCTCGTATTGTACCAGTTCCATTTTTTGTATAAATAAGGTGATAGCTATATACTAAAGTACCCCTGCCGCCGAGAGGCGGCATGATACCAGCGACGCGAGCAATAGCGAGCGACGCAGTACCTACGAAATCATGCAGTAGCCAAATCGTACCAAAATAAAGATATATTTTCTGCTTCTATTTCTTCCCAACTGCTTGCCTCTACCGAAAAACCCGCTATCGCGCAGGTCGGCATCGCCTCGCCCTGCAATAAATCCAGCAATTTTTCAGGTAAAAAAGCCTCGACAAAAGCCCCAAAGGCGGGATTATGCCCAAACAAACAAGCCGTATCGCAGTCATCGGGCAATTTATGCAAAGCCTGCAAAACGCAGTCCCCGCCCAAGTGCCCCGCATACAAATCCGCATCGTAAAACATACGCTCGCCCCGCATTTGCAAAGCGTCGGCAAAGCGTTGCGCCGTGAGCAGGGTGCGGGACGTGGGGCTGAGTACGAAGCGTTCAGGCAGCGGCAGCGTCGACTGTAGCAGATGCTGTAAAAATTTTGCCGACATTTCTGCTGCCTCTCGTCTGCCGCGCTTATTCAGCGGACGCTGCCAATCTTCCAGCAATTCGGCATTTTCCCAAGACGATTTGGCGTGCCGTATCAGATAAAAGCGCTTTATTTTGGGTATCATTGTTTGATTGTGCTTTGTGTGTAAGTTGTACATGGTGTATAGGTGCTATGCCGCCTTGCGGCGGCAGTGGTAGCAAGTACTTAGCTGCTGGCTAAAAATATGCTACGCCTTTAATTCCTGTTCCTAACTCCTAATTATATTGTGGATGCTTTAATTTTTTTTTGCGTAAGGAACACCGAAGGTGAACGCGAAGCGCATAGTAGGGGCAGCTCTTGTGGCTGCCCTGACCACGAAGTGAACGCGAAGCGAATAGCCCGACCCTGCGACCTTTAAGCGCGGGAGCAGGGGCACGCCATAATGACGAACACGAAGTTAACGCGTAGCGAATGACGAAAACGAAGCTTAACGCGTAGCGAATGACAAACAGTACTTGCTACCACTGCCGCCGCAAGGCGGCATAGTACCTATGGACACAAAGCACAACCTACGGACACAAAGCGCCACCTAAACACCAAACACCGCATCGGGGTCTGTTTCCAGCCTATAGACATGGTCTTGCATCAGTTGCGCCCACTCTTTAGCGCTGCGCGAGCGGTCGAAAGTAGCGTAGGGAATGGGCTTTCCGATGGTGATATTTATTTTTTTGCCTCTTTGTCCGTACATTTCATCGACCAGATAGAGCATTTCTATATTGCCTTTGATGCCGAGCCATTTGCGCAGGCGGGAGAGATTGTAGAAAAAATTGCTATTGCGCCCGCCGACATGTATCGGTATTATATCGCGCTCGCTTTGTACGGCTTTTTTGATAAAGGTCGAATGCCATTCCAAGTCTTTGATGATGCCGCCCGCGTGTTTGCGCGAAACCAGCCCTGCGGGAAAGTATAAAATGCAATTTTCTTGCTCGAAGGTTTGGTTGAAAAGCGCCACGTTTTCTTTATTACTGCCGTGTTTGTTGACGGGTATAAAGAAGGGGCGCAAGGGCGGGAGGTTCATCAAAATATCGTTGATGACGATTTTTAGCTCGCCGCCTACGCGATGTTTGCCGATGAGGTCTAAGAGGATAATGCCGTCCAGCCCGCCGAGCGGGTGATTGGCAGCAAGGAGAATGCGCTCTTTGAGGGGCACATTTTCCAAGCCTCGCACCTCTACGCTTACCCCAAAAAACTCAATGACGGCAGCCGCAAAGCTTGGCGCATCGTCGTCGCGGTGGGCGTACAAAAAAGCGTTAATATCTTTCTCATGCACAATGCGGCGTAGATACCATATAAAAAATGGCATCCAGCGCGCAGCTCTCGGCGCTTTCTCTCTAAACACCTTGGCTACATCTATAAACCGCTCCGTGATGACAGGAGGCGTGCTATCTACGGGCGTTGGCGACCCTTCGCTGGGCTTATCTTTATTGGTTTCTTCTTCCATAAAATATATATCAATCTTACTGCCTACTACCTACTACCTACTACCTACTACCTACTACCTACTACCCGCGCTAATTCAAGTTCGGAAACGGCATCTGCGCTATGACATCATACGGTGCGCCCTGCTCAGCGAGTGCCCGCGACCAAACAGCCTCCGACGGTATCTGAAAAATGTAATTCGGGTCGCTTTCTACCACCCACCAATGCCCCGCCTCGATTTCTTCCCGCAGTTGCCCCACCTCCCAGCCTGCGTAGCCCACGAAAAAACGGATTTCATTCGGCATTATCAGCTCATTGTTGACGCAAAATTTTATCTGGTCAAAATCGCCGCTCCAATATACATTGTCTTTTACTTGTAGGCTATCTTTGATAAGGTCGCCTTTGGTGTGGACATAGTGCAGGGTATCCGTTTGTACGGGGCCGCCCAAGTACATATCGCCCTCGAAGTTTTTCATGCCTTTGACGACGGCAGAAACGGACATTTGTATGGGCTTATTGAGCAGAAAGCCGACGGAACCGTCCGAGTCGCTGTGGTCGACTATCAGCACGGCGGCGCGCCCGAAAACCTTGTCTTCTGCAAAGGGCTCGGAGAGCAATAGCGCACCTTTTTGCAGGGCGTAGAGTTCGTTTTTATGCAAGGACATCGGCAGAGGCGGAGGAGGCTAAATTTTCGTAATGGTCTTGGAGTTGGCTAAGTACGGCGTGGAGTTCGTCCGAGCTTTCGAGGGTAACGAGTTGGGCGCGGAAGGCTTTGATACCTTCGTAATTTTTGAAATAGTTGGTATAATGTCGGCGCATCTCTACGATACCCAAGCGCTCGCCCTTCCATTCTACCGAGCGAATCAGGTGCTCGCGGGCAGCAGCGACCCGCTCCGCCACTGTCGGCGGCGGCAGCTTTTCGCCCGTAGCAAAGTAGTGTTTTATCTCGCGGAATATCCAAGGATAACCGATAGCAGCGCGACCAATCATAATCCCGTCCACGCCGTAGCGCTCGCGGTACAATTTCGCCTTTTCGGGCGAATCTACATCGCCATTGCCGAAAATCGGTATTTTTATGCGCGGATTGTTCTTCACTTTGGCTATCCAAGACCAATCCGCCTCGCCTTTATACATCTGCGAGCGGGTGCGCGCGTGTATGCTCAGCGCCTTGATACCGATGTCTTGCAGCCTTTCGGCGACTTCTTCGATGTTGATGCTACCCTCGTCCCAACCTAAACGCGTTTTCACGGTTACAGGTTTATGGGTCGATTTTACCACCGCTTCCGTCAGGGCTATCATCTTCGGCACATCGCGCAAGATGCCCGAACCCGCCATACGGCAAACCACCGCTTTCACGGGGCAGCCGTAATTTATATCGACCACTTCGGGATTTGCCTCCGTGATAATCTCCGTTGCGCGCATCATGCTGCTCATATCGGAGCCAAACATTTGGATACCAATAGGGCGCTCTTCCTCAAAAAAATCCAATTTTTGCACGCTTTTATCGGCATCGCGTATCAGCCCGTCGACGGATATAAATTCCGTGTACATCATATCCGCCCCTGCTCGTTTGCAGAGCAAGCGGAACGGCGGGTCGCTTACGTCTTCCATCGGTGCGAGCAGCAGCGGAAATTCTCCTAAATCTAAAGTATCTATTTTTGCCATAACTGCAAAGATAATGACGAATGACGAATGACGAACGACGAATGACGAATTTTGTGCATTTTTGCTTTTTTTGGGCGTGCCCGCGCCGCTAAAAAGGCGGCGCGGTCGGGCTATTCGGGGCGTTTCACCATCGCCCCAAAGGGGCGAATGTTGATTCGCCCCTACTATCCCTCACGCAAAATTTTGCAGCCGCCGCGCAAAGGACGCGGCGGCTAAGTTTATTGTTTTTTTCTTTGGCATTCCGCCCGCGCCTCCTTTGGGCGCGGGCTTGTAGGGGCGAATAATTATTCGCCCCCGCGTGAGGGATAGCAGCGTAGGGGCGAACACATGCCTTCGCCCTCCTTCCGCCGTTTGCGCCCCGCAGCGCATAGCCCGACCCGCGCCCCTTTTTTGGGCGCGGGGCACGCCCAAGCGAATGATGAACACGAAGTGAACGCGTAGCGAATGACGGATGACGAATTGAATGCAAAACAAATTTGATTATCTTTGCGCGGCAACAAGCAAATCATTCGTCATTCGTCATTCGTCATTCGTCATTCGTCATTCGTCATTCGTCATTCGTAACATGAACATACAAAAAGTCCTCGTTGCCAATCGCGGCGAGATAGCCTTGCGCATTATGCGCACCTGCCGCGAAATGGGCATAAAAACCGTCGCCGTTTATTCTACTGCCGACCGTAGCGCGCCCTTCGTGCGCTATGCCGACGAAGCCGTCTGCATCGGCGAGCCGCCCTCCAATCAGTCTTATCTGCGCATGGAAAAAATTATAGCCGCCGCCGAAAAAACAGGCGCGGACGCTATACACCCTGGCTATGGTTTTTTGAGCGAGAATGCTGCCTTTTCGCAAGCGGTAACGGCGGCGGGTCTGCGTTTTATCGGTCCACCGCCCGCCGCTATCGAGCTGATGGGCAGCAAACTCGCCGCCAAAGCCTGTGCCTTAGCCCATAAAATTCCCCTCGTACCAGGCACGGCGGAAGCTATTACAGATGTGCAGGCTGCCAAAGATATTGCCCAAAATATCGGCTTTCCTGTGCTCATCAAAGCCAGCGCAGGCGGCGGCGGCAAGGGTATGCGCATGGTCGAGCGGGTAGAAGATTTTGAGGAGCAGATGCAACGCGCTCAGTCCGAAGCCCTTTCCGCCTTTGGCGATAGCGCCGTATTTATCGAAAAATTTGTGGTATCGCCCCGACATATCGAAATACAAGTTTTAGCCGATACGAAAGGAAATGTGGTGCATTTGTTTGAGCGCGAATGCTCCATACAACGCCGCCATCAAAAGGTAGTAGAGGAAGCACCCAGCACGATTCTCACGGAAGAAATGCGCGCCGAGATGGGCGAATGCGCCTGTATGCTCGCCCGCGCCTGCGGCTATGTCGGCGCGGGAACGGTAGAATTTTTGGTCGATGCCGAGCGCCGTTTTTACTTCTTAGAGATGAATACCCGCCTGCAAGTGGAGCACCCTGTTACGGAGCTTATCACGGGCATAGACTTGGTGCGGCAGCAGATTTTAGTCGCCGAAGGCAAGCCTTTGGGCTTTGCGCAAAAGGATTTGAGCATACGCGGGCACGCGATGGAGCTGCGCGTATACGCCGAAGATGCCCGCAATGGCTTTTTGCCCAGCATCGGAAAGCTGACGACCTACACCCCGCCAAAAGGGCATGGTATCCGCGTTGATGATGGTTTTGAGGAAGGTATGCAGGTGCCTATTTTTTACGACCCGATGATAGCCAAACTCATCACTTATGGCGAAAATCGGCAGGAAGCCATAGAGCGAATGCTGCGCGCTATCTCCGACTACCAAATACAAGGCGTAGAAACTACCCTTGCCTTTGGGGCTTATGTCTTGCGGCATGCGGCATTTGTGAGCGGCGATTTTGATACAAATTTTGTGAAACTGCATTTTGACCCCACAAAATTGGAGGGGCACAAGCAGGAAGAAGCCGAATTGGCGGCACAGCTCGCCGCGCTGCTTATGTCGCAAAAAAATACAACAGCCACCCCAGCCCAAGCGGGCGGAACGGCTGTTGTGCAGCAGAGCAATAGCCCTGCGGTTTCGGTCTGGAAGCTACGGACAAATTTCCCGTAGCCAACAAAATCGCTTATTTGCGCACGATGATGCGTTTGTTCATAAGCTGGTTGCCGATGCGGATTTGTACCATATAGATACCTTCCGCGTAGTTGCCCATCTGTATACGCTCTTGGTAGAAACTTTGTCCGCCTGCCCATTGGTGCTGTTGGAGGTTTCTGCCGAGTGCGTCTATGATGTTGACCTCGATGTCGTCGCTGCTGGTGTATGCTTCGCCCAATTCAAACTGAATGGTAACTTCGCCATTGGTGGGATTGGGGAAAGCTTTCAGCGATACTTTTTCCGAAAAATCGTACTGCGTTACGCCGATGCTGCAATCGTTGGCGATGACGATATCTTCTGTGTAGAGCGTATCGTATTCGAGGAGCGTATCGCGGGTGAGGCGCACATTCATGGTCAAGCCGCCGTTGGTGAGGGTGAAGATAGAAGAGAGCGCGCCGCCAGCAGAAAGCGTATCGCTATTGAAGAAGACCGTACCGCAGTCGGCAGGACCAGGCAAGCCATTGAATACTGCGTCATCGTCTTGTACCCAGACGCTATAAGAAGTATTGCCTACAAGCTGAATGTCTGTGCCGAAATTGGTGATAAGCGGCGGGGCTGTGTTCAGTACAAAAGCCGTAACTGTATCCGTGCCCGAAGCAGAGGAGCCCACCGTAAGGAAGAGGTCTACAACGCCGAAGGGGTCTGTGCAGCTTACTGCCGTAACGGTTACGCTGTTGAGGAAGGTGCGGGGGGTAGCGAGCGTAGAAATAGCGCGCATGCTGACATTGTACTGTCCTGAATCGGAGTAAGTAACGGGGGCGGGGTTTTCGTCGGTAGAGGTAGTGCCGTCGCCGAAGTTCCAGAGATACGCCCAAGTTTCGTTGCCTAAGGTTTGTACCTGATTGGTGAAGGTTACCGTGAGCGGTGCGCAACCGTTGGTGGTATCCATAGAGAAGGTGGCGCTGGTATCGGGGTCGACGATGAAGGTAACGGGGATATTTTGCGCAACGGGGGCAACGATGCCTGTGGCTACGAGAATGCTCACATTGACGATGAAGGTGCCTGACTGCTGCGGTGTGCCGCAGACGCGGATACAGCCATCGCGGGTATCGGGGGCGGTTTCGTCGTAGAGCATGGGCGCGGGCTGGTCGCCTGTCCAAGTAAGACCTAAGGGTAAACCGTTGACGGCGGTGATGGTGAAACTCTCCAAATTGATGCCTGCTGGTACGGTAGGGTCGAAGGCTCGCAGTGGGGTAGTGGTGTAGGGAAAGCGGAAGTTGGCGACTTCTTCGTAGGCTACACCTCTTTGGGCATTGGGGAAGGAGTCGAGGTAAATGGTATCGGCGGGGATACCTGAAGGGAGCGTAGCCGTGCAAGAGGAGCATTGCGCAGATAGCTGCGGCGTGGCACTAAGGGCATAGACTGCGATGCAGGCTGCGCCTAAGAGCCATTGGCGTAGAGGCTGGAACATAATTGGAATAAGTTTTAATTTAGAAAAGTGCATAACGTATCTATACAATAAAACAGGCTGTAACACAGATAAAAGCGTTGTTTATCGGTATTACAGCCTGTTGGATTTGCGTATTTATGTCTGGCTTAGGAGCTTTTGAGGGCTAAACCTTAGCGGACAATCAATTTTTGGCTTTGGCGGTTGATGCCGTCGGTGATTTCGACGATATACATGCCTGCTGCGAAATTTGCAGTAGAGATAGTCGCTGTGCGGCTGCCGTCTACAACGCCGAGTGGCATTTCGCTAACAGTTTGTCCGAGTGTGTTGCTGATGCGGATAGTGAGTTCGCTTGCTTTTTGGGTTTCAACGATGACGTTGACTTGACCTTGAGTAGCGGGATTGGGGAAGATAGCGAAATTGGCTACATCGCTAAGGCGTTGCACGGCGATAGTAGAAGAAGCCACGTATTTTGTGCGGCTTGTGGGGTTGATACCGAAGCAAATTGGCACGTCGTTGCGACCGCATTCTGTGGGGAACAGGGGCGTATTGGCTTGCGTATTGACGCTTTGCATGCTGGCTACCAAACCTTCAACAGAGAGTTGGCGGGTAGAGAAGGCATCGAATACGTCGATAACGTCTGCTACAGTGTGGATGTCGTTTACGCTGGTGATGCCTGCTGTTGCCAAAGCAGCGCAGAAGCCAGCAGCGCCTGGGAGCAGGTCGATAACTTGGCAGCAAGTAGCGCCTGTGGAAGTGGTGCCTGTGAGGATTTTGTTTACCAAGGTACGAACTTGAATGAGGTCATAGCCTACGGCAGTGATTTCGAAAGTATCGCCAGCTGCGAGGCTCACGCCGTAGCGTGTCATGGTAGAGGGGTCGAAGATACCGTCGAAGTCCGCACCGATGATAACATTGCCACCGCCGCCAGTAGTGTCGGCGTTGCCAGCAGAGTCAAGGGCAGCAGTGCCGTATTTGGTAATGAGGTATTCTGTATAAGGCAAGCCAACTGCTTGAGTGGTGAGTGTGGGCGCGGGAGTCCAGATAACGCCGCCGATGGGGGTAGCTATCATGGTGTCTTGAACAACGGGCGCAGTACCGCCACAAGTGGCTACGGATTGAGCGAGGAGGCTACCAGAGAAGAGAGCAGTAGCGAGAAGTGTGTAAGCTAATTTTTTCATGCTTTGCGACAATAAACAAAAATAATTGAAAAATATGAGTGAAGGACGTTTCTAAAACGGCTGCACATTGCGCAAAGATAGGATAGGCGCGTGAAACTTGCTACTTTTTGCTGCTTTTTTTTGAAAAAAGCGGCTTTCTGCGTATTTTGCTCGAATAATCACTTATTTTTCGCCGCATTTTTGAGGCGCGAAGCTTCGTTTAGTTTGTTTAGATTATCTTTTCTTCAATAAAGGCATTTTGGGTGCACCCAGCTTATCGTTTCTTTTATCTACTTTTTTGCCCAAAGCGGCAAAAAAGTAGCAAAAAAACGCTTTTTGCGTCGAAAAACTCGCTCGGTCAAAAATGAAATTTTTGACCTCCCTCAAACAGTTCCGACGCGTCAACGGTGCGCCTACGGCGCAATTTATTGGCTCGCTACGCGAGCATTTTTAATCCAAACAAATTGAATTTGAGCGAAGCGCCGAATGCGTGAGGGATAGCAGCGGAACCAGCGAGCCACGCAAAGCGGGGCGAAGCTGATGGAGCGAATAGCCCGACCCCGCGCCTACGGCGCGGGGGCACGCCCAAAAAAAAGAAAAGTCAATTTACAATTCAAACGTTATGAGCTTCGGAAAAAATTTATCTACATTTTTGCTATTTATGCTGACTGCGTCGGCATTGTGGGCGCAGAAGGTAACCCTAAAAGGGGTGGTCATTGACGAGGGGAACGAGTTTGTGTATGCGGCAAACGTGGTGCTATACGACGCGGAAGGCGTGATGATAGCGGGCGCGGTAACGGACTATTCGGTGGATGAGGACAAGGAGGGATTTTTTAAGATACAGGTCGACCCTGGTACCTATCAGATGCAGATTTCGCACGTACAATATAGTATGTTTAAGAGCGAGATTGTGCTGGTGGCGGGCGAAGATGCCGAAATCAAGGTTACGATGCTGAAAGGCTCGACGATGGACGAAATCGTGCTTATCGACGGGCGTTTTGAGAAGAAAGTAAGTCAGGCGACCACCTCCGTCGTTACGGTTAGCCCCGAATTGGCGGAAAATACGAATGCGCAGAAGGTAGATGAGCTGGTCAATAAGGTGCCAGGGGTAACGGTCGTGGACGGTCAGGCGAACATTCGCGGCGGTTCGGGTTATTCTTACGGTGCGGGTAGCCGTGTCCTACTCTTGGTCGATGATATGCCCTTTTTGCAGCCCGATGCGGGTTTCCCCAACTGGCGGGATATGCCGATTGAGAACTTAGCGCAAATCGAGGTTTTGAAGGGCGCGGGTTCTGCGCTTTATGGCTCTTCGGCGCTGAATGGTATCATACATGTGCGCACGGCGTATGCGACGAATGAGCCCGAAAGCAAAATTTCTATCTACGGCACAGGCTACGGCACACCCAAACGCGCCGAAACGGCTTGGTGGAAATACGATTCTTTGCAAGGACACGATACGAGCCTGATGTATAAACCCGAAATGCTGGCAGGCAGAGCGGGCTACCGCACGCCGATGGAAGCGGGCATACAGTTTGCACATCGCCGCCAATTCAAGGAAAAAATCTACTGGACTGTAGGCGGCAACGTTTTCTATTTTGACTCCTACCGCGCGGGCGAATACGAGCGCAAATTCCGCATCAATTCCAATCTCGAATACCGCCTACCCGGCAAAAAATTAGCCGACGGCAAACGCGCCCCAAGCAAAACGAAAATCGGTATCAACGGCAATTTCAATACGGGCAGGTCTTCCAGCTTCTTCATCTGGGGCAATACTTATTTTGCCGACATCATAGACACGGCGATTTATATACCGCTGGCGGGCACCGTAACGGAGTCGAAAATTACCCGCTTCAATTTTGACCCTTATCTGACGACCTTCGATAAATGGGGCGGCAAACATCGCCTACAGTCCCGCTACTATCGCATCGACAACCAAAACGGCGCGAACCAAAGCAACGGCTCTAATCTCTTCTACGGCGAATACCAATACGCCCGCACCATCAGCGATACGGCTAAAATCAAGTTTTTCCGCAACCTCAACGTCGTAGCGGGTGCTGTAGCTCAAGGCTCTTTCGTTAATGCCGAACTCTACGGCAATGCCAAGTACTCTATAGCCAATTACGCCGCTTACGCGCAGCTTGAAAAGGGCTTTTTGCCCGAAACGCTGGAAGATGGCACTAAAGGCGACAATCGCCTATTGATAGCGCTCGGTATGCGCGCCGAAAGCAATACCATCAATAGCCCCGACTCTATACTCGTTACCCCGCTGCTGGGTAAAATCGTCAATCCCGAACCCCAATCTACCGAAACCAAACCCGTTTTCCGCGCAGGCGCTAACTTCAAAGCCGCCAAATACACCAATATACGCGCCTCTTGGGGGCAGGGCTATCGCTATCCGACCATCGCCGAACGCTATATTTCTACCGTTGTCGGTCCTCCCGGCGGCACAGGCTTAGAAATCCGCTCCAATCCTACCCTCCGCTCCGAAACGGGCTGGTCTGCCGAAATCGGCATCATGCAAGGGCTGCAAATCCCCTTCAAAGACAATCCCGACGCAAGCGCAGACGAAAAACAACGCAAATGGCAGGGCTTCGTGGACTTCTCCCTCTTCTGGAGCGAGTACCAAGATATGATGGAATTTTCTTTCAAAGGCGGCGACACCACCCAAACCAGCCCCTTCCCCCTCTATTTCCAATCCATCAATGTCGGCAATACGCTCATGCGCGGCGCTGAAATCTCCCTTATCGGACAAGGTTATATCGGCGGCGTGAAGGCAAACATCATGGCGGGCTACACCTTCTTAGACCCCAAATTCAAAGATTTTAGCAGCCTACAGCAGCGCCTTAGCTCGCGCCCCGACGAAAATATACTCAAGTACCGCTCGCGCCATACCATAAAATTCGACTTAGAGACCTTCTTCCTCAATGATGCGCTCTCTTTTGGCGTATCCGTCAATCACAGCAGCGCGATGGAAGCCATCGACGTAGCCTTCGAGAACCTTAACGCCTTCGGCGTGCCCGTCGCTGGCAATCCGCCCGCCGCTATCGACTTCTTCGGCATCGGCAACTACCGCCAAGAATTTAATCAAGGACAATTCACCGACCTCAGCCTGCGACTCGGCTATCGCTACTCCATCAAAAAGAGCAAAGCCGACGGCACCAAACTCGCCGATGAAAAAATGGCAATCAAATTCTCCATCGTCGGCAAAAACCTCCTCAATCAAGAATACAGCATACGCCCCGCACTCGCAGGCGCTCCGCTCAATGTCGCCTTCCGCATAGATTTCGACTTTTAAGTGAAAAGTGAAAAGTGCATTTTTTTGCGCACTTTTTTAGGTGTAAGTTATTGAAAATCAAGTGTTTGTATATAAAGTGCCATTTTCTATACATCAAGTACCATTTTCACTTTTCACTTTTCACTTAAAAAGGGCGTGCCCGCCGCGCCAAAAAGGGCGCGGCGGTCGGGCTATGCGGGGCGCAACTGTAGGGACAAGGCATGCCTTGTCCCTACAGCGCCCCTGCTATCCCTCACGCAAATTTTGCACCGCCTCGCGCAAAGGGCGCGAGGCGGTTTTTGTTATATTGTAGCGTTGAGGGCGCTGCCTCAACGCTATTTGTTGTACACTTGGACGGGGGGCGCTGCCCCCGCCCAAGTGCTGCCGCCAGCCAAAATGTACGAAAATTACATAAAAAAAGCGTGGCGGGGCAGCGCCCCCAACGCATATTGTATAAAACTTACCCACACCCAACCACCTTATGCACAAAAAAATCCCATTTATCCTCTTTTTTCTCTTTGCGGCATTTTCATCGCCTCTACTCGCCCAAAAAGCCCTCGTAAAAGGCATGGTTAAAGAAGTCATTGAAGAAGGCGACAACAAAAACACAACTTACCGCGACGAATTTTTGATAGGTATCCCGATGGTCGTACTCGATGGGCAAGAAAAAGGCTTTATCGCGGGCGCTAATACCGAAATGGGGCTTACAGATAAGCCTGAAGGCTACTACGAAATTCCCTTAGATGCGGGCGACTATGTCCTCGTCGTCAAGCAAGCAGGCTATAAGGACTACAAAAAAGCCTTTAGCCTCAAAGCAGGCGAAGAATTAGTTTTGGACGTAACGATGACTATCTCCAGCTCCTCCGTTTTCGAGGTAGAAGTTACTACGGAAGGACGCAATGCCAAAAAACTCAACGAAACGACCATTTCTACCGCCGTCATCGGCACAGAAATCATCGAAAACGGCAATATACTCAAGGTCGATGATGCAGTGAGCAAGGTCGTCGGCGTTACCGTCGTAGACGGGCAGGCAAATATACGCGGCGGTTCGGGCTTTTCTTACGGCGCAGGCAGCCGCGTGCTGCTCCTCGTCGATGATATGCCCTTTTTGCAGCCCGATGCAGGCTTCCCCAACTGGCGAGATATGCCCATCGAAAATCTCGAACAAATCGAAGTCCTCAAAGGCGCAGGCTCCGCCCTCTACGGCTCTTCTGCCATGAACGGCATTATACATGTGCGCACCGCCTACGCTACGGACGAACCCGTTACCAAAATAGCCATCTACGGCACAGGCTACGCCCTCCCACGCCGCGAAAATACCGCTTGGTGGCGCACCGACTCCCTACAAGGACACGATACGACCCTATACTACAAGCCCGACTTTGCAGGCACCCGCGCAGGCTATCGCACCCCCAAAGAAGCAGGCATTCAGTTTGCACACCGCCGCCAATTCAAGGATAAATTATACTGGACTGTAGGCAGCAATCTATTTTATTTCGATTCCTTTCGCGCAGGCGAATCGGAGCGCAAATTCCGCATTACCTCCAATCTCGAATATCGCCTACCAGGCAAAAAGGGCGAAGGCGACAAACGCGCCCCCAGCAAAACCAAAATCGGCATCAACGGCAACTTTAATATCGGCTCTTCTGCCAACTTTTTTATTTGGGGCAATACCTACTTCGCCGACATCGTAGATACGGCGATTTATGTGCCGCTGGCGGGCACTGTTACGGAGTCCAAAATTATGCGCTTCAATATCGACCCCTATCTGACGACCTTCGATAAGTGGAACGGCAAACATCGCGTACAATCGCGCTACTACCGCATCAGAAACGAAAACGGCGTAAATCAAAGCAACAGTTCGCACCTCTTCTACGGCGAATACCAATACTCCCAAACCATCAGCGACACCGCAAAAATCCGCTTCTTTCGCGGTATGAGCATCGTCGCAGGCGCAGTAGCCCAAGCCTCCTTTTCCAACTCCCAACTCTTCGGCAATGCCAAATACTCTATAGCCAACTTCGGAGCCTTCGCACAGGTAGAAAAAGGCTTCTTCCCAGAAAAGAAAGACGATAAAACCTTAGGCGCTAATCGACTGCTCATAGCGCTCGGTATGCGCGCCGAAAGCAATACCATCAATAGCCCCGATTCCGTGCTGATAACCCCGCTCGCTGGTCGCAGCCTCAACCCAGAACCAAAATCTACCGAAACCAAACCCGTATTCCGCGCAGGCGCTAACTTCAGAGCCGCCGAATACACCAATATACGCGCCTCTTGGGGGCAAGGCTATCGCTACCCAACCATCGCAGAACGCTATATCTCTACCGTCGTCGGTAGCGGCGGCACAGGTCTGGAAATCCGCGCCAATCCTACCCTTCGCTCCGAAACGGGCTGGACTGCCGAAATCGGCATCATGCAAGGCTTGCAAATTCCCTTCAAAGACAAAGAAGGCGCTACTATAGCCGAGAAAAAACGCAAATGGAAAGGCTACGCCGACCTATCCTTCTTCTGGAGCGAATACCAAGATATGATGGAGTTTTCCTTCAAAGGCGGCGATACGATGCAAACCAGCGCTTTCCCCCTTTTCTTCCAATCTATCAACGTCGGCAATACCCTCATGCGCGGGGGAGAAATCTCCCTTATCGGACAAGGCTACATAGGCGAAGTGAGAGCCAATATCATGGCAGGCTACACCCTCTTAGACCCCCAATTCAAAGACTTTAGCCCCCTACAGCAGCGCCTAACCTCCGAACCAACTCAAGACGTACTAAAGTACCGCGCTCGCCATACCGTAAAATTCGATTTGGAAACCTTCTATTTCGATAATGCCCTATCCATTGGCATCTCCGTCAATCATACCAGCGCGATGGAGGCTATAGATGTAGCCTTCGAGAACCTCAACGCCTTCGGCGTGCCCGTTGCTGGCAATCCGCCCGCCCCTATCGATTTCTTCGGCATCGGCAACTATCGCAACGAATTTAATCAGGGACAATTCACAGACCTTAGCGCCCGCATCGGCTACCGCTACTCCGTCAAAGAACCCAGAAAAGAAGGCGCAGACGAAAAACAGCCCCAAAAAGAAAAATATGCCATCAAACTCTCCATCGTCGGCAAAAATCTACTCAATCAAGAGTATAGCATTCGCCCCGCCCTCGCAGGCGCTCCCCTCAATATAGCCCTGCGCATGGACTTTGAGTTTTAGTTGTGCTTTGTGTGGTTGTGCTTTGTGTTTAGGTACTATGCCGCCTTACGGCGGCAGTGGTAGCAAGTACTATTTGTCATTCGCTTCGCGTTGATTTCGCTTTTTAGAGGGCTTCGCCGTTCGTTTTCACGACTCGAAATTACATTGTTAATTAAATGCTTTAATGTTTTATTGCGTGAGGGATAGCAGCGAAACCACCGAGCGTAGCGAAGGTGATGTAGCGGATAGCCCGACCCCACGACCTTTAAGCGCGTTAGCGCGGGGAGTGGGGGCAGGCCCCACAAAAATGAAAAATGAAAAGTAAACACGTAGCGAAAAGTGAACACGTAGCGAATGATAAATAGTACTTGCTACCGCTGCCGCCGTAAGGCGGCATAGTACCTAAACACAAAGCACAACCACACAAAGCACAACCACACAAAGCACAACCACACAAAGCACAACCGTCATTACTTCGGCAGATTCCGCAGGGCGAACTCATAGGCATTACTAAAGAAAACCTTGCGCATGATTTCTTCAGGGCTGTAGCCAAACATCATGCGTTCCACCTCGCTTTTGCTGTAGAGGGTAAATAGGTCGCTGGGGTTTTTCAAGAAATCGAGCATATCGGCAGCCATATCGGGCATCTCGTTGGAGCGCGGATAAAACTCGAAGGGCGAAATCATACCGTCGAAATCCGAACCTATCGTGATAATATCCCAAGCCGAGCGCTCATTGACGGCGCGAATGCAGGCAAAAATATTTGCCCAGATGATTTTTACGGCTACTTTGCGGCGTTGTATAGAGCCTGCGATGGTTTCATCGTAGGCTTTTTTTCCTAAATCGCCGACCAGCTTATTTTTGTCGAGCATGATGCCCAAAACGCCTTTGGAGCGGTGTATTTCTTGTATGTCCTCGTCGCAGAGGCTGATAGTCCAAGTATTGAGATAGGCGTTTTTGAGCTTGGCGGCATTGTCCTTTTTTAAAAATTCTTTATCCGACCAAGATAAGCCCGCTACGGTAGAATGCGAGCTAACGACGGCTACCGTGTCGCCCTTTTTGCGCAGCGTTTGCAAGTAATCAAAATACCATTTTCGCGCCTCTACGCTCATGTGTTTGATGTCTATCAGCACGCGCCGCCCCTGCGTGCGGTCGAGCAGCCTTTTTACAACCTTTTCGCCCAGCGGGGTCATGCCCAAATCCAAACCTTTGTTTTGCCCGAAAATCAGATTTTGCGCCGTGCTAAAGGTCTTTGCGTGCCCCGAAAGCCCATTCCAAAAAAAGTGATTGATATTCAGCGATAAAACGGGATACTCCAGCACCCGCAGCGATGCGTCCGTGAGCGGTTTTATGCCTTTGATGCGGTCTACGTTCGCCAAATAATAATTTTCATACGCAATAGTGCCCGAAATATCGCTGGGCTCTAAAGAATGCCCCAGCGTATGACCGCCTTCAATGTTGAGGATGATTGCCATTTTTTGGGGGTCGCGCATCACCCTTTCGAGCTGCGTCGCCGTGCGGATTAGCTCAAAGGTATAAGGTACGCCATCGATAAAATGCGGCTTTTCGGCATCTCGCTCCACAAAAAGCACATTTTCTACAAAGTCCGCATAATAGTCTATCGTCTCCGTTTTGTCTATAATCCTATCCAACATGATGCCGCTCACGCAAGCCATCGTGCCGATACCTTTTTTCTTTTCGTTGAAAAAATTGACATCTATAGACCCCTTTTCCAAAGGCGTAAGCGAGAGAAAACCCAAACGCACATTGCCCCGCGCCATACCTTCCAGATGGCATTGCGAGGTTTTGGGTACATCCTTCGAGCCATTGACAAACATCGAAGATAGTTCGCCTTCGCAGTCGTGGTCGATTTTATCCCACATATTATAATCGCCCGTATTGCGCGAATTAAAGGGCTTAAACGCCGAATGCACATGAATATCCGCATAGGGATAACTGCGCAAATTCGCCTTTCGCGCCGTGCTGTCTTGCGCCGAAATCGTCAAAAAATTGCTCAAAAATACCGCTGTCCATAAAAAACGCATCACCTTCATTTATACATTAACCGATTATTCAAAATTAGTATCGCTTAAAGATACGGTAAACGCGGCAAAAAAGTAGGGGAACAGGGCGAAAAAAAGTGAAAAGCGAAAAGTGAAAAGTGAAAAGTGAAAAGCACATTTTTTGAAAACTTGGGGCGCTTTTGTTTTTTGTTGGGTTCTGAATTTGATAAGTAATTGATAATTAGTTACTTATAAATAAAGTATATTTTTCGCTACGCGTTTACTTCGCTTCGCGGAGGGCTGCGCCGTTCGTATTCGCTACGCGTTGACTGCGTTTTCACTTTTCACTTTTCACTTTTCACTTTTTTGGGGCGTGTCGGCGCGCCAAAAAGGGCGCGCCGTCGGGCTATCCGCTGCGGGTCGCGGTAAGGGGCAGACACATAGGTCTGCCCCTACACTACTATCCCTCACGCTTGCTGGCAAGCCGCGCAAAGGACGCGGCTGCGCGGGCTTTAACATATCTGTTGTATCTTTTTTACAAATAAAAAAGGCGCGCATATGTTACATTTTTAGGCTATTTTTTAGCATTTATAATTATTGAAAATCAATTATTTAAGTGTTTTATTTTTTTTAAAATTTTGTAATAAAGTCGAATTTTTGTACTTGAAATTGAGGCTACAAAAAACGACCTTAGCGGTGCGGGAGCTATAAAAAAGGTGTAGCTTTGTATTCTGAAATGCTGCCTTACTACGGACAAGCGTGAGGGATAGCAATGTAGGGGCGTATAAATATACGCCCCGCAATGAATAGCCCGACCCCGCGCCAGTAGAGCCGTAGCATGGCACAAGTGCCGAAGGCACGCCGTGCTACGGCTCCGCCTGCCGTCCTTTGCGGCAGGCGTGGCGCGGGGGCACGCCCAAAAAAAATGTTTGATTGTTGTTACCTTTTCTTTTTTACCCAGACTTATGAAATGCGCTTTAACTATGTACAAGCACTACCACTTTAGATTATTTTTTTGTTTGTTGTCTATTTGTGTGGGCGATGCGCTGCGGGCGCAGGAGGCTTGTTTACCTGCCGATGGTTCGGGCGTTTTGTTTTATGGCGAGAATAGCCATCCTCATTGCAATGTAACCATAAACGGCGATTTTATTGTAAATGATGTTGGGTTATGCCCAAGTTGTATGCCTATTTGCGCCACTTTACGCCCACAGGCACCGCGCACAGATACTTTTGAGAATCAGCAACAAGCGCTTCAATATAAATCTGCCCCTTTAGACATTAGGGTATTTGCAGCGGGTATTTATAATTATACTTTCGAGACGGAGTCTACTTGTGTAGGGTCTCTTTGCTGCGATAATTGCTTAGTGACTATGGGAGCAGTGCCAGTAATGTGGACAGTGCATCCAATTTTCGATTTCAATATCAATGGGGGCAATATCATGACGATATGCAGCGGAGAGGTGGCAACAATGAGCATAAACTGCCTTAGTGGCGACCCTTGTCCTGCTGCGCAATTCACTTGGAGTCATGGTTTGCCACAGGGTTTGAGTCACGCCGTTACGCCGACAGTAACGACGACTTATACGGTAACGGGCGATGCTTCGATAACGGGTTGCTCTGCGACGCGAACGTTTACGATTTCCGTACTTCCTTCGCCTTCGATAGCTATAGCGCCAAGCGCAAACCCTGTTTGTGAAAATACGAGTTTCACGATTAACTCAAATTGTGGTACTTGCGTGAGTTATGATTGGTCGCCCAGCGGGCAGACGACCCCAGTTGCGACGCTGGTATTGCCTGCGGGCACGCATACACATTCGTTGCGGGGGTATAATTCTGTGGGTTGCCAGACGACAGTACCTATTACGATAACAGCGACAGCCGCGCCCAGTTTGAGCATTGTACCGCCTACACCATCTATATGTTTGGGCGGCAATGTTACGCTTACGGCGAGCGGAGCGAGCACCTATACGTGGTCGCAGGGTGGCAACACGGCGGCGATAAATGTAACCCCACCAAATAATATAACCTATACGGTAACGGGTAGTAATGGCAGTTGTAGCTCGACAGCAACGGTATCCGTCAGTGTAACGGGCACTGTCGCGCCTGCTTTCAGCAATCCCAGCCCCAGTTTTTGCGCGGGCGGCAATGTAACGCTTTCGCTCACGCAAGCCTACAGCGGCTATACTTGGTCGCAGGGCAGCAATACGTCGACTATCAATGTCAATACGGCGGGCACTTATGCTGTAACAGTAGCCGATGCGGGCGGTTGTACGGGTTCCGTGAGTGTGGCGGTTACGACGGTAGCAGGGGCAAGCGTAAATATCACGGTAACAGATAATTCCATTTGTAATGGAGAAAGTACGACCCTCACAGCAGTAGGCACAGCGCCATTTTCTTGGAACACGGGCGCTACTACTTCGAGTATAAATGTTAGCCCTGTGAGTACTACGACTTATACGGTCGTGGCAGGTTCAGGGGGCTGTACGGCTACGGCTGCTTCTACGATAACGGTAAATGCTACGCCCAGCGTTAGCATAAATACTTCGCCTGCTGCGCCGCAATGTGCAGGCGTGAGCAGAACGCTTACGGCAAGCGGAGCAAGCACTTATTCGTGGAGCACGAGCGCCAATACGGCTTCTATCAACGTAAATCCCGTTTCTACCCTTACTTATACGGTAACGGGTCTTAGCGCAGAGGGCTGCTCTGATACGGAAGTCGTTACGGTTACGACCAATCCGAATCCTACGCCGACACTGGCAAATAGTCCGATAACGCTCTGCACAGGGCAAACAGGTTCCGCGACCTTGACACAGGGCTATGCTACCTATCTTTGGTTAGACCCAGACAGTGGTACGCAAAATACAGCAGCCATGAGCATCAATAGCAGTACTAATTCAGGTCTTTTTAGAGTAACCGTAACAGATGCTAATGGCTGTACGGGCGTTTCTTCAAATGGCAGTTTTACACGTGCTGCGGGTCTTACGCCTGCTTTCACAACGGCAAGCTTGGGCTCTTTATGTGCGGGCAGCAGCCGCACCTTGAGTTTAACTTCTGCCTTTTCGGGCTATAACTGGAGCACAGGTGCTACTACAGCCACGATAAATATAACGAATGGCGGCACTTATGCTGTAACGGTCAATAATGCGGGCTGTGAGGGCTCTGTATCGCTGTCTATCGCTTCGGCTGCGCTGCCTTCTGTGGTAGTGAATGCAGGTTCTGGGGCGATATACACTGGTTTTTCAGGTGGTTTTTATAATTTTGATGTTTGCGCCTCTCTGCCTTATAGTATTGTAGCTGCTCCGTCTGGTGGGGCAACGCCCTATACTTATGCTTGGAGCACGGGCGCTACCAACGCAACGCTTTCTGCCACTGCGCCAGGCAGCCAAGTAATGCAAACGCGTACCATCAATATCACGGACAATAATGGCTGTACGGCTACATCTGAAGCAAGCCTTACGGTTGATTTTTGTACTACGCCAGCGATTGTTGCCTCTGCCGCGACCATCTGCGCGGGCAGCAATGTGGTATTGAGTGTTAGCAATCTACCTTCTACGAATCCTCGCGTATTTTGGAGCACGGGCGATAGCCTGACGAGCACGATAGTACGCAATCCGACTGTAACCACGACATATAGTGTGCAAGTTTATACGGGTAGTACTTTTGTGGGTTCGGATACGGTAGTGGTTACGGTTGTGCCTGCTACGCTTAGTGTAGCGGCAGGAGTTAGTACGCTTTGTTCAGGGGGCACTACGAGCCTTACGAGCAGCTTGGGTACGGCTACTTGTCCGAGCTGTGTGGTAGATTATTTCAATGGTATGGGTACGCTTTTGGGTAGCCGCACGGGTTTGCCTGACACAGCAGGGGTAACGGTGCCTACGGGCGTTTACTATGCGCGTATGACGCAATGCAATACGCTTAGCAATGTGGTATTTATAGGACAAAGTAATATAAATGCAAATGTGATAGCGATACCCGATACGACCTTATGCGGAAGCGGGGATTCTTCGACTTTGGTAGCCAGCGGTAGTTGTACGAACTGTAGTTTTGTTTGGTTTCGCAATGGGACAAACTTAGGCTATTCCTCTACGACAAATATCATCAATGTCAATACCTCAGGCAGTTATGTGGTGAGTATTACGGATTTGAGTAATGGTTGTTTTAGTACTGATACGATGGGCATCAGTGGGGTAGCCAATCGGATTATTAGTTTTAATCTTAGTTCGCCGCTTACGCTGGCTTCGCCGACGCAGAATTTGACCTCTTTTGTGGTGGTTACGGGGACTTATCCCTCTACGAGCAGCTTTGCGGGTTCTGGGGTAACGACTGCAAATTTTTCGCCTTCTTTGGCGGGCATAGGCAGCCATTTTATTACTTATAGTTATACGGAAGGGGGCTGTACGTTTAGCATTATGGATACGATACAAATCATATCGAATGCGAGCGCGGCGACATTTTTGAATACGAATGCGGTCGGAGCGGATTCTATCTACTCCAATTCGGAGGCTTGCGTAGGCGATACGCTGGTAGTAACGGTTAGCAATTATAATTTTTCGCCTGCGCAGATAGAGTTTAGCAACGGTATGGGAGGCTTTCTTGCTCCGCTGGCGGTGCAGGGCTCTAATGTATCGGTTGATGGCAGCGGCAAATTCAACGGGACATTTTTCGTTGTAGTGCCTGCTGCGGGCAAAACGGGTACAATGCGGCTTCGGAATGGTGCGACGACTGCCAATTTGGGGGCTATCGTTATCAATAATCCAGATTTAGCCTTTATAGGGGTAGTAAATCCTTCTTGTTCGGGTACGAACTATCCGCTTACGGGTTTGCCTGCGGGTGGGGTGTTTTCGGCATCGTATACGCCTACTTATGCTCCTGTGGCGGCGCTGGTTTCGGCTGGTTCGTTTATGGCTACTTCTGTAACGGGCTACGTTTCGGGAAGTCGCAGCGTATTGGTGCGCTATACCTACACGCCGCGCTACGGCAATGGCGCAGGGGGCGCTTGTCCTGATATATTCCGCGATACGATTACGACGGTTTTGGATGTAAATTTAGACACGATTATTTTTGACCCTATCTCTATTTCGGAGAGCAATGTACCCATTGACAGCATATTAAACCAGATATTGCCCAGCAGTGCTACAAGCTATCCGCGTACTTTTTCGGGCAGTTTCGTTACGCTCAATGCGGGCAATTACTTCTTTCAGCCCAATCTGGCAGGCGTAGGCAATCAGCCTATCACGATGACCATTAATAATGGCGCTTGCAGCAACAGCCGCACGGGTATTGTCCCCGTTTTGCTTGCTCCCAATTTGGTAGGTTTAGTGCCGCAGTACTGCGATATAGCAGGCATAGACACAATTCTGCGCGATCCTAATTTTTTGTATACCAACACAAGCAGCCCAACGCTCGTAACGTACAGCAACGAAATGAGCGTTAGCGCTACAAACTACAGCGGCACATTTACGGCGCAATGCAGCGCAGTGCCCGCTTCGCAGTGTTATTTATTTAATCCTGGACAAGCAACAGCAGGCAATGTGGTGCTTACGGTTTTATATCGTCGCACAGTAGAAACTTATTCAGGGGCAACCCTCTTAAGCCGCCGCACATATATTGTTGGTCGCAGTGTAGATACTATTGTTATTGGTAGCGGCTCTACGGTGGATATACTTACGCCTGATACGCTCTATTGCGCAGGTAGTGGTTTCCGTCAAATACAGCTTACGCCCAGCTCTGGTACATTTACTATTCGGCAGCTTGGCGGCACAGCACCCAATACGATAGACTACAGCGCTAATATCAGTGGAGGTTTGGCAATCGTGGATATGGATGCGCTCTATGCGGGCGAGAGTACGAATGTCTACTACAGAATGATTTACACCTTTGGCGCTGCTGGCTGCAGCAATAGCGATTCGCTTACTTTCGTCATACCGCAGCCCGCAAATGCCAATTTTGTCACCCAACTAAATACCACAGGCAGTTATTGCCGTTTAGATATTGCAGATACCCTGAATGCGTTGGTATTGCCGCAAAATCGCGCTAATACCAGCCTATTTACGATCAATAATATACCAGCGATTGACCGAGTATTTAATCCGAATGACAATTCTAAAGTTTTCGTCGGACAAAATATAATCACCCATAGCATCGCCAATAATTTCGGCTGTGTGAGCATCGTACGCGATACCTTCATCGTACATCCGATGCCTTCGATTAGTTTCACTGCGCCCGCGCCCCGCTATTGCGTCTATGATAACGCTGTAACCATACAAGGTTTTTCTACTCCCGCAACAGGCAGCGGCACCATGCGTATGAGCGGCAATATAGTGCCCTCGCAGATTGTTGGCAACCCCTACAGTTTATCTCCGTCCATTTTGGGTGCATCTACAGTAGCGGATACGCTGAGATTTATTTATCGGCATACAGACGGCAATGGCTGTACGGATTCGGCTACGGTTTCGACGATTATCAATCCGCGCCCCCTCGTAGATTTAGCGCCTTTGCAGCCCGTATATTGTTTAGACCCTGCTTTGACGGTGGAGTTAACTCCTACTCCCGCAGGAGGCACCCTAAGCAGCCAAATAATCACAGGCACCGTAAGCAACGTCAATACGAGTACCCGCCGATATATACCCAATAATACCACCCGCGAGATAGTAATTTACAATTACACTTCACCCACGACCAACTGTAGCAATACTTACCGAGATACCGTTGCCGTCGACCCCGCCTCTGCGGCCACTTTGGGCATCAATATCCCAAGCAATATATATTGCTTTACAGGCGACACCATACAGTTATACGGCACGCGGATTCCTGCGGGCGTAGGTACAAATCCCACTTTTTATACCAATGCTACTACCGCCAACGGCGGCATCGTGCGCATGAACGGCGATACGGCTTGGTTTGTCCCTAATCAAGCACAGACAGGGCAAGTCGTCATAACTTACGGCATTAGCACAGGCTCTTGCTCAAAAATTACCCAAACTACTGTAACTATCAATCCGCTGCCTGTGCTAAGCGTAGCGTACACGCCCGCTTCGGCGAGCTTTCTACCTGTGCAGCGGCAACTTTTCGGCGATACCCTCATCTGCGACTATAGCCGCTCCACTGTTTATGTTTTCGATGCCAATCGCGCACTACCCATTCCGCTACAGCCTACAGAATTTACTTATACAGGCATAGGCTATTATACGCAAGGCGGCACAGTGAATTTTATTACCGACTCTATCGCTCCGGCCATACGCCACAATAGCCACGCCATAGCCGTATCGCATACCAATGCCAATGGCTGCACGGCTACCGTGATAGACTCTATCCGTGTACTGCCCAATATGATACCCAGCGTTGTCGGGCTAAGTTCTGCCTATTGCTTAGGCGGCTACCCAGATACCATATTTGGCTTGCCCGTAAATGGAACATGGAGTCATACCTTTACGCCCGTGTTCCCTAATCCGAACCCCACCTTTACTATGTTCCCTGCGCCCAATGTCGTGAGCGCTTATGCCGTCGTATATCCCCATGCTGTTGGTACAGCAGCCGTTACTTACCGCGTAAATAGTGCCAACAACTGCTTCAACGAGCGGACGGAAACGATTACCATCAACCCAGGACTTGCTATACAAATCAATGCACAAACCAGCATTTGCTCCAATAGCGCCCCCATTAATATACGAGCCACCAACGCCAATACAGGGCAAGACATTACTGACATCGTAAACTTTAGCTTCTCGCGTGCGGGCACTCAACTCCCCGCTGCTATCCTCAACGATACCATGCTTGACCCCAGCATCGGCGCAAGCAACGGCAATCTTGATACATTGATAGCCATGTATTCAGATGCCGCTTCTGGCTGTGCTGATACTGCTACCCAAGTCGTCCTTATCTTACCCGCGCCAGAGGCGGTGATAACCTTCCCCAATGCCGCAGGCGTAGGGCAAAATGTATATTGCATCGACAATACTACAGGTAGCAGCGTAACTATACAAGGTAGCAATGCCGCAGGCGCGCTAAGCTCTGGCGCATTCAGCAGCAGCCGAAACCGACTACTCGCAAGCACCAACACGACAGCCAATATGCTCACGGATTCCGTGCTTGTAGACACTATTCAGTACATTGCTATAGTCAATAGTTGCGCCGATACCACCACCCGAACCGTAGAAATACGCGGTTTGCCTACAGGGCTCGCCATCACGGGACTTAACCCGATATACTGCCAAAATACCGATAATATCAATATCACAGGCTTCCCTACGCCTGCCCCCTCGCTTGGCATTACAGGCGTGCTAAGCCTTAGAAACGTGCAAACAGGCTCCGTATTGACCAGCACCAATAGCAATACCCTCAACCTTTCCAACCTCTCTACGACCTTAGGCAGTGTCGGACAGTATCAAGTGAGCTACCAATTTACCAACGAATTTGGCTGTATCAATACCGTGCAAGGCGACTTTACCCTGCACCCCAACCCCGTCGCTAACTTCACGCAAACGGGTAGTTGCGCAGGCGAAACTTTAGTACTCACAGATGCTTCCTTCTTCAATACAACCTACGATAGCCTCGACCAGATAAATCAATGGATTTGGCTCTACAACAGCCAAACCGCCCCTGATACCTCCGTTGTGTTCTTCCCCTCGCAAATACCCAATACCTACCCCGCGCAACTTACCGTCGTTAGCGATGCAGGCTGCTCGGCGAATTTGCTGCGTTTGGTGAGCATATACCGCTACCCCGTAGCCAGCTTCGAGGCTGTCGGTGGCTGCCAAGGCGTACAAATTGACTTCATCGCCGATAGCACCCAGCTCATACCGCCAGGCGATAGCATCACCTTCGCTGCTTGGGATTTTGGTACGGGCATCATCGATAGCCTCAATACCATCGTGGGCAATTTCTCGCAAGTTAGCCCCAGCAGCTTTACCTACACACAATCGGGCGTATTCACCCCACGCCTCACCATCACCAATCGCGGCTACTGTACCAAAACGGATTCCGTACGCCTCATCGTATCGCCCACCGTTGCCCTCCAACTCGTTACCCCCAATCCGCCCTTTGCCGACATCGTCACCAATACCCCTTACTTGGGCACTTTCGAGCAAAGCACCGATGGCTGGCTCTTGGCACAAGACCCCACACAGAGCGACTGGCATTGGGGCTGGGTAGGCACTGTCGCAGGTACAGAACGACTCAATACACTCGTACCAGGCAACCCCAATCAGCGCGTTATCAGCACCGCCAAAGGCGTAGACGGCGCAGATGCAGTTACACCCTTCGGCGACTTCGTCGGCAATACACCCTCTTGGGTCTATAGCCCCTGCTACGACTTCACCCATAGCCAGCGCCCCATGATAAAATTCGACTATGCCAGCGATATGCGCACCATCGTCGACGGCGCTACGATGGAGTACTACGATGCCAGCATCAACCCCGCTACCAATCGCCCCACAGGCTGGAGACGCTTCGGCGATGATACGCATGGCATCAACTGGTACAATTCGACCAATCTCATTAGCCTCTTTACCCTGCCCAATCTGCGCGAATATAACATTCTGCACGGCTGGTCAGACACTACCACCGATTGGCAGACTGCTCGCTATCGCTTAGACCAATTTAGAGGACAAAGAGATGTGCGCCTTCGCATCGCCTTCGCTGCCGCAGTACCCAACAACACAGGCGGCGTTACGGGCAGACCCTTCGGAGGCTTCGCCTTCGATAATGTATGGGTTGGCGAGCGCGGTCGCAATGTCTTAGTTGAGCACTTCGCCTCCGTCAATTACCCCAATATGCAGAGCATCAACCAGCATATTTACAACCTTATCTACAACGACCTCAATTACCAAGACGTAGCCCTTATTCAATACCACACGGGCAATACAGGCACAGACCCCTATCATAGCGCCAGCGCCAACAACGGCGCAGCAGCCCGCATCCTGCGCTATGGTATCAGCAACATGGGCGATGGGCGCACAGTCGTAGACGGCAACTATTGGCTCGGACTCTCGCAACAGCTCACCGAGCAAACCCTCGACCATCAAATGCTACAAGACCCCTTCTTTAGCATCAGAGGCAATACCGAACCCGTCATAACGCTCAATGTCGCTACCCAAAGCGCTCGCCTTCAAGCCATCGTGCGCGCCGAACGCGATATGCCTTTTGGCGATTATACTGTCTATCCGACCATCGTCGAAGACTCCCTGCAAGCTATCATCGGTCTGCAACGCTCCGTTTTCCGCACTTTCTTACCTAATGCTACCGCTATACGCTCCGCCCGCGCTTGGGTAGCAGGCGAAGAGTTGAACATTGACGAAACTTGGCAATACAACATCTCCGACCTCAATCTCAACCACCTCAAAGCCGTTATTTTCGTACAAGATAGTGCCTCCACTGTCTATCATGCCGTTTCTACCCTCAATTTTGACGTGCGCGTTGTCGGTGTAGAGCAAGAAGAAAATTTCCAGCAAGCCGCAAACGCGTTTAGCCTCCAAGTTTTCCCCAATCCCGCCAGCGAGCTCGTTAATCTCCGCTTCGATGAGCCCCTGCAAAAGGATTTTCAAGTCCGCTTGTACGACCTACAGGGCAGACTCCTACAGCAAGCCGAACTGCCGCAAGGCACGCAAATCTACCAGCTCCCGCTGCAAGACCTGCCCACTTCGACCTACATTATACAAATCTTCGACAACGATAATACCGTCCGCGTCCAACGCAAACTTATTATAAAGTGAAAAGTGAAAAGTGAAAAGTGAAAAGTGAAAAGTGAAAAGTGTTTTTTTCGCTACGCTTGCAAATTTTTAGCGCTGGTTTTTTAGTTGCAAGTTATTAACAATCAGCCATTTATACATAAAGCATAATTTTCACTTTTCACTTTTCACTTTTCACTTTTTTTTGGGCGGGTCGGCGCTCCTAAAAAGGTCGCGCCGTCGGGCTATGCGGGGCGTATCACCATCGCCCAAATGGGCGAACGCCGAAGGCATCCCCGCAGGGAATGTTGATTCGCCCCTACTATCCCTCCCGCAAATTTTGCGTATATGCCGAAAAAGTCGGCATATACGTTTTTTTTATAGCGTTGGGGACGCTGCCCCAACGCTATTTATTGAACACTTGGACGGGGGACGCTGCCCCCGCCCAAGTGCTGCTACCCGCCAAAATGAATAAAAATCACGCAAAAGAAGCAGGACGGGGCAGCGTCCCCGCCCCGCTTCCAGAACAAGTAGCGTTGGGGCAGCGCCCCCAACGCTATTGCGTAAGATTAGCAGTTAATTTTGGGCAGTGCCCTGCGAAAACTGCACAATACGCGCCGAAGGGCAGCAGTTTTTGCGCAAAAACTGTAGGGAGCTTTCGGCTTGGGCGCTATCGGAAAACTGCCCCAACAAGATGCTGAAAGTCCCCTCCGCATCGAGATACAAGTAGGTCGGGCTAAAACGCGCAAACAGCGGATGCGTCGTTTCGGGTGGGGTAGTGCTGGCTTCGACCTCGATTTTATAGCCCGTATAATTGGCATCAAGCACCAGAGGCAGCTCGGGCAACGCGCCTTTGGCGAGTTCTATCTGCCGTATGGAGGCGTGCAAACCTTCCGTAGGCAGCACTGTAGGCGCTACGAAGATGTTGTTTTCGGTAGCGGCAAGTATTTTTTCGGTATTTGCCTCTTGCATGATGGAGGCAAGCGAGCGGCTGGCAGCGGCATCGTCTTGGATTTGATGTATGTCGACAATCGTAAACTCTGTGCGCCGATTTTGTTGGTGCAGCAAATCCGTACATTCTACCCCGTCGACGCAAGAATTTAGGGGTTTTTCTTCGCCGTAGCCGCGTGCGGCGGCTATTTGGGTAGGGGGCACGCTGCCTGCAGTGCTGAGGTAGCGCACGACGGCATCGGCGCGGGCTTGAGAGAGGAGTTTATTGCGTTCATTTTTGCCTCTGCAATCGGTATGTGCACCCAATTCGATGACGATTTGCGGATTATCGCGCAGCATTTCGGCGAGTTGGTCGAGTTGTTTTTTTGCTTCTTCGCGCAGCTCGGAGCTACCCGAATCGTAGTAGATATTTTCGACTTGTACGGTTTCGCCTAAGGCGATTTTTTTCATGCTGATATTGGTGATGAGTGCGCCTGCGGAGTTGTTGGCGGTGAGGTTGTCGACGACTCCAGGCGTTACATCACCGAAGCCCTCCATACAGAGCAGGCAGCCATTGGCGTTTACGTTGGCGCGTAGGCGTTTGGTGTAGTAGCCCTTTTTGCGGAGCATGAAGATATATTCATTGCCCTGTTGTAAGAAAAAATTGAATTGGTAGTGCGGGTGTGCTACGATGCGCAATTCTTCGCGCTGTAGGGTGTTGTTGTAGACTTCGATAGTAGCGCCTTCGATGCCATAGGCTTCGCCGCTGCCCGTTTTTTTGTCGCCGACAAAATCCGTCATGGTAGCATCGAGCATATAGCCTAAGGCGCGGCGCATAGGCGCTTTGATGTACCAAGTATTTTTGTCTATGGTCGCATTTTTTTCGTTGAGTAGGATTTCTTCCGTTTTATAGCCTGTTTTGGCAACGCGCAGGCTGTACGCTGTTTTTCGGGGCAGGCGCAGGCGGGCGCTGCCTTTTTCGTTTGTGCGGCTTGTGCGCTGCTCTTCTTTGAGCGGGGCGAGGGCGATAAACTCGGCATCGCGGAGGAAGCCGCCGCCGTTTTGGTCATAGACGTATATTTCTATGTCGAGGCTGTCGGGAATTTGCGCATAAAGCGCTGCGGGCAGCAGAAAAAAGCAAAAAGCGTATAAGTATTGGTTCATGTCTGGCTTTATCTTTGCAAGCTGCAAATTTACGGATAATTTTCAGTTTTGATAATTGCGCTGCGCCGTCCTTTGCGGCGCGGCGCGCCATAGGGGCGAATATTTATTCGCCCTTACGCGTGAGGGATAGTAGGGGCGAATCAACATTCGCCCCAGTAGGGGCGATGGTGAAACGCCCCGAATAGCCCGACGGCGCGACCTTTAAGGAGCGCCGACACGCCCAAATGAATTACGAATTACAAATTACGAATTGCGCAGCAAGCGCGTAGCGTATTCAAACGAAAAAAAACAAAATAGGAGATGAAAAAACTATTGGCAATGGGCGCTTTTTTATTGGGCGCGATGGGTATTTTTATAGCGGAAACTGCGGCGCAATCGGGCTTTGCGGGTGCGCCAACGGGCGAGGAGCAGGTGGAGAGTAGCAATGAGAAATTTGAGCAGCGGGTGCTGGAATTGGTGAATGCGGAGCGCAAAAAAAAGCGCTTGAAGCCTCTGCAAATGGACGAAAATCTGCAAAGTGCGGCGCGCTATCATGCGAAAGACATGGCGGAGGAGGATTATTTTGACCACGATAGCTACGACCGCAAAGGGAAGCGGCTCGTAAAGGTTTGCGAAACCTTCGATAGAATCGAGAAATTTGCACCCGATTTTTCGGCGAGCGCCGAAAATATTTCGGCAGGCGATGCGACGGCAGAAGAGGTCATGAAAAGCTGGATGAATAGCCCAGGACATAAAAAAAACATACTTAACCCGAAGTACACGCATATCGGCATCGGTTACTATAAGGGTACGAAGGGCTATCGGCACTATTGGGCGCAAAATTTCGGCGCGGAATAAGAAAAAAACGTCCTATCTTTGCCCCCAAACGCAGAACTATATGAGCATACTGAAGGAATACGACGTGCGACAGTCGGGCAATCTCGAACTATTGGCGCGGCAGGTGGTAGAAGGGTTTATTATCGGCTTGCATAAAAGCCCCTTTCATGGTTTTTCGGTAGAATTTGCCGAGCACCGCATCTATAACCCTGGCGAAGCCACGAAAAATATAGATTGGAAGGTCTATGCCCGCACCGACAAGCTCTTTAGCAAGCAATACGAGGAGGAAACCAACCTACGCTGCCAATTGGTGATAGATACCTCTTCTTCTATGTATTTTCCGCAAGCGCCACAGCTGAAGGGGCAGCCTTATGTCAATAAATTGGCGTTCTCTGCCCTTTCAGCGGCGGCGATTATGCACCTTTTGCAGAAACAGCGCGATGCTTATGGGCTTAGTTTATTTTCCGATAAACTCGATATACATACGACCTGCAAATCCAATACGCGCCATCGCAATTTGCTGATTTCGCACTTGGATAAAATACTCGACAACCCGAACGAAAACCGACAAACACGGGCTTCGCATAGTTTGCATCAGATTTCGGAGGCGATACACAGGCGCTCGATGGTGGTTATTTTTAGCGATATGTTTGAGCAGTCGCAAGACATCGACGAGATTTTTGCCGCCTTACAGCACCTGAAATACAACAAACACGAGGTGGTACTTTTTCACACCATCGACAAGCGACTGGAGGAAGATTTCGAGTTTGAAAATCGCCCCTATATATTCGTAGACTTGGAAACAGGCGAGCGCGTGTCTCTGCAATCCAATCAGGTCAAGACTTATTATGTCGAACAAGTCGCCCGCTATAAACAACAACTAAAATTGAAGTGTTTACAGTACAAAATCGATTACGTCGAGGCGGACATCAATCAAGGTTTTTCACAGGTGCTGATGCCTTACTTGGTGAAACGGCACAAAATGATGTAGTTGGGCATTACGAATTACGAGTTAAGATTTTTTGTATGTATTTGCGTATGCTTTTTGCTCTTTGGTTGATGGCTTCCCTCTGGGGGGGGGATTTGTGGGCGCAGTATAAGCTGGAGCGCGAATATCGGGTGAAAGCGAAGGAAGTGCCCGAGCTGGCGCGCTCGCTGGTCGATTCTTGCTATCCCGAAACGCGGGTAAGATGGTATGTGGAAGAGAGCGCCACGCGCAAAAGCTATGAGGCAAAGCTAAAATACAAAAAAGAGGGCAAAAAGCGCCATTACAGCATAGAATTCGATACGCTTGGTCGGGTGGAAGATGTGGAGATGCTGATAGAATTTAGCGAGCTGCCCCCGACTATCCAAAAGGCGGCACAGGAGCAGATGCAGCAGCTTTTTAAGCGGCATAAACTCGTACGCGTGCAGGAGCAATGGTTGGCAGATTTACCAACCTTGCAGGCGAAAATGAAAGACCGAACGCTGCCCAAAGCGCTCATTACCAACTATGAAATTGTCGTCGTCGGCAGACAGGCAAATAACCTCTATAAATCTTTAGAATTTACCCTTGATGCACAAGGCACTGTCATTAGCGTTTTGGAGATTGTGCATAATAGCCACGATAATCTGCTCTATTAGCAGTTTTGCCAGCGCGCAAAGCCGCCGCGACCCTGTACGCATCGGCATCATGCCCAATGTCAATCTATCTTTGAGCCTGCCTCAAAACTGGTCGTACAGCCTGCGCATCGAGGGGCGAGAAGTTTTTTTTCGGGGCGTATACGGCAGCGGGATTGATTTCGCGCCCCGACATGAACGCCTCGTCGTACAGCAAACAGTTTTGCAAAAAATCGGCGCTTTTTCTTCCTTTGGGGGGAGTTATACGCTGCAAATCACGCCTGCACAAGCGCCAAATGGCAATACGGATTGGTCGCATCGGCTCGGTGTGCAGTATGTTCATGTGCGCAAACGCCGCTATTTGCGTTGCTCGCATAGGGCTAACGTGGAGCATACCTTTGCCAATCGCCAACTGCTGCCCGCCCCTCGCACTTGGGATTTTCGCTTCCGCTATCGCCTGCTCACCGAATTGCCCTTGCAAGGCGATGCTATTGACGCGGGCGAATGGTACACAAGACAAGGCGGGGAAAATATTTTCAGCCTGCAAGAAAGTGGCAACATCGACAACGAATTTCGCCTCATGGCATTCATTGGCTACCAAATCGGCAAGCAGCAAAAAATCGAAATCGGCATAGATTATCGCATCAGCCGTATGTTTGTGCCCGCACGTCAACATCAAGGCTGGCTCACGATTTCCTACTTTTATAGCGCAAAATGCTAAGCGGCTTAGGAATTATGATTGCGCATAAATCATCAAAGGGGAAGCCCCACTATCCCCGTGTGGCTTGTGCTGGCTGTCTGCAAAAAACAATCAAATTGCGCCGCGCCTCCTTTGGGGGCGGCGCGCCGTATTTCGCGTGAGGGATAGTAGCGGAACCAGCGTCGTAAGGCGCTGATGTAGCGGATAGCCCGACGGCGCGACCTTTAAGCCGCGTTAGCGGCGGGGAGCGACGGCACGCCCAAAAAAATAAAAACTATTTTTTTTGTTCGTGGAAGGCGACTAAGCGCCAAAATTTGCCTGTCCAGAGCCAGATGCCGATGGGTAAAGCCGTGCCGTTGGTCTGCACGAGGGAAACTTCGTACATGTTTTGGGCGAAATCGCTGGCGAGTCGCGGCGCGTGTACGGGGCGTAGGTGTAGGCTCGTGTAAAAAGCAGGCGCTAATTCTGTCTGCATTTGGAGGGCAAAATTGCGGTTGTACCAAGTGTAATGCAGGGGGCTTCGCAGTTGCCAGCGGCTTAATTCTCTGCCTGAATCGAAATAATTTTTCAGGCTAAGCGCTTCGAGCAATCGGCAAAGGGCTTCAGTATAGGCTTTTTGATTTTCGTCGCTAAATAGGTCTTCCCAGACGCGGAGCCCGAAGGCAGCCAGCGCCTCATGGCTTTGCAACTCGCCAAAATAGCGGCAGTAAGCGAGCAGGTCGGGCAGCAGGAGCATCTCCCAGACGAGGGGCGTTTCGCTCTTGTGCAAGAACTGCGCAAAGAAGCTTTGGGGCTCGGCCTGCTGCTGTATATGCGCGGGTAGCTCGCCTTTTTCTTCCTGCATGCCCGCTTTAATTCTTTCCAGAACCTTGCTTTTTTCCGCTCCGATTTCTTCGCGCAGTTGTGTTAAGGGCGTAGCAAAAAATCTGCTCATGTTTTCATTGCCGAAAAAATACCATTCGCCCTCAATGTAGGTCCAAGCGCTAAAAAAGTCCGTCAGACCCCTATCTATGAGCATGAGCGGCAATTCGTCTTGGAGATAATGCTCCATATTTTCGGGGTCTTGGCGTTTGTTTTCGTCGGGTTTGGGCGGCTGGCTGATGTGCAGATTAGTTATTTTTAGGCTTAGGTCTTGGTAGTCTGCCTCTACGAGTACCTTTAAAAAATCGAACAAGACTTGGGTTTTTTCGGCAAAATCTGTATCGAAAGGCGGGCGGACAATTTTGCTGACCAGCCTTTGGGGCAGTTGTCGCTTTTGGGCGAGTTCAAAAAGGGCAATGGTATCGCTGGCATTGCGCTGAAAAAATAAGGTTGTTTCGGCATGGAAGCGTTTTTGGGCGAGTTCTGTGCGTAGCTCGCTCAAGCGCTCTGGGCTGCCCTTGAGGAGCCAATCCAAAACGCCCAAAAAATGCCATTTGGAGTCCTGAAATACAAAACAAAGGTTGAGAAATTCGGTAGAAAAAAAGCCATCTCGCCAATTGTTGGGATTTATCTTTCCCATCAATTGGGTAGGGTAGTAGTCGACGAGTGCCACAAAAGGCGCTTGCCCCGCTTGCTGTAGGTACTCGTTTTCATCTGCGCTGATGGCTTTGAGTTCGAGGGCGCGGCGGGGGGGATTTTCTACCCAAAATTGTAGCTCCTCGTCGAGGATTTCGTTGGCAGCAGCATAATTGGCGCAGACTGCCGCGAAAGCTGGGGCAGAAAGCAGAGCTTGCAAAAAATCGAGATTGGCAGGTCGGCGACTCTGCAAAAATGTCTGCAAGTCGGCGCTGCTTATGTTCTTTAATGCGGCAAGCTCGGTTTGGGCTTGATTTAGGAAGGCGGTTTGGGGCATGGCGTATGGGGTGAATTGGTAAAAGGGCAAAGTTAGGGCTTTGGGGGCTTGGCTGTAAGGGCATTCGCCCAAGAATGGAGGGGTTTCGCCAAAAAAATGGGGGAGGAATTATAAATAAATTACAAAGTACAGATTGGCTGGACTGGTGGGGGTTTATCTTTGTGGGATAAATTGCTTGAAAGCATATTTTATATTAACACGGCGCTGTATCTTGGCGTATTATTTCACTTGCTTGCAATTCCCATATTATGCTTAACCACAATTCTCCAAAGAAATCTATTACGCTTGCACTCGCTTTACTATTTGGGACTGTTTTTATTGTTTTTATCCTTTTTAAATCGCTTGACTGGATTACTTTTTCATGCCTTGGGGGAAGTATATTATTTTGTCTACTTTTTTGGGCGAAAGACGATAGGCAACAAGCAATAGGAATGTGGACAATGTTTGGGATAGGGGGAACTTTTCTGTCCTTGTTAATGAATATCCAAAATGCTCAATCTAATTTTCTTTCCGATGATATTAAGACTTTAGAATTTATAAAAGACTTCGCATCGGCTTTTAGTACTTCTTTAATTGGCATTACTGGTAGTTTGATGGCTCGCGCTATAAACACCTACGCCCCTCTTGTGGCTATCAACGAAGCCGAGCAAAAAACAGAGCGCCAGCATCTATATGATATACTTAAATTTATGCAAGAGCAAGGCAGCGCAGCTAAGTCTCAAGCCGAAACACTAAACGTAAAAATTGATAACTTACAAAACACAACGGCACATATAAGCAAGCAACTTGATGCCACCAACAATGCAGTCAACGCCGTTAGCAATGCTATAACAAGCGAGCAAAACCTCCTCGCCCAGCAACATATCGAGCTGCAGGGCAAAATCGACAGCCTAAAAGATGCTGTTGTTCAAGTTGTAGACAATACCAATAAAAACATCGGCGATAAAATCGACAGCCTAAAAGATGCTGTTGTTGAGTCTATAGAAGAAGCAAGCAAGGGAGAAGTAAAAATTTTGACCGATATCAAAGCCGCCACCGAAAAAATCGGCGCTTCCTTTACTGGCGCAGCTACTGACCTTGTAGAAAAACTGCATGGCACACTTGCACCCATACTCGCAAATTTGGGCAAGCAAGCCCTTGAGCAAATTGGTAAATCCATGGCAGATATGCAAAAGCAAGCACAAGAAGCGCAAAAGCAGATGGAAGAAACCCTTCACGCTCAACTTATCGCCGCTTTAGACGAGTTAACCAAGGCTACCCAAACCCAAACCCAAGCGATGGAAACCCAAATGGCGGATGCTATAAAGGAAATGACTGAGGCCATAGACCAACAGGCTGAGCATTTCCAAAATTTCAACCGAACAATAGCCCAAGATATATCTGCGCTTTACGGAGACCTCAAGCAAAAAGCAAGCGACCAAAACGCGCAAATGGCAAAGTCCGTACAAGACCAAGACGCATTAATGCACGATTTTCAGGCTGCCCAAGCTACTAAAATCGACGCACTCATGCAGCAACTACAGCAGCAGCTCGCCGCCTTCCAGCAAAGCCAAATAGCCCTACAAAACCAAGCGCAGCAGCTACAGCAAAACGTTGTCAACAACCTTAACAACCTCCAAACAAGCGCCAGCACACAGATAGCCCAGCACCAGCAGCAACTGCAAACCCAACTAAGCCAGCAGCAAACGCAACTACAAAACCAGCTTACCCAGCAGATACAGAGCAGCCTCAACACCCTCATCGCCCCGCTCAATCAGCATATAAGCACACTCGCCGATACAGTCAGCGAGTTTGATACGGAGCTACACGCACGTATGCAAGACATGCAAAACGTCCTCGAAAAGCTCGACCAATGGCAGAAAGCAAACAAACAAACTTTAGAAAGTACCAGCGCCTCTTTTGATAAGTCAATCAAACTTTTCGATGGCTTAGTCGGGCAGCACGATGCAAATAACCAAGCTGTCGCAAGTTTTGGCGACCAAATGGAAAAACTGCAAGCGCAAATAACCAATATCATCGAGCAAAACAGCACGACGATTACAAACATGGGCACGCAGCAAAACACCGTTCAGCAGGTCGCCCAAACGGTTACGCAATTACAAGCGCTTAACTCGCTGCTCGCAGACATCAAAAAATTCTATAACATACCCTAAGCCCCCACTATGAACCACCAAAACCAGCGCGAAAACGAGGATTGGCTCGTACTTTCCGACC
Source organism: uncultured Saprospiraceae bacterium (assembly GCA_964467315.1). Classification (GTDB taxonomy): domain Bacteria; phylum Bacteroidota; class Bacteroidia; order Chitinophagales; family Saprospiraceae; genus JAAFIM01. The sequence continues at coordinate 10,135 of CAYXSA010000027.1, read as the reverse complement.
TTTCTATGGGCGGCTTTATCATCTTTTTGATTATCGCAGTGGCGTTTATCGCGCGAGCGAATCGAAATGAACAAGGCATCTTAAATGCCCTCAAAAAATTTCAAAGCAGCAAAGTTGAAGTCGATACCACTGATAGAATAGGTACTATTCGTTTTGCGTCTACTAATACTAAATTATTTGAAACAGGTAAACATGAATTAACGAAAGAATTTCAACAAAATCTAAACGACTTTTTACCTGAATATTTAGATACAATAGAGATATATAAAGATAAAATTGCTGAAATCCGCATAGAAGGACATACAGACAATACTTGTGCAGACAAATCGACTTGCTACGAAACGAATCTTGTGTTATCCTCCCAGCGCGCTTACATGGTCGTGGAGTATATCCTTCGCAGCGAAACACTCAAAAAGCGCCCCACAGAAACTCGCGAGGCATTGATGCGACTATTCGTAGCCTCTGGGCACTCCTATTCACAGCCTTTGGATGCCAAAGGTACTATAATCAAGCAAAGCGCCAATATCTCGAAGATTCATGCTGACCGCTCACGTCGCGTTGATTTCCGCATCATTCTGCGAGCCAATTAGATTTTATTTTTGGGCGTGCCCGCAGCCCTGAAAAGGGGCTGCGGGCGGGCTATCCGTTGCAGCGCCTGCGGCGCTTCCACTTCTATCCCTCACGCTAAAACCCCGCCCGCGAAAGGCGGGCGGGCTGCATTCCTTCCTTTCCATCTTTCTTATCTCTCAAAAAAACAACCACCAATACCATGAAAATTCTCGACCTCAAAGCATATCGTTTAGCTAAAACTCAAGGAAAAACAGAACCCGATACTTTAGACGAAAATAGTCCACTGCTTGCTCGTATGGACGGTGAGCATGATAGCATAAATGATTATTTGCAAGGTCTGACAGCTATTGCTGACCGCCCCCATTACCAATTTTTCTTTGAATTGCTACAAAATGCTTACGACGAAGAAGCAACAGAGCTTCATATTTTTTACCAAGAAGGAAAAATGCTTGCCATGAATAATGGCACTCCTTTTAGAAAACATTTCGAATATAAGAACAGCAAAGATGGCGATAGAGACGCTAAAGATGACCTTATGGGTTTTCTGCAAATAGGCAAAGGAACTAAATCTGGTGTTAAAAAAGAAGAAGAAAGCCGAACCGTTGCAGGCAAATTTGGTATAGGCTCTAAACTTTTGTATAGCCTTTTATTTGACGAGGCAGACTTAAGCGGATTGAGCGATGATGAGCGTATGGAGAAAGCACTGATAGAAGAAAAAAAATCTTTAATACTTTTCTCTTGGCATAATCCTACACAAGTAGACGAGTTAGCCACTTTTTTTGATAAAAAAAATAAAGAATACTTTACACCTACTATTTCTAAGTCTGCACCTTTACTAGTAAAACCTATATATAGTTTTTTTCCTGCTTATCCATGCGAAGAGAAAATTATCAACGGTAAAAAAACAACGCTCTTTTCTTGGGAAGAAGTAGCAGAATTAAGCTCCTTCATAAAAAATAATTTATATCCTTCTGGAGATAAACTACTATTGAGCGAATTTAATAAAGGTAGCTTATTTTTTCTAAACTTAGGCGCAGGTGTTTTCGAAAAAATCAAAAATACAGAAGAGGAAATAATTAGAGATTTGCGTGTTGCTCTTAATTTTTTCTCTTGTGTTCAAAAAATTGTAATAAATGGACTACCACCTATTGAAAAAATAAAAGGTAAAACCATTGAAGGCAGTATTAAGTTAAGTGATAGCGCAGCCCCCAAACCATATATATTTTTATATGAACCTAAAATAGTAGACGAGTTAGACGTTGCAAGACGAGTTAATTTTTGTCGATTTGCCCCTGCTAATACGGAAAAACATGGCTTTAATTTTCATTTACATACTTTGTTTGATTTAGTTTCTTCACGCCAACAAGTTAAGTGGAATGAAAATGGGCAATCATTATTTAAAAATATATTGTCGGAGGTTTTATTCAAAACAGGAATAAATTATATTACAGATAGCAATTTTAAAGCCTTCAATGGTTTATTCGTAAGCCTCCTTTACACAGATTTTACACATAGTGCAAAGGAAAACGAAGTTTTTTTAAATACTGCCAAAGACCAAATAAAAACCTTCCTAAGCGAGCGCATACCCGTGCAAGATGCGGCGCATTACGCCCCCGTCGACAAGGTCGTCATAAAAAATACTACACTCCCTTTAGATATAGCCGACTTCGACATCGACAAGCATTGGCTGAATGCGGATATTATCGACAAGGGCGCAGATGATATAAAAACTCGTTGCAAAGAACTTTGGAAATTAGAAACTTGGGGTATTTTCGATATAGCACGCAGCGTAGAGCCTGCAAAATTTATCGCTTGGGTACAGGCGCTAAATGAGGAAGAATATACCCAATTTATCGAAGAGTGGACAACTGAATTTAAGGGATTAGAAGGACAAAAAAAGACATTTTTGCAGCTCGCCTTCCTACGCGATAACAAAGGTGAGTGGCGTAGCCCTGCGCAGTTGGCAGACCTAAATACGCCCTGCTTTCCGCTTGATAGCCGCAGCCGCGAGCATCAAGCAGCCATCGAGCGGCAAGATTTGGCATTTGTTAACATACCCGAAGGCAGTAAACTCCAGACTTGGATTGATGCACTCCTACCCAATATCAAACTCGCAGAAAAATGTGTAAAGCATATCAACGCCGATAAATTCCAGCTTAACGATGCCGAAAAATGGTTTCTATCGCTCCAAAAATGGGAATATGCAGACTCCGCCTTAGCTTCTCTAAAATACTTCAAAAATGCCGATGATGAAACCATCGCATTGAGCAGCGTACTACAAAATAGCATCGCCAACGCCTACCTACAAACCCCGCAAAAATACCGCCTACACGCCTTTTTTACAGAAAGCGCATTGCAAGCCTATTGCACAAATCAAGAAGATGCTTTCTTAAAATGTATTGCCCCTAATTGGACGCTTTTTTTGCCCCGCCCTTTCGCTAACGCCTCCATTAGCATAGCGCAAGTAAAACAGTTTTACGATTTTATCCAAGCCGCCACAGGCGAAAAGCACAAGGATTATTTTATTAAATCAAACTCCCTGCCTTGTATTTTTACCGATGGCGGCGAATTTGTACCCTACAGCGCTGCTATCGACCTCGAGCGCAGTACAGAGGTCAATACCGATGCTATGACAGAGCTACTCGCCACCGTAAACAAAAACGTCGCGCACGCAGGTTTGCGGGGGTACTTCAGCACAGAAGGTGCACCCTTTGGGCTGTCTGTTTCGTTGTTGGATATTTTCGCTACGGGCAGAGTCGCCTTTACACAAATGCAGCTTGAGCAAGCCTTGTATTTATTGCGTGCCCAGCCCAGTAGCAATGATGTTTTCGACAAAATCTATATCACCGAAAGCAACGCTAACTACTACCTCCACCTGCGCGGCGAAAAACATCAAATCATCGCCGACGAGCCGAACCTCAAAGCCTTTTTGCAAAAAAATAGCGGGCATTTTGTCTTGCTGCCCGATGGACTGCGCAAATTTGTAGAAGCTGCTGGTTTTAGCATAGAGCATAATGACCAAAAAGTCGGGACACTCGACGCTATCATTATTAAACATCAATTTCAGCGTGATTTTGCTTGGTCAGTTTGGTCAGCTTGGCAAATAAGCCAAAACTCAAACTTAAAAAAGCCCGTCATAAAATACATAGAGAAGTTTTTAGCAACAAATTTAGAAATAACCCTTGCAAGTGATAGCCACACAAGCCCACACGCAAAAAACTCTTTTGAATATGTCTTTGCGGAAATACTCAATCTCGCTCTATCCAACGCACGCGATTCCGAAGAAAAAAACATAAAGTCTAAAATTAGACTCTTTGGCACTTTACTAAGTAGTGTAAAATACACCAACACGTTGTTTGCCGCCAACAAACAATATCAATTATCCGATATCCTGCCAAAATATGCAGCGAGTGCAGGCATTTTAGCTAAATCTATCAGCTTATTTTCAGGTAGTTTTACAGATTACCTTTTTAACGCTGCGCCTATGCCAGAAGCTGAGGTGTACAAAGATTTGCTTGATATTACTACATTATCAAACATATCCCAATTTGATTTCGCTTTCCGCTACTATTTTTTCAACCAGCAGCAAACCATCCCGCATAGCGGCTTCAATACTTTTGTCAATGCGCAACCCGCCAAATGCTTTGATATCTTTTTTGAACTCGGCGCAGATAAAGCCCTACTACAGAAAGCAGGCATAACGCTAAAAGATTGGGCAGTACCCGAAAATACAGCGATAGTCAACGCGACTTCACAAAAGTATCTGTCCGCCAGCGAACACTTGCCTACTTGGTTGCAAAACTGGCACAATAACAAAGCCAACCGTATCAAGTATTTACAAGAGGCGTTTATAACCCGCGACGAAAAAGCGGTTGCTTGGCGTATTTATTTTAGTGAAAAAAATGAAATTGCTCCAACACAGAACCAAGAGTCAGATATTTCGCTTTATTGGCAAACTGCGACGCTACAATGGCTAAAAACTAAAAATACGCAGTGGAACAAAAAAGAAAATAACATTGTGCTTAGTACGCTGAATACATATATTCATCACTTCAACGACAAGCGTAAAGAGCATATATCTCCAACCCGCTACGGCTTATATCATACCGACCTCCATACGCTCACCCTCTGCACGCAAGCAGACAAGACCTTGGGCTATTTGGCAGAAAGTGCAGAATTTTACAGCGAAGCCTTTCAAGCAGCACAAGCACAAGGCTATAAGCTAACATGTAATGCTGATTACTATGGGCTAGATATTAAAAAATTAAGTGTAGCTCCTACGCTTGACGAAGCAAAATTACATACGACTTCTGCCAAGTGGAAAGCCTCCTACTACACAGCAGAGTGGGAAAACGAATATAAATTCCGTATCTTTTTATGCGAGCAAAAACAAATTTCCCAAAAATATCAGCTCAAAGAAGGTGATAAATTTTTAGCGGAATTGGGTACTCGTGAAAATCGCCTCAGCTACGCACAGCATAAAGATAATTTTTGGGATTTCTATCTTAGTAGCGACCTTAGAGAAAACCATGAAAACATTATCGAAAATGCACTAAACGACACTGCTACCGAATTTGACAAAAAACCACGCTCACAAGAGGCTTTAATTGCGCTGTATAAAGAAGCCATAAAGCAAAAAACAGGTAGCACAGACCGCACAAGCACCAATAAAAATTCATCGAGCGGTGTGGGGGGCAGCGCAGATGGCGGCGACAAAGAAGGCAGAGGCACACATACTCTCACAGACAAAGAAGCCAAGATGTTAGAGGCGTTGCGAAAAGGAAAAATTAGCCTTGACGCACTGATGAACGCAAAAGTTAAAGTCAGTAAACCTACTGGGCTTAAAGGCGAATGGGTCGTGTACATATACCTCTGCAAACGCTACGGAAAGCCCGAAAACACTTGGGACGATTTCGGTACAGGCAATGTGCGTTGGACAAGCAAAACCAAAGACACCCCCAAATACGACTTTGAGGTTACAGACGGTAGCGAAGAGAGATTTTTCGATGCTAAAACCACAAAAATACCAGAACAAGAAGCCGAAGCTATTCCATTTTTTGTGCGCCCGCCACAGCTTGCGCATATAAAAGACCTAAAAAAACAGAATAGAACTGAGCATTATATTTTAGCTCGACTAAATATTACTAAGTTTGAAAAGAACGGAGTGGACTTTATTGTAAATAAACAAGAGCAAGTGGTAGAACTTACCCCAAAAGGCAAGCAGGCTTTAAAAACAATGTCCGTACAGGAAATTGAAGCCAACATAGATTTGCTCAATCTGTCAGAGTTTGATCCAAAAAAAACTTAATGGCACCGCGCCCTCTTTGGGCGCGGCGCGCCACATTTGCGTGAGGGATAGCAGCAGCGGAAGCCCGCACAGCGGGCTGCCCCGCATAGCCCGACCGCCGCGCCTTTTTAGCCCCGCGCACACGCCCCCTCCAGCTCCCGCAGCACCTGCATCAAGTCTTCGTTTAGTTTCTCATACGCAAATTGCAGCAAATTATACGGAATGAAGTCGTAAAAACTCGCCGCCAAAGCGCCCGCCATCGAAGCTATCGTATCGCTGTCGCCCCCTATCGAAATCGCCCCGCGCAGTGCCGACTCAAAATCTACGCTTTCCAAAAATGCTACTATCGCCTGCGGCACAGAGCCCTGACAGCTTACATCAAACTGATAAACGTGCCGTATATCGTCGAGCTTGAAACTCAAATCGTAGTGTGCAAACTCCTCGACCCATTGGCGAATTTCTGCCTTCGTCGCCTTCTGCTGAGCCAAAAAAATAGCCCCTGCCAGCGCCTGCGCGCCCTTTATCCCTTCTTCGTGATTGTGCGTAACCGCAGCGCTGCGCTCCGCCTCCTCCAAAACCTCCGCCAAACTATCCCGAAATAAAGCCACCGCACTCACCCGCATCGCAGAACCATTGCCGTAACTATTATACGGCGCAGGCTGCTCCATCTGCAACCACTGCTTAAAACGCCCCCCATAACCCGCACGCGGATACCGACGACCATAAGCCTGCAAATAATGCGCATAATCCCCATCCCCGCGCAATAAACACTCCGCCACCGCTACCGACATCGCCGTATCGTCCGTAAATCGAGCCTTCGCCGCAAATAAATCTACATCTCTGCGGCGCACATTATTCCACTCATAGACCGAACCCACTATATCGCCCACGATAGCCCCCAGCAAGGGACGGATATTTCCTAATTGATGCAGCATAAATGACGAATGACGAATTTTTTAGATACTACCTACTACCTACTACCTACTACTTACTACTTACTACCTACTACTTACTACCTACTACTTACTACCTACTACCCCCTCACACAAACACCACCACCAAAAACGCCGCCACGCTCAAGGTCAAGCCTATCAAAAAGACCCGATACGCCAGCGATAAGAGCTTGTACTTTTGCTGCAAAACCTTGCCCAGATAATAGAGGTCGCGGGTCATATTGCCATATAATAGCTCGCTGTCGGTCAAAACCTCCTGCATAATTTGCTCGTATTCCTGCGGCGAGAGGTCTACGAAATTGCCAAAAAATACCATGTTCCGCGCCAGTTCTGCGCGCTGCATCTGCTTTTTGTTGATTTTCGTTACCTTCGGCATCACCGACAAAACCGCAATCACTAAAGAAATGAGTGCCGTCGCTATAAACATCGCAATCGGCAGCACATAAGCCGAATTTTTTAAGTCCTGCGCCGAACCTACACTCACCGAAAACATCGCTACAATCAGCGTTAGCACGATAGAATTGATGCTTATCATCATGTTCGCCTTGTTGTCGGCGATGGAAGAAAGCTCCAAATGATTCGGGTACACGCTGCGGAAAAAAGTCTGCACGCCCCGTGTCGGCGGACTGGTTTCCAAGCGCTGATAAGGGGGCAAAGCTGCCAAAGCCATTTTTTTCGCAGCTTTTTCGGCGCGCTTTTCGGCTTTCGCGGCTTCCTTTTCCGACTTATCTTGCTGCTTTTTGGCTTTTTCCTTCGCGTGCTCTTCCTCGTCTTCGAGCTGCTCTACCAGATACTGCGCCGCCTGCGGGGCAAAATGCTCCCGCGCATAGGCGGTAAAAAATTGACAATGCTCGCGCAAAAATTTTATTTGCGTCGCCCGCCACTCTTTATTGCTGTACTTCTTACCCAAAACCAACTGCCATTCCATGCGCAAGAGCGTCGCGCGCAAAGCAAAAGCATCGCCACCCACGCTATACGCAAGGTCGGCATCGGCAAGTATTTCCGCCAAAATGCCCGCAGGCTTCGCACCCAAACGCGTCGCCTCAATGCAATTATGCACAATTTTCTGCGTCGAAGGCGTAGCCTGCCGCGTCGCAAGCCAATCCCGCACCATGTTTTGACTCCGCGTTTCGTGCTCCTCATAAGCCAACAGGTAGCCCACATCGTGCCACCATGCCGCCGTCAAAAGCAAGTCCAAATCGGCATCTGCCAACTGCTCGGCTGCCCCAATTTCCGCACATAAACGCACCACCTCGCAAGTATGCTGATAGCTGTGATACAAATGCGCAGGCTGCGGATAGGCTCTAAATAGCCCCAAAACATAATCTTTTGCTGCCGTCGATAAAGGCAAATTTGGCGTTTCCAATGGTGTCGTGATGGCGCAATGCAAGCGGATGATGGATTCTATTGTTTGTCGCCCCAAAAATAGAAAATAGTTACGAATTACGAGTTACGAGTTACGAATTACGAATTACGAGTTACGAATTATGAATGACGCGTTCAGTAAATAGTACTTGCTACCACTGCCGCCGCAAGGCGGCATAGTACCTAAGACATAAGCACCATCTATACACGCAGCACCATCATAATTCGCAATTATGGCGTGCCCCTGCTCCCCGCGCTAACGCGCTTAAAGGTCGCAGGGTCGGGCTATCCGTTGCAGCCCCGCCTGTGGCGGCGCTTCCACTGCTATCCCTCACGCAAAAAAAACATTAAAGCATTTGCCCCGATGCGTCCAATGCGGGGATAAATAACTATCCACCCACACAACGCACAAAAAAATACTTGCTACCATTGCCGCCGCAAGGCGGCATAGTACCTACGACACAAAGCACCACCTACGACACAAAGCGCAAACTCTACACTTTTTTCCTATCTTTGCCCTCACTATGCAAACACAATTTATTTTACACCGACTTAGCCGCAACACACAAGGCGAAGCGATTGTTCTTACGGGGGACTTGGTAGAGGGCGAAATCTCCATAGGCGACCTCGTACAGTTGCCCGATGGCAACAAACCCGCTATCATCGACCTACATTTTGTCGACACAGAACGCGAAGGCATACAGTTCATCAAATTGCATCTGTACCCCGTCTGGCTACCCAAGGACGCAGAAGACTGGGCTGGGCAGATGCTTTTTATAGAAAATCAACAATAGCCCCAAAGGGGCGTTTTTTTCTTAGCCGTTGGCAAGCGTAGCGCAGCCTGCGGACAATAGTGCAGCCCGCGACACAGAGCAGCGCAAGCACCCCGCACATTCGTAACTCGTAATTCGTAACTCCATGCAATACAGACGTTTAGGCAATAGCGGCTTACAAGTAAGCGCACTTTCTTTGGGCTCTTGGCTCACCTTCGGCAAGCAAATCGGCGACGATGTAGCCGAGCGACTCATGCACGATGCCTACGCCGCAGGCGTTAATTTTTTCGATAATGCCGAAATCTACGCACGCGGACAGTCGGAAATCGTCATGGGCAGAATACTAAGAAGCTCAGGCTGGCGGCGCTCCTCTTATGTCGTATCCAGCAAGGTCTTTTTCGGCGACGGCAATCGTATGCCCAATGAAACGGGACTAAGCCGCAAACACGTCGTAGAAGCCTGCCACGCCGCCTTGCGCCGCCTACAGGTCGAGTATCTCGATATGTTTTTCTGCCATCGAGCCGACAAAAATACCCCCATCGAGGAAACTGTCCGCGCTATGAACACCCTCATCGAACAGGGCAAAGTCCTATACTGGGGCACTTCCGAATGGTCGGCGCAGGAAATCATGCAGGCGCATGCCGTCGCCCGCCAGTATGGGCTTATCCCGCCGACGATGGAGCAGCCACAGTACAATATGTTTCACCGCGAGCGCGTCGAAAAAGAATATAGCCAAATCTACAAAACCGTAGGTTTAGGCACTACAATTTGGTCGCCCCTTGCCAGCGGACTGCTCACAGGCAAATACCGACCCGATGCCCCCTTGCCCGAAGATACCCGCCTGACCATGCAAGGCATGGATTGGCTACGCGAAGGCACTTTGCTCTCTGAGCGCCTTGCCAAAATCGAGGCTTTAACGGCTGTGGCTGCTGATTTGGGCTGCTCTCTGCCCCGCTTGGCGGTGGCTTGGGCTGCAAATAATCCCAATGTTAGCACCGTGATTTTGGGCGCATCAAAGCCGCATCACTTAGCCGAAACCCTCACCTCACTCGATTTGCTGCCCCTGCTCACGAGCGAAGTCATGCAGCGCATCGACACTATACTCGGCAATGCACCCCGCATGGACGATTTTTAGAGTGAAAAGTGAAAAGTGAAAAGTGAAAAGTGAAAAGTGAAAAGTGAAAAGT
>CAYXSA010000026.1:0-48141 GCA_964467315.1 uncultured Saprospiraceae bacterium | reverse complement strand
CGCCAAATTTTATTTCCTATTTTTTTGGCTTTTAATCACAGATTGTGAATATGGCACCCGCCGCAAAAAGGTTGCGGCGGGCATTGTCTATTTAATTGCTGCGTTCGGTAACGAATACGACAAGGGCGCGCAGGGCTTCGCGGGCATCGCTGGGCGGAAACTGAGCGAGCAAATCGAATGCTTGTTCGCGGTATTCGTACATTTTTTGCCGCGTGTAGGCGATGCCAGGACTATGGATAACGAAATCCGACACTTCTTTTATTTTTTCGGGATTGGTATTTTCGTTTTTGATGATACCAATATAGTATTTCCGCTTTTCGGGCGTGGTGAGGTTGAGGGCATGGATGAGGGGCAGGGTCATTTTTTTTTCTTGGAGGTCATTGCCCTGCGGTTTGCCTGCGTCGCCATCGCCGAAATCAAAAAGGTCATCGCGTATCTGGAATGCCATGCCGATTTTTTCGCCCAGCAAGGCGGCGCGCTCTACTTCTTCTGCGCCTGCGCCCGTAGAGGCTACGCCCGAAGCACAAGCGGCAGCAATAAGCGAAGCCGTTTTTTTACGGATAATCTCGAAATAAATCTCTTCTTTTATATCTAAGCGGCGTGCCTTTTCGATTTGCAGCAGTTCGCCCTCGCTCATCTCTTTCACGGCATTGGAGGTGATGCGGAGCAGATACAAGGCATCGTTTTCGAGGGAGAGCAGCAGCCCTTTGGATAGTAGATAATCGCCTACGAGTACGGCGATTTTATTGCCCCAAAGGGCATTGAGGGAGAAGTAGCCGCGCCGCTGCATGGAGTCGTCGACTACGTCGTCGTGTATAAGCGAAGCCGTATGCAGCAGCTCGATAAGGTTGGCAGCGTGGTAGGTGTGGTCGTTGACGGTGCCGAGCATTTTGGCGGCGAGCAGTATAAACATCGGGCGGATTTGCTTACCTTTGCGACGCACGATAAAATTGGTGATAGCGTCCATCAGCGCGACATTGCTTTTCATCGCCTGCTTAAATCGCGCCTGAAATTCTTGGATTTCTGCGTCTATCACCTGCTGAATATCTTGCATTGTTTTCATGGTCGAGCCTGCATTAGCGTGATGTATAGGTACTGCGCCGCTTGCTACGCTCGCGCCGCTGGTACAATGCCGCCTAAAGGCGGCATCTGTAGCAAGTATTTTATAAAATTAAGGTGAATAGCTGCCGTCTATGGTTGCGAGCAGCGCCCCGAAAGTGCTTAAAATGCCGATAAATACTATGTTTTAATCTGTCATCACGTTTCACCCATTGCTTATATATACAGTGAGAATATTCGTAATAAAAGCATTTTTAGCGCTGTTGCTTTGCTGCGTATTTGCTGCTGGCTGCAAAAATTGGCAACGCGGACGCAATAATAACACAAATAACACAAATAAAGCCGACAGCAGCGGCAATAATCCCTATTTGCTTACGGGCTTGGATACTGCTGAGCTCGCTGCGCTGCTGCTGCCCGATGGATTTTCGTCGCTGGTGGAGATAGAAACGAGCGTGGGAGTTATGCGGGCGGAGTTGTTTTTTCATACGCCTACGCACCGCGAGAATTTTCTAAAATTGGTGGGGGAAGGTTTTTACAAGGGGATTTTGTTTCATCGGGTTATCAAGGGTTTTATGGCGCAGACGGGCGACCCAAGCTCGAAAAATGCGCGCAAAGGCGCAGTGCTGGGCATGGGCGGCACGGGCTACGAACTCGATGCGGAGATAAACACACAGTACTTTCATGTGCGGGGGGCGATAGCGGCGGCGCGGACAAGCGACGAGGCAAATCCTGAAAAAAAATCTTCGGGTTCGCAGTTTTATATCGTAGATGGGCGGCGGGTAAATAATGCGCAGCTCGAACAAACGGAGCGCAAATACAATTTTAGCTATACGCCGCAGCAAAGGCTCTTATATCAAGAGCTTGGGGGTGCGCCGCAGTTGGATATGGAGTACACGGTTTTCGGGCGGGTGTACGAGGGTCTGCACCTGATAGACAGCATCGCGGAAGCTCCAGCCGATAAGTACGATCGTCCGCTGACGGATATAAAAATACTTCGGGTGAAACAGATAAAGTAGGGGCGCAAACGCGTGAGGGATAGAAATGTAGAGCCGTAGCATGCTACGGCTCGCAATGGATAGCCCGACCGCCGCCCCCCGTCGCGTAGCGATGGGGGCGACCGCGTGCAACGCGGGCGGGGGGCAAAGCGGCGGGCACGCCCCAAAAAATAAAAAACTTTTTCAACAGAAAAAAGGCTCGAAAATGGCGGACAAATGGAATTTGCTGCGGCGCGTCGTGCTGCGTCCGCGTAGGCTTTGGAATGCGCTAAAGGTGCTGATTTCCTTTTATTTGACGCGCATTTTGCGGCGACCCGTGCAATGGGGCTTGCCCTTTTCGATAGCGATAGAGCCGACGACGGCTTGCAATCTGCGCTGCCCCGAATGCCCCAGCGGTCTGCGTTCTTTCACGCGGGAGACGGGCAATTTGAAGCAGGATTTTTTTCGGCGCATCATAGACGAGCTGCATAAGGAGGTTTTTTATCTGACATTTTATTTTCAGGGCGAGCCGTATATCAATCCGCAGTTTTTGGAGATGGTGCGTTATGCGCAAGAGCGCGGGATTTATACTTCGACCTCGACGAATGGGCATTTTTTGAGCGATGCGAATGCGCGGGCGACGATAGAATCGGGCTTGGATAGGCTTATTATCTCGATTGACGGCACGACGCAGGAGACGTATGAGGCGTACCGAAAGCAGGGAAAATTGGCGAATGTGCTGCAAGGTACGCGCAACATTGTGCGTTGGAAGCGGGAATTGAAGTCAAAAACGCCGCATATAGTTTTTCAATTTTTGGTGGTGCGCCCCAATGAGCATCAGATATCGGAGGTTTATGAATTGGCGAAAGAGTTGGGCGTGGATGAGGTTTTGCTAAAAACGGCGCAGATTTACGACTACGAAAACGGCAATGATTTGATACCGACGCAGGATAAGTATTCGCGTTATGCGCTGCAGGAGGACGGGACGTATCGGATAAAAAATCAGCTTTTGAACCATTGTTGGAAGCTCTGGCATTCTTGCGTGATAACTTGGGACGGCTTGGTGGTGCCTTGCTGTTTTGACAAAGATGCGAAGTATCGTTTGGGCAATTTGCAGGACAAGAGCGGGGAGCAGATGCCAACTTTTCGGGAAATTTGGCGGGGGGCGGCGTATACGAAATTTCGGGAGCGGCTCGTTAAGGGGCGGGCGTATATAGATATTTGCAAGAATTGTACGGAAGGCTGCAAGGTTTGGGCGAAGGAGTAGGCTACGAAAAGCAAGCCCCTTTGGGGCTATTTTTTTGATTTTTGTAAATTGTTTGTAACTTATCGCATCTTTGGTATTAGGGCTTTGCTTATAGGGCTTTTTAACCACAAAAAGAGGGAAGCGATATGAAAAATTTACTCTTGTTAGCCGTTTTGGCTTGTGTGAGCTTGCAGATGCAAGCGCAGGATTATGAGGAGCGCGAAATTGCTAAGGAATTATACTTCGAGAATGCTGTTTTTCGGCTTACAAACGCGCAGCAGCAGGCTTTGGATACCCTATGGCAGCATGTGCAGGGGGCGGCTTCGTATCAGATACGCATACAAGGCACCGCCGACGAGCGCGGTAGCGCCCGCCTCAACGAGCAACTGCCGCGCCAACGCTCGCAGGCGGTGCGCGACTATCTCCTACAAAAAGGCGCAGCAGCCGATAGAATCGAAATTTTGCAAGGTTTGATATTGCCCGTTGGCATCGTAAAAAACAATCGTCGCACAGATATATCAGTGCGTTATACAAAAGTTACAGACACGCAAACGACGGCAGACAAAAACACCCCCCAAGCCCCCAGCAGTTTTGCGAGCTTTGCGGCATTCACGGCGTATAATGCAGCCCAAGCCACACAACAGCATAAGATACAAAACGAAAAAAATGCCCGCGTACGCGGCAGAAAAGGCGCTATCCTGCATATCCCCAAAATGGCATTCGTAAACGCTGCAGGTGTAGCCCAAACGGGCGATATACTCATAGAACTACGCGAAGCACACAGCTACGGCGATATGATTTTGCAAAATCTATCCACCGAATCTGGGAGCTCCTTACTCGAAACAGGTGGTATGGTGCATATAGCCGCCTTCAACTCGAAGGGGGAAAGCCTACAACTCGCCAAAGGCAAGGAAATCATTATCTCTATGCCCAGCGCCAGCGCCCAATTGGAAGGTATGCAAACTTTCGTAGGCACAGAAGACCCGCACGAGGGCGTAGATTGGATGCCCTCCAATGTCGCTGTCGTCAATGCCGAACAAGCCAAAGCCGACCTCTCACCTTTTTTGGGCGGAAAAGGCTATATCGACATCAATGACCTCAGACTGCGCAACGCCTTCATCAACGAAGACAGCCGCAAAGCCTTCGAGAGCAAACTGCCGAAATTCGTCCCCGCCCCACCCGCCTTCACAAAAGTCGCCCCCGCTCGCCCCAAATTGCCTGTACTCGATGAGCCTATGCTCGGCGACTATTACCAAAAATATGAAAAACAAGGGCAAACCTTCAAACAGTACAGCGTGCGCGCTCGTAAAGAGTATAAAGCCGATTTTCAAGCCTTCGACAGAAAGCGCCAAGCCCAAAACCGCCAATTCCAAGCCTATAGCCGCGATAGCCTCCGACACGCCGCCGCTATCGCCCAACACGAGCAAAAAATAGCCGACTATAAAGCCTATCAAACCGAACTCCGATATAGATTGCATCTTATCCATCAACATAATACCTCCTTTAGCAGCAGCGACTACGAAGCTAAAATCAGCAGCGCCGCCCAACTCGTCGCCCAACTCAATACCCAAGCACTCTACAATACCCGCCGCGAATACCTCCTGCGCCAGCTCGAAGAGCTAAGCAAAAAAAATGAGGCTTTTGCCCCCCTGCTAACCGCTGCCAAAAACAGCCCTGCTGCGCTAATATCCGAGTCAAACGCCCAAGAAATCGCCAAAACCAGCGAAAGCACCACCGCTATCGCCCAAGAAATACAACAACAGCGCCAACAAGCCGAAGCACTTCTAAAAAGCGAACGCGATGCCAAGGAGGTATTCAACGGGTCTGCTTCCTACAACATCGCCCGATTGCTAAGAAAAACAGTTTGGACAGACAGCGACTACAATAGTGCCCGCGAATGGATAAAAATCGCCTGCGATGGATATAAAAAAGTCCTACAAAACCAACAACAACGCCACAGCAAAAACCTCGATAAACTCGCACCGCTCTGCCACCAAATTACCCAAAATCAAAGCACTCTTGTCAATCTCAATGAACAAATGACCCAACTCATGGCAGAACTCGGTCTACTCTCGCCCCGCGACATCGCCGCCCAATACGAAAACGCAATGAGCGTCAATGGGCTGGGCTGGATAAATTGCGACCGCTTCACCGAACCCGCCAGCTCGCGCACCGACCTCCAAATTCTTAGCCAACTCCAACACAGCAAAGACACTAAATTTTACGCACTCTTCGAAGACATGAACGCCGTCATGCTAAGTACCAACGATAACGGCGTATTCAAATTTAAAAGTCTACCCGTCGGACGCTCCGTAAAAATCGTCGGACTTTGCATCAGCACAGACAAAGCCGAAATGTTCGTAGAGCGCATCAGCATCAGCAAAAATATGATCCTCAACGCCAAATTCGAGCCCAAAACCCTCAAAGAACTCTTCGCCGCCCTGCAAAACGTTTAAATTTTTTCGTTATATAAAACAGCCATTTTGGGCGTGCCCGCAGCCCCAAAAAGGGGGCTGCGGTCGGGCTATTCGGGGCGCAAAAGTAGGGACAAGGCATGCCTTGTCCCTACTTCGCCCCTACTATCCCTCACGCAAAAAAACAATGCCGAAGGCTACAAAGGGCAGCCTTCGGCTATTTCCTTAAATCCATACCTTATCCCCATGAACAAACAGTTTTTTATTTTTTTTCTGCTCTTTCTTGCATTTTCCTCCCTCAAGGCGCAAACGCCTGATAGCCTACAAAAAATCTACTTCCCCAACGCCGTCAGCCAAATCGACGAGCAGCAAAACCGCCAAATCCAAGCCCTCGCCGAATACCTAAAGCAGCAGCCCAGCGCCAAAATCAGCATCGAAGGCACTGCCGACGAAACGGGCAGCAACGAACAGCGCAACAAAGCCCTCGCCCAAGAACGCGCCGAGAACGTGCAAAAAAAACTTATCGACTTGGGCGCAAAATCTACCCAAATCGAAATGCTGCCCGTCCGCATTCTGCCGCCCTCTACCAACAGCAGCAACAACCGCTATGTCTCCATCCGCTTGAAAGTCGCCAACAACAACAAAGCCCAAAATAACAGCATCAGCGAGCGTGAAGCCCTCAAAAGCATCGATAATTTGTACGCCTATTGGGCGCAGAAAAGCAGCGAAACCCAAAGCTTCCCCGCCGATAAAGCCCAAGCCATACTTTGCGAAAAAGGCAGCTTTGTGCAGATACCCGCCAACGCTTTTGCCCTGCCCGACGGCAGCCCCTACACTGGCGAAGTGCAGCTAAATATACGCGAAGCGCACAGCAACGGCGATATGCTCTTGCAAAATCTTTCTACCTCCTCCAATGGCAAGCAACTCGAAACAGGCGGCATGATTCGCCTCCAAGCCACCACCAACACAGGCGCAGCGCTACAGCTTAACAATAACGCCAAAATAACCGTTTCCCTGCCTTCGCCCAATGCAAAAACACCAGGTATGCAGGTCTTCTTAGCCGATGCCGATGCAGCCAATCCGCACGCCGATAGCGCTATCAACTGGCAGGCAACCAATATGCCCGTCGCCCTTAGGACTGACCCCGCCGATAATAGTTACTTTTTTTTCAAGGAAAGCCATTTGGATAGCCTACTAAGCCTGCTCACCAACTTGGCACCTATCATAGCCCAAAATACACCCACCCAAGCAGCACGCATTCGCCCCAGCTCCAAACCCAAAGGCGCAAGCAATCAATTTGAAGAGAAACCCAAAAGCGCTTATGGCAAATACCTCAATCGCCTGCGCGAACATCTAAAACTCGTCGCCCTTTGGTATCCGCATATCGAACGCGAAAGCAACGCGAAAAAAGCGCAAGAAATCGTTACGCTCATCAGTCTATCCTTTCCGCAGGGCTATGCCGCTGCGCTCGATTATTTGCAAGTCAACATCCCGCTTTGCCACCAAAAGCAGCCTGTCGCCTTCGATGCCCTGCTAAAAAGCCTCTCCGCTCTACCTGCCGCCGATACCAGCGCAACATATCAAAAACAAGGCGAACAGCTAAACGCAGACTTCAAAAAGTATTTCCCATACAGCTTTGCAAATAATCGCTACAATCCAAAAGATTATCCGCAGTGGCTCGCACTCGAAAGTAATGCACTAAAATTGACCATCAGCGAAGCCAAAACCTTAGCCGAAAAAAGCGAGTGGACGGATAAAGACGTAAAAAGCGCCCAAGCCATCGTAGATATCCAATACGACAATCCCAAAATCGTAGAACACAATCGCTCTATGCAGTACTTTTTGCTGCTCTTGCGCAACAATGCCGAGATACTGCGCAAGGGCTGCGAATTGTATCGCCCATTGGTGGCTATGTACTCAGAATTTAACGCCCTCCGCAAAGAGTACAAACTGCGCACAACAGACGAAATCATCGCTGAATATAATAATGCCTTAGTAATTGATAAAATGGGCTGGATAAACTGCGATAGATTTTGGGAGGATAAAAGCCCCAAAGGCTGCATAAACGTACTCGTAAATGCCTCCACACCGAATTTTAGCACCAATAGTCGTTTTTACATCGTTTTCAGCGACATAGCCAGCGTGATGCCTGTGAATTTGCGAAACGGGAAATTTATCAGCGGCGAGATACCCCTCAACCGCAGCGTTCAGCTCATTGGCATACAAATAGACCCGCAAACCGAAAGCATACGCCTCTCCGTACAAAGGGGCAAGGTCAGCGAGCTGAAAGACGCAAAACCCAACTTCGCGCCTTCTTCCCTCTCAGAAGTGGAACAACTGCTGGCTAAACTCTAAGTTAAATTTTAAAAAGAGCGGTGCGCGCCGCCCTTTGCGGCGCTGCCGCGCAAAATTTAGCGAGAGGGATAGGAGTGGAAGCGGCTTTGCCGCTGAAACGGATAGCCCGACGGCGCGCCCTTTAAAGGCGCGCCGACTCGCCCTCCTCATTTTTTTAAGGCAAGGTTAAGCGAAAAATTCCCGCATAACTGCCTGTCAACCAAATATGCCCCTTTTTATCTTCGTAAATAGTGAGGTCGCCGTCATAAGGCGAGGGCATGCTGGCGAGGCGGCGGCAGTTATCTTTGAGGTCGAATACACAAATATCTTTGCCCTGTACCCAGAGGCGCGAACGACTATCGACGAAGATAAAACCATAGATTTTTTGCCTTTTTAAGCCTCCTTGTGTCTGCTTTACCCATTTTCCTCCCTTGTATTGGTAAAGATGTCTGCGCATAGATCCCGCCCAGAGTTGATTATTGGCATCGAGATGGGTGTGGCAGGAGTTGGAAAATAGTTCTTCGGGCACATTGAGATTTGTCCACTCGCCGCTTGCGATATGCAGTCGCCAAAATTTACGATAGTGCTGGCGTAGATAGATGAAAGAATCTGCTACATGCAAGTCAAATATAAGTTCTTCGTTTTTTGTTTTACTACTATCTGCGGGCAGGTTGTAGAGTTTGGCTTTAGCGTCTTGGATTTGGTATATTTTATCCTGTCTGTCGGGTTGGATCCAGCATTCGCCTGCTTTGGGGGAAGAAAATTCCTGAGCGAATACGCCCAACTCTTTAAGTTCGGGGATATGAGTCAGCACTATATCGCCGTTATCAAAAAATTCTTGGTGTGCGCCTTTTTTATTGATAGTGCACAGATGTCCTTTGCTGTGTAGGTAGCCGTATAGAGCGGCATCTTCGAGATTATCTGTAAAATATAAGTCCCATTGTCCAGAGGGCAGCCTTTTATAAATATCCGAACCCGACAACATATAAAAGCTGCCTGTAGAGGTTTCTATAAATTGGCTGGCGTGCACTTTGTCTTGTGCATACTTTTCGTCCTGGAAGAGGCTATCGGGCAGGATACTGAAGCGTTCGTTTTCAAATACCGCTATCTGCCGATTGGAGCTTGTCCAGACGCTGCCTGAAGCCGAGAAAAACAATTCATCGGAGACTTTTCCTATCTTATTGGTTTGCTCGGGGCTTATGTCCTGCCATTCGTTGCCGTTTTTCTTAAAGAGTTTGCCTCTTTTGTTGGCGATGTAGATGCGTCCTTTGGCATCGGCGCTGTACACTACACTTAAGCCCAAATCCTGAAAATGGCGAGCAGGGATATTTATTTGTTGTGTCTGGTCTTTATGGTAGCGAACGAGTTGCTCTTTTTTCATAAAAAAGAACTCTTCCTTGGAAGAAAAAAATGACGCCTCATTTAGGTCGATATTTTTCCATTTGTTGGTGGGCTGCCAAGTATTCCCGTCCCAATATTGATTGGCATCTACATATATGGTATCTTGGTACAAGGATAAATGAGCAAAAAACAAGTCTTCTGGGGCTATTTTTGGGGTAGGTAGTTGTTGCCATTTTTTTCCATCATATAAAAAAAACTTCTTATCGTCTTTTAGATAGATTTCTCCCTTGTCGTTTTGAATAATGGTGCTATGTCTTATATTTTTTTCAGGAATAATTGGATACCTATGCCATTTTTCATCTTTAAATCGGAAAAGATATTTGTCATTGTAGACCCAAAGTTGGGGGTATTTTGTGTACTTATTCGGCAATTCGGCATCATATCCCTTTAAGGTAAAAAATTTAGTCCATTGTTCGGTGCTTTTATCCCAGCGCAGCAGATATAATTTCCTATTGTGTCTGCCTTGTATAAAAAGCTCTCCTTTTTCGCCTATGATAAATGTGCTACTTTGCTGTATAAGGCTATTGTTTTCGTTGAATGTACGCAGCACACGCCCATTGGTATCGAGTTGAGCAAAGCTGCTGTAGGTTTCCAGCCATATATTTTCTCCGTTCAAAACGAGGCTTTGTACATCCGTCAAGTTTTCAAAACGCTCGATGCGGATTTTATTTTTTTGCGCCGATAGGCTGGAAATTATCGATAAGCAAACGGATAAAAGAAGATGCAATTTCATAATTTTATAATTCATAAGGAACATTAAAAAAGGGAGTGGGGGCGCTGCTTCCTATGCCGCCGATGCGGCTGCCTTTCGGCTATTTTAGCCGCATACGAAAGACTCCCGCAGCGCCTGAATTGCCCATCAACCATATATCGCCGTTGGGGCTTTGTTGCACAGACTTGAAATCAAATGCATCGGGCAAGAGCTCGGTATATATTAAATTATTGGTCTTCGTATCGATGATTTCCAGACTGCCTTTGTCGGAAAATATCCAAAGCCTAAGAGCGCTATCGACCAAAAAAACATTTATTCTCTCGCCTTTGGCGGCAGTCCATTTGCGATTGCTGCGCCAAGTGCCTGCCTCGTATTTGTAGATTCGCTCTTCGTGTTTGAGCCAAAAATCGCCCGCCGAGTCTGTATAACCATTATTATCTATTCGGCTATAGGTAGTAAAAATTTCCCAATTGCTGGCTTCGGGTAGTTTGTAAAAAAGTTGGTCACTAAATCCTGTTTTTAAAAAAATACTGCCATCTTTAGTTCGCAGGGCTTGGAAAAATATGTCTGAAAAATCTTCACTAAAGGACTCCATAGGCAATACAGTAGCTTTTTTATCTTTGAAGGCGTATATCTGTTTTGGGGCTTTACTCATCACCCAAAATTCTCCCAGACCTATCGGTATAATATACAGAGGAGAATACTCTATATTTTGAAGTACCGATAGCGAACTTTCGATTATATCGCCATTATCGAATATCTCATAATATCTTCCCCGCTTGCCTACGGCGAAAATATGTCCTTGGGGATGTAAAGCAATATAGTATTGCCCATTAAATAAGGATTCCCAGTGCCCATCGCTATTGCGAACAAACAAATTATCATAAGTCGCTACATATAAATTGCCGCCCGCACTTTCCTTCATATCTTGCATATAAAACGATTCATAATCGGTGTTTGGCTTTCTTCCTAAGATGGTTTCAAAAGAAACCTCTATCCATTTGTTATTTTCCTGATAACAAAGACCCCCGTAATTAGCCAGCCATACCCTGCCTTTTTTATCAAAAAAAAGATTGGGAGATAAGATAGTCGTAGTAGTACTCGCCACTGATAAGGCTATGCGTTGTACCTTGCCATTTTCTGCCTTGTAAATACCCTGCTTGGTATCTACAAACCAAATGTTGCCCGCTTTATCTATATACTTGGTTTCACTTATACGTTTATTTTCAAACTGCTGCTCTATGCGGATAGTATCGAGCTTGTTTTTACGATTATCGAAGGATACGACACCATTATAGCCGCTTCTAATAAGTATAAAATCGCCTTTAGGGGCTTTTAGGGGCTCCAAAAACCAATAATCAGGCATGGGCTCCCATTTATTTGTAGCCACCCAAGCAGCGCCATTCCATTGTGTATTTAATTTAGAATCATATAAGGTATCGCGAAATAAAAACAAAAAAGCTGAGTTGCCCTCTTCGGGCATATTTATAGATGACCATGTTTCACCATCTCCGTAAAAAATTTGTTTGTTCAAGTCATCGTTTACCCAGCTGGGTTTAAAGTATATCATGCCTTTTTCTGTTTGCTCCAAAAAAGACACTCCTAAGTATTTGGATTTAGGTAAATTGGATTTGGCATAGCCCCACCATTTTTCTGCTTTCCACAAATACAAACTATCTTCGTTGACGCGCCATATCTGACGATGCGCACAATGTAGTTTTTCCTTCGTATCGTCAGCATGGTAAAAGGTACGCCACTGTTTGCTTTTTTTATCCCAGCGAAGTAGTTTTTCTTCGTATTGCTTTTTTATAAAAGGCTCCCCATCGTAGCCCTCCCACAAGTCGTCTTTGCCACTCACGCCATCATCTCGACGATTGTATTTTTTTACCATCGCCCCCTTCATATCTGAGGCTAAGAAGCCGCCATTGGTTTTCAGCCAGATAGCGTCGTGATATACCACGATTTTTTGGATATTAGAATAATCTGGATAAAAATCCAAGCTTAGTTGTTGCGACCATGCAGCTGCTGACAGCAGCAATACACACAAAATAGAAAGAATAAAACGCATGAGTTTGGTTTTGGGTAAATTGAGAATAAAGTTATGCCCGCCGAAAGACAGCGGGTAAAAATACAAAAAAAAGCTTTAATTCTATGCTTTTTAGCGTGAGGGATAGCAGCGTAGGCGGCTTTGCCGCCGCAGCGAATAGCCCGACCCTACGACCTTTAAGCGAGCGCCTTTAGGCGCGAAGCGGGGAGTAGGGGCACGCCAAAAAAAATAAAAACCCGATATTAACGCAGTGCCCGCGAGCGAAAAACCAAAAAAACTATCATCAAAACCAGCGAAATCGCCCCAATGCCAAAAAGCCCTATCACCAAAATATGCGCGTCGATAGGCGAAAAATTATTGACCTGCGTGGGGCTGTAAAAGTACATGATGAGCGAAGGAACGCAGATAAAAAGCAAGGTGCAGCCGAAAAAAATCCAAGCAAGCCGCGTGTATTTCTTTTGGCGTAAACGCTTCGATTCGAGCGATTCGTCCGTATCGTCGAGCAAAAAATCGGAAGGCATACTTTATGGTTTTTATAGTTTGATGCTGGGGTGTTGGTAACTGTGGCGGCGGCGTGCATAGACAGCGGCGCGAAACAGCGCGAGCAGCCCCAGCGCGATAGAAGCGCCCAATAAAACTTCGCTTGTGCCGCCGCTTTGCCGACCTGGCGGCACGCCGATAAGCCTGCCGAAACTGATAAGTTCCATATTGAAATACAACCAAAGCGGCAGCAGCAACAAAACCAGCGCTACGGCAAAAGCCGCCCGCATACGCCCACTCGCCTGCGCCCGACATTGCCCCTCCGAAAGCGTGGGCAGATACGGCAAAAATGCCTGCCGCATTACCCCAATAACCAAAAAAATAAAGCCCAGTAAAGCCGCCAAAAAAAAGGTCAAAAATATGCCCCGCGCCGTATCGCCATCGCCCAAACCATAGACCCGCGCCAAATCATCGGGCGTGTGTTTGTAGGCTATCAAAACATCTAAACAAAAAGGAATTGCAAAAATAAGCGCACTAATCAGGCACCAACGCCCCCAAAATCGACGTTGTGCACGTATCTTTTCCAGCCAACGCAGGCTAAGCGCCACGCTGTCCTCGTCTAAAATCTGCTCCTTATCGCTGTTTATCATAAAATCTATGCCTATGCTTCGGGTACTGTTTTGCGCTTTGAGCCTATGTTTTACACTCGCTGCCTGCGGGCAAGATACGCAAAAATTCGACGAAATGTTGCGCACGCTCTACAAAAACAGCGTGCCGCTCATCAGCAGCGAGGAGCTGAAAAAAGAACGCAATCTCATCATTTTAGACAGCCGCGAGTGGGACGAATACGCCACGAGCCACCTGCCGAACGCCATTTGGGTCGGTTACGACAATTTCAATTGGTCGGAGGTCGCGCTATTTTCGCGCGATGCCAATATCGTCGTCTATTGCAGCGTCGGTTATCGCTCCGAACGCGTCGGCGAATGGCTACAACAGCGCGGTTTTACGCGGGTGCGCAACCTTTACGGCGGCATTTTCGACTGGCACAATCGCGGCAATGCCGTCCATAATCTCGCAGGAATACCCACCGACAGCGTACACACCTACAGCCGCAAATGGTCGCGCTGGCTCACACGCGGCAAGAAAGTCTATTAACAAAAAGAATTTGCACAAATAGGCAAAAAGCAGTATTTTGCATCGTTTCCTTGACCGATAGTTCTATTTTTTATCGTTTTTTTTTGGGCGTGCCCCCGCGACCCGCGCCAACGGCGCGAGGGCAGCCACAAGGGCTGCCCCTACGGGTCGCGGGGTCGCGTGTTGCGGGGTTTTAGTACAGCGCTATGCGCTGTACCGCGCTACGCGCGCCCCTACACCCGCTCACGCATTCGGTCAGTCAAACTTTATCCTGCCATTGTCTCCTTTTTTGCATAAACTCCTGACAATCAATATACAGTATGAAATTAAGCCAGCCTATCAGCGTGAGCGAGCTTGCGCAGCTTGTGGGCGCTAAAGCCGTCCTCGGCGATGGAACGCTGGAGGTGCGCCACCTCAACGAAATCAATAAAGTCCGCAGAGGCAGCCTAATTTTCGTAGACGAAGCCAATAAAGACGCTAAACAATACAGCCAAGCCCTCTACTCCTCCGCTTCCGCCGTGCTCCTCAGCGCCCCGCCCAGTACCGAATACCCCCCCAATAAAGCCCTTATCATCGTCGACAACCCCTTTGCGGTGTACAATCAACTGGCGATGCGTTACGCCCCTTATCGCCCCATGAACCTGCGTATCAGCCCCAGCGCTCGCATCGGCAAAAATACCATCATCGAATATGGGGTCGTCATCGGCGATGAGGTCATCGTAGGCGAAGACTGCATCATACGCGCCAATACTGTGCTTTGCACAGGCACCGAAATCGGCAATCATGTCCTCATCGCCCCCAATACCACCATCGGCAGCGATGCTTTCTATTTCCGCAAAAATCCAAAAACTGCCGTTCAAGAACGCCTGCATTCTATCGGGCGCGTCATCATCGAAGATTATGTAGAAATCGGCGCTGGCTGCACCATCGATAAAGGCGTTTCGGGCGATACCCGCATAGCCTACGGCACAAAAATCGATAATCAGGTGCAGATAGGGCACGGCGTAGACATCGGCAAACATTGCTTCATCGCCGCCCAAGTCGGCATCGCAGGCAAGACCGTCATACAAGACTACGTTACCATCTACGGGCAGGCAGGCATCTCCCAAAAACTCGTCATCGGCGAGGGCGCTACCATACTCGCACAAGCAGGCGTATCCAAATCCCTACCAGGCGGCAGAAGCTATTTCGGCTCGCCCGCCAAAGAATCACGCATATATTTCAAAGAAATCGCCGCCCTGCGCCTGCTCCCCGAATACCTGCGCAACCAACAAGTAGAAATAAAAGTCGAAGAAGGCGAACAAGAGGCATCCTAAAGCCCGTACCCGTAGGGGCAGCCCTTGTGGCTGCCCGCCGCGCAAAGCGCGGCAAAAGCGAGAGGGATAGGAGCGAAGCCCACGCCTTTCGGCGTGGACGTAGCGGATAGCCCGACGGCGCGCGTGTAGGGGCAGCCCTTGTGGCTGCCCCCGCCCCTGCCCTTTGGCAGGGGCGAACGCGCGACGGCTCGCCCAAAAAAAGAAGATTTTAGTAAGCCAAAAGCTTATTCAAGGCAGCACGCAAGCGCTGCGCAGGCAAAAAATTGCGCTCCAAAGCGGCGGCAAACGGAATCGGCGTATCCAAAGAGGCAACGCGCAAAATCGGCGCGTCTAAAGCCTCAAAAAGATGCTCGCTTATCCACGCCGAAAGCTCCCCACCGATGCCACCCGTGAGCGTATCTTCGTGCAAAATCAATACTTTGCTGGTTTTGCGCACACTCTCGGCGATGGTATCATAATCCAAAGGCAACAGCGTGCGAAGGTCGATAATATCTACATCCGCGCCCAATTCCGCCACCGCTTCCGTCGCCCAACGAACGCCCAAACCATAGGTAATTATGGTCGCTTTCGTACCCTCGCGCACCATGCGCGCCTTGCCAATCGGCAAAGTGTAATAGTCGGTAGGCACTTCCTCCGACATGCTGCGATACAGCGCCTTATGCTCGAAGAAAAGTATGGGATTCGGGTCTTCAAAGGCGGCAAGTAGCAGCCCTTTAGCGTCCTGCGGTGTCGATGGGTAGAGAATTTTTAGCCCTGGCGTATGAAAAAACCATGCTTCATTGCTCTGCGAGTGAAAAGGTCCCGCGCCCGTACCCGCGCCCGTCGGCATACGCACGACTACATCGGCATTCGCGCCCCAACGCCAATGCAATTTCGCCAAATTGTTGATAATTTGGTTGAAACCGCAGGTAACGAAGTCCGCAAATTGCATCTCCACCATCGATTTGAAGCCCTTTAGGCTCAATCCCAAGCCCGCCCCTACTATAGCACTCTCGCAAATGGGCGTATTGCGCACCCGCTCCCTGCCAAATTCGGCTACAAAACCGTCCGTTATCTTGAATGCGCCCCCATATTCGGCGATGTCCTGCCCCATCAAGACCAGATTTTCGTGCTTGCGCATCGCCAAACGCATCGCATCGGCAATGGCATCAATGAAACGCATCTCTTTTTGCTCCTCGCTGGCGGGTTTCGTGAGGCTCGGCGTGTAGTCGCGGAATAAATCAGCGACCTCCGTTTCCGTATTTGCCTCTGCCGCAGGGGCTTCGGCGGCGCGCTCCAGCTGCGCGGCAATCTCGGCTTTGATGTCTTTGCGGATTTGCGCCAATTCTTCTGAGGTGTAAGCGCCCTCCTCCAGCAAAAACTGCTCAAAATTGCTAATCGGGTCTTTGAGCGCCCAAGCTTCTATCAGCTCTTTGGGTACATATTTTACTCCAGAAGCCTCCTCATGCCCGCGCATGCGGAAGGTTACGCATTCCAGCAAAACGGGCTGCGGATTTTTGCGCATCTCTTTTGCCAAGCGCGTAACGGTTTCATAGACCTCCAGTATATTGTTGCCGTCGATTTTTACCCCCTTCATACCGTAGCCGATGGCGCGGTCTACGAGGTCTTTGCAAGCGTATTGCTCCGCCGTTGGCGTAGAAAGCCCATAGCCATTATTTTCGATGACAAACAAAACGGGCAGTTTCCAGACCGCCGCCACGTTCAAAGCCTCGTGAAAATCGCCCTCGCTCGTGCCACCCTCGCCCGTGAAGGCAACGGATATTTTCGCCTCGCCGCGCAGTTTGTGCGCCAGCGCTACGCCCGTCGCTAAGGCGAGTTGGGGACCCAGATGCGAAATCATACCCACGATATGATGCTCCAGCGTCCCGAAATGAAAGGAGCGGTCGCGCCCCTTCGTATAGCCGCCCGCCTTGCCTTCCCATTGGCAAAAAAGTCGGTCGAGCGGCATCTGTCGGGTGGTAAATACGCCCAAATTGCGATGCAGCGTAAATACCATCTCGTCCGCATCGAGCGCAGAGGTTACGCCGACGGCTATCGCCTCCTGCCCGATGCCCGAAAACCACTTGCTAATGCGCCCCTGCCGCAGCAGGGCGAGCATTTTTTCTTCAATCAGGCGCGGACGCAGCAGCCCCAAGTACAGCTCCTGTAGCTTCTTGCGGCTCAATTTCTTTTTGTCGTATTTTATCAGCGTTGACATAAGCCGAGTGGGTTGTTTCGTGGTTTTTTGTTTTTGGGCCTGCCCCTTGCGGGCTTTGCCCGCTTCGGGTCGGGCTATTCGCTCCATCAGCTTCGCGCCTGCGGCGCTCGCTGGTTCCGCTGCTATCCCTCAGGCGGGGGCAGCCACATGTGGCTGCCCTTAGGGGGAGGAGAAAACTATCATTCAAACGTTGCGCCGCCCTCCCTTTCGTTTGAATTAAAAGTGCTCGCGTAGCGAGCCTATTAACTGCGCCGACAGGCGCACCGTTGACGCGTCGGAACTGTTTGAGGGAGGTCAAAATTGCAAGCAATTTTGACCGAGCGAGTTTTGCGACGCAAAAAGCGTTTTTTTGCTACTTTTTTGCCGCTTTGGGCAAAAAAGTAGAGAAAAAAGAACGATAAGACAAAATTTTGACAAATGCCTTTATCGAAGCCCTAAATAATGCTAAGTAAATAAAATTAAGCCCTTAGCTTCTTTCGTGTCCTTTCAAACACTTTCCCTGATAGTCTTTGTTATTCCTAATATGTCGATTAAAATGCTCGCCTTGGCTTCGGCTTTCTTTAAAAGCAATGAAAGCTTCTTTAGGCATATTTGAGTATTCATAGACAGTTTCATCTTTGAAATTTACTGTCAATGTTTTTAGCTCTTCATTATATTTTGACGACAAAATAAAAGAAGATTCGGGGCGCATCTGCGGGAAAAATAATACTTCCTGTATGCTGCGCTGGTCGGTCATCATCATCACAAGGCGGTCTATACCGATACCCAAGCCCGACATAGGCGGCATACCGTATTCCATCGCGCGCAAAAAGTCCTCGTCGAGTGCCATCGCTTCTTCGTCGCCCCGCTCGGCAAGGCGTAGTTGCTCCTCAAAACGCTCGCGTTGGTCTATCGGGTCGTTGAGCTCTGTGTAAGCGTTGGCGATTTCTTTGCCCATTACAAAAAGTTCAAAACGCTCTACCAAGCCCGCTTCGGAGCGGTGTTTTTTCGCCAGTGGAGTCATCTCCAGCGGATAATCCGTAATGAAAGTCGGCTGTATCAGATGATGCTCGACCTTCTCGCTGAAAATCTCGTCGATGAGCTTGCCCGCGCCCATAGTCGGGTCTACGGGTATTTTCAGTTCGTGGCAGACCTTGCGCAAGCCTGCTTCGTCCATCTTGCTGACATCGATGCCCGTGTACTTTTCGATAGAGCCAAATATAGATAAGCGCTCATAAGGGCCGCCAAAATTTATTTCGTTGCCATCGACGCTAATGGTGCTTTTGCCGTGTATGGCTTGGCAAACGTGCGCAATGACGTTTTCCGTCATGGTCATCATCCAATAGTAATCTTTGTAAGCAACATAGATTTCCATCGAAGTAAATTCGGGGTTATGGGTTCTATCCATTCCCTCGTTGCGGAACATTTTGCCGATTTCATAGACCCCGTCGAAACCTGCGATAATGAGGCGTTTTAGATACAGCTCATTGGCGATACGCAAGTATAGCGGAATATCCAACGCATTATGATGCGTCATAAAGGGGCGGGCTGCTGCGCCGCCGTGTATGTTTTGGAGTATGGGAGTTTCTACCTCCAGCCAGCCCTGCCCATCGAAGTACTCGCGCATAGCGCGTATGAGCTTATTGCGTTTGAGAAAAATCTCTTTGAATTGCGGATTGACGGTAAGGTCGACATAGCGCTGGCGGTAGCGCAGTTCGGGGTCTGTGAAGCCGTCGTATAGGTTGCCCTCTTTATCGCGTTTGACGATGGGCAAAGGGCGCAGCGCTTTGCTTAGGAATTTGAAGCCTTTTATATGTATGGTGGTTTCGCCCATCTTGGTACGAAACACGTAGCCTGTGATGCTGATATAGTCGCCAATATCGAGCAGCTTTTTGAAAACTACGTCGAATAGGCTGCCGTCTTCTTCTGTGCAGATATCGTTTTTGCGTACATAAAACTGTATGCGTCCTGTGCTATCTTGTAGTTCGGCAAACATAGCTTTACCCGCTTCGCGCACTGCCATAATTCTGCCTGCGAGGCAAACGTTTTGCCATTCTTCTGCTGTTTCCGCTTCGCCTACAAATCGGGCTTTGATGTCGGCGGAAAGGTGTGTAACGGGTACAAGCTCGTGCGGAAATGCGCTAATGCCCAGCGCTTCGAGTTGGCGAAGGTTTTCGCGGCGTACTAATTCCTGTTCTGAAAGTGCCATTGTGCTGCTATGTGGTGTGTAGTATTGTGTGTGTAGTTGCGAATATCGCCGCAAAACTAAGAAAAAAAAGCTATCTTTGGCGGTGTATAACAGGGATTAAACAGTTTTGCAGATTTGAGATTTATGCGTTTACTGATGGTATATATTTTTGCGGGTTTGCTTGCATCGGCTTGCGCGGGCGCAGCAGCCGAAAAACCCGCCCCTGCTCCCACAGCAGCGCACACCGAAACGGCAGCAGTCAGCATCTCCAACAATAAGGAGCAGCCCGCAGCAGCAGCCCCCACACCCGAAGAAGACAGCACGCGCATAGCCCTGCGGCGCGATAGCTTGCTGCGGCAGGCGGATTCGGCTTGGGTGGATATGGAATTGATAGCCCCCGATATGGTTTTTGATATTCGCTATGCGACGACCAATAATTTTGTGGGCGAGGTCATGTACGACTGCCCCAAATGTTTTTTGCGGGTCGCTACCGCCCGCGCCGTCTGGCGTGCGCACGAAAATCTGAAAAAACAATACGCCTACCGCATAAAAATGTACGACTGCTATCGCCCCCAAAGCGTGCAATATCGTTTATGGAAAAAGGTGCCCGACAAACGCTACGTTGCCCCGCCCGACAAAGGCTCACAGCACAACAAAGGCTTGGCTATAGACCTCACGCTCGTAGACAAAGACGATAAAGAACTCGAAATGGGTACGCCCTTCGATTACTTCGGCAAGGAAGCCTATTGGAGCTATACGGGGCACTCCGCTCAAATCAACCAAAACCGCCAACGCCTACGCTCGGCTATGGAAAAACAGGGGTTCGGTACGTCTTCTACCGAATGGTGGCATTACTCGTATCGGCAAAAATCTTTTCCCGTATCGAACTATCTTTGGGATTGCAAGTAATCGCAGGGAGTACCGCCGCGTGAGGGATAGGAGCGGAACCACCGAGCAGCCGTAAGGCTGCGAAGGTGATGGAGCGTATAGCCCGACCCCGCGCCTGCGCGGGGGCACGCCCAAATAAAAAAATGCCCAACAACAGAGCTTCATTTTATACATACGTTTATCCCCAAAAAATCAAAATTCTTTGCAATATGCGAGTGCTTACTTTCCTTTGCTTTCTGCTTTTCGCGGTGGTAGCCGCAGCCGATAGCGCCCAAGCGCAGCCCGATAAAAAAGGCGGCGATAAAAAAGAAAATCCCGACAAAAAAGGCGGTAAAAAAGAAACGCCACCGAAGAAAGAAACGCCACCCAAAAAGGAGACCCCAGCCAAAAACGGCGGCGACAAAAAAAATGCAGACGCTAAAAAAGAAACCCCGCCCAAAAACGGTACGCCCACGAAAACAGGCGGCGACAAGGGCGCACCCACTGCCAAAGTCGATAAAACCATCGTGAAAACAACCGTAAACTATACGGAAATGTCCCGCGAAGAGAAAAATGGTATCGACGTTTGCCCCTTACACGGCAAAAAAATGCCCTTGAGCGATAATTATCGCGCCAATGCTTCGGACTTTCACGAAAGCGAGGGCTACCCCTTTGCGCGGCAACTCTGCTATCGCCGCTGCTGCGATAAGTGCACCAAAGCCATGACGAAAGAAGAAGAAGCCGCCAGAAAACTCAAAAACAAACACGGCGGCGAACCAACCTTCGAGCGCTGCGCGCTGCACAATGAAACGCTCTTCATCAGCGACCAGCACAATACGATGGATTACGAAAAAAATCCGCAAGAAGGTCTGCCACACGCCAAACAATACCGCTTCAAAACCTTCTGCCCCACCTGCACCAAACTACACGCAAAGGCAAACCCCGAAGCAAAAGGAAAAGCCGCCAAAGAGCCTAAAAAGCCCAAAGCAGCTAAAGAACCGAAAGCAGCCAAAGCCCCCAAAGCCCCCAAAGCGCCAAAGGAAAAGAAAGAAAAATAAAGGAAACGCCCGCCATCGCATCAAAGCAATGGCGGGCGTTTTTTTTGAAGCAAAAACAAGCAAATTTTATTTTGCGAGTATCACATACAAGGCATAAATCAAACCTGGCAAGAAGAATAGGAAAGTGAGTAACAAGGTAATCCAAAAGTCCATGTTAATCCCGCTCCAAATGCCCACGCCCAAAAAGGGAATAAAAATAGCCAAGATGACGCAAAGGATTTTTTTGTCGTCGCCATTTGGGCGCTGCTGACGCAGTTCTTTGCGCAGTTCTTTGCGATGCTCGCGGGCGCTCTTTGCAAAAGTCTGCGCCTGCTGCTCGATTTTGCTGATGCTCGTAGTCGGCTGCATCGGCTCGATGGGCATAATAGCCGCCGCCAGTCTATCGACCTGCGCGCTAAACAAACAGAACAAAACAAGCAGGAAAGTACGAATTGTACGCATGATGGTAGATTTTTGGTAGATGATAAAAAATGGGAACGTTATGCAGGTGTTGCGCTCCTGTAGCCGCAGGCTGCGCGCTACGCGCTTACCTGCGGCTATGCAAAAAATAGCCCCTTCGGGGCTACTATGCGCAACTCATTCACTTCGTAACTCGTAACTCGTAACTCGTAATTCACGATTAGCCATTCATCGAGAGCATAAACTCTTCGTTGGAGCGGGTATGCTCCATGCGTTTGAGCAAAAAGTCCATCGCTTCTTCGGTGCTCATATCGGAAAGATACTTGCGAAGTATCCACATACGATTGATAATATCGTTGGAGAGTAGGAGGTCGTCGCGGCGGGTGCTGGACTTGGTGAGGTCGATAGCGGGGTAAGTGCGGCGGTTGGCAAGGCGGCGGTCGAGCTGCAGCTCCATATTGCCTGTGCCCTTAAACTCCTCGAATATGACTTCGTCCATGCGAGAGCCTGTATCTATGAGGGCTGTTGCCAAAATCGTAAGCGAGCCGCCGTGTTCGATGTTGCGGGCTGCGCCAAAGAACTGTTTGGGTTTGAGTAGTGCATTGGCTTCTACGCCGCCCGATAGTATTTTTCCGCTCTGCGGTGCTACGGTATTGTGTGCGCGGGCGAGGCGGGTGATGGAGTCGAGCAAAATCACGACATCGTGCCCACATTCTACCAAGCGTTTGGCTTTTTGCAGAACGATATTAGCGAGGCGAACATGGTTTTCGGGGGGCGAATCAAAGGTAGAGGCTATCACTTCGCCGCGCACGCTACGTTCCATATCCGTAACCTCTTCGGGGCGCTCGTCGATGAGCAGCACGATAAGATAGGCTTCGGGGTGGTTTTTGGCGATGGCATTGGCTACGTCTTTGAGCAGAGTGGTTTTACCTGTTTTGGGTTGGGCTACAATAAGCCCGCGCTGCCCTTTGCCGATGGGTGTGAAGAGGTCGATGATGCGGGTCGACACGTGCCGATGGTTGCGCGGGTCAGTGAGCGTAAACTTTTCCGTCGGAAAAATCGGGTTGAGATTATCGAAGGAAATGCGGTCGCGTATATCGTCGGGGTGCCAGCCGTTGATGGTCTGTGGCTGAACGAGTATATAGTGTTTTTCCGTAGACTTGGGCGGGCGTATAGTGCCTACGACGGTATCGCCTGCTTTGAGGGAGAAAAGTTTTATTTGCAGCGCGGAAACGTAGACATCATCGGGCGAGGCGGCATAGCTGTAGTCTGCGGAGCGCAGGTAGCCATGTCCTTCAGGGGTAATGTCGAGTACGCCATCGCCTTGCACGACGGTATCAAGGTCGAAGCTAAATTTTGGTTTCGGTGGCGTTTGCTGTACGACGGGTGGCGGCGTTTGCTGCGGCTTATTTTGCTGCGGCTGCACCACAGGCGGCGGGGTTTGTTGGGGCTGTTTATTGAAAGGGGGCTGCTGTTGCTGCGTATGCGGCAGCGGGAATTTGCCGCCTTGCTGTGGGTGTTGCTGCGGTTGCGGGTTTTGGTGGTTGTGTATGGGCAACTGCTGCTGCTGGGGCGGCAACTGCTGTTTTTTGTGGTGGTTTTTTGGCGGGATAAGCGGCGGGAGCTGCTGCGTGATGGGCGGCGGAAGCTGCTGCTGGGGCGGCACTTGCACGAAAGGCGGCGGCGTTTGTTGTTCTTCTTCGCCGCGTTTTAGGTACTTGGCGTTGATGGTAACGTTGGGTTTTTGATACTTGGCATAGAGCGGATTAAACGCTGCGGGGGGCGGCGTTTGCTGTGTGGGGGGCGGCGTTTGCTGCTGCGGGGGGCGCTGCTGATTGTAAAAGGGCGGCGGCGTTTGCTGTGTGGGGGGCGGCGTTTGCTGCTGATTTTTATGCGCGTTTGGCTGCTGAAATGGTTGCGCATTCGGCACATAAAAAGGCGGAACATTCGCGGGCTGCACAAAGGGCGGCGGCGTATTTTTTTTCTCTCCCGTGTTGGTATTTGGCTGCTGCTGGGGCTGCTTTTTTTCTTCTACTGTTGGCGGCGTTTGCTGCTGGGGCTGCCTTTTTTCCTCTACGAGGGCGGGCGGGGCGCTGTTTTTTTCGCGCTGCTCCTCCTCCCCCGTTTGGTTTGTGCCTGTGCGCCGCAGGATACGACGGCGCTGTCCGCCATTCGCATCTTCTTCTTCTGTTTCTGCCTCGTTTTTATCGCGGTTTAGCTCCTCGAGCTGCCGCTGTGCTTTGTTTTTTATCGCTAAAATATGCTCTATTAGCTCCTGTTTTTTCAGCCGCTTATAATCGCTAATTCGCAAATGTTCAGCGATTTCGCGCAGCTCGGGCACGAGCATCTGGCGTAGTTCTTCTGCGTTATACGGCATACAAATCGTATGGGGTGGTGAATTTTCTCGGCGAGTAAAATATAAATAGTAGGGTGATTTTTTGCTTTTTTTGGGGGCGTGCCCCGCGCCCCGGCTGCCCGAAAAACGGGCAGCCGCCCGCCTGAAGGCGGGTGAAAAGGGGCGCGGGTCGGGCTATTCGGGGCAGCCCCTGCTGCCCTGTCAGGGCAGACACAGGGGGCTGCCCCTACTATCCCTCACGCTTTTTGCATTTCCAAACCTTGTTGCTTAATTTCTAAAACATAAGGCAAAGCCACAGCGCCTGTGCTTTTAGTGCACATACTACTGTTGTTCTATTTGGCAACGAAAAAAATGGTACTTTCTTGCTGCTTTGCTGCCTCCTCTCCCCTATTCTCCTCTATTCGCAGCACTTAAATCCTTGCTTAGCGCCTGATTTGCGCTATGCTGTTCTTTTCTCTCTCTTAACTCAAGCCAAAATGGTTTCTAATTGGTTGTTGGGCGGCTTAGTTGCTGCCTTTTCGAGTCCTCGCTGTCGCTATTTAGCCGAGCGCAGCCATCAAAAATCATACAAACATACACAAAAAAACGTAGTAGGCAAATTTTTGTTCTCAAAAATACAAAAAATATCCGCGCAAACGCCCCTGCGAATTTATCTCCAGCGTCGGAAACGGTAGCTTAAAGATATTTATCACCCGTAGCAAGGCGCGCACAAAGGGACGACGTGCGGGTATCCGCTCCCAATCTATATCCAGCGACAAAAAATACTGGCTCATGCGCATCGACTGCGCGGGCGGCACTACAAAGACATTGCCCGCCTCATCTGTCCAGCTATTGCGTTGTGCGCCCAAGACGTTTTCTATGCCATAGCCTACCGATACATTCACCCAAGCGGGCAGCCAGCGAGGTCGCTCGCGGCAGAAACTCGCAGGATTTACGCTTAGCCAAATCGTTTGCCCGTTGTACTCCTTGAGCAAGAGCGAACTAAGACCCCGACCGTATAAGGCTCGCGCGCGCTCCTCCGCGCTACTTTGCCCCGCTCCGCCATTGATAGCCTGCAAAGGCGCAGTACTGTAGCGCGGGCGATGGCTGCTAAGTTTTAGCTTTATGCGCTGCTCCTGCCAGAGCAATTCTTGCCCCAAGTACAAACCGCCGCCCAGCGCATTAAAACCCATATCGCCCCAAGAAAAACCCCACTGCGCCGAAAACCCATCGAGCAGCTCCAGCGTCGACTGAAAAAGCATACCCGTCGCAAAACCTACTAAAGCGGCTTTTTTTTTGCGCATACCCGCCCAATAGTACATATCGCCTACCCATTTGCTTTCGAAATAGGTCGTAAAAGCGTGCCCGCCCTTGTCCATCTGCCGCCAGCCATTCCAGTCGTTGAAAAAGTGAAAGCGCGAGCGCGGATATGCCGCATACCAAACCCTATCCAGTGCTATCGTCGTCGCCGCATAACCCACTACAAGCGAGGAAGAAAGCCCCCAAATCCGCCCCTTTTGTATGCCCTCACTGCGCTGCCAAAAGCCCAATCGCAGGCTATCCGCCTGCGCCGACACCATCACCGAGCAAGACAAGCAAACCCAGCAAACAAAAAAACAGCGGGCAGATAAAAGCATATTCAAGGCGATAGGCTCGGTGTATCCGATGCGTGAGGGATAGGAGCGAAACCAGCCCGCTAAAGCGGGCTGATGTAGCGGATAGCCCGACCCCGCGCATAGCTCCCCCCTTTCAAGGGGGGAAGCCGCATAGCGGCGGGGGGGTGCGCGGGGGCACGCCCAAAAGAAAAAAACCAAAAATTAGCGGACTATCTGTATTTTGCGCAGGCTCTGTTGACCTTCGGGCGTAGAGATGAGCGCCGTATAAATGCCGCTCGCCTGCGTAGAAAGGTCGAGCTGTAGCGGCGCAGTGCTGTCTTCAAAAATGTACATAACTACGCTCTGCCCCAAGGAGTTGTATATGCTGAGTCGGCTACCTTTGGGGAGATTGGCGGGCGCTTGCAGGGTAAATTGTCCCGCGCTCGGATTGGGAAAAACTGCCCAATCTAAGTCCGCCGCCTGTCGATTTACGCCGACTTCCGTGCCATTGGCGCTTAGGCAAAGGGTGAAATTTTGGCGGTCGGCGGGTTCAACGCTATACAAGCGCAGCCAATAGGTATTGCCCGCCACCAAACCCGACTGTGTATGCGGAAATGTCGTAATGCAACTGCGAAGTTGCGCATTGCCCTGTGGGTTGGCGCATTCCCCGTTGAGCAATTCGGCGACCATCGCTGTAGATGTGCCTTGAGCGGCGCTGACCGTCGGCAGGTCAATAGTAATTTCGCTATTGGGTGCGGTAAATTCGTACCAAACATCTGCGCCCGTATAATTGCTGCCATTGCACTGATTGATATGGTAGGAAGGGTGCGCGTGCTGCGTCGAGCCTTGCACGGTGAGCGCGCAAGTATTGTCGATATTTACGGCAGCGAGGGCGGCAGCGGCGGGCTTGTCGTTGGCAGGAGCGCGCTGAAAGGTAGCATTTTGTGTGAGTGGATAGCGGTAGCCTGTCGAGGACAAGATACCGCGCATGATATCGACCTGCCCTTGAGTAAAACTATTCATGCAGCTTTCCGTCGAATAGTCCATGTAATTTTCTATCATATCGGGCATATCGCCCGCAGCGCCTGCGCCGCAGGTGTTTTGGGTCGTATCGCATTGGAAGTTGGAGCCGCGCCCAGCGGCGGGCGTATCCGTTACCCCGTCGTTGCCAGAGCAGTCGTTGATGCCAAAAACGGCAAGCGGTCCATCGCCCCAGATATGCCGCAAGCCCAGATAATGCCCGACTTCGTGCGTGGCAGAACGCCCCTGCGTGTTGATGGTCGTACCGCTTAGGGTGATAGAGCCCGCGCGCCCGACGATGCGATAATCGAGCACCACCCCTTCCAAGCC
Organism: uncultured Saprospiraceae bacterium; assembly: GCA_964467315.1. Lineage (GTDB taxonomy): Bacteria > Bacteroidota > Bacteroidia > Chitinophagales > Saprospiraceae > JAAFIM01. The sequence continues at coordinate 21,056 of CAYXSA010000026.1, read as the reverse complement.
TACGGAAGGCGCTTCCGAGCCCGCAGGCCAGTTGCTAAGATTGGCAGGCGGATAGGCGAAGCCCAAAACGCCGCTACTGCCTAAATTGCAGACCCAGATGTTGAGATAGCGGGTTACGTCCCAAGCGTCATCGCCGCCATTGCAGTCGCGTTTGACTTTGTTGGTGATATTGAGGTCGGGAAACAGCCCTGTGGAGGTAAAAATCGTATCCGTTTGGGTGTAGATAACGGAATCTAAGCGAAATTGTATTTGCGGATTGGCGACGATGGGCTGAAAGATACCGCGCAGGTTGCTGGTATCGGGATTTAGGCGCTGATAGTCTTCGTTGAGGACATCGATTTGCTCCTGTATGGTGCTAAGGGGCAGGTTTTCGCCGCTTTGTCGCCAGACCACATGCACGACAACGGGTATAACGAGCGTATTGCGGCTGCCGCGTTCTTGCTCGCCTGCGCGCTGTGCTGTGCGGAAGGTTTCTTCGACGGCTTGGCGATAATAGGGATGCGTTTGGGCAGTTTGCTCTATCGCCTGCTGGTATAGGCAGGGTTCGCCGTTATGCGTATGCGTGGGCGTGGGGCTGTTTTGCGCCTTCGCATCGGATAGGAGCAAGAGAGAGAGGGGCAGTAGCAGAAATTTTTTCATCAGATTTTATTTAGCTTTTTTCGCTTCTTTCAAAAAGGTTTTGGCTCTTTTTACGCGAATTTTGTAAACGGTTTTTTCGTATTTTCGGGCTTGCTTGCGCTGCATTTTTGCCCATTTTCGGGGCGGCTTGGGGGCGTTTTCGTTGGTTTCGGGGGCTTGAAGTTCTTCGATGAGTTGTATTTCTCGCAGGGTTTCGTACTTGCCGCGCGTGGGGTCGTAAAGGCTGATATTGTCCCACAAAATTTGCACGCGCTTGCCCAAATGTACGTTCGGATCGCCCAAAAAACGCGCCGAGCCGTCAAACTCACGCAGCCAGTAAAAGGACAAGAGTTGCATCGTATTGAGTCGCAGCCAAAAAACCTGCCGCGTGCCGTCGAGGCTGCGGTCTATGCGTTCGATTTTGCCGACAGCCAGGGGCATTTTCGCCTGCTTTTCGCGCAGTTGCCCCCGCGCACGCTCCGTCCAATACTGCCGATACGCGGCGCATTCGCTGTATAGCTGCTGCCCCATTTTTTCGGCAAAGCGGGTAACTTGCTCCTGATTATTCAGGTCTAAAGCGCTGCTCGACATGATTTGCGGCAGATGATAATAGAGCGAATGCTCCGAGCAAGAGTCTATAAAACGCTCCAATTGCGCCAAATCCAGCGCCTCCATCGGCTGCCGCCCCATACAGGCACAGGCATCGGCGGTCATCTTTTCAAAATCCGTTTTTTGTGCCGCCGTCCGCAGACTGGGCAAAAGCAAGAGCAAAAAAATCAGCAGCTTGCGCATATACTTGTGTAGGTTTTCCGCGCAAATATAGACAAAAAGCGCATTTTTTCTATTCGTAGCGCCCCGCGTTATAAGGCTTTTATTTTTTTGGGCGTGCCCGCCGCTTGCCCCCCGCCCGCGCCCTGCGCGGTCGCCCCCGCAAAGCGGGGGGCGGCGGTCGGGCTATTCGGGGCAGTCCTGTGCTGCCCTTGAGGGCAGACACATTGGTCTGCCCCTACTATCCCTCACGCGGCAAACGGTAGGAGTTTATTCGGGGGTTTGCCGCTTTATTTTGCCTTTTTTTTGCGTTGGAATAAACTACATAAATAATTGTTTATCAAACACTTACATAGGCTATTTTCGGGTTGGAACGCATACTTTACTTGCAAAAATAGGCACAAAAATTTATTTTCGTGGTACTCGCTTTGCCTTTGTTGCTTGTGTCACTGTTTCGCAATTTTATTTAACGCTTCAATTTTTTCAGCTATGAAAAACCAACATATCTTCGCGCTTGCTGCGCTCTTTTGCCTTTATTTTCCCCTTACTGCGCAGCGTTTGGACTTGAGCTATGCGCAAAACGGTTTGTATATCGACGGCGTAGCAGGCAGCTACTACGCCAATCCGCAGGCGAGCCGCCTACCCGATGGCTCTATGCTCGTTGTCCACGAATATAGGCTAAACGACGTAACATCGCACGCCAACGGGCAATACCTCATTCGCCTACGCCCCGATGGCAAATTAGACAAGAGTTTCGGCGATGACGGCAACGTTTGGCACAGCATACAACACCACAAAGGGGAGGGGCGCTACTGCGTCATACCCAAAACGCGTATCCAAAAAGACGGAAAAATACTCGCCGCCCTCAATTATACAGAAACCTCTCGCGGACGCTCCGAAGGAGTCCTTGCCCGCTTTATGCCCGATGGCAGCCTCGACCAGAGTTTTGGGCAGGGCGGATTATACAATGTAGACATCGGCGGCTATAGCCAGCTGCGAGATATAGAAACCTACCCCAACGGCGACATCCTCCTCATTGGCGATGCCGAAATAGAGCCCCCACAGCAACGGACTACCTACAAAGGTCTACTCCTCCGACTCAATAGCGCGGGCAAGCCTGTTAGCAGTTTCGGCAACAAAGGCGTAGCCTTTTACGATTTCGACGATAGCAACCCCTACGGACAAGTTCACGTCGAAAATATGTTTGATGCTGTTGTCTTAGCCGACCAAAAAATTTTGGTTTGGGCGGGTTTCCAGAGCCAGCACTTGGGCACTTCGCAGCAGCTTATCCGCTTTACGGCGCAGGGCAAAGCCGATGCGAGTTTTGGCGCACAGGGCACAAAAGAGGTCAGATTGCCTATATTTGATAATCACAAAAGATGGGGCGGCGATATGAAATTGATGCCCGACGGCAAAATCTATGTCTGCGGCTTCATCTGGTGGGACAAAAGCCGCGAGGGCAAGCACCATTGCAGCCCATTAGTAGCCCGCTTCAATACGGACGGCACATTCGACCGCAGTTTTGGCGAAAATGGGGCTTTGATGGTGAAGGCAAGCAGCGAAAAAATCTATACGCTCGACCTACTTTTGCAAGAGGATAAAAAGATAGTGCTACTAACTTCTTCGCTTAGTGGGCGCGCTACGCTCTCTCGCGTAAATTACGACGGTAGCAGCGATGCGAGCTACGGCACTTCGCAAAGCACACCCGCAGGCATGGAGTCGATGGGCTTATTTTGGGGCGAAAAGGGCAGCATCTACGTTTATGGTGCATACCACTACGAAAGCAAAAAAACGAGCCATATCGCCTTTTGCCGCTTCCATCACAACGGCAAACCACAGATGGACGACCATGAGCAGCCCCAACCCGCCCCCCAGCCTAATCCTACCCCCAACCCGCAGCCAGTACCTGAGGACAATGATGTAGTCGAAGAGCCCATACAGATGCGTACCTTTTTGCATACGAAGACTACGGAGCAGAATTTTCGCATGACCTTGCGCTATACGCAGCCTATCTCGGCTTCGATGACGATTTTTGTTACTTCACCTGATGGCAAGACGACCCGCATTATCAAAACCAATAGGCAGCAAACTGCACGCGAGTATACGGAGGTATTTACCCTGCCGCGCAATATCGAAGTTGGCACGCATACGATACATTTGCGCAGCGCAGACGGGCGCATACATACGAAGGTAAAACTGCAAATTTCTGCCGCTGCCAAAGCTGCCGCCACTGCCCAAGCAGCGCCGAAAAAGCCCAAATAAACCGATGCCGCTTGTATTGGGCTAGCGATGCGGAGCAGTGGCGGCTTGCAGCCGCCAGATGCAAGGCGGCAAAGCCGCCGCAGCAGCCGAGCGAACAGCGAGCTGTGTAGCGTAGCGGCGCGCCTTGCTCCCCCCTTTTCAAGGGGGGAAGCGCCGTAGGCGCGGGGGGGAAGGCGCGCAGCCCCAACAAAAAATATATATATTTAAGTATCCTATTTGTTTTCACAAAAAAAAACGCGTACTTTCGCACAACGTTTTCGAGCCAACCTCTATGAATACCTTTGTAATTGTGTACTCTTTACTCTCACTACATATATAAATCTATAAACTAAGGTTGGTTTTATGATTGATGCTTCTATTCTACAAAATCTGCTGGCAGCGGATAATCTGGGCGTATCGTACCTTGAGTATGATGCCAACGTACTCGACGGCAAGGGCGACTATGTTTTTAAGGCGATTAGCGGCGTAAATGACCAAAACGTATTGGGTTTGCCGCTGACGACAGCGCTCGCCTATATGTGCGACCAAGAAACCATCGCGCAATGGCACGCAACGGCGGCGCAGGCGGAAGCCGAAATCGGCAAGTCTGTATTTTTTGAGATGCACATGGGCGTTATCAATACCTACTATCGGGCGACGATGTTTGCACCGAAAGCGGGAAGTATTGCCGTTATTTATCGAGAAATCACGGAGGTACGCGCCCGCCAGCAGGCAACGACTGCCGCTATAGCACGCAGCGAGCAACAGCGGGGCGCAATAGCCGATTTGCTGCTACATGAGGCTGTTTCTTCGGGCGATACACAGGCAGCGGCGGCGGCTTTTGCCGAAATCTGCTGCAAAGCGGCGCAGACTGCCCGCGCCAGCGTCTGGCTAATCTCGGAAAATGGGCACGAAATGCGTTGCCTTTCCCTCTACGATGCTACCAAAAAAGAGCATAGCACGGGCGCAGTTTTACGCCGTAGCGACTTTCCGCGCTACTTTGAGGCGCTGCAAAAGGATACGCATATATACGCGACAAAGGCACAAACGGACGAGCGCACAGCCGCCTTCGCAGACGGTTATCTAAAGCCTTTGGGCATTAGTGCCTTGCTCGATGCGGGCATTCTCATCAATGGGCAGGTGCGCGGGGTGGTCTGTTTGGAGCATATCGGCGAGGGTGAGCAAGGACGCGAATGGCAGGTCGATGAGCAGGCTTTTGCCAGCACTGTAGCGGCGGTATTCTCTCAAGTCCTCGTAAACAACGAGCGCCAAAAAACCGAAAGCGAGATGCAACGCCTACGCGCCGAGCAAGAAGCCGCGATGCTTTCGCTCTCTACACCTATCACCAAACTTTGGCACAACATTTTGCTGCTGCCGCTGGTAGGCACGATGGACAATCGCCGCGCGCAAATCATACTTTCTTCCTCCCTCGAAAAGGTCGCCGCTACACAGGCGCGGGTTTTCATTCTCGATATCAGCGGCGTAAACATGGTCGATACTGCCGTAGCCAACGGTTTCATTCGCCTCGCTAAAGCCGTGCGACTCATGGGCTGCTCTTGCATTTTGTCGGGCATTTCGCCCGCCATTGCGCAGACCATCGTAGAGCTGGGCATACAAATCGACGAGCTGGAAACGACCTCCACTATGCAGGACGCGCTCGTGCGCGCACTCTCGCTCACGGGTATGCAAATCGCAGCGGCAGGATAAAAAAAATAGCGGCAGGTCGCTGACCCGCCGCTATGCTCATTTTTTGCTAGGGCTTAAAATTGCGCATCAAGTCCACCAAATATTCGACGCTTTCTAAGGGCAGGGCATTGTAGAGTGAAGCGCGGCAACCGCCTACGCTGCGATGCCCGTTGAGCCCCACGATGCCATTGGCGGCGCAGTATGCCAAAAATGGCTTTTCGTGCGCAGGGTCGGCAGTGAGAAAATTGACATTCATTATAGAACGGTCTTCTGCCGCTACAGTGGGGCGGAATAGCGGATTGCTATCCAACTCCGCATACAAAGCCTGCGCTTTGGCTGCATTGATGCGCCCCATCGCCGCCAAGCCGCCTTGTGCCTGTACCCAGCGCATGGTCAGCATGCTGACATATATCGCAAAAACGGGTGGCGTATTATAGGAAGATTTATCTTTGGCGTGCACGCGATAATCCAGCATTTTGGGCAGATGGCGGCGCACCGTGCCTAAGCATTCGCGGCGAACGGCGACCATCGTCGTTCCTGCTGAACCCATATTTTTTTGCGCACCCGCATAAATTAAGTCAAATTTTTTGGCATCTATGGGGCGGGAAAAAATATCTGAAGACATATCCGCCGCCAGCCAAGTGCCTGCAGGTACTTCGGGCACTTCCTGGTATTGGGTGCCGAAAATCGTGTTATTCGTAGTGATGTGCAGATATTTACTGCCCTTTTCGACTGCCCAATTTTTGGGGATATAGCTAAAATTTTTATCGGCAGAGGAGGCGGCTACTTGGATTTTTCCAAAAGCTTCGGCTTCTTTTATTGCCCGCGTCGCCCACTCACCCGTATTGATGTAAGTCGCCGTTTCGTCCTCGTTGAGCAGGTTCATAGGCAGCATGAAAAACTGCGTGCTTGCTCCGCCCGTGAGGAACATAACTTCGTAATCGTCAGAGAGTTGTAGCAAGTCGCGCACGAGTTGTTCCGCCTCGTCGATGACCTTTACGATGCTTTTATCTCGGTGCGAAGTTTCCAGAATAGACATTCCAGAGTGTTCAAAATCGACCACCGCCCGCGCCGCTTCTTCCATCACGCTTGCAGGCAAAATACCAGGGCCTGCGCCAAAATTATGCTTTTTCATAGTGCTGTGAGCGCCCCATTGTGTGCGCGGCGCAAAGATAGAAAATAATGCGCGCTTTCTGTGCGTTGTATTATCTTTGTGCGCTCCTTCTGGTTTTGTTTTTTGGGCGTGCCCGCCGCCCCGCCTGCCCTGTAAAGCCGTAGCATGCTACGGCTCGGGCAGGCGCACGCCGCCGTAAAACGGCGGCGCGCCAAAGGGGCGGCGGTCGGGCTATTCGGGGCGTTTCACCATCGCCCCTAAGGGGGCGAATGTTGATTCGCCCCTACTATCCCTCACGCAAATTTGTACACCCATCTTTATCCCCCAATTTCAATGTTTTCTATTTTACGAGGGCTGTTTTTATCAGCTTTGTGTGCTACGGTAGGCTATGCCCAATCGCCTACGACCATGACTATCGAAGTCCATGCTTTAGCCAATGAATCGGCAACGAGTTATGTGGCGACGCTTGCCCTTACGCAGTGGGCAGACAGCGCCGACAAAGCCGAGCGCCTTGCCCGCGAGCGCAAGACCAAATTCACGCGCGATTTGCAGGCTTTGGGTGTGGAGGGCATTTATGCGGAGTTTGTGGCTTTGCGTCCTGCTTTTGCGCCCGTATACGGCAAGGCAGAGAAAAAGGGCGGCGCTGCGCCTAAAGTCGGCGAACAGTTGCGGGGCTTTGAGTATCGCGCCAATCTGCGTATAAGCTATACCAATGGCGATTTGCTGTCTGCGATTTTGGTAGCTGCCACGCGGCAAGAAATTTACGACTTAATCGATGTAGAGTATCGCCACCAAAACGGAGAAGCGGTTTTCGCCAATCTGCGGCAGCGGGCTTTTGACTATTTTCGCATTTATCTGCCGCAGCTCGAAGACTACGGCATCAATGCTATAGATTGGCAGCGATACACGCAGGAGACGCGGCAGGTGTTTGCGCCCGACCAGCGGCAGAGTTTGCAAACGAGCGCCTACCTCCAAACGCCGACGACTATCGTTGCCGAAAAGGGTGGCATGCCTGTAGTAGAGCGCAGGGCGCTGGAGGATAAATCCTATCGCCGCCTACCTGCCGAAACTTTCCAAATTGTTGTTAACCCTGAGGTGGTAGAGCCTTGTATGCAGTTTGTGTATACGATGCGTTTTCAATTTGTGATACCCGTAGAGGGGCAAAAAATAGAGTACAAAAACGAGATAATTATGCCGCCTGCGCCTACACCGAAGCCGCAGCCCGTATATACGCCGCCCCTTGCGCCACAGGACTAAAACGGGGCAGGGTAAAGCCCGAAAGACCGCGCGTGAGGGATATAGGGGCGAATCAACATTCGCCCCTCTGGGGCGATGGTGAAACGCCCCGAATAGCCCGACCGCGCCCCCCTTTTTGCCCCGCCTAAGCGGGGTGACTGCGCGAGCCGTAGCATAGCTACGGCTTTTCAGCGCAGGCAGGGGCGCGGGCACGCCCAAAGAAAAAAACTAAAAATTTTACCAACTCCCCCCAATTAAAAGTTTTCACTTAATTTATGGCAAATCTAAAATTTACTTATTTCGCGGCGCTTGCGGGCTTTATTTTGCTGCTCGCCGCCTGCAATCCGACGAAAAAACTGCAAAAAAATGCCGACCCCGAAGCCCGCATTTTGGGCACTTGGGAAATCACGACGCTGGAAAAAGGCGGGCGCGATATCGATGTGGTGAGCATCGCAGGCGAGGTGTTTATGGAGTTTTTCCGACACGAAAAGAAGGACAAAGAGGGCAAATTGAAGGTAACGTACCGATTTAGAATGGAGATGGGCGGTAGCGACCGCGTCTTTGATTTTAAGCTGGTAGCCGACTCCGTGCAATTTCAGGAGGTGAAGGGCTGGAACGATTTTAAGATAATCACGCTCGACCGCGCCAACTCGGAAATCGTGTTGGAGCAGGATATGGACGGCGATATGATTCGTTGGAAAGGCAAGCCCCGCCCCGACCTCGACGAAGAAAAAGCCAAAAGCAAAAAGGCAGAAGAAAAAGCCAAAAAAGACGAGGGCAAAAACAAAAAACCAAGCGACGCGACACGCAGCACAAAGTCTTCGACGCGCTAAACAGTTAGGGCTTATGTTTTCGCGCTTACAGGAAAATATGCGTATCTTTGCGCTTTATTCAAAAAAGCAACAAAATATGTATAGATTTTTATGCACACTTTTGGCAGCAATGAGCCTTATGCTCGTGGCAGGCTGTGCAGGCGAAAGCGGCGACAATACGACGAAAAAAGCCAGTTTGCAGGGCGATTGGGTGATAGAAAAGGGCAAACTCAATGGCAATAATAGCGATATGTTTGCGGGTTTTGAGATGAGTTTTAGCGCAGATAGCAAGATGAGTTCGGGCATTTTGGAGCAGCTACAAATGCCGAAAGAGGTCGCCTATACTTTGGAAGAAAACGGCGAATATATCGCCCCCAAAGAAGGCGGCACGCGCTTTCGCATCGTCAAACTCGACGAAAAACGGCTCGAGCTTAGCCTATCCGTCAGCAAAGACGGTAGCGATTTTGATATAGAGCTCGCCTTTGTGCGAAAGGGCGCAAGCACAGTCACACCCGCACCTGTAACCAACTAAGGAAAGCAAAAAAAGAAGCGCAGTAGGGAAAGCCTCCTTGCTGCGCTTCCTTCGTATAATGTAGACATATTGTTCAAAAAAAACTATCTTTGCGGCTGTTTCTCAGATGCTTTATACATCATAAGCTTATATGACTCGCATAATTATCGTTGATGATGAGGAATTGGCACGCTTGAGCCTGCGTACCTTGCTCGAAAGGTACGTTGGGGAAGAGCTGCGAGTAATAGCAGAGGCAACAAATTTGCTTGATGCGGTGCAGTATATTCGCCGTTTTCAGCCCGATGTGGTATTTTTGGACGTAGATATGCCAGGTGAAACTGGTTTGGAGCTATTTCATTACTTCACTGAAGCAGACCTAACTTTTGAAGTGGTTTTCGCGACGGCATACAGCGATTATGCGGTACAGGCCTTTGAATTGGCAGCCTCGGACTATTTGCTAAAACCCATCAGCATGGAGAACCTCCAGCGCGTGATGGGAAAAATTCACAAAAAACGCAATAAAATAAATCCCCCCTCGAGTATGGTGGTCCGAGAGCAGGCAAAACTCGCTGAACTGCATAAAATCGCCGTCAACACAGGCGATGGGATCACGATGCTACAGCTCAAAGATGTGGTATACCTAAAAGCAGACGGGGCTTACGTGTATGTGTACTTGCGCGATGGCTCGCGTTTGATGCTCACCAAGCGGCTGGCAGACTTCGAGAAACTGGAGTTAACGAATGATTTTTTGCGCCTGCATCGTTCCTATATCGTCAATATGCGCTTCATACAGAAGATAACGAAAATGGACGAGGTCGTTTTGGAAACGGGCGAGGTCATCAGCATTTCGGAGGAAAAGCGCAAAAAACTCAACGAATGGATAAACGGACATAGGCTTTGAGGTCTGTGTTTGAACCCTATTCCCCAGCCCCTTTCAGAAAAGGGGAGGCGCGATGTTGTGGGCGTGCCCCTGCTCCCCGCGCTAAGGCGCTTAAAGGTCGCAGGGTCGGGCTATTTGGGGCGTATCATCATCGCCCAAATGGGCGAATGTTGATTCGCCCCTACTATCCCTCACGCTTGGCGGCGCTCTGCGCCGCCGCGTAGGCAAGGCTGCGCCTGCCTACGCTTGAAGGAAAAAAAAACCGCCAAGCAAGGGAGCGAAGCGGGGGGATATTGTATTTTTAAAAAACACTCCTAATCCATCGAATAAAAGCTAAATAGTCTTCACTATAGCCCTTTACGGCGAGTGGCTGGACAAAAAAGCCTTCAAAATTCTGATAAATTTGCTTGCAGAAGGCAGAAAACTCGGCATTGGGAGCTTGGTTTTCTTTTAGCTTGCGGAAAAAAGAGGCAAAAATTAGCTTGTATTCGTGAGAAGAAAGCGGCTCAGCTTGGCTATATTCTTTCACAGTCAATAGGCAGTTATTCAAATCTCTGCGCAGATCTTCGAGTAGCTTTTTTCGTTTTTCTTCTATGGGCTGGCGATTGATAAAAATACGGAGCATAATATCAGCCCTTTGTTTGCTGTAGCTATCGCTTAAATTTGGATGTGTTTCGGCTTCGCAGGTAGGCGAAAAGACAATAAAATCTTCGCCATTATCTATTTCAGGGTGCAACAACAAAGGTTTTTCGGCTAAATACGCTGCTGAATGGGCATTGCATCTTGCATAATCAATATAACCTTCGCTATCTTCTGGATATGCAGTTATGCGAGACACGTCTTTCGCCCTTAATAGTGGAAAATCATTGTCTTTGGGGCTATTGCAGCCTTCGCAGGTAGGAAAAAGATTTGTCCACTCCAGTGCTAACCAAGGGTATTTTTCTTGCGGGCGGTAGTGTTCTACAGTAAATTTTGTATCGCTGCCGAGTGTGGTTAGTTTTTGCTCGCAAAAGCCGCATTTGTTGTGATAGAGTGTACTTAGTAGTTCTTTTATGGGAGCGCTGTAGTCTGCATTGCTTGGTTTGAAACTGGGTTTAGTGCCATTTGCCATACTTTGGCAGCGGGTACGCATTTTTTCTTGTAGCTCGCTTTGTTTTGCTGCGAGGTCTGTGGGTGTGGCGGCGGTTTTATTAATTTTTATCATCTTTGGGCGGCGTAAATCGAAATGTTTTAGAAAAATCGAGTAGTTTTTTTTCTATTGCATCGCGCTCTTGGCGTTTTTGCCAATCTTCTTCGACATTGAGGCGGGCGATGCCTTCGCTATTGTCGTGCCGTAGATTGTCCATACCAAATAAAGGAGACCTAAGCAGCGCATGGGGCAGTTCATTGGCTAAATCCATCTCCACAGGAGCTACCACCGTTTTTTCTTCTTGGGTGCTGATATTGAAAAGCATGGTTTTATCGGCGGGCATACCAAGCAGAACTATAGGACTATGTGTGGTAACGATGAATTGCACTTGGGGGAAAGTTTCGCTCAAGATACGGGCGATTTCGCGCTGCCAACGCGGGTGTAGATGCGTTTCCAGTTCATCTATCAGTACGATACCTGCTAAGTCCTCAACCTTGTCTACTTGCGGTTGTTTTTCCCATAAACGTATTATCATATCCCCGACCATCGCTAAGATGCTTTTATTGCCTGCCGATAGTTGGTAAGATTTTACGGTATTGCCGTTTTCTGTATAAATAAAATCTTGGTTTTCTGCATCGTAATTCGCTTTGGCAGAGGGCAGCAATTTGCCCAAAACCTCCGTAACTGCCGCTATATACTTTTGCTTACTGGGGCGAGATAGCCAAGTACCGATATTCAGTAGCTTGCCATCGTCGTGGAATAAACTATAATGTGGCGATTGATAATTGCGCTCCTCTGCCTGACTATATGCGCCCATCAACTGCAATCGAGAAGCACCATAAGCGGCGAAGGGCAACAAAGACTGGGGATAAATCTCTATTGGTGTGCCGATACTTCTGTGCAATTTTGTACGCGATACGCTTGAAATATATTTTTTTCTGGGCAGCGTATTGGCATTGTGGGTATATTCAACCATAACGAAATCCGTATTTTCGTTCTCGCTACGCCCTTCCGTGAGCGCTATAGAAATGGCTTGTAAAAAACTACTTTTTCCCTCGCCATTGAAGCCCGTCAATACTATAAATTGCGTGTCTGCAAAAGGCGAAGAGATAAATATATCAGATAGATTTAGAAAGCTATAAATAGAAATATCTTGTATCGAATAAGGTAAAAGCGAATTTTTTTCAAATTTCCGTGAATGCTTTTCTGTGCGGGTTATATCTTCAAATAAGCCTACCAGTTTTCGGATAGTTTGTGTAATTTCATCAATAGAAGGAAGTTCAACATCTGGATTTTCAAATATTGCAGCGCGTTCCATTTGCTGTATGCGGCGCATAGTTTCAAGAAAGATGCTAGTAAAACCCCAATCTTTGGTTTTTAGAGAATTATGTATTTGTGGTACTTTGTCTAACTCTTTAAACTCATAAGAAAAGTAGGTTTCAATAGGTCTTAATACTCGCCATAGCTGCCCACAAAGCATTTTTGCATCAACAGATTTGAAGGTTACAAGCCATTCAAAATACGGATAATTTATTTCTAAATCCTTCAGCCCTTCTTTTTTATGGTCTTCCATATCTACAATTTTTCCACAAAAATACGACAAAAAAAATCCCCCGCAACGCCATTTTAGCGCTGTGGGGGATTTTCCATTGCTTGATTGGGTGGGCGAATGTTGGTTCGCCTCTACATTGCGCGCATTAGGCTACAGGGCTTTGACGCTGATATTACCGCCTTTTAGGAGGATTTCGTATTTTTTGCCTATTACTTTGGGGTTAGCACCAGGAGGGCCTTCTAAGTCTTCGCTGGGGTCGATGAGGTCGGCGGGCAGGTCGAAGCCTGCAACTTTTTTGCCGTCTTCGATGTCATAGTATTTTTGCGACTCAATGCGTAGGAGTTTTAGCGTTTTGCCGATTTTGAAGGCGAAATCTATGGAGCCTGCGTATACAGTGGCTTCTTCAAACACGCCGATATAGCGCCCGTCTTTACTTAGGTCGAGGTGTAGTTCTTCGTCGGCTTCGGCGGCGGCATTGTCGTTGGGTTGGTTGCTGCTGCTGGCGATTTTTGTGGTAGTGTCGACGGCGGGTATGGGTGCGGGCGCTGTTTTGGTGCTATCTTTTGTGGTGCTGGCGTTGCTGTTGTTATCTTTGGGTGCGCCGCAGGCGGCGAGCAAGCCGAGCAGCAAGAGGGGTAAAATTTTTTGTGTCATGGAGCTATGATGAAGATGGGAAATACGGATAAAGATGGAATGCGTGAGGGCAATGGCATTAATGCATTACAATTTTTTATTGCTTTTGAGAAAAAGTAAAGCAGCCGTTTTTTCTCTTTGTTACTTTTTTTTCCGAAGCGAAAAAAAAGTAACCCAAAAAAACGCTTTTTGCGCCGAAAAACTTGCTCGGTCAAAAATTGCCTGCAATTTTTGACCTCCCTTCAACAGTTCCGGCGCAGTAAGGTGCGCCTTGCGGCGCAGTTTATTGGCTCGCTACGCGAGCATTTTGCAAGCGAGCTATAAGATCCACTTTTTTTAGTGTAATGCCTTAATGACATTGTGCGTGAGGGATAGGAGCGGAACCACCGCGCTTGCGCGGTGATGGAGCGGATAGCCCGACCGCCGCCCCCCGCGCAAAGCGTGGGGGCGACCGCGTAGCGGGCGGGGGGCAAGCGGCGGGCACGCCCAAAAAACAAAAAACGCCCCCCCGCACGAGATGCGCGGGAGGGCGTTTATGGTGTGTTTATTGGCGGTTTATTGGTTGCCGTTGCGGTGCGTGTACTCGCCCGCGTTGATGATGTGCTGCGCGATGCGGCGGCGGAGTTCTTTGGTATTGATGGGCTCGAACTTGGTGAAGCGCTTGATGGCGAGGAGCAAAGTGCGTTTCATATCGCCCTCTGCCCAAGCCGCAACGGCTGCGCGGGCGTGCTGCGCAACGCGCTCGATAGCGTCATTGACGTAGACTTGCGACATATAAATGCTGATTTCGCAGTCCTTTTCGCCCAAGTATTGTACGCGTTTGAGCGTGCGCAAAACGGTAGACTCGCAGAGGTAGATTTCCGCCATGATGTCGGACATATTCATCAAAATCTCTTGCTCTTGCTCCAATTTGGTGGTCAGCGTTTGCACGGTAGCGCCCGCGACGGCGAGGAAGCATTTTTTGAGATTTTTGATATACGCCAGCTCTTGCGCCAGCAGCGCATCGCCGACGGGGGCGGGCATGGTGAAGGAAGTAAGTTCTTTTTGCACTGCCATTGCGGGCGTGAAGAGGTCGATTTGACCTTTGAGGGCGCGCTTGAGCAGCATATCGACGGTGAGCATACGATTGATTTCGTTGGTGCCCTCGAAGATGCGATTGATGCGCGAGTCGCGGTAAGCGCCTGCCATCGGTGCTTCTTCGGAGTAGCCCATACCGCCGTAGATTTGCAATCCTTCGTCGACAGCGTAATTAAGGCATTCGGAGCCACGCACTTTGAGGATAGCGCACTCGATAGCGTATTCTTCGGCAGCCGTAAGCAGGGCTTCTGACAAGGATTTGCCTTCTGCTTCGAGTTGCTTTTCTATAGTATCGATGTCTTTAGAGGTGCGATACATAGCCGACTCGGTGGCATAGATGCGCAGCGCCATTTCGGCTAATTTGTGCTGTATAGCGCCGAAATTGGCGATGGGTTGTTTGAATTGTTTGCGTTCGGTAGCGTACTTGATAGCCTGGGTACAGACCATTTTGGAGCCGCCCAATACGCCAGCGGCGAGCTTGATGCGTCCGATATTGAGGATATTGAAGGCGATGCGGTGTCCTTTGCCGATTTCGCCTAAGACGTTTTCTACGGGAACTTTTACGTTTTCGAAGAATACTTGGCGGGTAGAAGAGCCTTTGATGCCCAATTTTGCTTCTTCTGCGCCCAGGGTCAAGCCTTCCCAGCCGCGCTCTACGATGAAGCCCGTAAATTTATCGCCGTCGATTTTGGCGAAAACAACGAATACATCGGCAAAGCCTGCGTTGGTAATCCACATTTTTTGCCCGTTGAGGACATAATGCGTGCCATCTGCCGAGAGGTCGGCGCGAGATTTTGCTGCCAGAGCGTCGGAGCCAGAATCGGGTTCTGTGAGGCAGTAGGCTGCAAATTTGTGTCCTGCTACCAAATCGGGTAGGTACTTTGTTTTTTGCTCCTCTGTGCCAAAATACAAAATCGGCAGCATACCGATACCGACGTTTGCGCCGTAAGAAAGCGAGAAAGAGCGACCTTCAGACATGGCTTCAGTTATCGCCATATTTGTCAAAAAATCTTGCTTGTAGCCGCCGTATTGTTCGGGGAAGGCGGTGCCCAAAATGCCCTGTTCGCCTGCTTCTCGGAGCAATTTTTTTGTTAGTTCTATGTCGAGTTTTTCGATTTGTGCGCTATTGGGCACAACGCGTTGGCGCACAAAATCTTGCACCATTTTAATAACCATTAGCTGCTCTTCGCTAAACTCGCCGACGATAAAGACATCTTCGGGGCGGCTCTCATGTATCAAAAATTCGCCGCCTTTGAGTGTTTTTTTGGCGCTATCAACTACTGTTTCCATAACTCTTTCGTGGTGTGTAGAAAAATTGAAAAGATAAATAATGTGGACAAAGATAATAATGCGGTATTACCCGAAAACAACACAACAAAAATACAGCTTTGCAGTTTGATAAACAACTAAAAAGCTAAAATTCCTTTTTTTACCGAATAAAATTTTTATTTTATCCTAAAAATAGACTATTCCGCAAAATATAGTTTCTTCAACTTGATACTTTTGCTGCTGTTGTGTACATAAGTTCGTATTGGGTGCGCAGGCTATCAATTTTTAGCTGCACGGCGTTGAGTTCTTCTTTGCTAAGTTCGATGTTTTGGGCTTTCATTGCTTCCTTAATGCGCGAGAGTGTGCCATCGAAATAGCGATTGAGCTGCTGGAAAACATAGCCATCGCCCTGTTTTTGCATGCTTGTTTCCGCCAAAACGTTGGCAAATTGTAGATAGCGGAAAGCGGCGGGCAAATCTTGGGCGTATTTGAGGGGGCGGGGGGCGTATTTTTGCAGGACTTCCTCTGTGGGGGTGGCGTAAATTTGCGCCAATTTGAGGTAAGAAAAGGCATTCAGGTAGTTTTCTGCTGAAGCACGCAGGTAGGCTACGCCTGTTTCGAAACTATCTGCTGCCAAGTATCTATTGCCCAGATAATGCAGCCCGAAAGCCACTTCATTGAGTTCTCGATTGGGTTGGCGCAGTTGGTGGGCGATTTCTTCGCGGCTCATTTTGGTGTACTGTTCGCAGATTTTCACAAAATCGGGCTGCGGATTGGCGCGGAGCTGTAGGCGCTGATTTTGGGGATTATCGCTAAGTTGGGCGAGGTTGTGCGAGGCGGCAGGGTCTGCGCCGATGCCCATTGTCAGCCAATAAGCGGCAGCAAAACCGACAGCCAAAGCCAGCACAAAAAGGATATATTTTGTTTGCATCGTAGGTATTGGGGTTGTTTTTTTTGGGGGCTTCGCCGCGTGTCGCCGCGAAACGCGGCGAGGGCAGACACATTGGTCTGCCCCTACACGCGCCGCCGCTACGCTAGCCCATTGCAAGCAGCGGAATGTATTTTCGGTGGTATACCGATGGAATGCCCCTTGCGTGAGGGATAGAAGCGGAACCACCGCGCTTGCGCGGTGATGGAGCGGATAGCCCGACCGCCGCCGTAGGCGGCGGGCACGCCCAAAAATAAAAAAGGCTAAAAAAACGGAAACATCTTATTGTATGCCAGCAAAAAAGCCGTGCAGCCGATGAGCAGCGCCAGTAGCCAATGCAGCAGCGCCGCCCGCTCGTCGAATTGTATTTCGCCCCCTTCGCTAAAGCCTGTCGGTCTGCCAAAGCTAATAAAATTGGGCGCGAAATGTTTGCGCGCGTTTTTGTGGTCGTACAAAATCAGCGTTTTATGCGGCAAATTAGCGAAATCGGGCTTTTTCCACTCAAAACCGATGGGCTGAAAAAGCAATTCTTCCCTACCCTCTTCGGTCAAAAAACGATAGCGAAAAATGCTAACGCGGGATTTTCCGCCCGTATCGGCTGCCTTTTCTACCGAAAGTTGGGGCATTTTTTCGGCGATTTTCAGCCTCAAAGCCTCGTGAAAATCCCTTTGCACCAGCTCCAGCGCTATCAAATCGCCTGTGGCAGCGCGGTAGGTTTCGAGCTTGCGCACGAGCAAGTAGCGGTAAATAACAATCAAAATCGAGAGCAGCAACCATATGGACATCAGCATAAAAAGCGTGTC
This sequence comes from uncultured Saprospiraceae bacterium, assembly GCA_964467315.1. GTDB lineage: Bacteria > Bacteroidota > Bacteroidia > Chitinophagales > Saprospiraceae > JAAFIM01. The sequence goes on along the minus strand of CAYXSA010000026.1, from coordinate 3,799 downwards.
CAAATTGGGTAAATTGGGTACCCTTGCGACAATCAAACCTTCGTGTAAGTATATCAGCGGCAGCATCGCCAGCCCCATCAAAAGCCCCGTACTCGTTGCAAACGAATGCGTGATAAATAAGCAGCGATGAAAAAAAGAGCGGAAATGCCGTGGTGGTGGGACTGTATCTATAGTGGTGTTCATGCGTAGGGGCAAAAAATTAGGCGGCGGGGGCGAATATTTATTCGCCCCTACACACGGCGCGCGGTGAGAAAGGCAACTAAAGTAAGCAAAACGGCAAGCGTGAGCAGTATGAGCAGCAGATATATTGTGCCTATCCACTGCAAGCCGTAGGCGATGCCGATAAATGCTAAATTGACACAAACGAGCAAAATGGTGCTTTGCGTATGGCTTAGACCTATCTCTAAAAGTAAGTGATGTATATGCGTTTTATCGGGGCTAAAGGGCGACTTGCCGCGTATGATGCGCAGGGTGAATACGCGCAGGGTATCGAAAAGCGGGATTATCAAAACGCCCACCGCTACTGCAGGCACGGATTGTATCGACCAATGCGCCTGCCAGACCCGATTGCTTTCTATAAAACTAATCGACAAAATCGACAGCGTTAAGCCTATGAGCAGCGAACCCGTATCGCCCATGAATATGCGCGCGGGGCTGATATTGTAGTATAAAAATGCCACCAGCGCCCCTGAAAGCGCCGAAGCCAAGACTGCAAAATCGCCGCGCCCGCTCTCATAAAACCAGACTCCGAAGGCGGCTGCCGTGAGCACGCCGATGCTTGCCGCCAAACCGTTGATGCCATCAATGAGATTGAAGGCATTGATTATCAGCAAGATGGTAAAGACCGTGAGCGGAATACTCAAATAGGGGCTAATATCGTATACGCCAAAAATGCCGTATAAGCTCGTGAGGCGAATGTCGGCTTTATAGACGAGTATGCCTGCAGCGATGATTTCGCCCATGAATTTTTTGACGGGGGTAAGCGGGATAATATCGTCCTTCGCGCCTATCAAAAAGATGATAATATAGGCGCAAAGGATATATTGTATGTGCTGCGCGGTGGTTTTATCGAAAGGAATCCAGAAGGTGATAGAAAATATCAGCCCCGCGAAAATGCCCAAACCGCCGAGCGTAGGCACGCGTTCTGTGTGTGCTCTACGCTCGTCGGGTTCGTCGCATAGGTTCTTGATGTGGGCTATCTTGATAATAGAGGGAATGGAAAGATAGGTTATCAAGAATGCGGTGAGAAAACTGCCTATGATATTGTACATTCAGCCGAAAAGAAGGAGAAAGGAAAATTAGTTGACTTTTTGTACTTTGATTTCGGCGCGGCGGTTTTGTTGTTTGTTTTCGGGGTTGTCGTTGGGGGCAACGGGATACTGCTCGCCGTAGGCGTTGTATTTGAGTCGGCGGTCATTTACGCCTTGTCCGCTGATGTATTTCAGGACGGCTTGGGCGCGTTTTTCGGACAGGGTTTGGTTGCTGCTTTCTTGTCCGTCTGCGTCGGCGTGTCCTGCGATTTGGATTTCGAGCGTAGCGCAACGGCGCATAGCTTCTACGATTTTATCTAAGGAGCGGAGGGAGTAGTTATTGACGCTGGTATTGTTGGTTTCAAAGTATACGGCTGCTCGGAGCTCTTCGAGATTGAGGCGATTGCAGTATTCTTCGTCTTCTTTGCTCATGGTGGTCTTCTCTGGGAAGCCCGTCATTTTGTCGGGATTGAGGTCTACGCGGGTAACGCCTGTATTGGGGGAATCGAAGTTGTTGGGCGTGCCTGAATTGCCGCCTTTATTGCCTTTGTTGCCTTTATTGGCGGTATTGCCGCCTTTGTTTTTGCCGCGATTATTGTTGTAGCTACCGTATTTATCGGAGGTGGGAGTGCCGATAACGATGCGTCCGTAATTGGCGGGGTCTTTGGGGTCGAGGTCGGCGGGGTTTTTATTGGGGTCGTAGGGTTTGATTTTATCGTATTTGGCGTTATAGTTTTTGCTATTGGGGTTGTAGGGATTATTCGGGTCGTTGATATCGAATAATGCGTTATCGGGGTTGTAGGGGTTATTGGGGTCTGTTACGTTGAAATTGGGGTTGCTGGGATTGTAGGGGTTGTAGGGGTCTGTGGGGTCGAAATTTTCGCTACGGGGGTTGTAGGGATTGCGGGGGTCGCTGATATCGTATTTTTTGGCTAAGACTTGGTTATTGTAGATGCTTTTCATTCTGTCCATTTCTTCTTTGGGCAGGGGGCAGCCTTTATGTTCGGCTACGCCGAAGTAGTCGGGGCAGTCGTCTTTATCGTCGCGGATACCGTCGCCATCTGCATCGGGGCAGCCTTTGGCAGTGAAAAGCCCTTTTACATCGGGGCATTCGTCTTCTTCGTTGGCTACGCCATCGCCATCGCGGTCGTTGGCATCGGCTGCGGGGCAGCCTGTGGGGGCAACGCCGAATACATCGGGGCATTCGTCATCGGGGTCTATCACGCCATCGTTGTCGCGGTCGCCGCAGCCGAGTAGATTGGCATAGCCTTTTTCGTCGATACAGCGATCGTCTTTGTCTGGCACGCCGTCGCCGTCGGCATCGGGGCAGCCGTAGCAAAGGGAGGTACCATAGATGAATTTGCAGCGGTCTACTTCGTCGGCAATACCGTCGTAATCGGCATCTGCGGCGGAGGGTGTTTTTTTGTCGTCGGCGACGGGGTTGAGGTTGGGGTCTTCTTCTACGGGTGCGGGTGGGGTTTTGGATTTGCTTTTTTTGCTTTCTTTGCCAAAGTCTACGACGATGCCCAGCGAATGATGCAAATACGAGTCGCTCAAGATGCCGTAATTAAAGCCCAATGTGAGCATAAAGCTCATCGGCGTTTTGGGTACATGCACCTGCACGCCTAAAGCTATGGGTACGTGCATTGCCCAATCTGTAAATTCTTTGTAAGTATTGCCGCCGAAGCCCGTCATGATAAAGGGCGATACGAGGCTCTTTTCGGGCATGATATAGCCGTTGTTGAGCTTATATTTTATAGATAATTGCGCATGAAAAAAGTTATCGCGTTGGTCGGCGCGCACTGCCAGCGTGTCTTTGGGGTGGCGTACACGCCCAAAGCCCGTAACGATGCCCAAATCGAGCGAGGAATTGAGATAGCGATGTAAAGACAAAGCTACGCCGCCGCCGTAGTCCTTGCTTGTGGCGATGCTGCTACCGTCGCGCAGCGCGTAAAAACTATAAGCGCTGGGATGTATCCCAAAACCATAGGGGTTTTTTTTCGTTTGCGCCAAAAGCCCCGAAGCTGATAGCAAAAGGGCAACAAGGGCGTATAAGGCTTTCTTATTCATAGTATTACGGAGCTTCGAGAAGTATAGCGTGGTGTCGGTTGAATGGCGAATTGGTCAATAAAATCGCCCACTTTCTTTAAGAAGCGAAATGTAGGCATATTGACGCGCTAAGGTACGAAGTTTTTTGCGAATGGCGAAAAACAGGCAAAGTTTTCTTGCGCTGCATTTGGGCGTACCCCTGCTCCCCCGCCCGCGCAAAGCGCGTGCGTGAAAGGTCGCAGGGTCGGGCTATGCGGGGCGAAAACATCGCCCAAATGGGCGAATGTTTATTCGCCCCTTTGGGCGAATGTTTATTCGCCCCTACTATCCCTTACGCAAAAAAAGCGCCGCGCAAAGGCGCGGCGCTTTCTCGAAGCCCGAAGGCTATCCTATAGCTTTAATGAATTTCGCGTGAGGGATAGTAGCGCCGCAATTCATTGCGGCGTGAATAGCCCGACCCTGCGACCTTTAAGCGCGTTAGCGCGGGGAGCAGGGGCACG
>CAYXSA010000025.1:0-48210 GCA_964467315.1 uncultured Saprospiraceae bacterium | reverse complement strand
ATCGCCCAAATGGGCGAATGTTGATTCGCCCCTACTATCCCTCACGCAAAATATGGTGCAGCCCCGCGAAAGGCGCGGGGCTGCATTTTTTTATTTATTCAACCCTGTTTTAGGTCTTTTTACGAAGTTTTTGGGTTCAGAACCGAAACGCTTTACAAAAAGACCTAAACGGGGCAGTGTACAGCCCCTGCGCGCCCGCCCTTTGCGGGCGCAGCGACTGCGTGAGGGATAGTAGGGGCGCATCAACATTCGCCCCATTTGGGGCGATGGTGAAACGCCCCGCATAGCCCGACCGCCGCGCCTTTTCAGCGCGGCGGGCACGCCCAAAAACGAAAAATAAAAATTTTGCCCGCCCTTAGAAAAGCCGTATTATTGCGCCGTTTTGAAACTTGCAAACAAACGCTGCATACATTATGGCTTTACTGGAAGGAAAAAAAGGGATTATTTTCGGCGCACTCAACGAGCAATCTATAGCTTGGCAGGTCGCCCAAGAGGCAGTGCGCGAAGGTGCGCAAATCGTGCTGACCAATGCGCCCGTAGCGCTGCGACTGGGCAGCGTAAAGGAACTTTCCGAGCAGCTCAACGCGCCGCTTATAGCCGCCGATGCGACGAAAGTAGAAGATTTGGAGGCGCTCGTAGCGCAAAGCATGGAGCATTTTGGCGGAAAATTCGACTTCGTGCTGCATTCTATTGGTATGTCGCTCAATATCCGCAAAAATCGCCCTTATACCGACCTGAATTATGCCTATTTGCAGACGACCATAGACATTTCGGCGATTTCTTTCCACAAGCTCATGCAGAGCCTAATGAAAGCCGATGCCCTCAACGATTGGGGCTCTATCTTGGCGCTCACTTATATCGGCGCACAACGCACGCTGCCGCATTATAGCGAGATGGCAGAGGCGAAAGCGATGCTGGAGTCCTTTGCTCGCAGCTTTGGCTACCACTACGGCAAGTCCAAAAAAGTGCGCGTAAATACCATTTCGCAGTCGCCCACACCCACGACAGCAGGCACGGGCATCGACGGTTTTGAAAAATTCCTCGATTACTCGGCGAAAATGTCACCCCTCGGCAATGCGCCCGCCCTTGATTGCGCCCGCTATTGCCTTACCCTCTTTTCCGATTATACGCGCTTCGTTACCATGCAAAACCTCTTCCACGACGGCGGATTTAGCAGCGTAGGCATGAGCAGCGAGCTGATGCAGTAACTCCAAAAAAATTGCCTCTACTTGCTACCAGCGAGCGCAGCGAGCTTGTACCAGCGACGCGAGCAGCAGCGAGCGGCGCAGTACCTATACACCACGCACAATGGCATACTCTCCCATAAAGATACAAAAACTCTCCATCGTCATACCCGCGTATAACGAAGGCAGAACCGTGCACCTAATTCTCGACCGCGTCAAAGCCGTGCAACTCATCGACGGCATAGAAAAAGAAGTCATTTTAGTCAATGACTGCTCTACCGACGATACCGAAGCCGCCATAGAGCGCTACGCCGCCGCCAACCCCGATTTGCCCATTCGGTACATCAAACACGAGGTCAACAAGGGCAAAGGCGCAGCCCTGCACACAGGCATAGAGCACGCTACGGGCGAATACACCATCATCCAAGATGCCGATTTGGAGTACGACCCCGAAGAGTACAATATACTGCTCGCGCCCATCTTGCGCGGCGCGGCAGATGTCGTCTACGGCTCGCGTTTCATGGGCGGCAACCCGCATAGGATTTTGTTTTTTTGGCATACCATCGGCAACAAAATCCTCACTTTCCTCTCCAATATGTGCACAGACCTCAATCTCACAGACATGGAGACCTGCTACAAACTCTTTCACACGAAGACCCTGCAAAGCCTGCCGCTCCAAGAAAAACGCTTCGGCTTCGAGCCTGAAGTTACCGCCAAAATCGCCCGCGTGCCCAAAATACGCATCTACGAAGTCGGCATTTCTTACTACGGACGCACCTACGAAGAGGGCAAAAAAATCAACTGGCGCGACGGTGTGCGCGCGATTTATTGCATCGTCAAGTACAATCGCCCCTACAAATTGATACTTTTCTTTTTGTTGCTAAAGGCGCTGATACTCGCATTTTTTTACTTCGCGCTCTTCGTGTAGATACTAATTTTTTTGGCGTGCCCCTGCCCCTGCCTGCGCTGAAAAGCCGTAGCAAGCTACGGCTCGCGCAGGCACCCCGCGCAAAGCGCGGGGCAAAAAGGGGGGCAGGGTCGGGCTATTCATTTCGAGCCGTAGCATGCTACGGCTCTACATTACTATCCCTCACGCAATTTTTTATAAAATTTATACATCTCGCCACCCTTCCCTTTTTCAAAGGGAGGGGCAGGGGGGTGGGTTAAGCCTCAAAAAAATATGTCCGCTCTCTCCTCCTCTCCGCCGCTCGGCATAAAGCTGCTGCCACACGGCGTAGCCTTAGTCCTCGCCTTTTTGCTTACCCTGTTTTTTTTCTCGCCCATCTTTCAAGGCAAAATGTTGCCACAAGGCGACGTGGAGCAGGCGCTCGGTATGCAGACCGAAGTGCAGCAGTATATGCAAAAGGGCGAAACCATCAAATGGACAAATCAAGCCTATATCGGTATGCCCACTGCGCTGGTCTACAACCCGCAGCGCAGCAACTGGATAGCCAATATCGCCAACCACATCATGTTTTTGGGCGACTCGCACGATGCTACCGACCCGCATTTTGTATTCTTTTGGTTGGTTGTCTTTGCGTATATCGGTTTGGTCTTGTTTGGAGTCTCGCCTTGGATAGCTTTAATTGGGGCCTTAAGTTTTGCGTTGATGAGCGACAACCTTATTTTGATAAAGGCGGGGCACTGCAATAAAGTACAGGCTATCGGCTTCGTTCTGCCTGTTTTGGGTAGCGCTTGGCAGCTTTTGCGGGGTAACTTGCTTTGGGGCGGGGTAGCTTTTGCAGCGTTTTTGAGCTTACAGCTTTCGGCGAGCCATGTGCAGATGGTTTATTATACCTTCTTTTTGCTGGGCGGTATGGCGATTTCTGCATTTTTCTACCACCGATACAAAGGAAGCATAGGTACTTGGTCGCGGACTATTGGCATCATGGCGATATCTGTCGTATTGGGGGTTTTGACCAATCTCACCGCCTTGTGGTCTACTTATGAATATTCTTCCGAGTCCCTACGCGGCAAATCGGAACTTTCTGCCGAGTTCGCCGCCAAACATTTGGGGCGCAATACCACGAGCGGCATGGACAAAGATGCTATTTTCGCATGGGCACATACGAAGATGGAAACCTTTACGCTCTTTATACCGAGCTTCATGGGCGGCAGTAGCTCGCAGCTTATGTATAGCGAAAAGGGTTCAGAAACCGAAAAAACCTTCACACAGATAGCCCGCAGCGGCATACCTGAAGATTTTATGAAAAATCTCGCCTACAGCACAGGCAGATACTGGGGGCGGCAATCCTTCACGGCGGGACCCATTTATTATGGGGTGGTGCTGTTTTTCTTGATGATATTGGGTATCGTAGCGATGCGTTCGCCCCTGCGTTGGGGCTTATTGAGTGTGCTGGGCTTTTTTACGGTGCTTTCTTGGGGCGCAGATTTTGCGGCGTTTAATAATTTTATGGTTGATTATTTTCCGCTCTACAATAAATTCCGCGATGTAAAAATGACCTTAGTCGTCGGGCAAGCCGCTGCTGTTGTTTTAGCATGTTTTGCTTTGCAGCAGATTTGGAAACAGTCCCAAGACGAAGAACAGGCGGCAAAAGCAGAGCGCAGCGTGCTGATAGCTACGGCTATTATGGGCGGCTTATGCTTGTTTGCGCTGGCGTACTCCGTTATGGGCGACCTAAGCAAACAGAACCCTAACTACACACAACAGCTCGAAATGATACGCCAGCAAGCCCCGCAGGCTGCCGAGCTTATGGAACGCTTGGAGAGCGCAATGCAGGTAGACCGCGCCGCGCTCATGCGCAGCGATGCGCTGAAATCCCTCATGCTGGTGCTGCTTGCAGGCGGCGTTTTGTGGGTAGGGGCGCGCCGTAGATACGGCATAAATATGTCGATAGCGATATGCGTAGTCGCAGGGGCGCTTTTATTGGATTATATGCTGGTTACCCCGCAATACTTCAATAACGACGACAAAAACACCCGACCCGAATACGCCACTTTCAAGGCGGTGAAAACCGCCAAACTACCGCCCGTCCTCGAAGCTCGTGCCGATAAAGAGCGGGTAAAACGCTACGCCACCCCCGTAACGGCTGCCGATATGACTATTTTGGTGGATAAAGACCCGCATTTTCGGGTCGTAGACTTCTCGCGGGGTATGCCGCAGGAGCGCGCCGAAGCCTCTTACTTCCATAAAAGTTTGGGCGGGCATCATGCGGCGAAACCGATGTTGTACGACGAATTTGTGAAATTCTATAATTTTCCGATGGGCATCATGGAGGGCAAAATGCACCTTTTCGGTATGCTCAATACGAAGTATCTCATACAAAGCGCAGAGATGGCGCTCCCCAACGCCGAAGCGCTGGGCAATGTCTGGTTTGTGTCGGAGCTAAAATCCGTCGCTAATGCCGATGAAGAGCTAACGGCTATCGGCAATTTCTTCCCGCGTCAGACGGCGATAGTGCAAAGCCGCTTTGCCGACTATCTCGCAGGGCTGACCAATACGGCAGGCGCAAACGATAAAATCTATCTCACAGCTTACCACCCCGATAAATTGACTTATAAATCGGAAACCGAAAGCGAGCGTTTTGCGGTGTTTTCGGAAATCTACTATCCGCCTGCGAAGGGCTGGAATGTCTACATCGACGGACAACTGTACGAAAAAAGCTTTATCAAGGTCAATTATCTACTGCGCGGTATGCGCGTGCCTGCGGGCACGCATACGATAGAAATGCGTTTCGAGCCGAAGAGCGTGAGCACAGGCGAGCTGGTTGGCTTGCTGGCTTCCTTGCTTATTTTCGCTGCTATGGGCTTCGCTGGCTGGCAAACGTATAGGGGCGGAAAATCGCGTGAGGGATAGTAGTGTAGAGCCGTAGCATGCTACGGCTCGCAACGGATAGCCCGACCGCCGCCCCCCGCATTTGCGGGGGCGACGCGCCGCAAGGCGCGGCGGGGGGCAGAGCGGCGGGCACGCCAAAAAAAACAAAACTCTCACTAACTACGAGCGCATAAATAGCTGTTAATCAGTTGTTTATGCGCTTTGCTGTAAGTAAAAATTTGTTTGTATTGTGTAGTGCGGCAAAAAACGTATCTTTGCGGCGCTACACAACACATGAAAACTAAGACCGTCTATATGCAAGACCTTTTGCTTCGCTGGAGGCTAACGCTTTGCCTTGTACTTGCGGCTGTCGCGACGACGAGCGCGCAAGACCCTACGCCCAAATGGGAATGGGCTTTTGAGCTGGAAAACGGCATCACGGAGGCTAAACCATTTTTTGGAAAGCTGGCGCGGGTGCAAAAAAACGGGAAATATGGCTATATAGATATGAAGGGGAAAATGGTCATTCCTGCGCAATTTGATTGGGCGGACGACCATTTTATGCCCTTGACGAAGGTCATGTTGGGCAGTAAGTACGGTTATATCAACGAAAAGGGCGATTTTGTAATTTTGCCGCAATTTGATGCCTGCACGCCCTTCGACAAAAAAAATAAGTACGCTTCTGTGTCGATAAATGGCAAATGGGGCATCGTGGATAAGAAGGGTAAATTTGTCATTTTTCCGCATTACGACAACTCGGGGCACGTTTTTAAGAATGGTTTTATGGCGGTGCAAAAATTGGGACTTTGGGGCATGGTCAACACGAAAGGCACGCTGGTAGTGCCTTTTTTGTACGACGAAGCGCCCCGCGCCGTAAGCAAAACGCTGATAGAAGTGCGAAAAAATGGGGCTGTGGGCTACCTAAATGCCAAAGCTGTAGAGGTGCATCCGCATCAATACAGCTCGACCGTTATCGACTGCCAAGAGGGTTTGTGTGAGATACGGCAGGCGGGAAAAAGCGGCTACATGAACACTAAAGGCAAAATCGTTATAGAGCCACAATTTACTACGGTGCTGTTTTTTACGGAAGGTTTGGCGCGTATTTCTATCAAGGGCAAGTATGGTTTTGTCGACAAAAAGGGCAAAATCGTTATCAATACACTGTACGACAATGCGGGTTTTTTCTTTCGCGGTCTTGCGCCCGTGCAGCTGAAAGGCAAATGGGGCTATATCAACAAGGACGGTTTCACGGTGGTAAGCCCGCAGTTTGACAATGAACCTTGGTTTAGCAGCGTGCCAGGCGCTAAGAAAGTCGATAGAAACGGCAAATGCGGCTTTGTCGATGAGGCATACAACTGGATGGTGCAGCCTTTGTACGAGGACGCAAGTTTTTTCTCCAGCGGCGTGGCGGCGGTGCGTGAGCGCGGCAAATGGGGCTTTGTCAATGAAAAAGGTGAGATGATTATACCCGCTACTTTTGCATCGGCGACGGAATTTATGCAAGGTTTGTCGCTGGTCAATGATGGCACGCGGCTCGGATATATCCGTCTGACGGACGGCAAAAAGAAAAAGGCGAAGCCTGCAAAAGAGGAGAATCCAGCAGAAAAAGCACCTAAAGAGGCAATAAAAACGGGCAAATAATGGAGCTTTGGCAAGAGATACAGCAGCTATTGTTGATGGGCGCAAATGGTGGCGCAGTGCCTTCTGAAGCTTTGCGGGAGTTCATGCGGGCGCATCTGCCTGCGGAGCGCTTGGGCGAGGGCGCTGCGGTATCGCAGCAGCTTTTAGATGCGGCAGCGGTCTTTGCGCTGCTGCGCAAGGGGGCGAGTGTAGCCGCCTTGCCGAGCGATGTCTATGAGCCTAAGCCCCTGCCACAAAACGCTGTATTGCCCCTGCCTGCTGAGCTTTCTACGGCGGTAGCGGCTTTGCTGCGTGCGGGCGATGAGGAAATGATAGAGGAATTTGCCCAAAATTTTGATTATCAAAGCTTTCGGCTGCCCGATACGCTCTTGCCTGCTTGGCTCGATTGGGGGCTGCGCAAATCTATGCTGTATTTGCAGGCGCAGTTTGCGGCTATCGCGGGCGAGCGCGGCGCTTGGCTCGCCGAATATAATCCCGCTTGGCGCTATGCGCTGCGTACCATCAGCAGCGAAGAAGATTTTTTGCATGCCAATGCCGCGCAGCGGCTCGACTATCTGCGCCGATTGCGCGCAAAAGAACCCGCCGCCGCCGCCCAAATCATCGCCCAATTTCACAAAGAAGAAAGCGCCGAACAGCTTATAGAATGGATATATTTGCTGGCGCAGCAGCCCCAAAGGGAGGAAGTTTCGCTGCTGGAGCAATTGGCAAATGACCGTCGACGCACGGTGCGCCGCGCCGCTTTTCAGGCGCTTTCTTTGCACGAAAATAGCGCCCAAAGTCAGCGCCTACGGCAGTTGGCGGCGCAATTTTTACGCTTGGATGCGCAAAAAAATTGGATAGTCGAGCTGCCCGAAGAATGCACGGAAACCCTGCAAGCCGTCGGCATCGAAGAAAAAAACTATACCATCGAAGGCGGCGAAAAGGCGAGTTTTGCGCGCCAGCTTATCGAGATGCTGCCGCCTGCTTATTGGCTCGCGCAGAAAGCCAATGCGCTCGACCTTCTGCACAGCGCCCGCAAAGGCGAATGGTCGGAGGCGATTATTGGCGGCTTGCTCATTGCTGCCGAACGCTTCGACGATGGAGAAATGCGCCTCGCCCTACATCGCTACTACTTGCAAAACTCCAATGCAAAACTTTGGAACAAGCTCAGCACGGATTTTTTGGGCTGCGGACTGAACGCGAAGCAGGCGCATGCGGTCGCCAAAATCTATGCGGAAGACGCAAAAATCAATTTCAATGATAGCCACCCGATAATTCGGCTCGCTATGCAGCTCAAAAATTGGTCGCAGGAGGCGGGTCTTGCGCTGCTGCAAATCCTTCTTGATGGCAGCGCCGACGAGAAAAAACAGCAGCATTATTACGGTCTGCGCGCCCTCGTGCAGCGCGCCGCCTACTGCCTGCCCTACGCGCTCGCGCCGCAGGTTGCCGCGCTTTGGGAGGCAGTGCGCACGGAGCGCAACCATCAATGGCAGAAAGATATGTCGCGGCTCATCGGCATTTTGCAGCGCCGCGCCCAACTCGCCGCCTATTACACCAAGCCCCAAAACAATAGCGCTCATTAAGCGTTTTTTCTTTTGGGCGTGCCCGCCGCGCACCCCCCCGCCCGCAAAGCGGGCTTCCCCCCTTAAAAAGGGGGGAGCCATGCGCGGGGTCGCGTGTTGCGGGGTTTTAGTGTAGGGGCAGCCACAAGGGCTGCCCCTACACCGCGCCGCCCCAATGCCCCCTTGAAAGGGGGCAGCCCGCCGATGGCGGGCGGGGGTCGGCGCGCCCCTACACCCGCTCACGCAAAGGTACTCCAAACATTCACCCACAGAAATAGACCGTATTTAAGATGAAAAAACGCGATTTTCTCAAAGTTAGCGGCGTACTGCTCGCAGGTGCTGCCCTCGGCGGCTTCATGGGCTGCAAACCCAAAGACCTCGTTGTGAAAAGCGACGAAAAAGCCAAAGAAAACCCCAAAGCTGCCGAAGCGGCTCTTTTCGTCCTACCCGCGCTGGAGTATGCCCATGACGCACTCGCCCCCGCTATCGACAAAGAAACCGTAGAAATACACCACTCCAAGCACCACGCCGCTTACGTCAACAACCTCAATAAGGCGCTGGAAACCAATCCCGCTTTAGCGCTGCCAACTATAGAAGCCGTTTGCGCTGCCATAGACAGCAGTAGCGCCGCCGCTGTACGCAACAACGCAGGCGGACACTACAATCATAGCCTCTATTGGCGCATTCTCGCCAATCCCGCGCAAGTGCAAAAACGCGAACCCAGCGGCGCGCTGCTCGAAGCCATAAAAAGCGCCTTCGGCTCTGTCGAAGAGCTAAAAAAACAGCTTACAGATGCCGCTATGAGCCGTTTCGGTTCGGGCTGGGCATGGCTCTCAGTAGATGCCAATAAACGTTTATTTGTATCCTCTACGCCCAATCAAGATAATCCGCTCATGTCGAAGGTCGTCGAAAAGGCAGGCAAGCCGATTTTGGGCATAGATGTTTGGGAGCACGCTTATTATTTGCAGTATCAAAATCGCCGCAAAGATTATCTGACGGCATTTTTTGGCATTTTACGCTGGGAGCGGGTCGATGAGTACTATCAAGCCGCCATTAAGTAAAGGGGCGTATTCGCTTTGGGTAGCGAGTACGCAGGCTACAGATGCCGCGCAAATAGTTGATAATCAATTATTTGCCTTGTCTATACCTGCCGATTACACTCATGCGAAGGCAAGGCTACAGTATGCCCTTTCTCGTTGGCTTTTGCGGCGGGCAGGGGCGGAGTTGGGGGCGGAGATAGTGCCTGTAGTGGGGGGCGGTTTTCGCTGCGAGGCGGCTTATTGTTCGCTCACGCATAGCGAGCAGATGGCGGCGGTCTTGGTAGCGGCTGCGCCTTGCGGGGTAGATTTGCAAGCCGATAGCCCCAAATGCCTGCGGGCAGCAGGGCGTTTTTTGCAGGCGCAGGAACGCGCCGCTTGGCTCGATCAAGTAGGGGAGGAGCAGGAGCGCATAAGCATAGCCAGCGCCCTATGGACAGCAAAGGAGGCAGTATTTAAGGCTTGGGGTGAAAAAAATGTATCTTTTTCGGAAGAAATACGCTTAATTTTGTCCCCGCAAATGCCCCTGCCGAGGGAGGCACAGACCCTGCGCGAGGGCGCAAGCAAAAGTTTTCGCTTGGAGTTTAGTCGCTGGGAGGGTAACTATTGGCTTTGTTTGGCATTATCGGCAGAGTGAGTATAGCGGGCATATGTGGGCGAATGTTTATTCGCCCCTACCTGCGGGTATTGGCTTAATTGTTAGGTAAATGCTTTAATGTTTTTTTGCGTGAGGGATAGTAGGGGCGAATCAACATTCGCCCCAGCGGGGCGATGGTGAAACGCCCCGAATAGCCCGACCCCGCGACCCGTAGGGGCAGCCCTTGTGGCTGCCCTCGCCGCGCGCTTTGCGCGGCGAAGGGAGCGGGGGCACGCCCAACGAAAAAAGCCAAAAATTTAGCAGAATCTCCGAAATATCCCTTTTTCTATCCTAACCATTTTTCTTATGTTTAACCGATTGTTATTTTTGCTTTCTTCCGTTTTTGCGATTGCGCTCATCGCTTGTGGCAGCGGCGCACCCAAACAAGATGCCGATGGGCGCGAGGATTTTGAGGCGTTTTACAAAAAATTTCATGAAGACACGCTTTTTCAGTATCAGCGCATTGAGTTTCCGTTGGCGGGCATAGGGGCTGATGGCAACGACAAAATTTGGACGGAAGAGGATTGGGTTTTGCAGAAACCTGTGGACTTAAAAAATGAGGATTTTAAGGTTATGCGCGAAAAGCAGGGCGATTTTATCAAGGAGCGCATAATTTATCAGGAGGCTTTCATCATAGAGCGCAATTTTTCTTACGATAAAATGTCGAAAAAATGGCTGCTTACTTATTATACGGAGCCACATTTTCCGAAAGATAAGGGGCAAAATGGCACGGTTTCGCAGTCGGATTCGGGCACAGTTATCACGATACCCGACCCAGACAGCGCGAAAAAAGCGAGCAATTAAGCGCCGTATACATCTACTACTTCACACCTTTACATAAATTTGAGCCATGAGCTTATTGCAAGAAATCACGCAGATAGTGGGCGCGGAGAAAGCCGCTTATTTGCTGGAGCATCAGTCTAAGACGTTTGATAAATCGACGCTTACGCAGCCTTCGCCCGATTTTATCGACCGCGTATGGAAGGACTCGAACCGCAGCAATCAGACCTTGCGCAGTTTGGCTGCTTTGTACGATAATGGGCGTTTGGCGGGCACGGGATACGTTTCAATTTTGCCCGTAGACCAAGGCATTGAGCATTCGGCGGGCGGTTCGTTTGCGCCCAATCCTATGTATTTCGACCCCGAAAACATCGTAAAACTCGCAATAGAAGCGGGCTGCAGCGGGGTAGCGAGTACCTTCGGCGTATTGGCGATGGTATCGCGCAAGTATGCGCACAAAATCCCTTTCATCGTCAAAATCAACCATAACGAGCTGCTTTCCTACCCCAATAAATACGACCAAGTGATGTTTGGCTCCGTAAAACAGGCTTGGGAAATGGGCGCGGTGGCGGTAGGGGCTACCGTTTATTTTGGTTCGCAGGAGTCGACGCGGCAGTTGGTAGAAATCGCTGAAGCCTTCGAGTATGCACACCAGTTGGGTATGGCTACTATTTTGTGGTGCTATACGCGCAACAATGCCTTTAAGCAAGCCGACCAAGATTATCATTTGGCGGCAGACCTTACGGGGCAGGCAAACCATTTGGGCTGTACGATACAGGCGGACATCATCAAGCAAAAATTGCCAGAGGTGCATGCTTCGGGTTTCGACGCTTTGAAATTTGGCAAGTCGCACAAAAAAATATACAGCGAACTCACTACGCCGCACCCTATCGACCTTTGCCGCTATCAGGTAGCCAACTGCTACATGGGCAAATGCGGATTGATAAATTCGGGTGGCGCTTCTTCGGGCAGCAGCGATTTGGCAGAAGCCGCCGAAACGGCGATTATCAACAAACGCGCAGGCGGTATGGGCTTGATTTTGGGCAGAAAAGCATTCCAGCGCCCATTAAACGAGGGCGTAAAAATCATCAACACCGTGCAAGACGTGTACTTGTGCAAAGAAATAGACTTGGCGTAAAAAAGAAAAGGGCGGCTGTAAAGGCTGCCCTTTTTTTTAGGGCTCTTCTCCTTCGATAGGCGCTGAAATTGGTGGCGGGCTGGTATCGTTATGGTCGGGAGAAGCGGGAGTTTTTTCGTTGTTTTCGTTGTTTTCGTTTTTGGATAAAGCGCTTGTTTCTGCGTTTATTATCGTTTCTACCTCTGATATGAGGTCTGCAAAATAACTATCTGAGATGTTATTCATTTCTTTTTTATCCCAGATATAAAGCAAGTATATGCATAAAGCAGGCTCTGCATTGTGTTCAGTGAATTGTTCAACAATCCGATAATATAGCACCCGCCCGCCATCACTTTTGCCTCGTGAATTGCTTTTTATAGCAAATCTAATCTTGTATGTATTATTTCTAAGGAATGTGCCAGACGATGGGTTAGCCCGCAACTCCTCTTGCAAATCGCGCATATCATTTTTTAACGAAGGGTATTTTTTTGCTAAATTTTTCAGAGCCTTGTCAAACTCACTAAGAGAGATAAACTTACAATTCATCTAACAATTCATCAAGGGTTTTAAGTTGAATTTTTCCTGCTTCCGATTGTTTTATTTCTCGAAAGCCTTGCAAAAAAGCTGTATAAAAAAGCTTCTTTTCCTCCTCGCTCGGCTCTTCAATTTTTTTTGTCTTAAGGTCGTGCCCTGTTACTACGCGCCGAACTTTTTGTTCTTCGACAACAAATTGCCGTTTGTCGCCATTTTTTACAAGGCGATGCAGTATAACAACGCCATGCTGGGATTTTGTAGAAAGCATAATGGTCGTATATTTTTAGAATTATCAAAATGAAATCCAATCAAACAAGTCGCTCAAGCCATCGAGTAGACCTTCTCCTGCTGTGCTGGCTGCATCGGCGGCATTGCTGGCTACATCGGGCAATATATCAATAGCGGCGCTGCTGCTTAGGTCGGCGCTTTGGCTAAGCAGGCGCGCAGCATGTACCACCGTTTCTATTTTCCGAAAAATCAGATGCTGCACCAATTCGCCCGTGGCCTCTACTGCTACTTTTTTGAAAAAGCAGCGGCGCGGACGTGCCTCTACCAGCGGAAAAATAACCCGCCTGTCGCCGTCGCGTATGATTTGATGATGCAGCGCATGGGCGGAACTGTAAGCCGATTTTCGTTTTTTCATAGGGAGCAATTTTTTGAAACCAATTACTTTGCCAGCAGTTCGCGCAGTTTTTCGGCTGCTTGTCTATAACCGCGCTCTTGGCTATCGCCGTGCTGCTCCAAAAAACGCGCCCAAGTCCATGTATTGCCTATGCCGCCTGTGTTTTCTTTGCGGTCTTCCCAGTACAAGGCTACGCGATTATCGTCGAAAATCACCAAATAATCCTCCCCCCATTGGTCGGCATTGATGCCAAAACTTGCTAATTCTGTCGCCATTTGTCGCCTTATTTGTGCATTTTCATGTATCTATCCATCTCGCGTTTGTCGTCTTTTTCTTTGAGGTCTTCGCGTTTGTCGTAGAGTTTTTTGCCTTTGGCAAGGGCGATTTCGAGTTTTGCATAGCCACGTTCGTTGATATACAGACGATACGGAATGATGGTATAACCCGATTCTTTGACCTTATCGCGGAACTTTTTTAGCTCGCGGCTGCTCACCAAAAGCCTACGCGGACGCTTCGGTATGTGGTTGTTGTAAGTGCCGTTTTTGTACTCCGAGATATGCAGATTTTCTACATAAAGTCCCTTTTCATCGATACTACAGAACGCATCACTCATATTTACCTCGCCCGTGCGGATAGATTTTATCTCCGTGCCGCGCAGCACGATGCCCGCCTCCAGCGTGTATTCAAAAAAATACAGATGCGTCGCTTTTCGATTTGTGATATTTACATTAGTTTCTACTTTCATGATTTTATTTGTTGTTGGAGTTTTTTTTGGGGGGGCGTGCCGCCGCGCCACGCCTGCCGCAAAGGACGGCAGGCGGAGCCGTAGCATGCTACGGCTCTACTGGCGCGCCGTCGGGCTATTCGGGGCGTATATTTATACGCCCCTACTATCCCTCACGCATTTTTGCAGCCTGCGAGCACCAACGCCCTGCATAAAATAAAAGTTCATTTGCTTGCTATCGCCCCAAGATAGAAAAAAAGCCCGTTCTCCGCCATTTTGCCGAATAAAATTTTGTAACTTCGCGCCGAATGCGGCGTGTTTGTCGCAGCTTTGCCAAAATACGAAGCATAAACAACTTTTACCTATGGACATAGTCAGCAAAAAATTAGAGGCTCTCGCTCACTACTTCCGTACCAATACTTACGAAGATGTAGAAACCGAACGCTTTGAATGCAAAACCTTAGCAAAAGGCTGGGGCGAAGATTTTCACAAAACGGTCTGCGCATTCCTTAATACTGATGGCGGCATTATCCTCATCGGCATCAAAGAGAAAAATAATGCTAAACCGCCACATTATGTATTCACAGGCTACGATAATATCATGAAAAATGAACATTATCTAAATCAAGAATTACACAAAAAATTTCAAGATATAGAAGGCAATTTATTAAATATTGATGATTGTCTTAGCTTTGAAATTAGAGATTTTCAAGACGGAAAAGTAGCTGTTATCTATGTTGAGGCTTTGAGTGACGAAAGAAAATACGCCTTTTATAAAGGAGCAGCCTATAGAAGGCGACTTACAAGCGAGTACGCCATTGATAAAAAAGAAATAGAAATCCACGAAGAAGCTAAAAAGGAAATTATACAATATCAAGAGCTTGCCCTTGTATCCAATACAAGCATTGAAGATATTGATTTGGATATAGTCAACGATTTTATACGTGAGCATTACAACAAAGGAAAAAAACGCGGCGAGACACTCAAAAAAGACCTCGAAGATGCTAAAAAATTTTTATCTGAAAGGCATTTCTTACGTGAGGGGCAACTAACAATTTTAGGCGCACTGATGTGTGGAAAAGACGCGGAAAAACTGCAAGGTAAAGCCAAAGTTGACTGCTATGTAATTATTCCCAAAACCCGTAATATCGCAGAAGCAAGGGAAATTATTGAAGACAATATAACGGCTCTTATAGAGCGTAGCTATAATTTTGTGTGGCGTTATATCAGCGTGGGAATCAGTTATGTTAATGGTGGTAGTGCATTGCCTGAATACCCGCAGGAACTATTGCGCGAAAGCATCAACAACGCCTTTGCGCATCGAGATTATAAGAGCACACGCCCCATTATCATCGAAATTTTTCCGATGCAAAAATTGGAAATACGCAACCCTGGACAATTTTCTCGTATGCAGCGTATCTACGAGGATACAGAGCACGGAAAAATACGCCGTATCATTCCCCTGCAAATCGCCCGTAACCCCAAACTCGCACATCTACTCCAAAATTACCGATATTGGGAGGGTAAAGGACACGGACTTAGCTCCTTAATAGACGCTTGTTTGTTAAATGAAATAGACCTACCGTACTACATACTATCGTTGGATGAGATAAAACTCGTCATACCCAAAGGCAAAATATACGACGAAACAGCCCGCCTTTGGCTCAATAGTTTTCAGGGATATATACGCGAAAAAATGGGGCGCGAATTGAGCGAAGAGGAGCGTATTCTATTGGCTATTTTCAAAAAAAGTGAAGAGCAAAATCGACTGGAGCGCTATACTATACTTATCACCACAAACAATAACCATACAAATGCCATCGCCGCATTAGAGGATAAAGGCTTGATTTTCAAAAATCCGATAAGTACAGAGCTTTATCCTGTCTATCAGGTGGATAGGCTGCTGATGCAGACGGATTTTTCTGCCGAATTGCAGGCTATTTTTGGTGCAGTGTGGCGCAACCTAAAAGACGAATATAGAAAGGCGCTAAATGCGATATATTTGCATCAGTATTTTAATGCAGATGTCGCCATCAGCGCAAATAGCATAGGCACATTTTTATATTTTGGAGATTACCAGAAAACTAACGACCTCAAAGATTTTGAAAATAAAAAACGTAAAATTAGGCTTGTTTTCAACGAATTGGAAACGGGCAAATTTATAATAAAAAAAAGCGACGAGAAGAAATTGGGCTACCTGATTAACGAAAACTTCCGAAAGGAGAGCAATCTGTTTGAATAAGCCCCCGCTGCGCCCGCGCCTCCTTTGGGCGCGGGCGATCAAATGCGTGAGGGATGGTAGGGGCAGCTCTTGTGGCTGCCCTGAACAGCCCGACGGCGCGCCCTTTCAACGCCGCTTTTTAGCGGCGTGGGGCGCGCCGGCACGCCAAAAAAAAACAAAGCCCTACAAATTAGCGTTTACAAAATATAATCACCATACACAATACATAACACACACTCACGATGTCTTCTTCTATTTTCGACCTCGACATGATTAAGCGGTTTTATGCTGCGCTGCCCCAGCGCGTCGCCGCTGCCCGCCAAAAAGTAGGCAGACCGCTCACTTTGACTGAAAAAATCTTGTTTGCGCACCTGCACGCAGATTCGCCCCTCGCCGACTATCAGCGCGGTAAAGATTATGTTTTTTTCGCGCCCGACCGCGTAGCCATGCAAGATGCAACGGCGCAAATGGCGCTTTTGCAGTTTATGACCTGCGGGCGTAAAACGGCTGCCGTGCCTTCTACTGTGCATTGCGACCACCTTATCCAAGCCAAATCGGGCGCAGACAGCGACCTAAAAACGGCACTCGATAAAAACGCGGAAGTTTTCGACTTCCTCGAATCCGTATCCAATAAATACGGTATCGGCTTTTGGAAACCTGGCGCGGGTATCATTCACCAAATCGTTTTGGAAAATTATGCCTTCCCTGGCGGCATGATGATTGGCACGGACTCGCACACCGTCAATGCGGGCGGTCTGGGCATGGTCGCTATCGGCGTAGGCGGCGCAGATGCCGTAGACGTGATGGCAGGCTTGGCTTGGGAACTCGGTATGCCCAAACTCTTGGGCGTAAAACTTACAGGCAAATTGAGCGGCTGGACTTCGCCCAAAGACGTAATCCTGAAAGTTGCCGACATACTCACCGTCAAAGGCGGCACAGGTTATATTCTGGAGTACTTCGGCGAGGGCGCTATAAATATGTCTTGCACGGGCAAGGGCACGATTTGCAATATGGGCGCGGAAATCGGCGCTACAACCTCTACTTTTGGCTACGATGCTTCTATGTCGCGCTACTTGGCGGCTACGGGCAGAGCCGAAGTAGCGGCGCTTTGCGATGGTGTGGCTGCTGACCTTACGGGCGATGCAGAAGTTTATGCAAACCCCGAAAAATACTTCGACCAAGTTATAGAAATCGACCTAAGCACCCTGGAGCCGCACGTAAACGGCCCCTTCACGCCCGACCTCGCTTGGCCTTTGTCTAAATTTGCTCAAGCCGTAAAAGACAATAACTATCCCGCCAAATTGGAAGTAGGTCTTATCGGCTCTTGCACCAATTCTTCTTACGAAGATTTGCAGCGCGCCGCTTCGCTCGCTCGCCAAGCCGTAGCCCTCAACCTCAAAGCGCAGGCAGAATTTACCATTACGCCAGGTTCGGAGCTTATCCGATACACGGTAGAGCGCGACGGACTTTTGGGCGATTTTGAGCAAATCGGCGGCGTAGTGATGGCGAACGCTTGCGGGCCTTGCATCGGTCAGTGGGCGCGTCATACGGACGACCCCAAACGCCGCAACTCGATTATTACTTCCTTCAATCGCAACTTCACCAGCCGCAACGACGGCAACCCCAATACGCACGCCTTCGTAGCCTCGCCCGAAATCGTTACGGCTTTCGCCATTGCTGGCGATTTGACCTTCAACCCGATGACGGATACGCTTACAAACGAAAACGGCGAGCAGGTCAAACTCGCGCCCCCCACAGGCGACGAGCTGCCCAGCAAAGGTTTCGACGTAGAAGATGCGGGTTATCTCGCGCCCGCCGCCGATGGCAGCAGCGTAAACATCAAAGTTAGCCCCAGCTCTGACCGCCTGCAGCTGCTTTCGCCCTTCGCGCCCATTAACCAAACGCAGCTCAAGGGTATGCGCCTGCTTATCAAAGCAAAAGGCAAATGTACGACCGACCATATTTCTATGGCTGGACCTTGGTTGAAGTATCGCGGACACCTGGAAAACATCTCCAATAACTGCTATATCGGCGCTATCAACGCCTTCAACGAGCAAGCAAATAGCGTTTGGAATGCGACGACCAACACGTTTTTGCCTGTGCCCGACTCCGCTCGCGCTTACCAAAAAAGCGGCATCGGTACTATCATTTTCGGCGAGGAAAACTTGGGCGAAGGCTCTTCACGCGAACACGCCGCTATGGAACCGCGCTACTTGGGCGTGAAAGCCGTCGTGGTGAAATCCTTCGCGCGTATTCACCAAACGAACCTCAAAAAGCAGGGTATGTTGGCGCTCACCTTCGCCAATCCTGCCGACTACGACAAAGTGCGCCAAGACGATACCATCGATTTGCTCGGCTTCGATACCTTCGCGCCCGACAAAAATTTGACCATCGTTTTGCACCATGCCGACGGCACGAGCGAGCAGTTTGAAGTCAAACACAGCTACAACCAACAGCAAATTGATTGGGTAAAAGCTGGCTCCGCCCTCAATAAAATCCGCGAAGAATTTGGCGCATAATCGCCCAAAATTTCGCTAAAGTTTATAGCACAAATATCTGTATATCAGGTGTTTGTGCTATTTTTTATGCTTATTTTTTTGGGGGCTGCGCGCCTACCCCCCCGCTGCTTCGCAGCTTCCCCCCTTGAAAGGGGGGAGCTGGGCGCGCCGCTACGCTACGGGTTCGCCTGTCGGCTCATACCTTCGCTGCTACGCAGCTCGGTACTGCTTCGCAGCCCTCCGCATCGCTAGCCCGACAAACAGCCTGCTTGAGTCGGGCGGAAGAAGGGAATTTTTGCGGCGCTTTTTATGTTGTGGGGGGATAAATTGATACCTGCGCGTTTAAAAAATATAGTGTATCTTTGTGGGACTAAATTTTTTCTATCCCTATGACATTTGAGCGAAAAACAAGAAACGGCAAAACCTATATAGTAGGTTATCATACCCAAAGTTGGCAACCGCAAGCATTAGAAGAACCAGAGCTTTGCTCTTATTGTAATGCTTGGCTC
Source organism: uncultured Saprospiraceae bacterium (assembly GCA_964467315.1). Lineage (GTDB taxonomy): Bacteria > Bacteroidota > Bacteroidia > Chitinophagales > Saprospiraceae > JAAFIM01. Next base: position 29,390 of record CAYXSA010000025.1, on the reverse strand, counting down.
GGGCAGGGTGTTTATTTTTGGGTAAATCTACAAAGCGCTCATAATTGGGGCGAAGATTTCAAAGATAAGGGCGACGGCTACCAAGTGTATACGGCATTGCTGGACACAGAAAAATGTCTAAATACGACATTTAGCGAAGATGACTACAAAAAATTTTGCTATGCAGTCGAAAACGTCATTGAAGATTTGAGTATAAGCGGCAAAAAGCCTACTTTACAGCAAGTGCATCAATACTTGAAAGAAAAATTTTGGCAAAAAATGGGGATACGCGGCATTATTTATGACGATTTGCCTATGAATCCTTATGACAAACAATTAAAATCAAGAACAAAGCGCTATTCTCAAATTTATTATGAGGAAAATGAAGAAATTAAATTTTTTTATTACCAAAAACGTATTCAAATAGTAATGTTTTTTGTGAAAGATATTGATGAATTTGAGGTCTATGATTGATTAGATTTATCAAATTGGATATTCAATGTTGCATTATCCGAAAACACTGAAATCGTATATGCGAGTATAGTATCATTTCAACTTCGTTATTTTTTTACGAAATAATGCTGCTATCCCCTTGTCGAAATACCTTATTTTATAAAATTTTATTTAACAAATTCATTTTAAAACAATGAAGCTGTTTAAATTTTTCCCCTTTGGGCTAAAAAATGTCTTTTTTTATCTCCAAAGCAAAAGTTTAAACAACTTCAATATAAATTATTATTTGTATGAATTTTGAGCAATTTCGTGAGCAATTTGATAGCATTCGGGCTTCGATAGATAAAGAAGAAATTTATGAATGGCTTGAAGATTTCGAAGCTCGCAAGCAAGCAGAGGCAGCAGAAAAAATGGCTGAAACTATTGTTGCAAATGATATAGTAGCTTTTTCAATAACTACACCTATAAATTTTGATGTTGTTTCTCAAACGGCATCAAAATACCAAACGGCGGCTTAAAACTTTTTTCTTTATGCAGATACAATTAATAAACCTCCAATATCCGACGCTGCGCTACGATGTTCTGAGTGAAAATCCAGACGTTACTCAAAAAACGCGCGCTGATTTTACTACTTCCAGCCATTTCGATAATGAGCGCCATCGAAATTTTGACATTGTTTTTAGCTTAACACTCGAAAATGAAACAGAGAATTTTCGTTTAGCTATCAAAGCTGTTGCGCATTTCAAAACTGATGAGCCTATAAATGAAGAGTTTAAGACCTCACATTTTCCGCGCATCAATGCACCAGCTATAGCCTATCCGTTCATTCGGGCTTTTGTGGCTAATCTTGTGCTTTCGAGTGGTTACAATCCGATTATGTTGCCGACTATCAATTTTCAGCAGCGAGCCGAAGACGAAGACAAAAAATAATCCCCAAAAGCGGCGGCAGATTCCTATATCTGTCGCCGTTTTTCGCTTTACCAGCTTTCCACCAGTTTTGCGACTTGGAGGAGCTGTTCTATGAGTGTGGGCATTTTGTCGAGATATATCATATTTGCGCCATCGGAGAGGGCTTTTTCGGGGTCGGGGTGAGTTTCTACGAAAAAGCCGCGCACGCCTACAGCGGCGGCAGCCCGCGCCAAAATGGGCGCATACTCGCGGTTGCCGCCCGATTTGCCACCTGCAGCGCCAGGTTTTTGCACCGAATGCGTGGCATCGAAAACGAGGGGATAGCCCAAAGCGCGCATTTCTGCAAAGCCCGTATAATCGACTATTAAATTATTGTAGCCGAACATAGTGCCGCGCTCGGTGAGCAGTATATTTTGGTTGCCTGTGCTGGCGACTTTTTCGGCAGGGTAGCGCATTTCGGCGGCAGAAAGAAACTGCGCCTTTTTGATATTGACGATTTTACCCGTTTTGCCTGCTGCTAAAAGTAAATCCGTTTGGCGACACAAAAAGGCGGGAATTTGCAGAACATCAACTACCGCACCCACTTCGGCGACTTGGGTGCTTTCGTGTACGTCCGTGAGCACAGGCAAAGCGAAACGCTCTCGCACACGGCTCAAAATCTCCAAACCCTGCCGCATACCGTCGCCGCGAAAGGATTGCGCCGAAGTGCGATTGGCTTTATCGAAGGAGGCTTTGAAAATAAATTCTATCTGCGCGCCGTACTGCTCCCGCCACTCGGCGAGGCGCTCGGCTATCTGCATCACAAGGCTTTCGGACTCTATGACGCAGGGACCCGCTATCAAAAAGGGGCGCGTTTGTAGGCGCTCGTAGAGTGCGGTGCTGTCGGGGATTGAAGGCATGAATTTTGGAATTATTTTGAATGATAGGGCAGGCTTCGTCAACGGATTGCGAGAGGGATAGCAGCGTAGGCGCTGAAAGCGCCGCAGCGAATAGCCCGGCGGCGTGCCGCGTAGGGGCAGCCCTTGACACAAGTGCCAAAGGCACGCCGTGTGGCTGCCCTCCGCCTGCCGCCCTTTGCGGCAGGCGGCGGCGCGGCGGCTCGCCAAAAAAAACGCCCAAACAATCGGCAAAAATACGAAAAAAAACGCTATCTTCTTGCAGAAAGCGGCACAAGGCGCGGAAGCTATAAGTTAAAAAAAACAAAATAGGCGGCAGACTTGAGACCAAAAAGTCGCGCCCCGCCGTTAACCTTTGATGATGTTTTTTCCTTAAGACCTATTATGTTGCCTTACCTTCGGCTTATGCGCCTCTTTTCAACGAGTTTATGGTGGTTTTTTTCTGCGCTATCGGTGCTACTTTCGGCGCAAACGACGATAGTAACGGGCACGGTGCGCGATGCCAAGACGAAAGAAGAATTATCTATGTCCACCCTGCGCTTTGCAGGGCAGTCGACGGGCGTGCTGGCAGATATTAGCGGCAAATTTCGCATAGAAAGCAATGCGCCCAACGCCGATACGCTCGTATGCTCTTATCTGGGCTATGCGCCGAGTATCGTGGTGGTAGAGCGCGGAAAAACGCAGCAAATCGAGGTTTTCCTCGAACCTGCCCTCAACGAATTGCAGACCGCCACCGTCGAAGCAAAAAGAGGGCGAAAAGTGCCTAAAGATACCCTCGCTATTATGCTTTGGCGCGAAATCGTCGCCCATAAAGACAGCAACGCCCGCCCCCGCTCGGCTTATTTTCGCTACGACAACTACACGAAAATACAAATTGATGTTCATCAATACCACTATATAAAAAATATCGGTCCCCTGCGCGAGCATAAAAAACTCGGTTTTTTGCAGCGATACATACAAAAAGACGATTACGAAACGAATTTGCCCCTGCTTTTCAAGGAAACATTGAGCGAAGTGCACGAGCGAAGCACGCCCAAAAAGCGGCACGAAGTGATAAAACTCGATAGATTTTCGGGCTTCGAGAACGAAAATTACTCCCAAAATGCCCGCAGCCAAGTCGAAGACATCAACCCTTACGACAATGTGATTGAGTTTGCGGGCAAGTCCTTTATTAGCCCCTTTTCGGCTTCGGGCAATATCAGCTACCGCTATTTTTTGACCGATAGCGTCGTGCGCAACGATACAAAATACTTCAAACTCGAATTTTGGGGACGCACGCCCGAAGATTTGGCATTTGCGGGCATGGCTTGGATACAAGATAGCACCTTTGCTATCGAAAAAATACAGATGGATATTCCCAAATCCGCCAATATCAACCATCTGCATCGCTACCGCGTCAAACAAAGTTACAAGCGCCTGCCTGATGGCACTTGGTGGAAGGAATCGGAAGACATTGAAACCGCGTTCACCATCTGGAAACGCCAAACTAAAGAGCCCCTAAGTCTGGCGATACATAAATTTAGCCAGTCCTACGAGCCCATTTACAGCGATAGCGTGCCCGACTCGCTTTTTAATGCCAAAAAACCGACTTGGGAGAAGAACGCCTATCAGCTTGCCGACTCCGCTTGGGAGGAGCGGCGACCCTTTCCGATGCTGCACCACGAAGTAGGCATTTTCCGCATGGTCGATTCCATCAAGGCTACGGGCTTTTTTAAGCGCGCCTTTGCGGTAGGTTACACGCTGGCTACGGGCTATATTCCCTTCGGAAAGGTCGAATTTGGGCACTTGTTTCAGGCAGTAAGCTGGAACGAGGTCGAAGGCACGCGCCTACGCTTTGCCCTGCGCACGAGCGACAAATTTAGCCGACGTATGCGTATCGGCTCCTATCTCGCCTACGGCACGAAAGACGAACGGCTAAAATATGGGGCAAATTTCTCTTGGAACATTCCCAACCCCAACAATCTTTGGCAAAATGTGCGCGCCGCTTATACCGACGACTATTCTATTCCTGGTAGTTTCAACCGACGCAATTACGACAATATCTTTTCTTCGCTCACGCGCCGCACGCCCCTGACCAAACTCATGCGTATGCAGACGGCAGAAGTTTCCTTTTCGCGGGCTTGGGTGCGCGGTTTGGATAATACGCTCGCGCTACGCCATCGCATCTTTCATGCCGACGAAAATACGGGCTTCGAGTTCAGCGATGGGCAGCAAATTTTGTCCAAATTTTCTGTGTCGGAAGTCCAACTCAATACGCATTGGGGGCCTGGCGAACAGTTTTTCAGCAATGCCAGCACCCGCACCTCTTTGGGCTCAAAATTGCCCGTTTTTTACCTCGATTATACTTTTCGACACCTCGATAATTTCTTGGGGCAAGACCTGCAAAATCATCAGCTCGATTTTTACATACGCCACCGCCTCAACTGGCAAATCGGCTACACGCGCTACACGCTCACCGCCTCCAAAATCTGGGGAAAAGTGCCCTATCCGCTCATGACGACGCACTTAGGCAACGGCAGTTATATGTACAATCGCAACGCTTTCAATATGATGAACGAGTTTGAACTCGTCAGCGATGCGTACTTATCCCTGATTTTAGACCATCATTTCGACGGCTTTTTTCTCAACAAATTGCCCCTTATACGCAAGATGAAGATGCGCGAAATTTTCATTTTTCGCTCCGTCTTAGGCAGTGTCGATGCGCGCAATCTCGACCTCATGCAGCTCCCCGTAGGCGCGAGCCCATCGGGCTTTTACGCGGAAATCGGCTTCGGCATCGAAAACATTTTTCAGATGTTGCGCATAGATTTTATGTGGCGACTCACCCAACTCGACCGCCCGACTTCTGTACCTTTCGGCATCAAATTCGCCTTCCAGCCTAAATTTTAGGGCATTTTTTGGGCGTGCCCGCCGCGCTGAAAAGGCGCGGTGGTCGGGCTATTCGGGGCGACCACATCGCCCAAATGGGCGAATGTTTATTCGCCCCTACTATCCCTCACGCAAAAAAAATCCCCGCGCCCAAAGGGGGCGCGGGCAGCCTCCCCCGAAATATAAAATTTTATTATTTATGTAGCCAAATCGCAAAAAACTGCATCTTATCTTGTATCTTGTTACTCTTCTATAAGATACAAAAATCGTTTTATGCGGAATGTCATCTTTTATGGATTATGGCTAATCGTCGTGTACTTTGCTTTGCGATTAGCGGGCATTGCGTTGGCGTATTTTTCTTTTGAGCAAGATTATCATTTCCTGCTTGCCAAACGCAATATGTTGGGCAATTGGACTTGGTTGGCATTCTTTTACGTACACTTATTTTTCGGTGTCGTGGCGACCTTGAGTGGTTTGCCGCTGTTTTTCAGCCGCATTATCGCCTTCCGCTCTTCTTGGCATCGCAACATAGGGAAAGCCTATATTTTGTCGATTTTGTTTTTTACGGGTCCGACGGGTTTATATCTGTCTTTCTATGCCGAAGGTGGTTTTTGGGCTTCTGTCGGCTTCCTGCTGATGAGCATAGCTTGGATGCTACCCACTTATATTGCTTATCAGAAAATCATAGCGGGCGATGTACCCGCGCATTATAGATGGGTGATACGCAGCTACTGTATGACCTTATCGGGCGTTACTTTACGGTTATTTACGCCGATTGGCTCTTGGTATATTGGTTTTGACGAAACTACCAATTTTGTTGTCAGTTCCTTCGTTTGGATACTCAATGTCTGCATTGGCGAGCTGATTTTATATTTTCTGCGCAATTCGCGCCTGCCTGCAACGGTATAATCGCTGCTTTATTTTTTTACCAACCTCTACTGCTGTCTTATGAAGTCATTTAATTTTGTATTTGCGCTCGTTGTTTGCGCTTGTGTGGGTTTGTCGTTTGCGAGTAGCGAAGGCAATAATCTACTACAAAATCAGCCCGCAAGCCGCGCGGCTGTTGCTTTTTCTCTTTCTTCTGAGGCAGAGCCCAGCGACTGCGAAAAAATAGAAGAAACTATAAATAAAGAAGTCATTGAGGAGCTGAAAACGATATTGGAGAAGCATGACCCTGATGTATTTATGACTAAGTGCTACTCGCGTATATATTTTTCTTGGGAACGAAAAGATAAAGAAGAAAAAATTCAGGTTGCCCGCGATGGTAAGCTGGTAGGAAAAATTATTTTTACCAATTGCGGCGACTATCTCGATATTGCAGAAGTTCGGGTAGATTGCGAGAATAAAACATATCGTTTGCGCGAGTCTTCTTTAGAAAAAGCCAAAACGGGGGCAGAGTTTGTGAAAGCTTTTGCAGCCTCGATAGAGAAAAACGGTTTGCCTAAGGACAAATTTTAATCAAAGGAAGAAACTTGTTTTTTTGCAGATAGCCCCGCCCGCGCCTTTCGCGGGCGGGGTATTTTTTTGCGTGAGGGATAGTAGGGGCGCATCAACATTCGCCCCATTTGGGGCGATGGTGATATGCCCCGAATAGCCCGACCCCAGCCCCCTTTTTGGGGCTGGGGGCACGCCCCAAAAAAAACGGTTTTATGGCTCCATTGCCGCCACAAACAAATGCCGTTGGCGCAGATAATCCGCCTGCGCGTGCAGGGTGCTTAGGCGCGTGAGCCCAATGACGTACTGATATTTTTCGCCCGTGTAGCGCTCCGTGATGCGCTCGAAAGCGAGCCGAGCGATGTCCTCTTCGTTTTCGTAGCGCAGATAAATGCGTATCAAAACCTCGTTGCTAAAATCCAAATGGGTGCTTTGGTGGTGCTTTTTGTGCTCGTATTGGTAGCCGTAGGAGAGCGCCGACACGTCCGACAAGACCGCTGCGCCCGTAGGCAGGCTGCCCGCGCCGCGTCCCTGCAAAAACTGCTCGCCCGAAAAAACGCCCTCCACTACCACGCCATTAAATTCGTTGTCGACCTTATACAAGTGATTGGCGGCGCGCACAAAACGCGGTATCACGTACGCCGTGAGCCGATTGTCCGACAGGCGTTTTATCGTGGGTGTGAGCTTAATTTTATAGCTTTTTTCGGCGGCATAAGTGATGTCCTCCTGCTGCAAACTCGTGATGCCGCAGCGAAATAATTGCTCTGGGCGCAAAACGATGCCGAAACCATGCAGGGCAATAATAACGGTTTTATAGAGCGCATCGAAGCCCTCCACGTCGCTCGTGGGGTCGCTTTCGGCAAAGCCTTTGGCTTGAGCCTGCGCGAGGGCTTCGGGGTAGGTGATGCCGTCGGCGATGGTTTTGGTGAGGATATAATTGGTCGTTCCGTTAAAAATTCCCGTAATTTTTGCCAATTCTTCGTTGTCAAAATACTCCTCCAAGCTGCGTATAATCGGTATGCTGCCGCAGGCGGAGGCTTCGTAAAGGAGGGAAACGCCTTGTTGTTTTTGCAGGTCGAGCAGCTCTTGGAGGTGCAGGGCAAGCATTTTTTTATTGGCGGTTACGACGTGTTTGCCTGCGCGCATGGCGGCGCTGACGATGGCAAAAGCCTCTTCGGCATCGTCGATAAGCTCTACGATGACGTTTATTTCCGCATCTTCCAAAATTTCGGCTTTATCATAACAAAAGTAGGCGGCATCAAGCGTGCGCGCTTTGTGGCGATGCTTTACACAGATGCGCCGAATGGTAGCGCGAAAGCCCGTGCTATGTTCCAACGCATAATGCAAGCCTTGTCCGACGCAGCCAAAGCCAAATAAGCCGATACTTAATTTATTCATTGTGGTGGTTGTGGTGGGAAATTTGGCGGCAAAGCTACGCAGTTTCGGGCAGAGGGCAGGCAGGCGGGGAGGAGATTTTACATAGATTTAAGCAAGGAGGCGACGAGTTCGTCCGCCGCACGAAAAGGCGAGCGTGTGCCGTTGAGTACGCTTTGGCGCAGGGCGGGCAGTTGGGCGATGATTTGGGGATTGGAGAAAAAAAGCTGCTTTAGGCGTTGTTCGATGCTGTTTTGTAGCCAGTATTCTGTTTGTTCGGCGTGCAATTTTTGGAGGTAGCCGCTGCCGCGCATCTGTGCGTAAAAGTCTTCTACCGCCTGCCAACTTTCGGCGATGCCTTCCTGCTGCAAAGCCGAACAAAGCTGCGCTTTGGGCTGCCAGTCGCTGGCTTTTTTTGGGAAAAGATGCAGGGCATTATTGCATTGGGCTTGGGTAAGACGGGCGCGGGCTTGGTTTTCGCCTTCCGATTTATTGACCAAAATCCAGTCCGCCATCTCCATAATACCGCGTTTTATGCCCTGCAATTCGTCGCCCGCATTGGGCAGGAGCAGCAGCAAAAAGAAGTCGACCATTTCGCGCACCAGCGTTTCCGACTGTCCTACGCCGACGGTTTCTACGAGTATAACCTCAAAGCCTGCCGCTTCGCAGAGCGCCAGCGTTTCGCGCGTAGCGCCCGCCACGCCGCCCAGCACGCCCGAAGTAGGCGAGGGGCGTATGAAGGCACGCCTATCGGCTGCCAAGTTTGCCATACGCGTCTTATCGCCTAAGATGCTGCCGCCGCTGACGCTGCTACTTGGGTCGACTGCCAAGACCGCCAAGCGCCCATAACGCCCCAAAACGTACTGCCCCAAAGCCTCGATAAAGGTACTTTTGCCCACGCCAGGCACGCCCGTAATGCCGATGCGCATACTTTTTCCCGACTTCGGTAGGCAGTGCGCCAAAATCTCTTCCGCCTGCTGCTGATGCCGCTCCGCACGGCTTTCTACCAGCGTGATGGCTTGACTCAATAGCACCGTATCGCCACGCTCGATGCCCTCTATCAGCTCCTGCGTCGTGCGTGCGCGCCGCCGATGCCGCCGCAGCCATTCTTCCGAAAATTCAGGTGGTAGCATATAAATGATTCGTTTTTTTTTTGGCGTGCCCGCCGCGCCACGCCCGCCGCAAAGGGCGGCGGGCGGAGCCGTAGCATGCTACGGCTCTACAGTCGCGGCGGTCGGGCTATTCGCTGCGGGTCGCTTTGCGCCCCTACGCTACTATCCCTCACGCTCTTGCCGCTACGCGGCGCTGCAGTCGGCGCAGTTTTTGCGGGATAAAAACAGCGTAAAAATACACCCAAAAAATACTATAAAAATAATTGCATTTTTGCATAAAATACACTACTTTTGCGCGAAAAATAGCATCTATACCCTTGTAGTTTTACCACTATTGCACATTTACAGAAAAAACCTGTCCTACATATATATCGTTCTCTTCCCCTTCTCTCTCCATTCTTGAAGCTGTCCATGTGCCAAACGCTTATACAGCAAAGAGCCTCACTACATTTTACGCAACAAAAATTTTATCGCCCCGTATATGGTTAATCAGTCGAACAACGAGCCGAAAAATCGCTACTCAGACGAAGAACTCGAAGAGTTCCGCCTGATGATAGAACAAAAAGTCGCCGAAGCCAATCACCAACTCGAACAGCTACGCGAACAGCTCACCGAACTCAACGAAAGCGACGAAACGAGCCGCGCAGGCACCTTTGAAGACGGCGCAAGCACTTGGCAACGCGAACATCTCAATAAACTCGCCGCCCGCCAACAAAGCTTTATCCGCGATTTGGAGCACGCACTCATTCGCATCAAAAATAAAAGCTACGGAATTTGCTCCATCACGGGCAAACTCATCGACAAAAAACGCCTGCAACTCGTACCACACGCCACCAAATCGGTAGAAGGCAAAGAAACCGAACACAAAGACATCAAAAACCGCGCACGCACAGGCTTCTCTCCCGTAGAGAAAAAACCTGCTGCCCCTGCCAAAAAAACCATTACCAAAATACTCAACTCTGGCAAAAAACGCAATATCGACGAAAGTCTTGACGACTTAGACGAGGACGATAACGACACCCAAATAGAATTAGACGACGATTTGCTGTTTATGGACGGTGAAAAATAAACCGTAAACACCGACAGCCTCCTCATATACTCACAAAGCACCCCACAAAGTCCCATAGACTTTGGCGGGGTGCTTTTCTTTTATACGATTTTTAGGTTATTTTTGCCCACAGAAAAAAGTTTTCTCAAGGGACTAAACTTGGGAGAACCTATTGGGCTAGCGATGCGGAGGGCGCGTGTAAAGCCGCAATTCATTGCGGCTCACGCGTACCCGCGCCTTTGGCGCGGGTATGAGCCGATAGGCGAACCCGTAGCGTAGCGGCGACGCGCCGCCCCCTTTCAAGGGGGCAACCGCGTAGCGGTGGGGGTCGGCGCGGCGCAGCCCCCAAAAAAACCAACTTAAAAGCAAAAAGTCCCATTTTTAGACCTATCCACGCCTTATGCTCGACCTGCAAAAAGTACAAAAAGACATCAAAGATTCGCCGCTGTATAGCGACGATTTAGCGCCTTTGCCGCATGCGCGGCGCACTTGGACGACCTTCGATATTGCTGCCCTTTGGATTGGGGTTGCCGTCTGTATACCGACCTATTTGCTGGCTTCGTACATGATACGCGCGGGTTTGCTTTGGTGGGAGGCGCTGATTATTGTTATCGTGGGCAACCTGCTCATCACGATACCGATGGTGCTCAACGGGCGTGCGGGGGTAAAATACGGCTTGCCATTTCCCGTGTTGGCGCGTTCGGCATTTGGTACGCGGGGTGTGCATGTGGCTACCCTGCTACGCGGTTTTGTGGCTTGTGGTTGGTTTGGCGTGCAGACTTGGATAGGGGGCTTGTCGATTTATGCCATCGCTTGCACGCTTTGGGGCCTGCCGATAGAAACCCAGCTCACGAGCGGGCAATTTATTGGTTTTGGCGTTTTTTGGCTGATAAACGCTTATTTTATTTGGCGCGGCACGGAGCAAATACGCTTTTTGGAGGAATTGGCTGCGCCCTTGCTGATACTCGTGGGCGTGCTGCTGATAGCTTGGGGTTGGTACAATGCGGGCAGTTTTAGCGCCGTACTGGAACAAAGCGAGCAGCTTAGCCGCCCAACCATGAAGGTCTATGAAGCAAAGACAAGCTGGGGCGAGCGCACCGTTACTATAGCCCTCAACCCCATACGCGAGTACGATACGCGCTTAGTGCGGGCGCATCATTATCGGCTATTCACGCCCAATCTCAAAGGCAGCGAAGACTCTACCGACTGGCTCCTGCTTTCTGGCGGCGAAGAGGGGCGCGATATACGCAGCCTGCTACCCAATGCCAATATATCTGCCATCGTAGACAGCCTAAAGCCCCTGCGCATTCAGCTAAAAACGGGCGCTTATCCCAACGAAAATTTTTCAAGCATCTACCCCGCCGAAGTCCTAAATCTCGCGCAACAAGAGGTCTATTTTTCTACCCCTTTGTGGCAGCATCGGGCTTGGAACTATGTGTATATGCTCACCGTTATCGTCGGTTTTTGGGCAACGATGGCGATTAGCATCGCCGATATTACGCGCTTTACCGCCCGACAAAGCAGCCAAATCATCGGACAATTTGCGGGACTGCCGACCACGATGACGCTTTATTCTTTCGTTGGTATCTTCGTTACTTGTGCCGCGATTATCAGTTTTCAGGACATTTTAATTCCCGAAGACGCGCCTTGGAATCCCGTCGCGCTGCTATCGCGTTTTGAAAATCCTGCCGTCGTCATACTTGCGCAATTCACGATGCTGCTCGCCACGCTTAGCACCAATATCGCCGCCAATATCATCGCGCCCGCCTTTGCGCTCACCAATCTGCTGCCCCGACACTTGAGTTTTCGCTCTGGGGGTGTGGCTGCTGCGCTTATCGGGGTGCTGCTTTGCCCTTGGTGGTTGATGGATTCTATCAGCAATTTGCTGCTTTTTATCAGCGGTCTGCTGGGGCCTGTGCTGGGGGTGATGATGTCGGATTATTTTTGGCTACGCCGTCAGGAGCTTGATTTGCAGGCGCTTTACGACCCGCAAGGCAAGTACGGGGGCTTTCATTTGCCCGCTTTCATTGCGCTTTTCGTGGGGGTAGCCTCTGCTTTGGTTGGCTGGTGGGTGCCTGCTTTGAGTGGGCTGTATACCTTTTCGTGGTTTACGGGTTTCGCCATTTCCTTCCTTTTGTATCGCTTGCTGGCTCGTGCTTAAGGTTTTTTGGCGTGCCCCGCGCCCCTGTAGAGCCGTAGCATGCTACGGCTCTACAGGGGCGCGGGTCGGGCTATTCGGGGCGTTTCACCATCGCCCCATTTGGGGCGAATGTTGATTCGCCCCTACTATCCCTCACGCAACTTGCCCGCGCCGCAAAGGGCGGCGGGGCGCAGGCTGTTTTATTTCTCTTCGCCCTTTTCCTCTTTTTCCATCTTTTCGTCTTTGGCGCTGGTATTGGGCAGTGCGGGCAGCGGTAGACGCAAAAATATATCTTCTCGCGTGCGCGGGCGCTGTACCTCGCGCCACAAAAATCCTTTGAGCCGCATAGCGCTGTGGTCGGTCTTGCCCATGCTCATCATCGCCGCCTGCGGCTTGACATAAAAGCGAATTTTCTGCACCTGATTTTCTGCAAAATTCAAACGCATATTGCTGCATTCTACCCGATTAACGCCGATATAGCGTTTTTCGCCATCTTGGGCGTAGTAGATAGCTTCGCCGCTAGATTGCACATCTACCGTTTGTATCTTGCTGCTATCCAAGTACGCCGTCAGATAACGCCCCTTTATTTGGTCGTAATAAGTGCCATCTTTCTCGTCGATAATCAGCGCATTTTGCAAAAGGTCGATTTGTTTTAGCTGCTTATCGCGCATGCGCATCTGCAGGGTATCCGCCGTAAATTGCACGCTATCCGCCCACAATACAGGCTGCCCAAAGAGCGTAAACAGGCTATCCAACCCATCATAAAAAAGCGAATCCGCCAGCGCTTGTAGATTGTTTTTGTAAATCCGCGCATCTCTATAGGCGTACAAATGCCGCGCCTGCGTTGTATCGCTGTTGGCAGTGGCGAGGCTGTCTATGCTGCTGCTATCGCGCTTTGCTCTGTGTGCTTGCGCCGTGCTATCATCGACCTGCACGGAGCGCAGCGTATCTGCCGTGAGCCAAATAGAGTCATTGTCTACGATAGTCTGAAAAATGGGTTTTTCGTAGGCAAATACGCTTTTGGTGCTGTCGTTGTAGTGTATCACCCCGCCGCTTAATTGGCTGTTTTGGGTGCTGTCGGTGAATACGGCATTGCCTCTTGCGGTACCGTCTTTGCGGTCTTTGTTGTAGCGCAGGTTTTCGGCGGTGAGTAGCTGCCCCTTGTCGCTGACCCTTACCCCCTCTGTGAAAACCATATCGCCCGTCGCCTTATCAAAATTGGAGTTCCCCGCCGAAATGCGCTGCGTCTGCGTGCTGTCCTTGCTCCTAAATTGAGGATTGCCCCTAAAATAGTACTGCTGCGTAGCATCGTCAAAATAAATGCTATCGGCTGTTACTTCTTGCTCATCGTCGCTATAGGTCGCATTGCCCACCAAATAATACTGCTTTTTTTTGCCGTCGTAAATGATGCTATCGCCCGTCGCTTTTTCCGTTTTATTGTCGCCCCGATTGAGATAATAAGCCTTCTGCGCAAAAACGCCATACTCGCGTTTGGAGTCGTAATAACCGCGCTCGCAGTAGATAACCCTTTCCTTATCATAAATCACCGTCGGACTTAGATAAGTAACCACTTCCGTGCGCGTATTGAATAAAAGCGAGTCGGCGACCAGCTTAAAATTGGGATTAGCCACCCGCACCGAATCGCGGAAAAATGCCTGATTGGTTTTCGCATCATAAAAGCCGCCCTTGCTGATAAGCTGCGTACTATCGCTGATAATTAGTACCCCTTGCGGATACTCGGCGATGCGCGTATTGAGGTCGTAATGCAGCAATTTGGTAAAAATTTTCGCCGTATTATCCTCCAAAACTACTTCCTTTTTTAGTATCGCCTTCCGCCAAATTCCGTCATAAAAAAGCGAGTCTGAAAAAATGCGCACCGTATCATCGGGGGCGATTTGCACATTGCCGACTGCCTGCATTTGTTTGAGGGGCAGCAAATAGCCCGTATCGCACCAAAAATAGGCTTCCCCTTGCCGCATTTCTACGTTGCCCAGCAACTCGGTGATTTGTCCACCAGGGCCTTGTAAGCCGTGCATTTGGTTGATGTTTAGGATTTCGATAGGGGTGGTATCGGGGCGCACGGAGTCTGGGCGCGTCGTATCGGGCGAGCCGACGCGGGCGACATTTTCAAAGGGGCGCTGAGCAAATACAGCAGAGCAGCAAAATAGCAAGGCGAGCAAAAAAAGCAATTTCATATCGACAAACGAAGGTTTTTTATGCAGTAACGCTGTAGCGCGGGGCTTGGCAGGGGCGAGGCAGATGATTATTCTTTATCTGTGGGCAAATGCTGATTCGCTCCTGTTTCGTACAAATTTTGTAGCTTCTGCATCTCTTTGCTTCTATCGGCTTTTTGGCGGACGGTATCGGCGGCGAGTTGGGTATTGGGCATTTGTTTGTTTTGAAGTATGTCGACGAGGGCGGCGGCAAGGGTTTGGGGCTGCCAATCTTGGAGGCGGCGCACGCTTTCGCTTGGGAATACGTCTTCATCGTAGGGCAAGGGCGGCAAGATAAGCGGCGCTTGCAAATACATCGCCTCCAGCGCCGAGACGGGCGTACCGTCGGACTTTGGGGTCATCAGTACGAGCGCTGCAGCCCGATACAAGGCGAATAGGGTAGCAGGCGGCACAAGCGGCAAAAAAACGTATTGCATATCTTGGGCATTTAGTAGATTTTGTATGCTTCGTACATAATCGTACTCTGGGGAGTCGCTGTGCACGAGCACTATCGCAAACCTTTCGCGCAGGTTGGCGGGCAGTAGGGCAAGCGCCTGAAGGGCTAATTCGTGGTTGTACACGGGGCGCATATTGCGCGGTAGCAAGAGGAAGGGTTTTGGCAGTTGGGCGATGGCAGGCGGCAATTCGGCAGTGGCGGAAGCATCAAGCGCCGCTAAGTCGATACCCGTGCGAACAAGCAACAAAGGGCGCGAAAAAGCCCCGCCGCAAATTTCTTGAGTTTTTGCTCGCTGCGCCTCGCTGGTGCAAGTTATCGCATCGAAGCGCAGAAAAGCCCGCCGATAGAGCCGACTCACCAAAGCCGCCAGCAAGCCCCCGCGCTGCGAAAATGCGGGTATCGTCTGCAATACGTCGCTGCCCCGCGTCGTCAGAATACAGCGCGCAGGCAGCCGAAAATTCAGCCATAAGGCATTCGGCTCTGCATAAAAGATATGAAAAATATCTATGCGTTCCCGCTCTATCAGGCTGCGCAGCCAGCGCCCCTGCCGCCAAGTACGCCAAGCATGCCGCAGAGAAAAATCATCTAAAACGCCCATAAATGCTATATTCTCCGCCTTCGCCCAGCCTTGCAAACGCTCCAAACCGTAGCGCTCGGCGTGCACGCGCCGCGAAAGCATTAGCAACTCAAATTTATCAACCTGCCGTGCAAAAAAACGCATCCAATTTAGGTCGTGGATTAGATTGGGGTCGGCAAGATATAGTATACGCAGTTTCATAAGCGCAAAAGTACGAGTTACGAATGACGAATGACGAATTTGCTTTTGTATATACGCGCCTAAAATTGTCCGCCACAGCTTTATTTTCTGCGAAATGCGTGAGGGATAGCAATGTAGAGCCGTAGCATGCTACGGCTCGCAATGGATAGCCCGACCCTGCGACCTTTAAGCGCGTTAGCGCGGGGAGCAGGGGCACGCCCAAAAAGAAAAATCCCCCCTCATCGGCAAAAACCTTAAAGGGGGGAAATCTATTTAGTGGAGGCGTGAAGGCTTACTTTTTGCGCGCGTACTGCTGCTGAAAGTCCGCCCAAGGCACCGTTTTGTAATGCTCTTCGGCGAGGTAGTGCAAAATCGTGTCGAAGGTCGCCACGTCCAAATAACCAGGTATGCGCTGCAACATCTGCACATCCTCGTTGAGAAAAATCACGGTCGGATAACTCATTTTGCCATCGAGCAAAGAAGCAGCCAACTCGTGATAGCCCCGCGCGCCTTGAGCGACAAATTTAAAAATATGCCCACCAAATTTGATGTCCTCGCGCTGCTCGGCGTTGAGTTTGACGGGGTAAAAATGCTTGTTGAGATAAGGCGCTATGGTGGCGTGCTCGAAGGTTTCTTTGTCCATCTTTTTGCACCAGCCGCACCAATCGGTGTAGATGTCGACGAAAATTTTCTTTGGTTTGCGCCCTGCTTTTAGGTCGCGCTCCCGTGCAGCGATAGCCTCCTCGAAGGTCATCCATTTGACGCTGCCATGCGTTTGCTTGAGTTGCTGGTTCTGTTGCGCTACGGCGGATTGGATACCGAAACTTAAGGCGAAGAGGAAAATGGCGGAAAAAATGCCGATGAAAAAGAATTTGCGGTTCATAATGCGATATGTATAGCGGAGTGCTTGCGAATGTGTGAATGTACGACGGCGTTGAATGCAGCCTTGTTGGCAGTTAATCCAAAAACAATTCCAAAAACGGCTTAGGGTCGGAAAAACGTAACTTTATGAAAAAATTAGTAATTGCCGTTGGTGGCGCGAGCGGAGCGATATACGCCAAAGTGCTATTTGATAAGCTGCTTTTGTGCCGCGAGCAGTGGCAGGCGGTGGGCGTGGTGATGAGCAAAAACGCCAAATTTAATTGGGAATACGAATTGGGCGCGCAAACTTACGACAATTATCCCTTTGATTTTTACGAAAAGGGCGATTTTTTCGCGCCCTTCGCCTCTGGCTCGGCGCGCTACGACACGATGATAGCCTGCCCCTGCTCGATGGGCTTGATGGGCAGAATTGCGGCGGGCATTTCCGACGACCTGCCCACCCGCGCCGCCGACGTAATCCTAAAAGAGCGTCGACGGCTGATTTTGGTGCTGCGCGATACGCCTTATAGCCTTATTCATCTCCAAAACATGCAGCTACTCACGCAGGCAGGGGCGATAATTGCCCCCGCTACGCCTTCCTTTTATTCGCGTCCGCAGAGCTTCGAGGAGCTGGCGGCGACTGTCGTAGAGCGGGTGCTTGACCTCGCAGGCATACAAGTCCCCAAAGCCTACAGATGGCAAGAAGGCGACAAGGCATAAAAAAAATCCCGCCCTATTTGCTTTTACCGCCGAAAAACCACTATTTTGCGCACTCGCAAGGCAAAATTCCTCCCCTTACTATACTTGATTTTAAGCAACTATGTGGCTTTTTGGTAGAAAAAAAATGAAAGAACTGCAAGAGCAGGCAGCCGACGGTGCGCCGCAAAAGCAGGAAGTAGCCCAAGACTATTGGTCGATTGTCAAGCGACAATTTAAGAAAAATCGCCTCGCCGTCTGGTCGCTGCGCTTTTTTTACGTCATCTTATTTGTCGCCCTTTTCGCCGATTTCTTAGCCAACGAAAAGCCGCTGTATTGCCGCATCGAGGGGAAAACCTATTTTCCTGTCATTCATCAGTATTTCGTAGACTTGGGGCTGGCTTCTTGGGACGAAAAGCTACAGATGAAACGCTGGAGCGACCACCAATACGAGTCCGTTATTTTCCCGCCTATCACGTACTCCTCTACGACGATAGACAAAAAGAACATGAATTTTTCCTCTCCGCTCGTTACCCAAAAACTTTCCCCGCACATGAGCCACCACTGGTTTGGCACCGATGCGCTGGGCAGGGACGTAGCGGCGGGCATGATACACGGCACGCGCACGGCGATGCTCGTCGGGGTGGTGTCCATGTCGATAGCCACGCTTATCGGCATTTTATTGGGTTCTTTTGCGGGTTATTTTGGCGATGACCGCATGAAGGTTTCGCGCATACGCATCTGGCTCAATCTGTTGGCGCTATTTTTAGCCTTTTTTTACGCCTTCGTAGTGCGCGGCTACACGATGGCGGACGGTATCAATAAAAGCGGCTTATTTATGGAGGTTGGCAAAACCTTCGGGCTTATCGCACTCATTTTCGCCGCTGCCAATTTGCTCGTTATACCGCTAAAGAAAATCGCATTTTTGGGCAAAAAAGTTACCATCGCTGTCGATTTGCTCATTATGCGCTTCATCGAGGTCGTAAACTCCGTGCCCGTGCTGATTTTGATACTTTGTATCGTGGCGATTATCAAAAATCCTTCGCTCGTGTACGTCATGATTATCATCGGCGCGGTCAGTTGGACGGGTATCGCTACCTTCATACGCGCCGAGCTTTTGCGCGTGCGCAGGCTGGAGTACATCGAAGCGGCGCAGGCTTTCGGCTACAGCGAGTGGCGCACGATTATCTACCACGCCATACCCAATTCCCTGACTTCCGTGCTGATAACGGTGGCTTTCGGGGTTGCTTCGGCGATACTTACGGAGTCGTTTTTGTCCTTTATCGGCGTGGGTGTGCCAGCGGAGCAGGTTACTTGGGGCTCGCTTTTGAGCGAGTCGCGCGATAAATTCGACGCTTGGTGGCTGGCGGTTTTCCCTGGCGTGGCAATTTTCGCTACCGTTACGATTTTCAACCTCATCGGCGAAGGTTTGAGCGATGCGCTCGACCCGCGCTCAAAATAAGAAGGAATCTATATTTTTGCCCTTCTTTTGGGCGTGCCCGCCACGCAAAAAGGCGTGGCGGTCGGGCTATCCGCTACATCACCCGCGTCGCTACTTCGTAGCTTCGCGGGTGGTTTCGCTTCTATCCCTCACGCGAAATTTTGCGCCGCGCCGCAAAGGCGGCGCGGCATTGTACAGCCCTTGCATGCAAGGGCTCCACACACACAAGCACATCGAAACATGACCCCACGTATCACTTCCTTCGCCGAATACGAGGCAGCCTATGCCGAGTCCGTCGCCCAACCCGAAGCCTTCTGGTCTGCCATCGCTGATACTTTTCAGTGGCAAAAACGCTGGGATACCGTTTTAGAATGGAATTTCGAGGAGCCGCGTCTGCGCTGGTTTTCGGGGGCACGGCTCAATATCACCGAAAATTGCTTAGACCGACACTTGCAGGAGCGCGGAGAGCAAACCGCCCTTATCTGGGAAAGCAATGACCCCGAAGCCCCCAACCGCCGCTATACCTACCGCCAGCTCCACGCCGAAGTTTGCCGCATGGCGAATGCCCTGCGTGCACAAGGCATCAAAAAAGGCGAGCGCGTTTGTATCTATATGCCGATGGTTCCCGAATTGATGATTAGCCTGCTTGCTTGCGCGCGGGTCGGGGCGATACATTCCGTCGTTTTTGCGGGCTTCTCGGCTAATTCGTTGGCGGAGCGCATACGCGATGCAGGCGCTCGGCTCGTCCTCACTGCCAACGAAAGCTACAGAGCCAATCGCACCTTTCCCCTAAAAAGCATCGTCGACGAAGCCCTTGCTACGGGCTGCCCCAGCGTCGAACAAGTTTGGGTATACCAACGCACGCACGCCGAACCCCATATGCAAAAGGGGCGCGACCTCTTTTGGCATGAAGCCCTAAGAGCGCAGCCCACGCAGGCAGCAGCCGAAAGCATGGACAGCGAAGACCCATTATTTATTCTCTATACTTCTGGCTCCACAGGCAAACCGAAGGGCGTGGTGCATAGCTGCGGCGGTTATATGGTGTATGCCGAATATAGTTTCCGCAATGTTTTCCAATACGAAGCGGGCGACCTGTTTTTCTGCACTGCCGATATAGGCTGGGTTACGGGGCATACTTATATAACCTATGCGCCCTTGCTCGCGGGGGCGACGCAGCTTATGTTTGAGGGTGTGCCGACTTACCCCGATGCGGGCAGGCTTTGGCAACTCTGCGAAAAACACCGCGTTACGCATCTATATACTGCGCCTACTGCCCTGCGCTCGCTGATGGCTTTGGGCGATGACTATGTAAGCCGACACGACCGCAGCAGCCTGAAAGTCTTGGGCAGTGTCGGAGAGCCGATAAATGCAGAGGCTTGGCACTGGTACAGCGAAGTAGTCGGCGAAGGGCGCTGCCCCGTCGTAGATACTTGGTGGCAGACGGAAACGGGCGGGATACTGATTTCGCCCCTTGCGCATCATACGCCCCTGAAACCCTGTTTTGCCTCCCTGCCGCTACCTGGTGTACAGCCTTGCTTGTTGGATAAAGACGGCAAGGAAATTCAGGGCAATGAAGTAGAAGGTTTGCTTTGTATAAAATTCCCTTTCCCGTCTATGTTGCGCACGACTTGGGGCGAC
This sequence comes from uncultured Saprospiraceae bacterium, assembly GCA_964467315.1. Lineage (GTDB taxonomy): Bacteria > Bacteroidota > Bacteroidia > Chitinophagales > Saprospiraceae > JAAFIM01. The sequence continues at coordinate 9,114 of CAYXSA010000025.1, read as the reverse complement.
CATGAGCGCTGTAGACAAACTTATTTTTCGGCATATAAGGGTTACTATTTTACGGGAGATGGCGCGCGGCGCGATGCAGACGGTTATTATCGGATTATCGGGCGGGTGGACGATGTTATCAATGTTTCGGGGCATCGCTTCGGTACGGCAGAGATAGAAAACGCCATCAACGAGCACCCAAACGTAGTAGAATCGGCTGTAGTCGGCTATCCGCACGATATAAAAGGCGAGGGCATTTATGCCTATGTCATAGCGCATCATGCGCCCGAAAACGCGGAGGCTTTCCGCCGCGAGGTAGCGCAGACGGTAACGCAGCAAATCGGCGCTATCGCCCGCCCCGATAAAATACAAATCGTTTCGGCATTGCCCAAGACGCGGAGCGGCAAAATCATGCGCCGCATCTTGCGCAAGGTTGCCCACGCAGAATACGACACGATAGGCGATACTTCCACCTTGCTAAATCCCGAAATCGTCGAGGAACTGATACGGGGTAGGCTGTAGCCTGCGCGCCCCCGCCCTTTCGCTTGCCTTCGGGTTGCGTCTACTACTAGCGCCCCGCCCGCCCTTTGCGGGCGGGGATTTTTCGTTGCGTGAGGGATAGTAGGGGCGAATCAACATTCGCCCCGTCTGGGGCGATGGTGAAACGCCCCAAATAGCCCGACCCTGCGACCTTTAAGCGCCGCGATTTTCGCGGCGCGGGGAGCAGGGGCACGCCCCAAAAAACATAAAAAAAGCCTGTTTATTTCGTAAAAAGTCGTATATTCGCTGTCATTCCCTTGATTGTTCATCTTTTTTATAAACCACCCAGTCAAAAATGAGCCATTTTAAAAATGAAAATGGGGGGGGGCGACCTCTCCGCGCTAAAAAACCGCATCGCCGAACTCTACAAAGAGCATAGCGCCGTAATTGTGCAAGTTGCAAAAAAAGCAGCGGGCGAGTTTGCGCCGCATCAAAAGGCAGTAGGCGATTTATTGCCGCGCTTGCAAAAAAAACAAAAGGGAGAAGCCGTCGAGTTTAGCGAAGCCGAAAAAGCTACCCTACAGGCAGCAAGCAAAGCAGGCGAAAAACTGCTGGCGCTGTCAGGAATTTTTCCCGTAGCCATCGCCGAGCAACTGAAAACGATGACGCAGGCGGTCAAAGTGGTCATGCAGGCAAATAGTGCCCCAGCCGCGAAACCCGAAACCCTAACAGAAGAGGCTGCTTTGTTGGCTACCGCCGATATTAGCAAAAGTCCCGACTTTTTGCGCGACCAAGATGGGCGCTTAATTGTTTTGAAAGATGGTAAGCCTATAAAAGAAAAGGTACCAACAGCGCAAAAATATAATGCAACAGATAGGGGACAACCTATTGTTTTAACGGTGGTCGTCATAGTAACCAATCAACCATGCTTTATATTTAGCAATAAAAATGAAAAAATAAAAGGCATCATAATCCTAAAAGTAGAAAGACCTGCTTATTACATTGGCGCGGACTGTGTAAGAATACCAGAAACGTCTACAGAAGAGGCGGAACTTCTAAATCGTTTGCATTTAACGGCTAATTGTCACGGCGAAACTCTTGCAAATGGACAGCTTTTTATTCCGACTAGTGTAGGGCTTACAAAAGCTTTTGGTGATCCACAAGAATTTAAAGCTGATCCGACCAATAAAAATATTGTCATCTTTAGAAATGATAAGGGGGAGGTAGTACACAGTGCAAAGTTTGATAAGAAAAAACAAAAGTACCGTTATGATGACGGGGAACTTTTCCCCAAAGAAGGCACACTAAAAAATGCTGGTGAGGGGACAGATAAAGATGGCAAAAAATATCCAAAGTACGAAAAACCGAAAGGCGTGCAAGAAATTGAAAAACGCCGTACGCAAACCAAGGGAGAGGTAAAAAATGGTATACGCATTATGGACAGCGAGAATGATATTAACAAAGGTTAGTATCTCTCTACTTTTGTTGTTGGTGGGCTGTAGTTCGCCTGATTTGCCCACCTCGAAAGCATCTACACAAGGCAAAATAGTGCAAATTGTACCACATAGCAGGATTGCACCTAATTTTTGGCGTTTTCGAAGTACTTCTTCTCATATGGATATGGTGTTTCGGCAATCACCCCCAAGCGCTTCGCCTTGTTATATGGACTCTTTGGGTGGAGCATATGAAGGTGTGCAGGTAGTGCAAAGTACACTGCGCCAATGCGATACAAATCTCATAATTCCAGCCGTTTTGGAGTTGATACGCAACTTTGGCACGGAGCATATCAAAGAAACGGTTTATACTGAACAGTTTCAGGCAGAGGGTGAAGGTTGGCGTTATTATGATTCGATTGTGCCAGTTAAGTTATCAACAATGGCGCTCTACTATTCAAACCGAATATATTGGCGAGATTACAAAATGCCGTCTCCTATGCTAATAAGAAGGATACCCAATTTGTCTAATCTGCAATTGGACTTAATGCTTCCTTATTATCAACGTTTCGCCGATAGTCTTGAGCGGTTTCAAAATGTAAATGCAGCGTATGCTGCTGGTTTAAGTCCATTTAATGCTATGCCAGATTCGCTTAAGACATTATGGTTAGGAACGGAAGATGAAGCCAATAATGGTGTCTTCGTCCTGCTTGGGGCTGTCTCTAAGTAAAGCTTGGTTTCCCCCCTACCGCCCCGCGCCCCCTTTGGGCGCGGGGATTTTTCGTTGCGTGAGGGATAGTAGGGGCGAATCAACATTCGCCCCGTCTGGGGCGATGGTGAAACGCCCCGAATAGCCCGACCCCAGCCCCCTTTTTGGGGCTGGGGGCACGCCCAAAACGGCGCAGCCCTCCGCGAAGCGAAACATAAAAAAAGCCTGTTTATTTCGTAAAAAGTCGTATATTCGCTGTCATTCCCTTGATTATTCATCTTCTTTATAAACCACCCAGTCTAAAATGAGCCATTTTAAAAATGAAAATGGGGGGGGCGACCTCTCCGCGCTAAAAAAACGTATTATTGAGTTAGCCGCGAATTATAAAGAAATACGCTCTTCAATAGCTACTATTACGCCGTACGAGCCTGCACGCTTTCGCGTTCTAACCCTAATTACGGCATGTTTCGAACAATATACACAAGTAGAATTGATATGCTGGGGCTCAAATCCAACGAATGCTATCCCCGCTAACATTGTGGTGCAAACATTTAATAAGCAATACCCATCACTTGATTGGGCGCAAACTTCTGTAGATTTAAATAGGTTCCCTGATGGCATTTCTCAAAATTTGGCTAATTCTTTAGTAGGGCAACCAAGCCGCTTGGGTATAGCGACTGGGCGCGATACAGATTTCGATAAATATGGCTCAATGCCTATTGAAATGTATACAGGCACTAATGTGCCATCCTACGCAGCTGTCGCTATGACGCAAGCTGGTGCCTTAATGCTAACGGCGGCTTTTAGCATAGCCAATAACTATGATGTTGTTGCGTTAAGTTTGCGTGCTCGCGGGACAGAACTAATAGCAAAAGAACTTACAGTGGTCATATCTGTTTGGAAAAAATGTGGTATGGCATTGAATGGTATTACTATCGCCATAGCTCGCTTAGGTGCAGATAATACTACTCCTATTACTGACGCTTTGGCTAACTCTATTTACAACGCGGTAAGCGCTGTTATTCTGCGAGTTTTGAGTGCACAAAAATACCCCGTTGCTGGCATCGCTTTCAATATGAGCAGAGCAGTACCAAATGGCTTTATTGGCATACAAGGAATGTAAAAATATGCTACGACTTTATCTATTTTTAGGCATTTGGGCGCTCTGTTTTTCGCTAAGAGGGCAATTTGTTTTTCATTTTTCCACAGAAAGTCGATACAATACTCCGATTTATTACTTGAGAGGATTGGGGAGTAATGCATGGATAGAAGAGAATAAATTTCAAGCAAAGGATAATTACAGTCGTCAAATTTTTACGTCTATAAGCCCTAAATCAGAAATCGAGTGGAAAGAAATTGGGCTGAATTATCCTATACAAAGCTATTCTCGCCGCTTACTAAAGCAAAAAAATGATACCGCATGGATATTCCAAAATGTGGAACAGGGAAATTTAGTAAGTCAAATCGAAAAACAATACTCGCCGCAAAATCAATTTATCAAACATAGCAATATTCGCAATGGTGATGAGTTTTTGTTTTATTGGCAAAATGATAGCGCATATGCCATTATGCAATACAACGGCTATAAAAAAGATAGTTTAACCAATGTGTATAAATTTGATAGCTTAGGGCGATTGATAGAAAAGCAGTGGATTAGGAGTGGAAGTGCTGACAGCTACGAACGCGTACTATATACAGATACAGTAGCCAAGTATTTTTTGATAAAAGAAGATGAAATTGCTACAGTAAAAGATACACAATATCTAAGGTTAGATACAAAAGGTCGTATCAGAGAAACGAAAAATGATATACTTTCGGAGCGGTACTTTTGGGATTATACAGAAGACGGGCGAGTAAAAGAATTTCGTAAAACGGATATGTCTGGCTTTGTATTCTACCGAGTGTCATTTGAATATCATAAGGGGCAACTTTTAAAAGTCTTTCAGCAGGACTCAAAGATTAAAGTCTTTTATGAAATGCGATATGATACAAAAGGGAAATTAGGATTAGTATTAGAATACATCAAGAGCGAACGCGACGCTTATAAATTAGTAACCCAGAGATGGTTTGTGTACGATAAAAAAGGGCAGCTGATATATGTGGAAGCTTGGCTATTTCCTGCAAAATATGCCCCTTATTATAATAGAAGCCAATTTGTAAAGTATCGCACTTTTTACACGTATTAGCGCTAATTTTCCCCCCTAGCGCCCCGCGCCCCTTTCGCTTGCCTTCGGGTTGCGTCTACTACTACCGCCCCGCGCCCCCTTTGGGCGCGGGGATTTTTTATGCGTGAGGGATAGCAGAGCCGTAGCATGCTACGGCTCGAATAGCCCGACCCCAGCCCCCTTTTTGGGGCTGGGGGCACGCCCAAAACGGCGCAGCCCTCCGCGAAGCGAAACATAAAAAAAAGCCAATCCCCTTTGTAAAAAAGTCGTATATTCGTCCCCATTCCCTTGATTGTTCATCTTCTTTATAAACCACCCAGTCAAAAATGAGCCATTTTAAAAATGAAAATGGGGGGGCGACCTCTCTGCGCTAAAAACCCGCATAGCTGAACTCTACAAAGAGCATAGCGCCGTAATTGTGCAAGTTGCAAAAAAAGCAGGGAGCGAGTTTGCGCCGCATCAAAAGGCGGTAGCCGATTTATTGCCGCGCTTGCAAAAAGCCCAAAAGGGAGAAGCCGTCGAGTTTAGCGAAGCCGAAAAAGCTACCCTACAGGCAGCAAGCAAAGCAGGCGAAAAACTGCTGGCGCTGTCAGGAATTTTTCCCGTAGCCATCGCCGAGCAACTGAAAACGATGACGCAGGCGGTCAAAGTGGTCATGCAGGCAAATAGTGCCCCTACTGCAAAACCCGAAATCCTAACGGAAGAGGCTGCTTTGTTGGCTACTGCCGATATGAGCAAAAGTCCATATTTTTTGCGCGACCAAAACGGAAAACTCATCGTTTTAATAAATAGTAAGCCCATATTAAAAATACTCGAAACGGGCGGCTCTTATCCAGAACCATCCAATGGAAGAATGTGCCGAGTTGTTGTAGATGTACATATGCAGCCCGCTTATATTTTTAGCAATCAGGGCAAAAAAATTCCTGTAGAAATTTTTATAAAAGTGGAAAACCCTAAGCCATATTATAAAGACGACAACAGTCCTGCCCCTCCTTTGAGCAAAGAAAATGCAGTGGCTATTTTAGAGCTTTTGCATTTTAAGGCAAATTGTCATGGCGAAACTTTTGCTCAAGGAGAGCTAAATATCTACAGCAACGATATATCTCAAATGTTCAGTGACCCAAAAGAATTTGGGGCATGGAATGCTAAATGCGATATCGTTACATTTTCTGATGATAAAGGAAATGTCCAACATAGCGCAAAGTACGACCCAAAAACAGGAAAATATCGCTATGATGATGGTCAGCACTTTCCGAAAGAAGGTACTTTGGAAGATGCTCGTAGCGGTGAAAAACGCGATGGGACGAAGTTTATAAAATACAAAAACCCTAACATCGTTCACGAAATTGAAAAACGAGTTCCGCAAGACAAGGGCAACACTAAAGATTATGACCATATACGCGTTATCGACAAGGAGCAAGATATTCGCAAAAAATAAAATTTTTGCTCTTGTCTTGGTTTTATTTTGTGCTGCTTGCACGAAATCTACAGAAAAATGGCAGGCTTCTTTTGCTTCATCTCCTCCAAGCGGAAAGATATTTCAGGCTGTGCGTAGAGATACAGGAAAATTTGTAGGGTGCTGGGATTTACGCTCTTCATACGCTCGCTTCGACCCTTTATTTAGGCTGCCCGCTTTTTTTTATTGGGCTCCTGATACGATGGGTGAATGCTATATAGATGGTTATTATTATGGTCTTCCGTTAGATACGCAGCTTGATTCCTGCGACACGGAACTAATAATTCCTGCTGTTCTTGAACTGATAAGAAACTACGCAACAAATAGCAGGCATAAAGCTGCTTTTTTGGGACATCGGATAGGGGAAAATCCTCCTAAGGAAGAAGAGTATTTTTTGGCAAGTTTGGCTTTATACTATGCGTATCGGATTTACAAACAAGACAATTGGATGCTTGTAGACCTGTTTTATAGCCCCAAAAACCTAACAGAGGAGGAATTGAATTTGCTTTTGCCTTATTTTCATAATTTTGCAGATGCACTTGAGCAGGTCAAAAATGTAGAAGACGCTTACGAATTAGGGTTGTCGCCATTTACGGAGATGCCCGAAAATGTTCGGGAGCTGTTATGCGGCAAAAGAGAAATTTCTGAACTCATTAAAAGCTGGTTTTTATTGCCGAAAAAAACTTCTAAATAAGCATATGCTGCTTGTTATAGTGCTTTTGGGTAGCAGGAAAAGCCTGAATAAACCCCTACCGCCCCGCCCGCTCTTTGCGGGCGGGGATTTTTCTTTGCGTGAGGGATAGTAGGGGCGAATCAACATTCGCCCCGTCTGGGGCGATGGTGAAACGCCCCGAATAGCCCGACCCCAGCCCCCTTTTTGGGGCTGGGGGCACGCCCAAAAAAACACAGTTTTTAGTAAGCCGTTATAGTAGGGCAAATATGGTTATCACCTTAATTTTTTAGTTTCAATCAATTCAAAAATTTAATTCAGTTAAGGTTTTTATATCACTCTCAACAGTTCCTTTCATGTATCTTTCGTAAACACTTTTGTTATCAGGTGGATTTAGATTTAGTGTTAAGCCTTTTTCTAAAGCTAATAATCTCATAAACTCCCTTTGTGTTCTTCCATTGCCTTCTCTGAAAGGGTGTAAGTAATTTACATTATCCAAGATTTCGGCTAATTTATCAGCCAATTGCCTTTGGTTATTTTTGGGAATTTTCTTGAACTCGTTTACTAAATTATCAATATATCTATAAGCGTTGTCAAAATGTGTAGTTGGAAAAAACTGTTTTCCATCTTTGCTTATCTCAACAATTCGCTTTTGACCTGCCCAAGCATAAATATCTTGAAATATGTGCTTATGAATTTCAAAAAGACTTATAACTCCTTTAATTTTAATCGGATTTTCGTAAAATTGTTGCAATCGTTTGGTAACTACACCACTTTCGACAAAAAGCAATACATCAATATCTGTAATTTCTTGCAGATTTCTTAAAACTCCTGTTTTAGTATCTATATAAGTATAGTCAGGATCTATATATTTATAGGAGTTAAACATAAGCTTTTGCTTTTGCAAACTGCACCAACTCATTGAGCGAAATTTTCCCCATTACATAGTCTCTTATTATTTCAATTCCTTTGGGGGTTGGTTTAAAACCTTCAAACATATTAGAGCCTAAAGCACTAGCGGTGCTTTCTAAGGTTTTCAAATCTGAAAACTCTACGCCCATTATTGTTAGTTTTGTTCTGTCGACTTCGATAGTGTTAAACATATTTAGGGGAGATTTTGTGTGAATTGATAAAATTTAAGTACGAAAGCGAAATTATTTCACATTATTTCTCGCTTGTTTCGGGCTTAAAAACCTGCGCTACGCTTGGTTTCCAAGCCCGAAACGGCGCTTTGCGAAATGTGAAATAATTTCGCGCAGTTGCTTATTAAAAACTGTTTATAAATACCTAAATGGACGGCTTGTGGCGCAGAGTTCAAGTTAAGGAAATATGGCATTGAGTATAAACAAGCCTCCTGCCGCTAAAAGTAGTTTAAAATTAATTTTTTAATCATAATTTTTAACAGTATAAGGAGCTATAGCTGCTCCCAAAAAGTCTAATCTTTGATAAAAAATTACTAAATAAGTTAACAAATTTTCCTCAAAAGATATGTCTTCTTCTGGATATTTGCTCTTCATTTTTTTTAAAAAAGTGTCTATTGTTTGCATTTTACAGTCTGTTTTAACACCAAACATCTGTGTAGTCAGATGATGCAAAGTTTTTACTATTTCATAGCTTATAGAATTTAAGTATTCCGTGTAATCAATTTCGTAAAGATCCTCATCAATCTCAAAAGGATTACTTTCAATAACATTTTCTTTGTCATCCATTATTAAGTACCCGCCGTCAAAAATTACTAAAATTATATCATTTGTGTATCTAATTTGAATTTCAGGAGCAAGCTCACCTTCTTCATTAAAAAGTGATATAAATAAGCATCCTTGTTCTATCTTGTAATTTTTTAACTGTTTGAGCTTTGATATAAACATAATTTTTTATTGTGATTATAATATATTTAATTGTCAAACTCCTTGTAGTAGAAAGGTACTTAAAGATGTAGAAGAAAATGAGTTTGAGAAATGTGATTTGTGAGGTTTGTGAGGTTTGTGGGGTTCGCGTTCAGTATAGGTGTTTATCTCACCCTTGATAAAACCAACAGCGTCATGCTTATTGGGGGCTCACTGTGCAAATATACCCTACTCCTCCCACACTTCCAAACTTCCTTGCTGCTATTTTCAGCTATGCGCCCCGCGCCCCCTTTGGGCGCGGGGATTTTTTTTTGCGTGAGGGATAGTAGGGGCGAATCAACATTCGCCCCGTCTGGGGCGATGGTGAAACGCCCC
>CAYXSA010000024.1:0-51149 GCA_964467315.1 uncultured Saprospiraceae bacterium | reverse complement strand
ACTTTTCACTTTTCACTTTTCACTTTTCACTTTTCACTTTTCACTTTTCACTTATTCGTCTTTGGGTTCGCCGCGCAGTTTTTGGGTTTGGAAGAAGGTTTCGATTTCTTCTGCCGTGATGCCGCATTTGTTGGCGGTTTCGTTGATGCCTGCTTTGACGTTTTTGAGTGCGGCAGCCATGAAGTCTTGGCGGGATATTTTTTCTTGCTTGCCTGCGAGGTTTTGTTGGTCGCCGTGAATGCTGGCGAGTTCGCCATTGTATTTGCTGCGGATGGTTTTGAGTTCGTCGATTTTGCCTGCTTGCAGGGCTGTTTGCATTTTGCAGAAGTATTCGCCGAGTTTTTTGCCTTTTTCGCGCAATTTGTCTTCGTTGCTCATGCTGGTTTCGGCAGCGGAGCCGCTGCCGCAGGCAGCCGCGAGGCAGGCAAACAATACAATAAATAAACTGTTTTTCATGGGATTGAGTATGGGGAGTGGAAAAAATCAGGGAGAGGCTTTGCGTGAGGGATAGGAGCGGCGCGAAGCGGTACGAGCTGCCCCAAAGGGCAGCGAAGTACTGAAACCGCGCATAGCCCGACCCCGCGCCTTGCGCGGGGGCACGCCCAAAATAAAAAGTTAAAAAAACAGTTAGGGGCTATTCTGGGGATAAAAATAGTAAATTTGCGCATTATTTAGGGCTTTTTTTTCAGAAACGATATGTCGCGTGCTATACTTTTTTTCGGCTTGCTTTTGTGGACTTGTTTTCCGATTTTGGCGCAAAAAATCAGCCTTAGCGGCACGGTGAAAGATGGGGAGACGGGCGAGGTGCTTTTTGGGGTGAATGTCTATGAGACGGGCTCCAAACTGGGCGCGACGACCAACGACTACGGTTTTTACTCGCTGACGCTACCGCGTAGGGAGGACAGTCTGACCTTGGTATTTTCGTATGCGGGTTATGCGCCTGCGACGCTGCGGATTTTGCCCGCGAAGGATACGACGATTTCGCTCGAATTGGGGACGGGCGTAGATATGGAGGAGGTCGTCGTTACGGAGGGTTCGCCGCGCGAAAAGCTCAATTCGACGCAGATGGGTAGCGTAGAAGTAACGGCAGAAGAAGCTAAAGAAGTACCTGTAATCTTCGGCGAGGTAGATATTTTGAAGGTTTTACAGCTCAAACCTGGCGTACAATCGGGCGGCGAGGGCAATAGCGGCTTATATGTGCGCGGCGGCGGTAGCGACCAAAATCTGTTCATACTCGACGAAGCGCCCGTCTATAATCCGAGTCATCTTTTTGGCTTTTTCAGCACCTTCAATGCCGATGCCGTGCGCAATGTAACCCTGTATAAATCGGGTTTCCCTGCCGAATACGGGGGCAAATTGTCGGCTATCGTAGATGTAACGATGCGGGAGGGCAATCGAAAAAAGTTTGTCGTAGCGGGCGGCTTGGGCTTGATTTCCTCGCGTTTGACGGTGGAGGGGCCTCTAAAAAAGGATAAAGGGGCGTTTATCGTATCGGGTCGGCGTACTTATGTCGATGCAATTACGGGCATCATCAACGAGATAAACAAGGATAAGGAGGATTGGACTCCCCTACCAGGTTACAATTTTTTTGACCTGAATGCCAAATTTAACTACGATTTGGGCGAGAAAGACCAAATTTTCATCAGCGGCTATTGGGGTAAGGATTTTTTTAGATTTGATGATGATATCGTACAATTTGGCTTCGATTGGGGCAATATCACGGCTACGGCGCGTTGGAATCACGTCTTTAGTCCCCGCCTTTTTGTGAATACGGCTTTCACCTTTTCGGATTATGTGTATTCGGTGGGTACGAAATTCGACCAATTTGGTTTCGACTTGGGCAGCGGCATCAGGGACGCAAATTTGAAGGCAGATTTTAGCTATTTTCCCAACACGAAGCACAATATAAAATTCGGCGCAAATGCCATTTACCATCGCTTTTCGGTCAATCGTTTTGATGCGGGCAGCGAGGACGGCAGCTTAGATTTTCAATTAGGAAATATCTATCATGCGGGCGAGTATGCGGCGTATTTTGCCGATGATTGGACAGTGAGTGAGGCTTTGAAAATCAATTACGGTCTGCGGGCGAGCGGCTTCAACAATGAGGGCAAGTTTTACGGGGGCATAGAGCCGCGTGTAGCGATAAAGTACAGCCTAACGAATGATTTATCGCTAAAAGCGAATTATGCGCGTATGTATCAGTACATACATTTGGTGTCTTCTTCGGGGGCTTCTTTGCCTACGGATGTTTGGTATCCATCGACGCAGATAGTGCGCCCGCAGGTATCTGACCTTGCGTCTGTGGGTTTGGCGTATGCTTTGGGCAACGACTATTTTATATCTTTTGAGGGTTATTATAAGTGGTTGCACAATCAGATAGATTTCCGCGATGGGGCTTCTTTGCTGATAAACGATAATTTAGACCGTGAATTTGTATTTGGCAAGGGGGCGAGTTATGGGGCGGAGTTTTACATCGAGAAGAAAGTCGGGCAATTTCGGGGCTGGGTGGGTTATACCCTGTCTTGGTCTTGGCGGGAGTTTGCTGACATCAATGAGGGGCGGCGTTTTCGCCCGCGTTACGACCGCCGACATGATGCCTCCATCGTGGCGATGTACGACATGAAAAAAGCGCCTTTGACCTTTAGCCTCGCTTGGGTTTATGGCACAGGTAGCGCCGTTTCGCTGCCTGTGGCGCGCTATTTTCATACCGACATCACGTACGAAAATCCCTTTGCCTTTGTGCCCGTTTTTACGGACCGCAACGCCTTCCGTATGCCGAATTATCACCGCTTGGATTTCGGTATGATTTGGCGATTATTTGAGAAAAAGGATTGGCGATTTAAGAGCGATATTACCTTTAGCGTCTACAATGTTTACAGCCGCCTAAATACCTTTTTCCTGTTCATCGAGCCTGTGTATGCCAACGATGAGGCGCAGATACCGACCCGCTTTCAGGCGACTTCGGTAGCGCTTTTTCCCATCATTCCTACGATAACTTGGAATTTTAAGTGGTGATGGTGTCTTAGGTTGTGCTTTGTGTCTTAGGTACAATGCCGCCTTGCGGCGGCAGTGGTAGCAAGTACTATTTGTCATTCGCTACGCGGAGTAGTTCATCGTTCTCTGCATTTTCACTTTTCACTTTTCACTTTCTTTGGGCGTGTCGGCGCTCCCCGCGCTAAAGCGCTTAAAGGTCGCGCCGTCGGGCTATCCGTTGCAGCGCCTTCATTTCATTTCGGCGCTTCCACTGCTATCCCTCACGCAATAAAGCATTAAAGCATTTCTTTAACTATGCAGTTGCTAAACGGTACTTGCTACCACTGCCGCCGCAAGGCGGCATAATACCTATACACAAAGCACTACCTATACACAAAGCACAATCAAAACTACGCGAAGAAGTCCCACCAGTTTTCGCTACTTGCGGCTGTGCTTGGGGCTGCGTTATCGGCGTTTGTAGTGCTGTTTATTGTGGTTGGTTTGCTGCTATTTTCGGTGGCGGGTTTTGCTCCGAAGGCTCGGCGCTCTGTGGTATGAGCGCTTTTTAGGCTGTTTTGCAGGGTGGGCAGTTCGTTGAATAGGCTTTCTACCTCCGATTTTAGCTTAGCGCCTTTTTCGGGATTGACCATATTGACGAAATTAGCGAAGCCGCGAATGACCTGTACGGGGTTGGCGGCAGCGTCGCCAAAGCGAACGCCTTCCGTATTACCTTGCTTGCGTATGCGGTGCAATACGGCGCGGAATTGGCGCAGATGCTCGCGGTTGACGTTGAGTTTTTTATTGACGACGATGCCCGTTACCTCTTGTCGGGAGGCTTTGCGCATGACCTGTACTTTATCGGGGTGCACGACGAAGCCTTCGTTGTCGACGATTTGGCGGGTTTGCCAAAGGATGCGATTGACGTTTTTGCCGTCTTTGCTCGAAAAGGTGAGGTCATCGGCATAGCGCGTATAAGTCCAGCCCTGCTTTTTGGCTACGCCTGCAAAACGATGGTCTAAGCGGAAGCAAATAAGGTTGGTTATCGCGGGCGAAGTGGGTGCGCCTTGAGGCAGAAAACGCTCTCCGCGTGCCACGTAATAGGTTTTTCCGTCGATTTGCACCTCGTCTGTGAGCGGTTCGCTGCATACGAGCGCGAAAATCGTGGCTATCTGCTCCGAGTAGCCCATAGAGGAAAAAAGCCCTTTGATGCGGCGGAAGCTGATGGTCGGAAAAAAGTCTTTAAGGTCGATATTTATCACGACTTCCGAGCCGACGTGTTGGGCGGCATTGCTCAAAATGGAGCGTTGCGGCACGAAGCCATGCGCGGCGTTATGCGTAGTGAGCTTGTATAAAACGTTGTTGAGTAGCCAGTATTGTGCGTTTTTCAGTCGCGGCATGGGCGCGGATATATTGCGCACGCCGCCCGTTTTTTTGGGTATCTGAAAGCGGCGATAATGGGTAGAGGTTGCCGCTTTGCGGTGGTAAGAAAGGAAGCGCAATTGCCCGACGCTGATGCCCATCGCTTGCGAGAGCTCTGCAACGTTGGCAAAAACGGGCAGACCCAACTGCCGCAATTTATCCTCATTCGTCGCCGTTTCGTGCAGTCCGCCCGATACGCCCTCGCCCAAATAGACGATATTGGTGCTTTTCGATTCTTGCCAAGCGGCTGCTTTGGTTCTGCGGCGCTCGATTTTGCGCTTTTTAGTTTCTTCGCGGCGGGCGAGCGCATCTTTCATGCGCGCCATACGCATCTCACGCAGCAATTTTTCTTTGTTGGCGTACTGCGCCTGCTGCGTGCGCAGGTCGGCGAGTTCCTTCAAAATTGCGCTTTTTTGCTCCATCAGCGCCAAGTCGGCTTGGGGTACGCCTGCTTTTTCGTCCCAGTAGCCCAATCTTTTCATTTCGCCCAAAATGTACTGCTCTTTGCCGACGGCATGAACTTGCTCGTACAATTGCTGGCGCGTCAGTTGCGGAGGTGTTTCCGACATTTCTGTATCTGTGTTTAGGTTAAAAAATGAGCCTGTGGCGCTCTCGCCGCAGGTATTTGCGAAGATAATCCTTTTTTTTTGGGCGTGCCCCCGCGTGCCCGCCGCGCCAAAGGGGCGCGGACGGGGGGCAGACCCATGGGTCTGCCCCTACACACGCGGGGTCGGGCTATTCAGGGCGTATAAATATACGCCCCTACTATCCCTCACGCGTCGGTATTCCGAAGGGCAGGCTATCTATTCTTGCCCTCGCTTGGCAAAAATGCGCATTTTTATTGTATTTTCCACAAATTGGAAAGATTTATTTTTTTATTTCGCGCGGCGCGCCCTTTGCGCGTCCGCGCACCATATTTGCGTGAGGAACACGAACGGCGAAGCCCTCCGCGAAGCGAAGTGAACGCGAAGCGCATAGTAGGAGCGCTGTAGGGGCAAGGTATGCCTTGTCCCTACATTTGCGCCCTGCATAGCCCGACCGCTGCGCCTTTTTGCGCAGCGGGCGCGCCCAAATAGTTAAGAGTTACGATTGTGCCTTATGTATATTTGCTCGCCAAAGACGAAAGCAAGCTACAAGCCGCCCAAGTCCTAACTAAAAAGCGCCTTCCCGTCCGAAAAACAGACGAAAAGGCGCAAGGCGAAAAACTAAAGGGGGCATTTATTGGATAACGAGCGAGTTGGGAGCGACCCAATTGCGATGCTCATGCGTGTAGTAGAGGTAAGCGACAGAGGCGGGCGCTTCATAAGAGCCAGGAATGTCCGCTTTTAGGTCAAAACTGATGCTTTTCAGCTCGTTGGCGCGCAGGCGCTCGAAGTGCAAAACGACGTAGCCCTCGAATATCTCATAGAAATCGAACATGCGCTTGTCTTGCATCTCTTTTAGCTGCCAGTGTTGGACGCTAAGCCCAGCAGGAATGCCGATTTGCGCGATTGCCATAGATACGCTCTGATTGGTCGTATTGCGCAATTCTGCGCTCAAACGGACGGTTTCGCCCATCTTAATTTGCTTTTCGGCAAGGGTCGTGGAGAGGCTCAAAGCGCAATCTTTGCTACTTTGGGGCAGGCGGGTGCTGTAGGTGAAGGTAATGTCGAAGGGAATGGGGTTTTTCGTGCCTTCGTAGTAGACTTCTACCTTGTTTTTGCCCGTTTTGATATAGGGCGAAAGGGCGGGAACGCTGATTTGTTTGTCGCCTGCTTTGTAAGCCACGCGTGCGACCTCTTTGCCATCGACTGCGACGACCAAAATACCATCTTCAGCCGTGCGTTTGTTGGCTTTAGCGTGCGCAATAAAGGCTTTAAGCGTGAGAATAGTGCCCTGTGTAGAGCCGTAACCGTAGTAATCTTTGCAGGTTTTGAGGAAATCGACGGCTTTTTTCGTTTCTGACAGGTATTTTTGGCTTTTGAGCAGGGCGAGGGTAGCCAGAGCGGTAGTTTCTACCGTGAGCGCCTTGCCTGTAGAGTAGGTGATACTGTTGGTTTTGCCGTCGAAGCTGCCCGAATTGGTCTGCTTTTTCACCAGCGCTTCCATCATTTTTTCGGCGCGTTTGATATCGCCTACATTGTAGAGGGCATTGGCGGCGAGTGCCATGACGTAGGGGTCTTGCGATTTGTCGGCATTGGCGACGGTAGCATCGATTTCCTGCTTGATTTGGTCGCCCATTTTGGCTTCAGTCAATGCCCAAGTGATGTAGGCTTCCGTCGGCTCGCTTTTGCCCCAATAATGTCCATGGCTGGGGTTCACCTGCCAGCTGCCTTTGCCATCGCGGCGGGAGATGAGCCATTTGCTGGTGCGTTCGATGATTTTTTCGTCTACCTTATAGACGTTTTTCATATCCGTAAATTGTATGATACCGTAGGCAGTCAGCCCCTCGTGTCCTGGGTCGCGTCCGTACCAATCGAAACCGCCTTGCTTGCACTCGAAGCCCGAAAGTCTGCCGTAGCCTACATCGAGGAAACCTTTTACGCGGTCTTCTAGGGCTTTATCGGTAGTACCCGCTTCGCGCATATAGCTGAGCACGAGCACATTGGGGTAATTGGAGCTGGAAGTTTGCTCAAAGCAGCCGCCTGGCATGCGGAGCATGGATTCCATGCCTTTGAGAATTTCGTCCAAAACGCTGGGGTAGACATTGAGTTTTACCTCGACACTGCCTTTGATGGGCTCGATGGGGGCGACTTCAAAACTTTGGCTCAATTTATCGCCCGCGAATACCTGCCGCACGGGGAAACCGCGAGGGCGAGATTGCACGGTAGTGAGCATACGGTCAGCCGCTACATCAGATTTGAAGAGTACGAGAAAATCGCCGCTGGCGGGCTCGTGCAGGGCTTCGCATTCGAGGTACACCGTAGTGCTGGCTTTGGGGGCGAGCGCAATATCGGCTTGGGGTTCTTTTACCCATTTGAGGTGCTTGGGCAGCTCGACAATAAGGCGACCTTTCAGCTCTTTGGTGGTGTTGTTGGTTAGGGCTACAGGTATGCGCAAGATGTCGGCAGTAAGCACTTCTGTAGGCACTTTGGCGACCATCTCGAAGGCGCGTTGAGTGAAGAACTTGTATTCGCCGCGACCTACGCCGCCGTTTTTGCCGAAACCTTCTACGCTGATGCGGAACTGGCTAAGGTCGTCGGAGTTGTAAAATTCAACCTCTGCGATGCCTTTGGCATTGGTGCGCAGGCGGGCATTCCAATAAATCGTAGAACGGAAGTCGTTGCGCACGGTTTTTTCGTCGGCAGCCTGCTCGTATTTGGGTGCGTAAAACTCGCGGGCGCGGTGAAAGCGGGTAGCGGCTACGACGATAACAGGGGCTTTTTCGTCCCGCAATTTATTGGCGGATTTGTACATTGTATCGGCTGCAAGCCCTAGTTTAGCCTCCTCAAGCTCTTCTTCGTCTTTGATTTTATTGTCGACAGGTTTTTTCTCTTCTACAGGTGGGGCGCTTACTTTGCCTGTGCTAATAAAAGTTTCCGTAGTATTGACGGGGCGGGAGCCATTAGTGTTGACGGCTTCGCCGATGTCTTTTTGGCTTATGCCTGAATTTCGGGCAAGAGCTTCATTTGCACTGCGGCTGCTGATGTTCGTCGAGCGGGTGAGCTGCACATCGTCAAGCTCAATTGCGTAGTCTACTTCTTCGATGCTTTCGCGTCTGCTGTTGCCTTTGGGAGCGCTTTCCAGACTTTTGCTGCGACTGCTTGATTTGTAGCTGCCTTTGCCTCTGCCGCCACCGCTGTAGTATTTGGGCGTTGGGCGTTGGTATGCTACGAGTTGTACTACGAGGCGTTTGTCGCTGTCGTGCTGAGCGACATTAACGTTTTTCGGTCCCCATTTATAAGCGGGGTCATAGATATAGACATAATGATGATTGGGCATATCATACAAGTCCAATACAAATTCGCCGCGCTCATCAGTAGCTATGTATGCGCCTTTGGTAGCATTATAGACTTGTATCCCTTTGAGTATATTGCCTTGTGGGTCTTTCACTACGCCTC
Organism: uncultured Saprospiraceae bacterium; assembly: GCA_964467315.1. Classification (GTDB taxonomy): domain Bacteria; phylum Bacteroidota; class Bacteroidia; order Chitinophagales; family Saprospiraceae; genus JAAFIM01. Next base: position 42,717 of record CAYXSA010000024.1, on the reverse strand, counting down.
TGATATGGCGGCGTTTGTAGATGGCTACATTGTGGATATTGTTAAAGTCGTTGATTTGCGTGCCGCTGCTAATCAGGGTGCTATCGGCGGTTTTGATGGTAAAAGCCTCGTAAAGGGGCAGATTATCGAAGACGAAAGCGCCATTTTTGTCGGTGGTAGCGCGGTAGCTGCCCAAAGTTGGGTGATAGGCTACCAATTCGCAGCCTACGACTGCCAGCCCCTGCCCATCGCGGGCATAACCGCTGGCTATGCCTTTTTCGGCTGCAGCGAGGGCGGGCAATTGATTGTCTTGTACTTGTTTCCAAGTAAATCTGCGCCAGCCTTGAGTAAGCAAAAGATGGTCTAAAGCTCGGGCGCGGCTTATTTCGGGCTTCTTGCGCGTGGGGTCGCTTTCGCTGTCGAAGTAAAAATTAGGCTCCTCAATCTCGCCCTTTAGCTCGCTTTCCAAAAGTATGGAAGAAAGTATATGCCCCTGTTTATCGTCGGCGAAGGTCAGCAGTTTATCGTCTGCCACAGATACCGAAAAATTGCCTTCTACAGGTCTGCCATTTTCGTCCTTGACCTCTACCGTCATTTTCACCTTCTCGCGGGGCTGGTATTTGTCTTGGTCGGTTTTTACGCTAACTTTTAGCTGCTTATGCGGATTGGTAAACACCAAACGCTCGGCGCGGGCGGCTTTGTTGCCATCGAAAAGGCTAATTTGCGTGATGCCTACGGGAAAATCGCCCGTCGGTATGCTCACCGTATTTTTACCTTTTTTCGCTTGGATGGCTTCCGAATAGACTACCGTGCCATTATTTTGGGCGATAAGATAGATTTCCTCCGCATTGGGGCTTATCGCATCGACGACGATATTCGTCTTGTCTTGCTTGCTAACTTGCAGGGTGTAAGCGTTCGCCTTTGCCATCGGCAGGGCGTACTTGGTTTTGAGCGAAACGGGGGAAGTAATTTCTGCCGTATAGATTTCTTCGCCATTGGGCGTAAGGGCAAGCGTACCCATGCCCTGATGGTAGCTTTTGAAAGTCGCAACGATTTCGCCCTTTTTGTTGAGGATTTTGCCTTCGATGTCGGTGGGCTTGCCAAACTCGTCTAAGGCTTTGAAAGCTACATTGTTGGTTGTGCCCGCGACCATATCGCCGCCTTCAGGGAAAAACTGTAGGTCGATATCGCCGAGTTGTATCGGAATGCTGCGGGAGATGCTCTCCGTTTGCCCCTTATATTGGAGCATGACATTGAGCAAACCGTCGTTGGAAGCTAATTTTTTGGGCAAACCGTACTCAATATAAGCGCGTCCTTGCGCATCGGTTTTGCCCTTTTTCGTTTCGACCTTATCGCCGCCTAAGGACACCACGTATTCAAATTCGTAGTTTGCTAAAGGCGTTTTGTCCAGATTTGCCAAATCTACGAAGGCTGTTACCTTGTCGCCCTCGCCGTAGCCCTTGCGCTCAAAATCGAGCTTCATATTCAGGTTGGGCAGCACGACGGCTTGCACCGTAATTTCGCGCTCAAATATCGTCTGCGTGCTGTTTTGCAGCAGCGTATAGGCTTTTATTTTGTAAATGCCGCCCTTCACGCTCTGCGCAAGTTCAAACTCGCCCGCGCCTTGCCCATCTTGGGTCAGCAGGGTCAATTTTTTCTCTACCGCGCCCTTCGGATTGATAAGTTCCACATAAACGATGCGGCTTTGCGCAGCTTGCAGCGTGCGCGCATCGCGTATGTATGCCGCAAACCAAACCGTTTCGCCTGGCTTGTAGAAGGATTTATCAAATTGCACGTAGGTTTTTTCCGCGCCCAATTTCTCGGCGTAGCCCTCCATTTTTTCCTTCAACTCCTTCAAAAAGGGGTGGTTCGATAAATGGTTGGGCTCCTCGTATTGAAGCGCCCGCGTTACGCCCAAACCTATGCCGAGTGCGGCAGTAGGCAGCATAACATATTTGCTTAACTTATTGATATTCATAGTAGTATGTTCGTTGAAATAGGAGTAAAGTGCCAAATTTGTGCATCGTTTAGGTAGATGTAGCAACTTGCAGCTTTGGCGTACAATATCAGGCAAATTAGTGGCAAATAGCAGAAAAAAAGGCAAACAGCTAAATTTTTGGCTTTTTTTGGGCGTGCCCCCGCTCCCCCGTGCGCAAAGGCGCACGGAGCCGTAGCATGCTACGGCTCTACGGGTCGCGGGGTCGGGCTATTCGTTGCAGCGCGCTGAGGGCAGCCACAAGAGCTGCCCCTACACGCGCTTCCACTGCTATCCCTCACGCATTGCGCCCGCTACGCGTGCGCCGCAGAGAAAAAAGGCTTTCTGCATAAATTATCCATAACAATTCGCAACTCGTAACTCGTAACTTGTAACTCGTAATTATCTTTGCGCTTTCTTATTTACGCGAACCACCTTAGACAATGAAAGTAACCGAACATTTCGAGCGAGCCGAGGGGCAAACGCTCATTTCTTTTGAAATACTCCCCCCGCTTAAAGGCGGCAATATGCAGAGCATATTTAGTGTGCTCGACCCTTTGATGGAGTTTAAGCCGCCGTTTATAGATGTAACTTATCACCGAGAAGAATACATTTACAAACGCCACGAAAACGGCTATTACGAAAAGTGCTCTATCCGCAAGCGACCAGGCACTATCGGCATTTGCTCGGCTATCATGCACCGTTACGGCGTAGACGCGGTGCCGCATCTTATCTGCGGCGGCTTCTCGGTAGAAGAAACCGAAAACGCGCTTATCGACCTGCAATTTTTGGGCATCGACAACGTGCTATTGCTGCGCGGCGATGCGCGAAAATTTGAAGATAAATTTGAGCCCGAACCCAATGGGCACGCCTATGCCTCCGACCTCGTGCAGCAAGTACATAACATGAATCAGGGCAAATACCTCGACGCAAACATTAGCGACGGGCAGCCTACGGATTTTTGCATCGGCATAGCGGGCTACCCCGAACGACATTTTGAAGCGCCCAATATGGTGAGCGACCTGCACTTTTTGAAAAAGAAAGTCGATGCAGGAGCGAAATACATCGTAACGCAAATGTTTTTCAACAATCAATATTTTTTTGATTTCGTGCGCGCCTGCCGCGATATGGGCATCAACGTGCCCATCGTACCAGGGCTAAAGCCCCTAACGAAAATGTATCAGCTCGCCTCTATTCCCCGACATTTTCATGTCGAGCTGCCCGAAGATTTGATACACCCCTTCATCAAGGCGAAAACCGCCGCCGCTCGCACACAAATCGGCATAGAATGGTGCCGCCAGCAATCGAAAGAGTTGAAAGCCGCAGGCGTTCCCTGCCTGCATTATTACACGATGGGCGACGTACCCACGATAACGGCGATAATTCGGGACTTGTAAAAGCGATAATAGGGAACTATTTCGCCTATTTTTCGTTTTTCGCCCCATAGGCTTGTCAGGCTCTCCGTCTACCTGCCGCGTGAGGGATAGTAGAGCCGTAGCATGCTACGGCTCGGATAGCCCGACCCCGCGCCAGTAGGGGCGTATAAATATACGCCCCCGCCCGCCGCCCTTTGCGGCGGGCGTGGCGCGGGGGCACGCCCAAAAAAATGAAAAGTGAAAAGTGGAAAATGTTATTTTATGCGCCTCTTTCACTCGTAACTCGTAACTCGTAACTTGTAATTTAGTAATTCGCCATGAGTGAGCGTATTTTAGTGCGCTACGCGCCAGAAGATTTGATAGAAAAGCTGGAATTTGATAAAATTTTGCAGCTTGCGCAGTCCTATTGTCGGGGCGAATTGGGAGCGGCAGCGCTCGCTGAAGCGCCCATATATGCGGATTTGGAGCGTGTAGAAGCACGCCTAATAGAGGTCGAGCAGATGCATAAAACCTATCTGGAGGGGCATCATTTTCCGCTTGGGGCGTACATAGATTTGAGTGGAGAATATCAGCGTTTGCGCATTGAGGGTTATGTGCTGACGCTGGAATCGACGCAGGCGATACGCCTACAATTACTGAATACGCAACAGATATTTCAGTTTTTCGGCTACGGCAAAAAGCGCGATATTATAGCCTTGTACCCGCAGTTGTACGCCAAAATTGAGCGCATAGAATTTGCCGATGTGTTGATAAGCGCCATACAAAAAGTGCTCAACGATGAGGGCAATATGCGCCCCGATGCTTCGCCCGAGCTTTTGCGGCTTAGCAGGCTGCGGGGTAGCAAGCAACAAGAATTGGATAAGCGCTTTCGCATGACGGCGCAAAATTATATGTCTAAAGGATATCTGGCGGACATCGTAGAAAGTACGCGCAACGGGCGGCGGGTGCTCGCCGTGCTGGCAGCTTACAAACGGCAGGTAAAGGGGATTTTGCACGACGAATCCGCCACTGGGCAGACGACTTTCATCGAGCCCGAAGAGGTGATAGACATCAATAATGAGCTGCTGAATATCGATTTGGACGAAAAGCGGGAGATTTATCGCATTTTGCGGGAATTGAGCGCCTTGTTTAGCCCCTATTCGGCGACCCTGCAACTGTATCAGGAAGTTTTGGTGGATTTTGACGAATTGCAGGCGCGTGCCCAAGTTGGCTATCAGATGAATGCGGTGCGTCCCGTGCTGGCGGCTGCGCCGAGATTTAAGATACAAGAGGCTCGGCACCCTTTGTTGCTGCTCAAAAACAAAAAGACCAAGCAAAAAACCGTGCCTTTCGATTTGGAATTTCGGCAGGAAAACCGAATGCTCATATTGAGCGGACCGAATGCGGGCGGCAAGTCCATTTGCCTGAAAGCCATCGGGCTAATGCAGCTGATGCTACAGGGCGGCTATCTCGTACCTGTGGAAGAAGGCAGCGAAATGGGCATTTTTACGAAGTTTTACGCCGATATTGGCGACCAACAATCTTTGGAGGACGAGTTGAGTACCTACAGCTCCCGACTGCGCAATGCGCGGGAGATGCTCGCCCATGCCGACAGCCAAACGCTGGTGCTTATCGACGAGTTTGGTACGGGCACAGACCCTAAAATGGGCGGCGCTATAGCGGAATCTATCTTGCGCGCACTCAACGCGGCGCAGGCTTGGGGGCTTATTACGACGCACTATTCCAACCTAAAACACTTTGCCAACAAAAATAAGGGGATTGTAAATGGGGCGATGATTTTCGACCGCGCTACCCTATCGCCAACCTATCAAATGCGCATTGGCAAACCTGGTAGCTCTTATGCCTTCGAGATAGCCATGAAAACGGGCTTGCCCGCTGCGGTTATCGACTATGCAAGGGAACAGGTGGGGCAGGATACGCATGACCTCGACGCGCTATTGATAGAGGTACAGCAAGAGCGTTTGGCATTGCAACAGCAGCAGCAGCAACTGCTGGAGCGGCAAAAACAGCTCGACCAGCTTATCAAAAATTATGAATACGCATCGCGGGAGTTGGAATTTAGCCGCAAGAAAATCAAGCTCCAAAACAAAGAGCAAGAATTGGGCGAGGTGAAGCAAACGCATCGGCAAGCGCTCAAAGAGCTACAAAAAGCCGTTGAGGAAGTCCGCGACATCGAAGACCGCAAAGTAGCCGCCGAAAAAGCGAAAGAATTGCTGGTACAAACGCAGGAGGAGCGCAAAAAAATCACAGCCACCGTCGACGGTATCAAGGAAGACATACACAAAACCTACGAGCAAACGACGATACTCAAAGAAATCAGCGTCGGCAGCTATGTAAAAATGCGCGACGGGGTGAGCATCGGCATCGTCAAGGAGATAAAGCGCAAGGAAGCAGTAGTAGAAATCGGCAAAATCACCGTAAATGCACCCCTCAGGCATTTGCAGGCTATACCTACGCCCATCACAACGAAAGACCGCCCCAGTATACGCACGGAAAACGTGCAGCGGGTCGCGTTTTTTGAGCCGCGTTTGGATATACGCGGAATGCACTACGAAGAAGCCATAAAAACCTTACAAGAGTTCATGGATAAGGCTTTGCTGGCTAATTCTCTGCAAGAATTGCGGATAATACACGGCAAAGGCAGCGGTATTTTGCGTCGGGCGGTGCATGATAAATTGCGGCAATTCCCCAGCATACAACGCGTGTATCACCCTGCGGAAAACGAGGGCGGCGACGGGGTTACGCTGGTGGCGTTTTAGCGTGGCGCATAGGTACTGCGCCGCTCGCTGTGGCTCGCGTCGCTGGTACTATGCCGCCTTGCGGCGGCAGTGGTAGCAAGTACCTGAAATTTTTGTGGATAGCTGCCGACAGCACAAATTAAAAAGGCTCTACAGCTTCGATATGAACTGTAGAGCCTTTTCCATTTTTAGCTTTCTACCTTTTGTCTGTATGGTCGTTAGCTGTATCAAAAAATTGCAAGGCACTTGCTACTTGCTACCACTGCCGCCGCAAGGCGGCATAGTACCAGCGACGCGAGCCGTAGGCGAGCGGCGCAGTACCTATACGATAAGCAACAAGGGCTGTTGGAGTATATCGCGCAGGGTTTGGAGGAATTTGGAGCCTGTAGCACCGTCTACGACGCGATGGTCGCAAGAAAGGGTTACTTTCATCACTTGAGTTTCGCTGACTTGTCCGTCTTTGAGGACGAGTTTGGGCGAGATACCGCCGACGGCGAGAATGCAGGCATCGGGCGGATTGATGATAGCCGTAAACTCTTCGATGCCGAACATACCCAAGTTGGAAATGGTAAAGGTATTGCCTTGCATTTCGGCGGGTTGGATTTTGCGGTCTTTGGCTTTATCGGCGAGGGTGCGGACTTCGCGGGCGATTTGGGAGAGGGACTTGGTATCGGCATTGCGGACGACGGGCACTATCAGACCTTCATCGACGGCTACGGCTACGCCCATATTGACGTATTGATAGCGGCGGATTTTATCGCCGAGCCAAGAGGAGTTGACGGCGGGGTGCTGTGTGAGGGCTTTGGCGGCGGCTTTGATAATGAAGTCGTTGAAGGATATTTTCGTTTCGCTAAGGGCGTTGATTTCTTTGCGCATAGCTGTGCAGTTATCCATATTGATTTCCATCGTGAGATAGAAATGGGGGGCGGAAAACTTGCTTTCGCCCAAGCGTCGGGCAATAGTTTGGCGCATCTGGCTGAGGGGAAAGTCTTCGTATTCGCCTTGTGGTGTGGGGGTGCTGATAGCGGCGGCGGGGGCGGCTGTTTTTGCGGGGGCGGCGCTTTGCTGCTGAAGGAAGTCTTCTACGTCTTTGCGGACTACTCTACCATTATCGCCAGAGCCTTTGAGGAGTGTGAGGTCTACGCCTTCGGTTTTGGCGATGGATTTGGCTAAGGGGGAGGCTTTTAGTCTTTCGTCGCTGTCGGCGCTGCTTGTTACTGGCAAGATGGCTTGTGTCAGGGTTTCGACGCTGGCAAGGGGGTTGCTGCTGGCGGCTTCGGCTTTGGGGGCTTCTTTTTTGCTGCTGCTGCCTGCCAAAAGGGCTTGGACGTTTTCGCCTGCTGCGCCGATGATGGCGATAATAGCATCGACGGGTACGGAATTGCCTTCTTCTACACCTGTGTAGAGGAGGGTGCCATCGTAGAGGCTTTGAAATTCCATAACAGCTTTATCGGTTTCGATTTCGGCGAGTAGGTCGCCCATCGTTACCGCGTCGCCTACTTTTTTGTGCCAAGCGATGAGGGTGCCCGTGGTCATGGTGTCGCTGAGGGCGGGCATTTTTACTATATCTGCCATACTGTTGGGAGTCTGGTTGGGGGGATTTCGGTGGTGGTTATGTGCGGCGCAAATTTAGCCTTTTATCGGCAAATGTAGGAGGAGAGCGGCAAACTTTATTTTTCTATGCGTGAGGGATAGTAGAGCCGTAGCATGGCACGCCGTGCTACGGCTCGGATAGCCCGACCGCCGCCCCCCACGCCACGCGTGGGGGCGACCGCGTAGCGGGCGGGGGGCAAAGCGGCGGGCACGCCATAGTTACGAATTACGAATTACGAATTACGATTGTGCTTGTTTGCCAAGAGCTTATGTGCATTCGTAACTCGTAACTCGTAACTCGTAACTCGTAACTCCTTAGGGTTTGCGCCAACTGCATTTGCTTTGTATTTCTTCTCCTGTGCGCGCAAAGAGTCGGTAAATGAGTTGTTCGCGGCTGGGCATTTGCGTATTGGTGCGGGTATATTGGTCGTCCTCTGCGCTGAGGGCGCGGCGGTCGCCTGTGAAGGTAGCAGAGGTTTGGATATAAAGCCAAGTGTACGCGATAGGTACATTGCAAAGGGTTTGATTATTGGCTTTATCTATGACCTGCCAAGTGCCTTCTATCTGGCAGTTTTGTCTATTTTCGTGGTGTATAACGCTGGCTTCGACGCTGATAGTTTGGCGGGCGTTATTGATGGTCGTATCGACGCTTGTGCGGCGTTGGTGAGAAATTTGTTTATTGATAACGGGGGCGATATAAATTTTTGTAGCGATAAAAATCAGGTCATATTCGTATTGGACAGCAGACTGTGCTTGCTGGTCTATTTTTGTCCAGCGGTCGGCGCTGGCTACGGATTTGAGCAAAGAATCTACGGCGGTTTTGGTATTAAAACGCTGTCCGCTATTGCTATTATCGCTAAGGGTGAAAAGTATCTGCACGCTGGCTAAGTCGCTTGCCTTTTGGAGCAAAACTTCAGTGTCTTTGTAGTTGCTATTGATTTTTTTGAGGGCTTCAAATTCGAGGACGGCATCGCGGGCGATTTTAATATAGCCTGCGCCTTTAGGTTCGGCTTGCTGCAAAAACTGCAGCCCGCGCTTATAATGAAAATCTGCCGCCTTTTGTTGGGCTTCGGCAGCGCCTTGATTTACGTCGATATAGCTAACATCATAGGTTTTTCCGTCCTCATCGCGCAGGGGCGTAAGGGCGCGAATGCGCTCTTGTCGGGCGGTGATTTTTTTGTAAGTATCGTTGATGATTGTCCAATTTGCGTCATTATTTTCCGTGCGCAGTCGGTTGATATTGTTCAAATCGCGCTCTTGCGCCTTCTTGTAGGCTTCGTGCATGGGGGCGACCAGCTTAGTTTTTCGCTTCGTGGTCTTGCTCAATTTGTTGGCGCAATGGTAAAAGGCTTCGTCGTACTGCCCTTTGTAGACCATTTTTTGCGGATTGGCGCAGGCGGAAAAAAGCAGGTACATCAAAAGCGCTACGCTTAATAAAAATCTGTTTTTCATAATAAAGGGGGGATTTGTGCATTGTGAATTGCAAAATTCCACTTTTTTTGCTGCTTTTTCGGAAATTAGGGCTTTTTTTTGTGGGCGTGCCCGCCCTCCTTAAAAGGTCGGGCGGTCGGGCTATTCGGGGCGCATCACCATCGCCCCAATGGGCGAATGTTGATGCGCCCCTACTATCCCTCACGCAAAAAACTTGCGCCCGCGCCAAAGGGGCGCGGGCGAGCAGTCCCAATCCCCAAACGCAAAAAGACAAACATACGGCGAAAAACCGTATATTTGCCTTCAAATGCGATTAAATATGATACGTCTTATTCTTGCTGCTTCGCTGCTGCTGCTATCTACTCAAGCCTGCCGCCGACCCATAGAAGGTGCTGTGCCTGTGCTCGAATACGTCGGCATTTCCAAATACGAGCTTGTCCAAAATCGCCAAGATTCCCTCATCATGGAGCTGGAATTTAGCGACGACGACGGCAATATCGGCTCCGATACCGAAAGGCTTTTGTTCGTGTACGACACGCGCACGGACTCGCTCTTAGGCAGCTATCTCGTGCCCCGCCTGCGCCAAAGCGAGGAGCCGCATCGCGGTCAGGGTAGCATTAGCATCGTCGTCTATTCGGGTTGCTGCCGATACACAGACGGCACATCCTGCTACCCCAATACCAATCAGCCCCAAGACACTATTCGCTATCGCGTGCAGCTTTTCGACCGCGACGGACAAGGCAGCGAACCCGTCATCTCCGAGCGCATCGAGCTGCTTTGTCAGTAGGGGCGAATAATTATTCGCCCTTACTTCTTTATCATTATTCGCCCTTACTTCTCTATCATCATTCGCCCTTACTTCTTAATCAACGCCTTCAGCACGCTTTCGTCCGTTTTGGCGGGGTACTGCGTGCGCAGGGCTTTGAGTAGGTCTTTTTCCAATTGGTCTTGGTAGTCGGCGACGACGAAGCCGCGCGCTTCTTCGAGCGTTTTGGGCTTTTCGGGCACGATTTCCTCGATTTTGGCGAAGGTAGTTTTGTTGTCTTTGATTTCGGGCTTGCTCGTAGAACCTGCCTTCCATTTGATGTTGCTCACAGGCGAGGGCTTACCGACTTCGTAGTTGGAACTGGAAACGGCGACCATAGCCGTATCGGCATTAAATTGGGTTTTCACCGCATCGGCTTTGCCCTTTTTGGCGGCTTTTTGGATTTGCTTGATCAATTTTTTGTCGGTGGTATTCAGCACATAGAGGCTGCTCACGGCGTATTCCTTAAATTTGTATTTGGCGGCATTTGCCTCATAGAAAGCTTTGATGCCTGCGTCGTCGCTGTTTGCCTTGTCCCAGATGAGGCGTTTTTTCACCTCAAACAACAATATGCCTTCTTCATACTCGCGCAAAAGGGCTTTGAAATCGGGATACTTCGTTTCGAGTTGGGTTTCTTCGTAGGCTAAAGCGCGCTCATTGACGAGCTTTTTCAGCACGCGCTCAAAGGCGGCTTGGTGCGTGCGAGGGGCGTAATTGAGGCGTTCGGGCACAAGCTGCAGCATCTTCGTCATGAAGTCTTTGACGGGAACATTTACGCTGCCGATATTAAAAAGCGTGCGATTATCGCCCGTGTATTTTGTGGGAACTGTCCAGCGGGTATTAAAAAAGTTGGTATCGGCGCGCATCACGTCCATCAATTCTTTGTAGATGCTTTCATCGAGTTTGTAGTTGCCTTCGCGTTTGATGCGTTCGATAAGGGCATCTTGTACGAAGCTAAAGCGCTCGTCTTTTTTGATTTTGTCGGTTAGTTCGCCTTTTACATCGTTGTAAGCGGGTGTGCCGTTTGTGCCTTTTACGCGTTTGACGAGGTGATAGCCTGCCGAAGATTTTATGGGGGCGCTGATTTCGCCATCGCGTTTGAGTCCAAAAATAGCCGCTTCAAAGGCTGCATCATATTTATTGATGCCGACCCAGCCGAGTAAGCCCGCACGGGCTTTGCTCTGATTATCTTGAGAATGCTCGCTAACGAGTTGCTCAAAATTTGCGCCGCCTTGTATGGCGGTATACATAGAGTCGATGCGTTTTTTGCTTGCTTCGTCTGTGCCGCGAATGAGCAGATGCGCAATTTGCATCTGTCCGTAAGCGGGGCGAATATCGGTAACCAGCATAAAATGATAGCCATAAGGCGAGCGCACTATTTCGGAAAGGCTGCCCTTTGCGGTTTTATAGGCTGCCGTCTCGAAGGCATAGGGCATTTGCAGCACGGTAAAAAACCCTATATCGCCGCCCATATCGCGGCTGTAAGCGTCTTCGGAGTTATTTTTTGCCTGTTCCGCAAAATTGGCAACAGTCGTAAGGCTGCGTACTTTTTCCAAACGTTTGAAAGCATCTAACTCCTCTTTTTCGCTGGCATTTGCGCGCACATTTACAAAAATATGGCTCACACGGCGGTCTTCTTTGCTGCGTTCGTAGGCTTCTTTTACGAGTTTTTCGGTGATTTCTCGGTCGGTCAAATAGCTATTGGCAAGCTGCGCACGGTACTGGGCTTGCTCGCTTTTGATGGCAGCGTCTTCGTGTATTTTCAGCTCTTCGCCCCGCAAAAGTTGCAGCTTAAAATCTATATAAAGTTGCAAATATTCGCGCAGCGATTTCTCGCTATAATCGGCTTTTGCCCCATTATTTTTGTCATAAATGTACTTAAACTCCGATACGCGCACTTCCTTATTGCCGACCGTAAATAACACGGGGTCTGGGGTCTGAGCCTGCACCGTCTGCACCGAAGCGGCTACGGCTACCGACAGACAAAAGGCGCGCAAAAAGTAGTTTTTTATCTGGTTCATTGTGAAAATGGTAGTGATGATTTATATGTTTATTGGGTAAATGCTTCTTTCCTTGAGTCAGGCAGTTTTTTTTGGCGTGCCCGCCGCTTTGCCCCCCGCCGCGCCTGTGGCGCGTCGCCCCCACGCGTAGGGGCAGCCCCCTGTGTCTGCCCTCCGCGCGGGGGGCGGCGGTCGGGCTATTCGTTGCGGGTCGGCTCTGCCGCCCCTACACTGCTATCCCTCACGCGCCGCAGGCTGCGCGCGCTCGCGCTTGCCTACGGCTACGGAAAAAACGCCCCTTTGGGGCTATCGCGTGAGGGATAGCAGTGGAAGCCGCGTAGCGGCTGCAACGGATAGCCCGACCCCGTGCCGCGTAGGGGCAGCCCTTGACACAAGTGCCAAAGGCACGCCGTGTGGCTGCCCTTCGCCGCGTCCTTTGCGCGGCGAACGGCGCGGGGGCACGCCATAATGACGAATGACGAATGACGTGCATGACAAGCGTAGCGAGCCATCAATTATGATTTATGTATATACTTGATTATCAATGGCTTATGCGCAAAATTCGTCATTCGTCATTCGTCATTCGTCATTAATAAAACAGCGTGCCGTTGCCTCGCAGCTGAAAATAGAAACGTGCAGGGCGTATTTTCTGTTCTTCTTTGTAGAGAAAACAAGTACCATCAACGCAAATCATGGGAATATGCGGATTGGTGCCCCTATCGTATTCGCCATTGAAGATGCGCATAATGGGGCTGTCGTGCACCAATTTATTCTGCATAGTATTGCGTATTTGCTCGGCATCAATGCCAATGGCTATTTGCGCATACTGAAAAAATGGCAGTTGTTGCTCTATCTCTATGCCCAAAACCCCGTTGGAAAATCTGCCATAAGGCGCATGATAGGTGTCGATGTAGCCGTAGCGGGAAGGAAAATCTGTTTTATTTTTGCGCACCCAGTTGGCATCGCGCGCATAGGGGTCGCCAGTCCAAGAAATATGATGCAAACCAAGTTGCGTATTCGTGCGCCGCAGCCAATAGTACAAGCCCAGCGCCCCCGTGCGGAAGCGGTCTTGAGGTATGAGCGAAAGAAAATCGTTCTCCATAAGGAGCCGAAAATCTAGTATCTGCACCCCAAAAGTGCCGCTATATTGGCTGGTTTTCCAAGTATCGCCATAGAAGATATAGGCATAACCGAGCGAAAAACGCCGCCCCGTTTGGTTGCTGACCTCGTTCAAATAAGGATTTACGAGGCTATCGCGCCGTCCCCAAGCGCCGACGATGCCCGCCCGCAGTTGCAGTTCCCAGCCTTTTTGCCGAGCGCCCCAACTTTGGAAGGTATAATTGCCGAGCGCCTGCACATTGAGCTGCAAAAAATCGTAAAATCCGAAGGCTTTGGCGATTATACCGATGCGATTGCTATGCGTGCCGAGATTGAAACTTAGCCCTATCTGCCCGCCGATGCCCCAGCGTGCGCCCGATTGCCAGCGCCAAGGCTGATTATCCCAAGGCAGCAAAGAAGACTGCGCCCGCATCTGCAAAGCAGCCAGCAGTAACAAAAGCAAGAAAAAAAAACGCGCAGGCATAAGCAATTTATATTTTTTGGCGCGCAAAGATAATTTTTTTTGCCCGAATATGCCAATCTTATTGCGGCTTGGCTAATTTTGTATGACTGGTAGTAGGTATAATGCGCTGCGTGTCGTAGGTACTGCGCCGCTCACTTCGTTCGCGCCGCTGGTATCAAGTATCAAGTCTTAAATTTATTTTTTGTGAGTATAGTTGTTTTTTTAATTTTACGGCATCACTACACAAACACTTTGATACTTGATACTTGATACCAGCGAGCGAAGCGAGCAATACCAGCGAGCGATAGCGAGCAATACCAGCGAGCGAAGCGAGCAATACCAGCGAGCGATAGCGAGCAATACCAGCGAGCGATAGCGAGCAATACCTATAACACAAAGCACAAAAAAAACATGGCAATACTCATAAAAAACGGGCGTATCGTTAGCGCCAGCGAAGACTACATAGCAGATTTGCTAATTTCGGGCGATAAAGTTGCCGCTGTCGGACAGGATTTAGATTTGCAAGCGGCGCGCTTGGGCGAGCATGTAGAGATTATCGATGCAAGCGGAAAATTGGTTTTTCCAGGCTGCATCGACCCGCATGTGCATCTCGATATGCCTTTCATGGGTACTTTTTCTAGCGACAACTACGAAACGGGCACCCTTGCCGCCTTGCATGGCGGCACGACCAGCGTTATAGACTTTGTGCTGCAAACGCAGGGCAAATCGCTTGCGCACGCACTCGGCGAATGGCGCGCACGCAGTCAGGGCAACTGCTATGGCGATTACTCCTTTCATATGGCAGTCACCGATTTCAACGACTCCACGCGCGCGGAAATCGCCAGCATGATAAGCAAAGAAGGTATCACCTCTTTCAAAACCTTCATGGCGTACAAAGGCGCTTTGATGATTGACGACGGGCAAATGGTGCTCCTTATGCAAGAAGTCAAAAAGCATGGCGGCATGGTAACCGTACACGCCACCAACGGCGATATGATTGATAGACTGATCGCCAAACATCGCGCCGAAGGCAAGCTCTCGCCCCTCTATCATTATCTTTCGCAGCCCGAAGTTACGGAGGCAGAAGCCTCCAACCGCTTCGCCGAACTCGCCGACTACACGGGCGTAAATGCCTATATCGTGCACATGACCTGCGAGGGCGCACTCCAAGCCGTGCGCCGCGCCACCATGCGCAACCAACGCGTAATGGCGGAAACCTGCATACAATACCTCATGCTCGATGCCAGCCTATACGAGCGCGAAGACGGCGCAAAATGGGTCATGTCGCCCCCCTTACGCGAGAAAAAAGACCAAACCGCCCTTTGGGCAGGCATCAATCAGGGGCTTGTACAAGTCGTCGCTACCGACCATTGCCCCTTCTCTTGGGAGAAAAAGCTGCTCGGCAAGGATGATTTTAGTAAAATCCCCAACGGACACCCCGCCATCGAGCACCGCGTAGAACTGCTCTATTCCGAAGGCGTGGCAAAGGGCAAAATCTCCCTGCATAAATTCGTGGAAGTCCTCTCCACCAACCCCGCCAAAATCTTCGGTATGTACCCCCGCAAAGGGCATTTGGGCGTGGGTGCAGATGCAGATGTAGTGATTTTCGACCCGCAGGCGCAGCACACACTTTCCGCCAAGACGCATCACATGAACGTCGATTACTCTTCTTACGAGGGCGTACAGGTGCAAGGAAAATGCGAAACCGTCATTTTGCGCGGCGCGGTCGCTATACACAAAGGCGAAGTAAAAATACAAAAAGGCTACGGGCAGTACATACGCCGCGACCACACGAAGGTAGTGTAGTATACCCCCTTTTTTTATTTGGGCGGGTCGGCGCTCCCCCGCCGCAAAAGCGGCGGAGCCGCAATGAATTGCGGCTCTACGGGTCGCGCCGTCGGGCTATCCGCTGCGGCGCATACCTGCGCCTCCGCTGCTATCCCTCCCGCAAATACGGCGCGCGCCGCGCAAAAGTGCGCGCCGCGCAAGTATACCATGCCCGCTACCCAGATGCCCCCTACAGACCGCGAAAAGCAGCAAATCGTCCAACTGCTGCGCACGGGCGACCCTGCCAACAGAGCCTTAGCCCTGCAACTTGCCCAAGCCATCGGCTGGAACTGCGCCGAAGAGTGGCAGCTAGATTTTTGGGCAGCTAATATCAGCGGCAGTGGCGAGCCCTATGGCGAGTTCTCCTTAGAATGGGATTATATGGAGCAAGCTACCAAGCCGCTCCTCGCCCTTCGGCAGGCTGCGCCCTATCTGCACTATCTCCAAACGCTCTGCCTGCATAGGCATCTGTATCCTTCCGAACAAAGGCAGGGATACGCTGCTATCTCCATGCCTATCCTCGACGAGGTGTTTGGCTGCTTGCAGGCGGGGGACTTGCATACGCTCTGCTTGCGGAATTTTCCGCTAACGCCTGCCATAGGGCGCGCTATTTTTCGGCTGCCCAGCCTGCGCAAACTCTCCCTGATAAATACGAGCATCGGCGCGGATTTTTGGCAATTTTCGGAAGATGCTCCGCCCAGCGCTTTGGAAGAAATCTATATCAGCGCCCCCGAGCAGGCTCAAAAAAACAGGCTGCCGACAGACTTAAAAGGGCTGCCCAAGTTACGGAAAATCATTTGTGCCGACCTCCTGCGCTGGGAGCAGCTCCCCGCTTGGCTGGGGCAGGTAGAGCAAAACCGCCTCAGCGCTCGGCTCGATGAGATATATCGGTTTCTTAGCGGCAGTTTTTTCCCAGCGGGCTTTGAGCAGCTTCAGCAACTGCGCGGCCTGCATTTGCTCGATTTGCCGGGACTTTTGCGGCATAAAGGCGAGGTGGGTCAAGCGATTGTTTTACAGGGTTTGTCGACTATTGGTGCGCTGCGGGGGCTGCGTGCGCTCACGCTGCAAAATCTGCTTTGGCAGGAGCTGCCCGACTGGCTGCGGCAAATGCAGCAGTTGCGTTGGCTCAACCTCTCGCAAAATCAGCTGCGCCAGCTGCCGCCTTTCCCGCGCTTGCATACGCTGCTACTCAACAGCAATAAGGGTTTGGCGCTGCGGGAAGAGGATTTTGAAGACGAGCAGCGTATAGCCTGCCTGCGGCGTTTGGAGCTATCGCACTGCAGTCTGGATAAACTACCTGCTAGCATCGGCAGGCTGCAAAATTTGCGCATTTTGCGCCTACGCGGCAACAATTTGATGTATCTACCCGCTTCCATGCAGACGCTCTCGCAGCTCGAAGTGCTAGACCTCGCAGGCAATCGCTACTTATCTGTTCACGATATAGTCCCGCTTTTGCGCTGTCTGAAAAATCTGCGCCTGCTCATCGTCGACAGACCGCCCAGCAGTCGACGCAAGGGCTTGCTAGTGCTCGATGCTAGGCAGAAAAGCCCGACGACTTGGGAGTTTTTACGCGATTCTTTCATAGAAGACTACAGCCTAGAGTAAGACGTTTTTTTATTTTTTTTATCCCGCCCCGCGCTGGCGAGAAAACTCTCCTTAAAACATGAGCTTTATTTTATACAATGAGCGCTTAGATGCAGATTTGCATATAGAGTTAGTCAGCCCCTCGATGGCGGCGGATATTTTTCGGCTCGTAGATAGCAATCGCGCCCATTTGCGCCCTTGGTTTCCTTGGGTCGACCCGACGAAAAGCGTCGAGGATACACTGGAATTTATACGCCGTATGCAGCAGGATTGGGCAGGGCAAAAGGGCGGTAGCTTTATGATAGTCGTCAAAGGGCAGATGGTCGGTACGGCGGGCATTCATCAGATGCAGGTCGATAATGATGCGCAAATAGGCTATTGGCTCGACCAAAACCAAACAGGCAAAGGCTATGCTCGCGCTGCTGCTGCGCTTATCGCCAATTATTTTTTTGAGCATACGGCGCAAACGATGGTTAGCATTTGTTGCCTGCCCGAAAATTTGCCCAGCGCCCGTGTAGCCCTTAGTTTAGGTTTTACGCATCTGGAGCGGCGCTTGGGCTGTCATAGCGACAAAACCAAAACGGTAGACGTTTATGCGCTCACCCGCAGCGAATGGGGGAAAAATCCCATTTTTGGGAAAATGCTTTAATTTTTTTGCGTGAGGGATAGTAGGGGCGAATCAACATTCGCCCTACAGGGCGATGGTGATGCGCCCTGAATAGCCCGACCGCGCCCCCTTTATTGGGGCGCGGGCACGCCCAAAAAAAAAGATTTATATAATTGATAATCAGTTAGTTGTAAGCGCGCAAGGTGATAGAAATGCGCCGCCCCAAATACTTGCGCACCAGTGGCACCTCATGGGTAAAATGCCTATTGGTCTGCGCGGGCAAGACGATAGCCTCAGCGTTGGCAAATACAAAATCCTGAAAACCCTCGCCGCCATAGGGGCGGAGGCGGAAAATGCGCTCCTCGCCCATCGAAATCGTGAGTATGGGGCTATCTTGCTGCAAATCGCGCTCATCGTCGCGGTGCGCGCCGATATAATGCCCCAAAGCGCCATCATACCAGTTGAGCAAGAGCCCATTTAGTCGGCTGTCTACGTTGTTTTGCGCCCAAAGCAAAAAGGGCTGCAAGCTGTCGGGAATGGGCAGGGCGTTGTTTAGCGCGCCCGTATATCGGTAATCCTTGCCATAGGACTGCTGCCAGCGCGGGGTAAGCACCTCTTTGCCGAACATTTTTATAGTGTGGTAGGCTTCGGGGTGCAGCGCCCAAAGTTGCTCAAAATCCATATCGAGCCAATCGGAAACGGGCGCAGACTGAAAAATGCTGTAACGCGCATTTAGGGGCTGTTCTTTGAATATCAATAAGTTCATAAACGGCGGAAATTTGCAACAAAAAAACGCATTTTTTTTTAGAAACAACAACAAAAATGCCCCAACTTTGCAAACTGCGAAGTCGGGGCTTCCTATTACTTACTACCTACTACTTTCCGTTGAGTTTCCAGTCGTAGGTTTTGTATTTGAGTGTGCCAAATTTGGGGAGTTTGGTGATGGAGTATTTTGCCAAGAATGCTTTTACGTCGCCAAAATCTGCGGCATACCATTGGAAAATCTGGGAAATTTCGGCAGAGAGGGCGGAGATTTTGTTGTATTTGCTGTTGTTGATGAAGGAGCGGGTGCGGTCGTCGAGTTGATTTTCTAAATCGGCGGCGCTATAGGCAGCATTAAGCAAGGGGGGGCAAGAAGCTGCGGCGCAGTTGACGGCGAAGTGTACGCGCACTTCTTTGAGGTCTTTGATAAGGATTTCTTTTTCGATGGCATCGAGCGTATATTCTTTCCCGTCGATTTTCAGCTTGCGCGTTTTCCAGACCTGTCCGCCGTCGATGTCCATGATGCTGGCGAGGGGGTATTTTTCTAATACGGTCTGAATGGTGAAGGCGTTGTAGAGGTTAATCCAATAGGCGATTTTGTCTTCGCGCGACCATTTGCTTTGAGGCGGGGAGGCTTGCATTTTGGAGACATAAGCATCTACGGCAGATTTATCGGCTTTGAATTTCTCGTAGCTGACTACACCGTCGGTATTGACGTGCTTGCGCAGGAGTTTGTCCCAGTCGTCGTGCATTTTGCCCGTTGCGTGTTGGGCGAAAGAAAGCGCGGGAAGCAGCGCGAAAATAGCGAAAAAAAGATTAGTAAGGCGCATAGAGAAGGATACAGAGATTTGTGATGGAAAAATTAGATTAGTGAAGCTGTTTAAACTTTTCCCGTTTGGGCTACGAAAATGTCCTTTTTGGCTAAAAAAACATCAAAAAGCCTCGCTGATGCGGCGCATCAGCTACGTTTTTTGCCGATTTTTTCTCTCAAAAAGTCCTATTTTTTATCTCCAAAGCAAAAATTTAAACAACTTCAGTAGCAAAACGGGAAAGTTGCCAAAATTTGTACCCGCTTTCGTAACTTTGCGCTGCAAGATAGCAAAAGGATAAGAAAAAGCAAATATATACAAGACAGGATGGAAAGCGAGCAAAAAATAGAAAGTACTACGCCTGCGGGCTTTTCGCTGCTGGAGTTGATGCAGCATCTGCGCCGCGTGGTGGCGTACAATATGACGGAGCGGGTTTGGGTGCGGGCGGAGCTATCGGGGGTGAGCTGGAGCAAGGGGAGTTATTATTTGACGCTGGTGCAAAGGGACGAGTTTCAGCTGCGTGCGCGGGTGGAAGGCATCGTTTGGGCGAAGGTAGTGGATAAATTGCGCGAAAAATTTGCCCCTACGCGTCCGAGCCATGTTTTTCAGGCAGGGCAGCAGTTATTGATGGAGGTAGAAGTAGAATTGCATGAGCAATATGGCTTAAAATTGAGCGTGCAAGATGTGGATTTGCTCTATACCATAGGCGAAATGGAGCAACGCCGCACCCAAGTATGGGAGCGCATCCTATTGGAAGGGCTACAAGAGCGCAATAAGGCGCAAAAACTGCCCCTTTTGCCCCGAAGAATTGCGGTAATATCTTCCTCGCAAGCGGCTGGCTATCAGGACTTTATAAAGCAATTGCATGATAATGCGAACGGCTACAGTTTTGAGACTACTTTGTTTGAAAATGCGATGCAGGGTTTGCACGTTTCGACAGAATTTAGCGCCAATATCAAAAAAATAACTGCCTTTCAGAAGGATTTTGATGCTGTAGTCGTGGTGCGCGGCGGAGGGGCGAAGTTGGATTTGGCAGCATTTGATGAATACGAGCTTTGTGCGGCTTTAGCTGCCTGTCCATTGCCTGTTTTTACGGGCATTGGGCACGATATAGACGAGAGTTTGGCGGATAAAATCGCCTTTCAAGCGCTAAAAACGCCGACTGCCGTTGCCGAGCATTTTATTTCTATCTTTGGGCGGGCAGATAAGCAGCTTTCGGACTTAGAAAATCAGCTAAAGGCGAGCATTTCGCGCCGTATACAGTCTGCGCAGGCGCAGCTGGAGCAGCTGGAGCAGCAGCTACCGCAGCGGATTAGCCAATTTGTGCAGTTGAGGCAGCATATTTTGGACAAATTGGAGCAACAATTTCAGCTTACCCAGCCCGAAAACACCCTAAAACGGGGTTTTGCCATGCTTTTCGACGAACTGGGCGAGCGCATCAGCTCCTCCGCGCAGTTGCAAAAGGGCGCACAGGTACAAATTCAGCTTGCAGATGGGCGGCGGGTAGCCGTTTTGCTTGATTAGCATGGTGTATAGGCGCTGCTCGCTGCGCTCGCTGGTATCATGCCGCCTTGCGGCGGCAATGGTAGCAAGTACTATGTGCTGCGCGTTCACTTCGCTTTGCGGAGGGGTTTTGTCATTCGTCATTCGTCATTCGTCACTCGTCATTCGTCCTTATGTCCCCTTCTCTTACGCTTTGGCTGTTGCCTGATGCGCCCGCCTTCGATGAGATACGCGCGCTGATAACGGAGTTGAGTGCGCGGCATCGCAGCCCCGCATTTGAGCCGCATATAACCCTTTTGAGCGGCATTTTAGACAGGGAGGAGCAGGCTTTAGAGAAGGCGCAGGCTATAGCCGAGCGTTTTTCGCCCATTTCTGCCGCCTTCCGACAGGTCGAATACTTGGAGGAATACTACCGCTGTTTATTTTTTTCGACCACGCACAGCAGCGAGTTGCTGCAAATTCGCGCCGAATGCGAACAAATTTTTGAGCACACCAACATACAACCCTTTGTGCCGCATATCAGCTTTTTGTACGGCGCTATCCCCGTTTTCCAAAAGCAGGCGATAGCCGAAGACATCGCGCGGCATCGCGCACAGTTACTTTTGCGCCCTTTGCGTATGCCCACGCTGCGGCTGGTTCGCACGCAACGCACGCCCGAATTTTGGGAAACTGTAGCAGAATGGACGCTCAGAGAAAATTTTTAGCACCAATTTTGCGTTCTGCGTAGTGTTTCATTTTTTTTGGGCGGGTCGGCGCGCGTCCGCCGCGCAAAGGACGCGGCGGGAGACGCGATAAATCGCGTCTCTACACGCGCGCCGTCGGGCTATCCGTTGCGGGGCAGCCACAAGAGCTGCCCCTACTCTGCTATCCCTCCCGCAATACCATTCAAGCCTTTAAAGGTAGAAGCGCGAAGCGCCGCGTGAGGGATAGGAG
Organism: uncultured Saprospiraceae bacterium; assembly: GCA_964467315.1. GTDB lineage: Bacteria > Bacteroidota > Bacteroidia > Chitinophagales > Saprospiraceae > JAAFIM01. Next base: position 21,234 of record CAYXSA010000024.1, on the reverse strand, counting down.
CGAAACCAGCCCGCGCCTGCGCGGGCTGATGTAGCGCATAGCCCGACCCTGCGCCGTGTAGGGGCAGCCCTTGTGGCTGCCCCCCGCCCGCGCCCCTTTGGCGCGGCGGGCGGCGCAGGGGCACGCCATAATTACGAATTACGATTATTTGCTTTATTTATATAATTGATTATCAATGCATTATGTGAAATATTCGTCATTCGTCATTCGTAACTCGTAACTCGTAACTCGTCATTCTATGATAAAGCAATTCATGTTTGCCCTTGTTGGTTTTGTGCTCTCTGCCAATGCCGCCAGCGCCCAAATTGAGGATAAAACGCGTAGCGATGCGGGCACGATTAACAGCCGCAAGACCTTGCCCGAATATATCGAAGATGCCAACCGTTTGTCGGATAGGCTGCTGCATTCGCCCGATACGCTGACGCGACGCGTGGCAAATGATAGCCTGCATATTACCTTTTCGGAAGCGCTTGCTTTGGAGGAGGCGAAAGGCTATAAATTTGAGCAAACGCAATTTCAGGGCATCAGCGTAGTGGCTTCGCCCGATAATGCGGTAACTTTTTTCACTTGGCAGTACTTTGTCAATGATTCTACCTATCTCTACGGTGGTTATCTGCACACGAAAGAAGGGAAAACCTTCGCACTGACCGACAAAGCCCGCGAACATCGCAATGCCTTTCAGTTGCGGCTGCGGGAGTCGAATTGGTATGGGGCGCTTTATTATCGGATAATCCCCTTCGAGGCGAATCAAAAAACCATGTACCTGCTTTTTGGCTACAATGCACACAGCTTTTTCGCCCGCCGCAAGCTGCTCGATGTGCTGTATTTTGAGAACGATAAACCGCGCTTCGGCTACCCCGCTATAGAGATGAAAAGCAATAAGGGGCAGTTGCAAACGGTGCAACGCTTCGTCATGGAGTATTCCGCCAGCGTGAGCGTAATACTCAATTACTCTGACCTGCAAAAGATGATAATTTTCGACCATCTTATCTACGGCGCACCCGTAGAAGGCGGCGGCTCTACCAATATACCCGACGGTAGCTACTGCGGTCTGAAACTCGAAAAAGGCAAGTGGACACTTATCGATAAAGTCCATAAGGACGAATACATAAATTTCGGTCTGGCTACTACCGATAAAGCGATTTTGCCCGCACCCATTCTCGGCGGCAGCAACGACAAATCTATTAGCATCTTCGGACGCAAGCGCCAAAAAGCCGCCTTCGACGCACAAATGGAGAAGGAAAGAGCCGCCGAGCGCGAAGAAGTCACCAAAACAGACGAAGAGCTAAAGAAAAACATATCGGAGGAAGAAGCTGCCCGCATCGGGAAAGAAAACAGCAAAGACAGCAACAAAAATCCAAACAGCAAGCGCAAACTGCCGACGCAGAAAAAGAAAAAAAAGAAAAAAAATTCGGCATTTTAGCCGCTTTGTCTTATCTTGCCAGACATTCACCGCAGATATTATTCACGCATGCGACTCTTACTCACGCCGCTTTTTTTGCTCCTGCTCTTGCTCGCGCCCACAGGCTGCAAAGAGAAACAAAAAATTGTTAAAAACGCCGACACCGTGCAAGCCACTACATTGCAATCTACCGACTGGCAGCCCCTTACTTTAGCGCCTACAACGCCGCAAGCATCAGCTATGCAGTACAGTAAATCGTATCTGCTCCAATTCAATGGCGAGGGCGAAAACGCCCAACTCGTTCTACGCTTAGACGCAAACAACTGCCGCACAAGCTGGAAACTCGAAGGCGATATGCTTACCTTGGGCGAAAATTTTGCCTGTACCAAAAAATGCTGCGATAGCAAAGACGGCACCGAATTGCGCGACCTGCTCGCCAAATCGGGCTGGAAAGTCAGCATCGACGAAAGCAAAAACCTACACCTCATTTCCGAAAAGCTGCAAGCCGAACTCATCTGCAAACCCGTCGCAAGAGCAAAAGGCGACGAATAACGCGAATGACGAATTACGAATTTTGTGCATAAGACATTGATAATAAACGCGTGCCGCAACTTTTGCGGCGCGCACCATATTCTGCGTGAGGGATAGGAATGTAGGGACAAGGCATGCCTTGTCCCGAAATGTATAGCCCGACCGCCCGACCTTTTAAGGAGGGCGGGCACGCCATAATTACGAATTACGATTATGTACTTTTCTAAGTATTTGATTGTTAATGGTTTATGCGCAATCGTAACTCGTAACTCGTAACTCGTCCTATAAACTTAAGGATAACATAAAGTCAGGAGCGTATAAAAATCGGTAGGAATTTGCTTAATTTTGTGGTCTTTTTGTATTGACCAACTGCATTTTATCCCCCCTACTGAAATTTTTCCTACATGATTATGAAACTCCTGCGCTGGCTATCGGAGCGCGTTCAGCGCCCCAATGGCTGCCCTTATGCGGCGGGCGATGTATTTAGTCTGCCCGCACAAAACGAGCACACGCGGCGCGTGGATAGAGATGTCGACACACTGCGTCGGCAGATAGCGCTTTCGCGGGCGCATTGCCGCATTTTGGGTGATGCCCTACATGAAGGCGGCTTAGAGGCTTTTGCCGAAGCACTGCCTGAATTGGCAACACAGTACGGAATGAGCCTCACGGCGCAAGATTTTAAGGCGCATTTGTGCAGACAACAGCAGCTGCACCAGCGCCGTCCAGCGGCATACTTGGTGCAATTCTGTCGAGGCGGCGGCTTGCACTAATACCCCAACATCGTTTGCGCACAAATTACTGAAAACCAGCAACTTATACTATATGAAGCGCAACGCAAAAACATACCTGACTTTCCTAATCAGCCCCGCAGCCTTGTTCTGTGGGCTGATTTTTCTTGCTTTAAGCCATACGGGTTGCCAAAGCGCCGACCCCGCCCCCGTCGTCGATACGCTCCCCAAAACCTCTTCCGATTTCTACGAACCGCCTCCCCTCGTAGAAGATCCCAAAGAAGAAAAGCGGAAAAAGCGAAAAAGCAAAAAAAACCGACGCGAAAAAATCGCCTCCGCCGACAATGACCAATTTCGCACCACCCCACCCAATCGCCGCAGCAGCCGAAATAGCAGCGCCGATACCCAACTAAGCAGCGATAAACCCCGCACGGGCAATAGCCCCAGCGACTTTGTTCGTGCCATACAACACCGCATCGTGCAGATGGTCTACCCCGACCCCTGCAAACTCCTCAAAGCCGCCGTCCTCCATAGCAAGGACGAGGGCGAAGCCTGGACTATAGAACTCGAAATCGTCTGGTCAGACAAATGGGCAGCCGCCCCCTATAGCCTCAAAGGTACTCTTAGCGTCGGTAAAGACGGCAGCAATGCCCGCTTTAGCGTCAATAGCAAAAACGCCCAAGCCGAAGCGCTCGAAGTAACCTATGAGCAATTTAAATCCACGCTCGAATTGGGACAAATCTAATACGCAAGCCAAATCCCCACACTATCTATATGAAATCAGTCCTACATACTGCTATAATCGCCCTTTGCCTCGCCCAAGCAGCCAATGCACAGCTAAAAAAACCGTCTACAACAGAGTTTACGGAGGAGCAAAAAAACTATATCGCTGGGCATCGGGAAGGCATCAAAATTTTTGATGACTCCACCGCCCGCGCCCTCATCGAAATCCCCGTAAAAATACACATCGTTCGCAAAACCGATGGTAGCGATAAAGATAGCATCACCATCGCCAAAGTCAACGATGCGCTCAACCATGCCAATACCCATTTTTTGCCCATCTACATACGCTTCATCCCCCTGCCCGATTTCAATTATCTCAATAGCGACTACTTCTACCAGTTCGATAAAACCAAAGAAGAAGAACTTTGCTTGAAAAACGAAGTCCTAAAAACCCTCAATCTCTTCGTCGTCGGCAGCATCAAAAACGCCCCCGAAGATAAAGGCAATTTCAACGCCTATACCTACCCCCCCTCCAATCGCCCCAAAGACCGCCTATTCATATCCAGCAAAAATCTCATGGATAAGGTTAGCCTTGTCCGACAAATAGGGCATTACCTCTCTCTATATCCCACGCATGGCACCCACCCCACAGACCGCACCGAAGAACTCGTCAACGGACGCAACTGTGCCACCACAGGCGACGAAATCTGCGACACCCCCGCCGACCCCCGACTAAACGGACAACTCGTCGACGGCAGATGCGAATACAACGGCACCCTCGAAGACGGCGAAAAAAAATACTATCGCCCCTTAGTCGATAATTTCATGTCCGACAACCCGCGTACCGCCTGCGTCAGCCGCTTCACCCGCCAACAGTACGCGCGTATGCTCTACGCCGCTACCAATATGCGCAATTACCTGCTCTTCCCCAAAACTGCCTTTAGCAAAAAACAGCTCAAAGCGATGGAAGAAAACTACGGCATCAGCGGCGAAGCTATCCTACTTGTCAATGGGCTAAGTTCTGGTGCCGCTCAGCTCGACCGCAACGTTTTCCAATTCCCCAACCTCGCCATCGGCAGCCAACTACGCCTGCAAATCACCAACCAACGCAAAGCCTATATCTACGTCCTCGAAGGCAATACAGAACGCGGCGTATCGCTCATCTACCCCAAAAAAGGCGACAAATTATATTTTGAAGATCAATCCATCACCTTCTCCGCACCCGCAGGCGACCAAAATTTTACCATCAACGACAAATTCAAAGGCACGAACTATATTTGCGTCCTTTTCTCCAAAAAACAACTCAATATACAAGAACTCCTCAAGCAAATCAACGCCGTCCCCAACCTCACACTCAACCCACTGCAGCGCATTTATTACGTCATGGGCTCCGAACTCGTCGCCGCCAACGACCTCCTATATAGCGTCAATGGCAACCAATCCAAAGTCAGCGGACTCACCGCCGAGCGCTACATCGTGCCCCTATTCATACAATATAAAGCCCAGTAAATGACGAATGACGAATGACGAATGACAAATTTTTGCTTAAGTGCTTGGCACTTGCTACCAGCATAATACCTATCCATAAAGCGCAACATTCGTCATTCGTCATCCGTCATTATGGCGTGCCCGCCCTCCTTAAAGGTCGGGCGGTCGGGCTATCCGCTACATCAGCCCTTCGCTACGCTCGGTCTGGTTTCGCTCCTATCCCTCACGCAATAAAACAAGCAGCGAACACAGACAAAGGTATATAAACAAAGCAAACACAGAAATCGCAAAGAGTAAAGCATTTTATGCTTACTTTTGTGCCAAGTGCCGCGCAATAGCCCCAAAGGGGCTTTCTTTTTGTAATCGCAGGCGAGCGAAGCGTTGCCTGCGGTACGAGCGCGCAAGCGCATAAAGCGCAACTTTTGCGTAACATCAACTCGTAACTCCTAACTCGTAACTCGTAACTCCCCTGTGTTTGCTTCTCGTCTTTTATTGTTTTTGTTGTTACTATGCGGTTGCCTCCATTCGCTTTGGGCAGCCAATCCCGATACGCTGATACTTTCCGCCTCGCAGCCTTCCACGCTCTGCCAAGCGCCAATTAGCCTAAGTTTGCAGTGCAACACGGAGGGCGCGGCGATATATTTCACGACCGATGGCACAGCCCCCACGCAGGCAAGCCGACGCTATACTGCCCCTTTATCAATAGATACCACTATAGTTTTGCAGGCGGTCGCCTATCGCGGTGGGCAAAAAAGCGCGGTATTGGCGCGTAGTTTTATCTTTGGCGAGTTTACGGATTTTCCTGTAGTATCCATAATCATAGAGCCTGCCTATTTGTTTGACCCCTATTCGGGTTTGCATGTGCGCGGACCGCGCGCCAGCAAAAGTTTTCCCTATACGGGCGCAAATTACAACTCCAATAAGGAAGTAAATGCTTTCGTTGATTTCATCGAAAGCGATAAATCCCATGCCTTCGGCGAGTACTGCCGCCTGCGCATATTCGGCGGTTACAGCCGTATGTTTCCCCAAAAATCCTTAGCCCTTATGGCAGACGAAGCAAGAGGCAGCAAGCGATTTAAGCACGAGATATTCCCCAACCGCCCTTTCAAATCCTATAAACATTTTGTGCTTCGCAATTCGGGTTCTGATTTCGGCGGTACTCATCTGCGCGATGCCTTTATTACCAGCTTGGGCGCAGAAATGGGCTTAACCGTGCAGGCTTACCGCCCCAGCATCACCTATATCAACGGCAAGTATTGGGGCATACTCAACCTGCGCGAAAAGATAAACAAGCACTTTTTATCCATGCACTTCGGCGTAGATAAAGACAGCCTCGACCTACTCGAACACAACGCAGGGCGCAAAGCAGGCTCCAAAAAGCACTACGAAGCGATGCGCAATTATATGCAGCAAAACGACCTTAGCATACAGAAACACTACGATTATATCTGTACCCAAATGGACGTGGTCGACTTTGCCGACTACCAAATAGTGCAGATTTTCATAGATAATCAAGATGCGGGCGGCAACATAAAATTCTGGCATCCACAAGAGCCCAAAGGGCGCTGGCGCTGGATTCTCTTTGATACAGATTTTGGTTTTGGGCACTACGGCACGGGCGCTAAAAACAATAGCTTGGCTTTCCACACAGAAGCCAACGGACCGAACTGGCCAAACCCGCCTTGGAGCACTTTCAACCTCCGACAGCTCCTAAAAAACGAGGGATTTAGGGATTTCTTTATTCTGCGTTTTCTTCATCGCATGAATACCATTCTCTCGCCGCAGCATACCATACCGCGCTTAGACAGCATGGCAGAGCGTATACGCCCCGAAATGCCCCGCCATTGGAAACGCTGGGGCTTAGAGGAAAAGCGCTGGACGCATGAGTTAAAAAAAATGCGCGAGTTTGGCGAGGCTCGCCCCGCCAATGTCCGCCAGCATCTGCGCGCTATGTTTCCGCAGGTAGGCAATGAGGTGCGTCTGCGCGTAGAAGTCGTCGGCAGTGGAAGGGTAGAAATAGACGCTGTCATCGACGTAAGGACGCAATTCGAGGGCATTTATTTTCAAAATTTGCCGATACCGATGCGCGCCCGCAGTACCTTCCGCGCGCAGTTTTCGCATTGGGAAGTCATGGGCAAGCGGCAGGAAAAAGATAGCCTACAAATAAAATTTGGCAAAGATACCTTGATTGTCGTGCGCGCCGTCTTCCGCGAAGGGCAGCACCCGCTGGCGAAATCCGTCATCATCAACGAAGTATGCAGCCAAGACTCCGTAGCGGGCGACTGGGTCGAACTCTACAATCCCTCTACCCTGCCCCTCAACCTCAAGGGCTGGACAATGACGGACGCTTCAGGCAACCAATTTACCTTTCCCGCTGCTTCTTTGCCTGCGGGCGCTTATTTGGTATTGGTACAGAGCGGCAAACAGTTTGCCGCCGCTTATCCAAACTGCCCGCAGGCGCTTGGCGATTTTCGCTTTGGCTTAGACAAGCGCAAAGATGCCGTTTTGCTCTACGATAGCGAGGGTCTGCCCGTCGATAGCTTCGGCTACGACCTACCCAAAGGCGATAAAAAAGCAGAGCGCGTGATACTCGTGCGCCGCGACCCGCAGCAAAGCAGCGCCAATTCCGACAACTGGCGCACGGAAAGCCGACTCGGCTCGCCTGCACTGCCCAACCCCGATTTCGTAGAGATACAGCATAGCCGCAGCGTAAAAAATATCGTTTTTTATTCAGGTATGGCGGCTTTGGGTCTGGGCATTCTGACTGTTTCGGCGCTGGGCTACACACGCCTGCGCCGCCGATATGAGCGCCTCAAAACAACGGATATCCCCAAAGAGGAGGACAAACGCTAATCTACCTTGCGTGAGGGATAGTAGGGGCGAATCAACATTCGCCCCATTTGGGGCGATGGTGATATGCCCCGAATAGCCCGACCGCCGCCCCCCACGCCATAGGCGTGGGGGCAGCCCGCGCGCTTTGCGCGGGCGGGGGGCAAGCGGCGGGCACGCCCAAAAAAACGATATAAATGCCTGTATATGAGCTATTTAAGTAATTTAAGTTTATTGGAAAGTCTCCTCCAAAGCGGACATTACCGAGAAATCAGGCGGCTGAACTATCCGCACGAAGGCGGCGAACTGCCCAAAGAATTTAGCCTTTTTGATAATCTGCAGCACTTAAGCCTGCATATTCAGCCCAGCGGGCGAAAAAATACGAGCTTTCCCGACGTTTTTTTTTCGCTGCAAAAACTCGAATCCCTGACCATCGAGGGCTTAGAAATGGAGGCTTTGCCCCTGAATTTTGGCGATTTGCAAGAGTTGCAAAGTTTGCATTTTATCGGCTGTAGTTTTGACGATTTTTCGGCTCTTAGTAGGCTGCCAAAATTGGTGGATATAACCTTTACGAGTTGCGCAAAAGTGCCGCAAAATTGGGAAGGCTTGCAGCATTTGGAGCGGCTGCAATTTAGAAATTCGTCCCTTGAGAGCCTGCCCGAACTGCTGTATGATTTGAAAAATCTGCGCGAATTGGTCGCTACGATACGCACTAAAACCCTCGACCCGCGTCTATCGCGCCTGCGTAATTTGCAAACATTAGGCTTAAATAGTGGGCAGTTGGAGTCTTTGCCTGATGATATTTTTAAGGGTTGGGGCAAATTGGAGCGGCTATATCTCAATAGTAACCAGCTACTCGCCCTGCCTGCTTCAGTTAGCCAGCTGAGAACGCTCAAAGAAATCGGCATCACCAATAATGCGCTCAGCGCCCTTCCCACTACTTGGGCTTCAAAAAATCTGAGAGAACTAAGCATATACGGCAATAAAATTAGCCACTTGCCCGACTGGGTCGCCGATTTGCCAAAATTGGAAAATCTGTATGCCGCCGAAAATCAACTTAGCGCCCTGCCTGCTGGCTTGGAGCAGCTGCCTGCCCTTCGTCGGCTTTCGCTGGATAAAAACCCCTTGCCCCTTTCGCAAGCCTTAAAAATGCTGGCTTCTGATAGCCTGCGCGCCTTTTCGGCAGATGCGCTGCACGCCAATTTTGCGCGAAAAAATGGGCGTTTTTTGGAGCTTTTTCAGTCGTTGCCTTACGAAAAAGCGCATAGATTGGATTTATATACGCTGCTTTCGGCTGAAACTACAGAGGCTGCTCAAGCGCCTATGAGCGCCATTTTGCAGGCTTCTCGCTCCAACGATCCCCTGCTCAACGAGGCGGCGCAGGCGCAACTTGCCAGCCGCTACGCCCAAAGCCCCAAACCCCTGCACAGAGGCGCAAGCCTGCAGGTGCGGGGCGATGTGCCCTTCAAAAAAACGGATATAAAGGAGCGTTTGCAAGCGCTTGGTATCGCCTACAGCCCCACACTCAAAGCCGATACGACGCATGTAGTCGTAGGCAAAAAAAATAAAGATACCAGCGAAAGAGAAGGGCTTATTTGGCTCTCTGCCGCCGATTTAGACCAGTTTTTCAAGCGCGAAGAGGCGCAGTATATTGCCCAAGCCGATACAAAAGCAGAAGAAGGCAAGCATACGATAGCCCAACTTTCTGCCCTCCTGCTTAGCCCCGATAGCCCTACAGTACAGGTCGGCGTGGAGATGCTCAAAGGCGGCGGCGTGCCCAAAGAGCTGATAACAGCGCTTTTTGCGGTCTTCAAAAATCCGAAATTAGATAGCAAAATGCGGGCAGATGTCAAAAAAATGCTGCTCCTCAACGGCTCGCCCCAGCTTATAAAAAATCTCGCCCTAAAAGGGAAATTATTTTCTCCACACGCCAGCCCCAGCACCGTCCACCGCGTTTTGCTCGAATTTATAGCAGGCACAGAACTCGAGGGGCTAAAAATAGCCTACTATCTGCAAAAATTTGGCATCAATACAGAAACCAGCATCGCCCATCTTTTGCCCGCTGCCGAGCGGCTGCCGTATCTGCGCCAGCTCCTGCAAAAAAAGGATTATACGATAACTTACAGCGAGCAATATCCCATTTGGCTACAGCACGCCAAAGAATGGGCGCAACTCGCGCCCGAAGTTCTGCAAATCAGCGGCACTTATTACCCCAAGCCCATTCCGCCGCAGGTATTCGCCTGCACAAACACCCAAATCCTACACCTTAGCGGCTGCACACTGGACAAACTGCCCGAAGATTTGCTAAAGCTGCAAAAACTGACAACCCTTTATCTACATAACAATCTACTTTCGCGTTTGCCCGATTTTCTGCTAAAAGATATGCCCAATCTAAAAACTATTCACGCGTACAATAATCCCTTCTCACAAAAAGGCAGCAACGATACAAGCTGGCAGGCATATTTTGATGCCTACAACGGAGATTTATCAAACGGCATTTTGATACGCAAAAGCCCCTAAATTCAAAAAGCGCAGCCGACATATAACCGTCGACTGCGCTTTTATTTTATCATTTGCCTTTAGCAAAAATTCGTAACTCGCTACGGGTTTTTCTTCTCCATGCGCGTAGTGCGTATCGTGCGCCCCTTTTCGTCGAGCAAGCGCAGGAAGTAGCGCCCTTCGGGCAGTTGGTGGATATAATAGCGCTCGTTTGCGCCATTTACCGCAAATTCGCTGACTTTCAGCCCCAGCGCATCGTAGACTGCTATTTGGCGAACGGTATTATCGTCGTCTTGCAGCATAAAATACGCCTGCTCTACGGGGTTGGGGTAGATGCGTTGGGCGCTACTGCTGCCGCGAGCGGCGGGCAGATGGCTATGCTGTGCGGTAGCAGTGAAGGCGATGCGAGCAGATTCTGTACGCTTTTTCGGCTCCATCAGTTGCAGGTCTATCAGACCCATACCTTCAGCGCCATTGGCGCTAAAATTCACTTGCAGGGTGGTCGCTTCGTAAGGGGCGAGCACAAAAACGGGCGTTTTTGCGTCTAAAGTATGGCAGGTTTTATCGCAAATTTGCGCCGTCCATTCGCTGGGTAGGTTCTTGTAAGCGAGTTCCCAACTCAGTTCCAGCGGGCGGCTCGTGAGATTGCGCACGGTGATAGCGGGCGCAAGTTCTTGGTGCGCCGTGCCTTGTATGCTGATTTGCCGCGAGGACACGGCAAAATTTTGCTGCGCCCAAAGGGAGCAGAGTGCAAGGCAAAAGCTAAGTATGGAGAGTAAAGTTTGTTTCATCGGCAGTACGGTCGTTTGGTTTTTTGTAGAAATTTGTGTTCATCGTATATAATACGCACCTAAACTACAAAACTATGCCCTTTTTTGCAAATAAATCGCCACATTTTGAGATATTTAACAAACTATGCAGCGATTTTATGCGTTGTGCGCCATTTTGGCAGTTTTTTTTTGGCGTGCCGCCGCGCCGCCGCCGCAAAGGCGGCGGGGGCGTATATTTATACGCCCCTACGCGGTCGCGCCGTCGGGCTATCCACGCCGCAATGAATTGCGGCGCTACTATCCCTCACGCAATACTTGCCCCGCGCCCACCACGAAGTAGCGAAGCTACGAGTAGACGCGACCCAAAGGGGAGCGAACGGGCGCAGGGCAAAGGCGTATCCTATCATTCAGCCCACTACGCAACGAACAACACTCGTCATTCGTCATTCGTCATTCTATTGCACATCATTTGTATTGCGCAGTTGCAACTGTAAGCCGTTGAAGTCGCCGACGATGGCGGTAACTTGTACGGTGCCTGTAGGCATCGTAGCCCCTGCGAAGGTGGCGGCAGTGCGCGTAAAGAGGGTGGTGCTTGCGCTTGCATCGGTGATGGTGCGCGAGCCGCTATAGGTAGTGCCACCACTAAGGGTAGCATCTGCAACCAAAACCAGCGTAGACTCCCAAGCATCAAAATTGCTTTGTATCTGCGAGATGGTCGCCGTGCGTGGGGTTATACTGCCTGTGCCCATATCGGTAACGGCTGTAGTAGCTACGCCCTGTATTTGCATCAATCCGCTGAATAGGGTAATCGTGCCGCCGCTGACGTTGATTTCTACATCATCGCCCATATCGAGCGAGTGCGCTGCATCAAAGCGGACGAGTATACCCGCGCCGCCTACGCCTGCTTCCTGTATGACCACATTGCGGGTGTCCCAGTTAGCGCCTGCGCGGTCGGAGATGACGATACCGCGTATTTTGACGTTGCCGATGGTTACGTTGCTGCCTGTGTGTAGGGCGCGAACGTCTGCGATGGCTTCGAGTGTGGGGACTACAACGGTGCCGCCTGTTACGTCGTTGGCATTGCGGGGCAGCAGTTGAGCGCCATTAAAATTGCCTGCTACGGCTTTCACGGTAACATTGCCTGTAGGCAGCGAAGTAGAGGCAAAAGTAGCCGCCGAGCGAGTATAATAGATAGTATTGCCTGTGGCATCGGTAACTGTGCGCGAGCCGCTAAAGGTAGCGCCACCGCTAAGGGTAGCGTTTTGGATTTCGAGCAGCATAGACTCGTAGGTAGATTGGTTGGCGAGGTAGTCGGCTATGGTTACGACTTGTGCAGTGGGCGTATTGCCGAGCGAAACGAGCTGAATGTTGCCTGTAGCGGTGTAGAGCTGGAGTAAGCCGTTGAAGGTTTTGATGCTATCGTCGCCGATGGCGATTTCTACCTCGTCGCCTACGTTGAGCGAGTGCGGGTCTGTGAGGCGGAGGGTGATGCCTGCCGTTGCGTCTTGGATAACGAGCGTGCGGCTGTCCCAGTTATTGCCTAAGCGGTCGGAGATGACCATACCGCGCAGGGTGCGAGAGGGGGGCATAACGGCGCTGCCTGTATAGAGTGCGCGCAGGTCGCCGATGGTGATGGGCGGACCGCCTGCGCCGACATTGCAGCGCTCGCCTGTCATAGACAGGTCTGTCAATTCGCGGATAAAGAGTTGTTTTTCGCCATTGAATTCGCCGACGACTACAGTAATAGAGCCGCTACCCTGTGGGGTGCGTTGGGCGGCAAATTCGGCGTAACCGCTGGTGCGCAGGAGAGCTCTACCGCCATTGCAAGCCAAGATGGTGCGATTGGTGGTTACGCGACCGATGGGGTCGGAGTAATATTGATTGGCATCTGCTGTGGCGAACTGCACGCTATCGATACGCACCAGCGTATTGAGGTCGGCGCGGGTCAGGTTTTCGATGCGGCGGACATTGGGGGTGATGGTTTGGTTGCGCTCACCGCCTACGACGTATTCGGAAACGAGGCTTTCGGGAATGGCGGAGCCTGCGGGGTCGAAGCTGATTTGGGGCACGCCGCTATAGTCGCCTATAAAGAGACCATTGCATTTGACCCAGACTTTGCGCCCGATGGGGTATTTGGTGTAGTAGCTGGTAGCGTCGACGCGGATTTGCACGCCGCCTGTAGCGTCTTGAATGACGATGTTTTTGTAGAAATTGCCGCTGCGGTCGTCGGCGACCACGATGCCTTCGATGATAATATCGGTATTGATACTATCAGCAGGCAGACCAACGGTATGGCGTATAACCAAGTCGGCGATGGTCGTGTTGGCAGTGAGGCTGGGGTACTCCTCTACGGGTGGCTCGTCGTATTCTTTTTTGCAGCCAGCAAATAGAAGCGTCGCCGACAAGGCGAGCAAAAACAGCCTTGAAAACATAGTTGCAGTGGGAAACATAGCTTGTATGTATATATAACGTTTGGAAGAAAGAGGAGGCTTGAATGAAGGAGGGCGCGCCCTCCTTTGGGGCGCGCTTTTTTGCGTGAGGGATGGGTAGAGCCGTAGCATGCTACGGCTCAGACAGCCCGACCGCGCCGCCTTTTTAGCGGCGCGGGCACGCCCCAAAAAATAAAATTTAGAAACGTAGGGAAACGTTTACAAAATAGTTGATGCCGAAGTTGTACGAGTAGCGCGGCGGGAACTTGTCGACGTTTTTGTCCTCGTAATCGAAGCGCAGTTGCTCGAAGCCGAAGGCGACGATGTTGCGGTTGTTGAGTATGTTATTCACGCCCGCATTGATGTAGATGAAGAAAGGCTTGCCTTTTTTGGGGGCGATGCGGAAGGATTTGCCGCCGAAAAAGTCCATCGTGAAGGCATCGGGCGCTTTTTGCTGCGCCAAGATAGCGCGACCCAAGTCGGAGTCGGGCAGCACAAAATTTTGCTGATGTTCGGGGCTTTCGACGTAAGCGAGGGCTTCCATCGTGCGGCGGTCGGGGTTGATGTCAATCCAATTATTGCGATAATAGTTGAAATTGAGGCTCAAAAAATAGAACTGTTTGCCGCTGTAATTGATGCCGAAGGTATAGGCTTCTTGCGGACCTGCGGCGACATTATAGTTTTTGATATAAACGGTGCGATTTGCCAAAACGGCTTGGGGCGCATTGTCTAAGTAAATAGAAACTTCGGGGCGATTGGTATAGATTGCCTGCCCGATGGCGGCGACGGCGCGTAAGGTCAGACCTGGGAGCACCTTGCCTTCTACGGCGAGTTCTAAGCCTGTATGTTGGCGGTTGATGCCTTTCATGATGTAGTTTACGAAACCGCCCGTAGCGTCGCCGTCCTGCGTGGTGAGTGCATTATCGAGGAAAAAGGAGCGATTGTAAAACTGGTTGGCGAAGTTGGTAAAATAGCCGCCTACGCGGGCGCTTAGTTTGGGCGATTTGAGCATATAGCCGCCTTCTACGGAACTGATGCGCTCACTGCCCAAGCCGTCGATAGTCTGGTCGCGCACGCGGGGCGCTATGTAAGAGTCGCGGAAATAAGGCGCGCGCGTCATATACGAACCGTTGGCATACAGGTAATTGCGTCCGTCGATTTTGTAGGTAACGCCGCCTTTGGCTGCGTAATTGAAGAAATTTTGTGTTTCGGATTTGCCGAAAGAGTTGTCGGGATACTTGCCATTGCGGCGCAAGCCATCGCGCCAAAAGCTGGTATAACTTAGCTCTAAGGCGGCGAAAAACTCCCATTTGGTGAGCTTATAAATCGCCTGCCCCCAAGTACGAGCTACATGCACTTGCGAGCGGTAATCGTAGCCATAAGTATCGCCTACTTTGAGGATAGCATTGGGGTTATCGAGGTCGTTTTGCGCAAAATCGGGGTTGGTGCTGGCGGAGTCGCGCTCTGCGAAGCGGTCGATATCGACATAGAAATCAGCGCCCAAAAGGTCGTCGATAGCTTGGTAGTTGCGCGAGCTTTCCCACTGGTAGCTTAGTCCCGCATTGACGGTAAGCTGGTCGCTTATATCGTTTTGGTAAGCGGAATTGAAGTAGAATTTTTTGACATCTGTACGGCGGTCGGTGATGATATAACGGGCGCGATTGCCGCTAACGGTGTCGCCTGCTACGCCATTGGCATCGCCGACGCTGCTGTAGCTATTGCGGTTGGCATTGTACATACCGTGCCAATCGATTTGCATCGCATCGGGATTATCTTGGTAGTACTGCGTGAGGGCTGCGGCTGCATCGGGCTGCCCATCGCCTGCATAATAGGAGGGCAAACGGCGATAGTAGTCGGGGCGGGGGTCGGCGGCACCGTACCAGTCCAAAGCGGTAACGCCATTGCGTCCAAATTGGAAGGAGGCTGCTGTCGTGAGCATAGATTTTTTGTCAATCTGAAACTCATGCGTCAGGATAAACAGGGGTTGATGCAGGGTAGAAACGCGGGCATTGCGTTTTTCGCCATTTTGCCAGCCCCATTGGGGGTTGTAAAAATTGCTGCCTGCAAGGTCGTACACCTCTTGGAAGGTAGGCGTATTGCCGCCGCGAGCGGTAGGCGTGCCTAAGGTCGTGAAAGCAATCGAGTGCTTGCCGATGCGCTTTTCTGCTGATGCGTAGTATGCCCAGCTATCGTAATAAGTACCAGGCACATAGCCTTCGCCCGCCCAGCGCCGAGAGGCAGAAAAAGAAAATGCCCACCCATTAGCCAGTACACCCGTGCTATAAGTGAGCATCAAACGATGAAAATAAGAGCGGTTGGAGAGCGAATAAGATACCCGCAGTTGCTTGCGCTGCTTGCTGGCGCGGGCATCAATGTTGCTGCCGCCGCCGATGGTGCCATAAGAAAAGGACAAAGGCTGCAAGCCGTAGCTAATTTCGCGGCTGCGCATTACGTCGTTTAAGCCGCCGAACAAACTCCAAACGGGATTGCCCGATTCGATGTCATTCATGGGTACACCATTCATAAAAACGCTGGTATTTTCGGGGTCGTAGCCGCGTTGGCGGAAACGCATAGGACCGAAAACAAAAGCCGTCGTCGACACAAATACATCGCGCGAAGCCGTCAATATACCCGAAATGTTTTGGGTCGTATTGCTGCCGCGCTCGTCGTCCTCATTGGCGGCAACACTCGGTATGAGGTCTTCACCTGATAGGTTTTGCTGTCCAGGCGTTACGGGCGTAATAGGCATCATACCCAAGTCCACTACCGCCGCTTGCACCTCTACAGTGCGGGGACGTGCCTGAAAATCGTCGCTCGAAATTTGCATTTGATGCGTACCCCAAGGCACTTCTTGCAAGCTAAATGCGCCCGCTGCATCCGTCGTCGCCGTCTTATCGGCTATCTCCACCGTTAAGCCTTCGAGCGGTTTTTGCGTCGAAACGTCCTGAATAACCCCGCTTACCGTCGCCGTTTGCGCCATCAGCCAAGAAGCCGACGCAACGGAGAGCAGCAGCGCGTACATAAGTCTAAAAATAACCATACCCTTTTTCATTGGTAGTTCACAAAAACAAGAATTTCTACAAGCCCCGATTTTGAAGCCCGCAAAGATAGCGATTAGTTGCGAATTAAGAATGACGAATTACGAATGACAAATGACGATTTGTTGTTTTCTTAATGTAGGGGGCCTGCCCCCAGCCCCAAAAAGGGGGCTGGGGTCGGGCTATTTGGGGCGTTTCACCATCGCCCCTACAGGGGCGAATGTTGATGCGCCCCTACTATCCCTCAGGCGGCTCGCCCCGCGCCCAAAGGGGGCGCGGGCGCGGGCGCTACCCTTCGTCCGAGAATTAAGAATTATACAGCTTAAAAATACGCCCCACTTGCACAATCAAAGAAAAAGCTATATATTGCGCCCTGTATAAAATTGCACATTCGTATAAAATAAAAATATCACACTGCCGCACATGGAAACTTTAGAGCAACTCAAGCTGCGCCTTGCCGCTTTAGCCACAGAATACAAATCTGTAATAGCCAAAACCACTACCCCCACGCCCGCTCCCGCAGGCAATGTCATCAAAGCCTCCGTAGGCGAAGGCGGCAAAAACGATGCAGCCGATGTTACCATCGTACAAAAACTACTCAATAGCAAATACAAACTTGGCGTATCCGAAGACGGCAAAATCGGACCGAAAACCATCGCCGCTATCAAACAATTTCAAGAAAAAGTAGTCAAACTTAGCTCCCCCGACGGACGCATAGACCCAGGCGGAAAATCTTGGCAAGCCCTCTCCGCTGGCGCTGCACCTGGCAAAGAAACGCCCCCCGCTCCCGTAGTTGTTACCCCGACCAACGGCATGATAACGGACTCTGTCGGCGAAGGCGGCAAAAACGTAGCCGCCGACGTGGCTGCCGTACAAACCCTTTTCAACAAAAACCATAAAAAATCCTTCGCTATCGACGGTAAAGCAGGCGCAGAACTCATAGCCGCTATCAAAGCCCTCCAAACCGCTGGCGGTAGCACCAAACCCGACGGACGCATCGACCCCAATGGCAAAACTTGGGGACTACTCAATAAAGCCGCCGTTGCTCCTGTTACCCCCGTCGAAGAAAAACCCTTCAGCAACGACCCCGTTGTGCCAGGGCTCGTACCCACCAAAGGCATGATTACAGGCTCTGTAGGCAAAGGTGGCAAAAACGAAATGGCAGACATCGCCGCCGTCCAACAACACCTCAATACCAATCATGGCGGCAAATTCCCCGTAGACGGCAAAATCTCGCCCGCATTGGAAAACGCTATTGTCAAACTCCAAGAAAGCAACGGCAATAGCAAACCTGACGGACGCATAGACCCCAACGGCAAAACTTGGGCGGTACTCATCGTAAAACCTGAACCCAAACCCACGCCCACTCCCGTCGGCAAGATGGAAAAACCCAACTGGCTCGCCGTCGCAGAAGGCGAAACAGGCGTTGCGGAAATCGTCGGTAAAAAACACAATCCCCGCGTACTCGAATACCACGCCACCACAGGCGGCTTCAAAGATGACGAAACCCCTTGGTGCGCCTCTTTCGTAACTTGGGTTATGAAAAAGGCAGGCGTAGGCGGCGGTTTTGCTAGCGCAGGCGCTGTAGCTTGGGCGAACTTCGGAGAAAAAACCGAAACAAAAATACCAGGCAAAGCACCAATAAAAGATGGGAAAACTCCCGCCTATGGTGCTATAGCCGTATTTTCTTACGGCGGTGGCAAAGGACACGTTGGCTTCGTAGTCGGCAAAAAAGGGAATAATATCCTCGTCTTAGGCGGCAATCAAGGCAATATGGTAAAGGTTAGTGCCTTCGCCGCCAGCAAAGTGCACATGTACGTCGTGCCTGCTGGTTATAAAATCCCCGCAGCCAATTACGCCTTCGGCGAATCCGACGGCGACTTTGAAAGTGCAGATTTCAATAGCACCCGCTAAACACAAACATCGCATACATGGAGTTTCTATATATCGACACTCCGCGCCTGCGTTTGCGCTTGCTCGATGATGAGCAACATCTGCAAATCCTAAATAGCGCCAGCAGCGACAGCGAGCTGGCGCTATTTTTTGGCTTAAGCAGCGAAGAAGAAATCGCAGCAGAACGCGCAAAAGCCAAAAAAGGCGTGGCAACTTACAATAGATTTTTTCGCGTTTTTCATATCCTCGAACCCCAAAGCGGCAAAAATATAGGCTGGTGCGGCTTTCATAGCTGGTACATCGAACACCGACGCGCAGAAATCGGCTACGGACTGCGCGATACCGCCCACTGGGGCAAAGGCTATATGTCGGAAGTCCTCCCTTTTGTGCTACGCTACGGCTTCGAGACCCTGCAACTACATCGCATAGAAGCCTTCATCGGTCCCGAAAATCTCGCCTCCCTCCGACTCGTCGAGCGCTTGGGCTTCCTCAAAGAAGGACATTTGCGAGAACACTACTTCAAGCACGGACGCATAGAGGATAGCCTCGTCTACGGCTTGATAAAAGTGAAAAGTGAAAAGTGAAAAGTGAAAAGTGAAAAGTGAAAAAATCTATAAATAAGGTATACCGCAAGCGCCGCCCTTTGCGGCGCGGGGGCAAAATTCGCGTGAGGGATAGTAGGGGCGAATAAACATTCCCTACGGGGATGCCTTCGGCGTTCGCCCATTTGGGCGATGTTTTCGCCCCGCATAGCCCGACCCTGCGACCTTTAAGCGCCGCAATTTTGCGGCGCGGGGAGCAGGGGCACGCCATAATGACGAATGACGAATGTTGCGCATAAGCCATTGATAGTCAAGCATATACATAAAGTACATAATCGTCATTCGTCATTCGTCATTATTAGAAGTTATTCTCATCTTGCGTATCTGCGCAGGCGCAGCCAGTTGTAGACGAAGCCGAAGATGGCGAGTAAAATCAGGGGCAGCCCCAGATTGAGGAACCACCATTGTTGTTTTTCGAGGAAAAAGCGCTCGCGGTCGAGTACGCGCATTTTTAGCTCCTTGTTGCGGGCTGCCAAAATGCCTTTGTTGTCTAAGAGATATTCGACGCAGTTGAGGATAAAATCGCGGTTGCCGTACTGATAATTCTCGAATTTATTGAAGCCGATGGGCTGCATTTCGCCGCGTATGACCTCGCCGCGCAAAATATCGGCATCGCTAATGACTATCATTTTGGAGGGGCGGCGGCTTTTGAGCAAAATTTCGCGCCCTGCCTCGCGGAAAGAGCGCTCCATTTCGGGAGAGATGCGATTGCGGAAATGCGATTCAAATTCGCCCTCCAGCAGCATGGCTATATTTTGGTAGCCCTTGCCGATAGGGAAAGCCTCTTGCCCGATGTTGGCTTTAGCCATGTTGATATTGATTTCCAGCGGCGGAAACTGCACCTTGCTATAGCGCGAAGAGCGTAGGAGGGCAGTTTTTTTGATGGCAGTACGCGTTTTGGCGGTGTCGATGCTGCTCGGATAGCGGGTATCTACATAGTCCAAATTGCGCACAATCGGGTGCTGTATCGCTGTGCCCTGCTCCCGCTCTTCGGGGCGCGAGTAGGGGAAAGCGCGGGGGTGATAGACCCAAGGACGCAGCTTTACCTGCGGCTGTCCGCCTGCATCGCCCACGATAACGGGCAGTTGGCTACAGGTAAGGTCGGCGACGAGGTTGGCATTTACGCGCGCGCCGTAGTTGAAAAGCAGGCTCGTAATGTCCAAACGGCGGTCATAAGGTATCCAAACGCCCATTTTGGCAAGGCTATCCATATCGACTTCCAGCGGGTCGATAGCCCAGACCACATTGCCGCCTTGCATCACATATTGGTCAATCAAAAATTGATGCTTTTCGCCCAAAGCCTGCAAGGGACGCACGATAAAAAGTATGTTGATGAGCGTATCCACGCGCAGGGTAGAATCCAAATTTACATAGGCTACATCGTTGTGCTCGCGCAGTTCTGCCCACAAAGATTGGGTATGCGGAAACGCCATCTCGCCGTGCCCCGTGAGGAAAGCGATGCGCGGACGCTGCCGCAAAAGCAGCTTTTGCAGGGCATTGGCGAACTTGTATTCGAGCATATTCACGGCGGGCGTGATGTATTCGACGCGGCTATAATCGACATCTACACCAGGCGTATACTCCATGAGGTCGATTATCTGCTCCTGCGTGCCCTTGCGCACGACGGCGGCGGGCATGATGCTGTATTGCTCCCTTACGCCGTCATTGTCGATGGAGATTTCTAAGCGGCGCACGGGGCGGCGCGACATTTTCATTTTCTGCTCCAGCGCTTTGAGGTAGGTCGTCGGCGCGCCTTTGCTGCTGGCGCTGGTATCGCCGTCCACAGTGGCGTAGGGGTCTAAAAAGACGTATTCTATGCGCTCATTTCGGCGGCGAAAACGCTCCAAAAGTTCCCGCGTTTTGTCTTGCAGCTCTTTGAGCGCGGCGGGCAGCTTACCTTCCAGATAGATTTCTACCGTTATGGTTTCGTCGATTTCGTCCACGAGCTCATAGGTGGCGGGGTTCATCGTGAAACGCCCGTCCGTCGTCAAATCAAAGTCCCACTGCACAAAACTAAACGCTATATTGAGCGCGACGAGCACGGCGGCATAAAGCCAAAATTGCCCCTGCGTCTGCACGCGGCGCAAAAAGGATTGTATTTTACTCACGGGTTTGGGTGCTTCGATGGTCTTTTTTTTGTTTGGGGCGTGCCCCCGCCAATGCCGCGCAAAGGGCGCGGCGCGGGGTCGGGCTATTCGCTACATCAGCCGCCTGCGGCGGCTGGTTTCGCTTCTATCCCTCACGCGGGCGCGGCAAGCCGCGCCTTTGAATGACGAATGACGAATGACGAATGACGAATGAC